>JAZNWZ010000053.1:0-9098 GCA_045593645.1 Candidatus Fimenecus sp. | reverse complement strand
AATTATTCGCTTACAAAGAAACAAGCAAAAGAGCTTGTTGAGTCAAAGCTCTCTCATTTTATAGGTGTTAATCCTACAGAGGCAACAATTGAACAATTTTACAAAGCAATTGCTCTTATTGTCAGAGATATGATGAGTCAGGGCAGAGCAGACTTTTCTGCACAAGGTTCTAAAAAAGGAACAAAAAGAGTTTATTATCTCTGTATGGAATTCCTTATGGGCCGTTCACTTAAAAATAATCTTTACAATTTAAATCTTACAAAGGTTTTTGAAAGCGTTTTAAAAGATTACGATATTAAAATGGAAGCAATTTATGATTGTGAGCCTGACGCAGGTCTTGGTAACGGTGGTTTAGGTCGTCTTGCTGCTTGTTATCTTGATGGTCTTGCAACACAAGGCTATGTTGCAAAGGGCTATTCAATTCTTTATGAATATGGTATTTTTAAGCAAAAGCTTGTTGATGGTTGGCAAACAGAGCTTCCTGACTTCTGGCTTCCTGGTGGCGATGTTTGGCTTGTACCACATGAAGAAAGCGCAATTGCAATCAATTTTGAAGGTGAAGTTGTAGACACTTGGGAAAATCAATATCACCATGTTGAAATTGCAAACTCAACAACAATTCAAGCTGTTCCTTATGATATGCATGTTGCAGGTAAAGATGGTAAGGGTGTTTCTGTGCTTCGTCTTTGGTCTGCAAAAGCACCTGGTCTCGATATGGCACTCTTTAATCAAGGTGATTATATGAGAGCTATGGAAAGAAACGCTATGGCAGAGGTTATCAGCAAGGTTCTTTATCCTGCAGATAATCATCCAGAAGGCAAATCACTTCGTCTTCGTCAACAATATTTCCTTGTTTCTGCTTCGATTCAAGACATTGTTGCTCATCACCTTCGTGAATTCGGCACAATGGATAACTTTGCTGACAAGGTTGCTATCCATGTTAACGATACTCACCCTACAATGGCAATTCCTGAACTTATGAGAATTCTTCTTGACGAGTGTGGCTATGGCTGGGATGAGGCTTGGAACATTGTTACAAACACAGTTGCTTATACAAACCACACAGTTATGAAAGAGGCTCTTGAATGCTGGCCTGAAGACCTTTATAAACGTCTTATGCCAAGAATTTGGCAAATCACAAAGGAAATCGACAACCGTTTCCGTTCTTATGTTTGGGAAAACACACACGATGCTGATAAGGTTGAGAGAATGGCAATTATGTCAAACGGCATTGTTAGAATGGCAAACCTTTGTGTTGCAGGCTCACACTGTGTAAACGGTGTTTCTGCTCTTCATAGTGATATCCTTAAAGAAACAGTTTTCTCTGATTTCTATTCACTTACACCAAACAAGTTTACAAATGTTACTAATGGTATTGCTCACAGAAGATGGCTTTGTCAAGCAAACCCTAAGCTTACAGGTTATCTTACAGACCTTATTGGTGATGGCTTTATTAAGGATGCAGACAAACTTCTTGATTTGAGAAAATACAAGGACGACAAGGCAGTACTTGACGAGCTTGGCAAGATTAAGAGGGCAAATAAAGAAGAATTTGCAAAATATGTTCTTAAGCACAACGGAATTAAGCTTGACCCAGATTCAATTTTTGACGTTCAAGTTAAACGTCTTCACGAGTATAAGCGTCAACAACTTAATGCACTCAATATTCTTTCACAATACCTTGCAATTAAAGAAAATCCAAATGGTGAGTTTATTCCTCACACATATATTTTCGGTGCAAAAGCAGCGTCAGGCTACTTTATGGCAAAGAAGATTATTTCATTTATTTGTGCACTTGCAGATGTTATTAACAATGACCCTGATGTTAAGGGCAGACTTAAGGTTGTTTATGTTGAAGATTACAATGTAACTCTTGCTGAAAAGCTTATGCCTGCTGCAGATATTTCAGAGCAAATTTCACTTGCAGGTACAGAGGCATCAGGTACAGGTAATATGAAGCTTATGCTTAACGGTGCAGTTACTCTCGGTACAATGGACGGCGCTAATGTTGAAATTTATGAAGCAGTTGGCGACGAAAACATTTATATCTTTGGTATGAGCACTCCTGAGGTTAATCAACTTAAAAAGCGTGGTTATAATCCTGAAATGTTCTATAACAACAATGCAGAGCTTCATAAGATTCTTGATTTTGCAAATGCAAATGGTATTGGTGGCAAGATGTTTCACGAGGTAACATCAACAATTATTCACCATGACCCATATATGGCTCTTGCTGACTTTGAAGATTACAGAGCAACACAACAAAGAATTTCTAAGGACTTCCTTGACAGAGATAACTGGAACAAGATGTCTCTTATGAATATCTCAGGTGCAGGCAGATTTGCTGCAGACCGTGCTATTAACGAGTATGCTGCAAACATCTGGAGCGCAAAATCAGCACTTAAATAATCAAATAAAAGAAAAACGGAAGGTTTAACCTTCCGTTTTTTGTTTAATCATTGTTTGGGACTGAACATCCACAGCCTGTGAAGTAGCCACCCTTTAGGCAACCTTCTTTTGGTGGGAAGAATTCGTCAACAGGGAACTGAATTTTTCTAAAGGCTTCACAAGGATTATCTGTTTCGCAGCTACATTCTTTGTTTGGCATACAGAAGTCATATGCAGGAATAAGCATCTGCACATCTCTTTCAAGCTGAACAATGGTAAAAATACCAAGTGTAACAAGGACTGCTTTTTTAGGCTCGTCGTCGTAGCAGTCAAAATCACCATCAAAGCAACAACAAATGCATTTTGGTAATCGTGATGGCTTGCAGCAATTTTTATCGCAAGGGTTACAACAATCGTGAATATGACAAAGCTTTGCGTCAAGGCAAATTGGGTCAACTGTTTGTACCTTTGCTTTTGGATTTGTGCTTGTCATATCAAGCTGATTGTCAATATCACAGCTTACAAATTCTGATGAGAATACCTTTACATTGCCTTCAGAGCCATAAAGGATACATTTTTTAGAGAATGTTGCAAGACCTTCAACTGGGACAGGTGCATTTGAGTGGCCTGTGAAAACATCAAGGCACACTTTAAAGAAATAAGTAATATCAACTGAATAGAAGCCTCTGTTGAACGGTATTCTTTCAACCTCAATAAAGGCGTTAAGTACTTCACTTCCTCTACAACGGACATTTGTTGCAGAATCAATTATGCACTGTGTCTGACTTGTAAAATAAACTCTTAAATCTTCAAGACAATCCTTGTCTGCACAAGAATCATACACTCTGTTTGTGTCAATGCAAACTGCTTCCTTGATTTTTGACATTGATTTTTCATTAAGGCAGTTTTTGTTTTCTGACATATAGGTTCCTCCTGTAAAAAATTATCAACTGACAGTACATTGTATGAAAATATAATTTAAATGTTACTCTGTTGTTGATTAGGAGCATTTTTTGTGCTAAAATAAATTTAGAAAATAAAGAGAAGGGGGAATAATTGTGTTTACATATTTAAATGCAGAGCTTGAAAAGTTAAAAGACAAGTTTGATGTGAAAACAACAGATGTTTTTGCAGTTAGAAAAGATAAACAAGGCACAAATCCAATTTTTCGAGAGATTGAAAGTGAAAGAAAACACACTAATTTTATAAGAGTTATTCCTGCTTCAATCGCTTTACTTATTGTTGAATTTTGTGGAATGATTTGGGCTGTTTGGAGTCAAATAAACTTTGACCACGGACAAAGCTTTTTCATTTCGTCCATTGTTTTCTTGATAGTATCCTTGTGCTTTATTTCGATTATTGAAAACGGACTTAAAAAGGCATTCTTATCAGATAAGACAAAACGACTTGTTTATTCAGCTTATTGGATATTGTATGCAATAGAGGCGATGTCTTTCTCAATAATGGAGTTTCTTGACCGTGGTGAGTTTAACAACTACATAACATTTATGATTGTATTCACCTTGTTGCCGATAATTGAGCCAATTCCAAAAATCTTAATTTATGTTGTGTCAATGGGCGTTGAAATATATACAATGCTCTATGTAAATGCTTATGTAATGCCTATAAATGTTGGTGATATGGTTATTTGTGTTGCACTTACAGGAGCAGGTGTTGTATTCTCATTTGCAAGATTTTATTTCTATATTTCCGATGCTCTGACTAAAAAACGATATCAATATTCTGCTAATGGCGACCCGTTAACAGGCTTTATGAACAGACGTGGCTTTGAAACAAGCGTTCCTGCTTTAAGAGGCTTTTGTATGAACAATGCCTACAACTTCTGTGTAATTATGTTTGATATTGATAACTTTAAAAAGTTTAACGATACATATGGACATCTTAAAGGGGATATTTGTCTTCAAGCAGTTGCAGACTGTATTCGTAAGAATTTTTCAAGACCAACCGACCTTTGTGTTCGTTATGGTGGTGAAGAGTTTGTAGTTGTTACAGCACAACACGACATTGACAAGCTTATTGACCACCTTACAGAAACACTTGGCAAAATCAGTAGTGTTAAAATAGACGGGGTAAAAGAGCAAATCACAACAAGTATTGGTCTTGTTGCTTGTATTGACAACGGCAAAAAACCTATTGATTATTTTATCGGTCAAGCAGATGAACAACTGTATTTGGCAAAAACAAATGGTAAAAATTGTGTTTATTTTGATAATAAGCAGTACAAATAAAAACATAAAAAGGCAGGTCGATGACCTGCTTTTTTGTTGCCATTATGTGCATCTTGCGTTTTTTTATAATATGTGATAAAATATCACATATATTGGTCTTTTTAGTTTGAAATTGAGGCGAGATTATGTTTGACAATCTTTACAATCAAATATATGTTCTTGGACTCCAAACAATTCGTTATGGAAAACGCTTCTTCAAATGGGTTGGGGCACTTTTGCTCAAGCCTTTTAAAGCGTTGTTTACTCTCTTGTTCACATTCCTTATTGTTGTGGACAAGTTTGCTCTTAGGGTTTTCCATGAAATTGTTGACGATTTTAAAGAACTCGTTTCTGAAATCAAACGAGCATCTGCTTCAATGGTCTATGTTGACGAAAAAGGCAAGAAAAAAAGGTCCTTTAAAAAGCTTGGTGCATATCTTAAAAAAGGCGTTAGACAATATAAAAGAGCTTTGGTTTATGTTTTGAACATTGCTCTTCCTATACTTTCACTTGTTATGCTTCTCAATATTGTAAGCTGGTGGTCAAATATGACATTTGCCCTTGAGCTTACTTATGAGGACGAAGTTATTGGCTATGTTCGTACTGAGGCTGATTACAAAGAGGCTCGTGAAATGGCACTTGAAAGACTTTCTGTTTTTGCAACAGAGTCTGGTGAACCTATTGAACACGCAGAGTATAAAATTAAACCAATTAAGCTTACTCAATTAAGTGATGCTAATGCAATTTGCGACAAGCTTATTGAAAATTCTGATTACAACATTACAAATGCTTGTGGCATTTACATAGATGGCGACTTCTTGTGTGCTGTTAAGAACGAAACAGATGCTTTAAGCGTTTTTGACAACTATATTGCAGAATATGAAGAAGATGTTGAAGACGCAGTTGTAAGCTTTGTTGAAGAAATTGAATATGTGCAAGGCTTATATCCTGATGACGACCGTGTTATCAGAGATGCTGAATATCTCACTAAAAAGCTTAACTCTAAAAAGAGTGAGGCACAATATTATACTGTTGCCGACGGAGATACAATTATAGGTATTGCAAACAAGTTTAACATTACTGTTGACCAGCTTGAAGCTTATAATCCTGACTACAAAGAAGGCTCAGCAATTCATATTGGCGATGTTTTTCTTGTTGCAACAGAGGTTAGATTTATTCGTGTTCAATTAACAAAAACAGAAGTTCGTGAAGAAACTGTTAAATATGACACAATCAAAATCAATACAGACACTCTTTATGTTGGCGATAAAAAGGTTATTGTTAAGGGCGTTAATGGTCTTGACAAGGTAACAGAGCTTGTTACTTATGTTGATGGGGTCAAGGTTTCTGTAAAAGAAGTAGGCAGAGAAACTATTAAGGAGCCTATTGACTGTAAAATTCAAGTAGGTACAAAGAACAGCTATGCAGGTAATGTTGGAAATCCATTTGGTGGTACACTTTGTTGGCCTGCAGTTGGTTGTTATGTTGTTTCTTCACCTTATGGTTATAGAAACTATGGCGACGGTTTCCATGGTGGTATTGACTTGGTAAGAAGAGGTGGCGGCAGTAGTGGTAGCACTGTTGTTGCAGCTGAAGCAGGTACTGTAATCTATGCAGGCTGGGATAAATGGGGCGGTGGCTACACCGTTAAGATTGACCACGGTGGTGGTATGGTTACTTGGTACTCACATATGCAGGCAGGCTCTATTGCAGTTTCAAAGGGTCAAAAGGTTACTCGTGGACAGGCTGTTGGTAGAGTAGGAGATACGGGTAATGTTACGGGACCTCATCTTCACTTTGAAGTTAGAATAAACGGTAATACGGTTAATCCGGCTCCTTTCTTAGGAATTTAGTGGTGAATATGGAAAAATTTATTATTGCAGGGCTTAAAACTGAATATAATGTTCGTGGCAAACTTCTTGCTGACCGTTCTGCACCATATAAGGCAGACTTTGAGAGCGACAATGTTGACATTAGACTTAACATAAAAAAAGAGTTTATTGACGACCAACAAAAAAGTATGCCACACTTATCTTGGGATGAGCACGAGTTTATGTGGACTTGTGAAGCTTTTTACAGAGAGCTTCTTAACCACAATGGCATTATGCTTCACTCGTCATGTGTTGAAAAAGATGGTTACGCATATTTGTTCTCTGCAAGAAGTGGAACAGGAAAATCAACACATACTCACTTATGGCTTAAAAATCTTTCAAACACAAGAATTATTAATGACGATAAACCAGCATTGATTTTTGAAAATGGCGTTTGGTATGCTTGTGGCACTCCTTTTTCAGGAAAAACTGATGAAAATCTTGATGTTAAAGTACCGGTTAGAGCCATTGTTTTTCTTCACAGAAGTGAAACAAATCAGGTTAAAAGAATGGCTCCACAATTAGCAGTCGGACAGTTTTTATCACAAACTGTTCACCCTGGAGAAAAAGGTCTTTCAGAAAAAATGCTTGAAAATCTTGATTTACTCTTGAAAAGTGTGCCAATTTTCACATTGGGCTGTAATCTTGATGATGAGGCAGCAAAAATTGCCTATGAAGGAATAGAAGGTTTGATTAAAAATGAAAATTAAAGATGGATTTATATTAAAAGATGTTGCAGGTAGCAAAATTGTTATTGCAACAGGTGATGCACGAATTGATTTTAATGGCGTAATTACATTTAATGATGTTGGAGCGGAGATTTTTACTCTTCTCAATGGTGAAAACACACCTGAACAAATTGTGCAAAAGATTGCAAGTGAATATGGTGTAGGTGAAGACCTTGTGAGCAGAGATTTTAATGCTCTTGTAGAAAAACTCAAAAAATATAATATGCTTGAAGAATAGATAAAAAAGTTAAAAAATGAGTTGCATAACATAAATTAGTTTGTTATAATATCAAAGAATGAAATAAATTAAGAGGAGAGTTAATATGGATTACAATAAGACTTCCCGTGAAGAAGGCGGCCTTAATATTAAAACCGTCGCTCAATATGCAGTTCGTATTATGCAAAAATTCTGGATAATTTTACTTGCAGCAGTAATTTGTGCAAGTGCAGGTTTTGCAGCTGCTAAACTTACTTATGAACCAAAATACACTTGCTCAATGATGTTTAGTATCGACAATAAAAATGAAGCAAGTGATGAATCAGGTCAAGACTCTGCAAGTATCAATGCTAGTATCAACCTTGCAAGAAACTACTTGGTAATTATGACTCAAACAAATGAACTCATGGACAGAGTTGCAGCAGAGAGCGGTTATAATGTATCAGGTGCAGCAGTTAAGGGTATGATTAACGCATCACTTACTGAAGATACAACAATCATTAAGCTTACTGTTACTGCTAACGACCCAAAACTTGCTTATGCAGTTGCTGTCAGCTATGAAAACAACTACAAGTTTACAACAGATAAGGCACATGCTAACACTCGTGCTATTCTTATTGACCCACCAGTTGAGCCAACAAGAGCAAATGCAAACAACGACACACTTATTTATACACTTTTAGGTTTTGTTCTTGGTGCAGGTCTTGTTGTAGTTGCAATTTGTATTAACATCTTCGTTAAAGATACAATTAAGGATGCAGACGATATTACAAACAAGCTTGATAGCAAGATTATGGGTACAATCGTTCATATTAGAAAACCATCTAATACTGACAAGAGCAGTATTCTTATTACAGATAAGAAAACAGGATTTATGTTTATTGAGTCCTTTAAGCTTGTTCGTACAAAGATTGAAAACCTTGCAAAGCGTCATGATTATAAGACATTTATCTTCACAAGTGCTACTGAAAATGAAGGTAAGACAACAATCGCTACAAACACAGCTTTAGCACTTGCTAAAACAGGTAAGTCAGTTCTTCTTATTGATGCTGACCTTCGTAAACCATCTGTTTATAAAACACTTGGCATTGCAGCAACTAACGAATTAGGCCTTTCAGGTGTTATCAGAGGCGACAGAACACTTAGTGAATCAATTAAATATTTTGAAAAGTTCAATCTCTTCCTTCTTGTTACAAGCCAAGCAATTCAAGACTCAACAGAGCTTCTTTCATCTGATGAAGCAGCTGATGTTATTGAGGCAGTTAAGAATGAGTTTGACTATGTAATCATCGATACACCACCAGGAGGACTTGTTGCTGACGCTACAATCCTTGCTCAATATGCAGATGCTTGCATTATGGTTGTTCGTAACGACAGAGCACCTCTTCGTCGTATTAAGAAGACAATGGACGATATTCACGGTACGGGTACTGAAATCGTTGGTTGTGTTTATAACGATGCTGATGCTGACTCATCTGTAAGCTTTATTAAGTCAAGCAGAAAACGTCGTAAGGGTTATGGATATGGCTATGGATATGGCTATGGATATGGCTACGGTTACAGATACGGATATCACAATGAGGAGAAAAAATAGATCTCGAAAACCAAATCAGAGACATGGAAAAGATTAATGATATGGACAAAAGAAAAAAGGTGTTCGTGTCGG
>JAZNWZ010000052.1:0-8043 GCA_045593645.1 Candidatus Fimenecus sp. | reverse complement strand
ATCAATTTCAGCATACAAAATAAAACCGTATATAACGAAATTTTCAAGGAGTTAGTATGCAACTTTGGGATTTATATACAGAAGTCAGGAAATTAACAGGAAAAGAACATATTAGAGGAGAAAAATTACCTGAAAATATGTATCATTTAGTTGTCCATGTTTGGATAAAAAATTCTAAGGGGCAATATCTTATATCTCAACATTCTGCAAGCAGACCAACTTTTCCTTTAATGTGGGAATGTGTAGGTGGTTCTGTGTTAAAAGGTGAATCGAGCATAGACGGTGCCATCCGTGAAGCCAAAGAAGAAGTAGGCGTAGAACTTTTACCTGATAATGGTAAATTAGTTTTTTCAAAGAATAGAAAAATTATAGATGGAAAAAGATTTAATGATATTCTTGATGTATGGCTTTTTCAATATGATGGTGATGTAACACTAAATAATGCAACAACAGATGAAGTTAAACAAATTTCTTGGATGGACAAAAAACAAATTTTAGATTTATTTAAACAAAATGAATTGGTCGATACTCTAAAATATTTTTTTACTGAAATTGGCAAATAAAAAGGAAAGGTATGAAAACTCATATCTTTCCTTAATTTTTTATCTTATTGTTTTATAAATCAACGGTTTCGTTTCAGGCTTTTCATCGCCAATTACAAATGCTGTATTGAAAAGTTTTTCTGCGTTTTTAAGTTTTTCATTATTGTCTGCATAAAGAATTCCGATTGTGTCACCAACAGAAACTTTATCACAAGTCTTTTTATAAAGTACAATTCCTGCACCGTAATCGATTGTGTCTGTTTTCTTTTCACGACCTGCACCGAGTAAAACAGCACTTTCGCCAACAATTCGTGAATCAATACTTTGAATATATCCGTCTTTTGTTGCTTTTATTTCAAGTGATTTTTTTGAAATTGGTGCAACAGTTATTTTATCGCTTTCACTTTGTGCTGTTGCAAATTCAATAAATTTTTTATAAGCTGAACCATCAACTATTGTTTGTTCAGCTTTTTTGTATGCGACCTCATAATCCCAATCAAGCGAAATACTTAAAATTGTAGCAGAAAGTACAAGACAGAGTTCGCGTAGCTGTACATCACCCTTATTTTTAAGAATATCAATAACTTCGTTAATTTCAAGTGCATTACCCACATTTGAACCAAGGGGAATATCCATATTTGTAATAACTGCAGCCATATTTCGACCACATTTTTTACCAATTTTCACCATTAACTCTGCAAGTTCTGTGGCACTTTTTTCATCTTTCATAAATGCACCGCTACCGCATTTCACATCAAGTACAATATTTTTAGCGCCTGATGCAATTTTTTTACTCATAATACTTGATGCAATAAGTGAAATATTGTCAACAGTAGCAGTAACATCTCTTAAAGCATAAATCTTTTTATCGGCAGGAGCAAGATTGCCTGTTTGACCAATAATTGAAATACCGATTTCGTTGACTTGCTTAAAGAAATCTTCAGTTTCCAATGATACATTAAAACCTTTTATGCTTTCAAGTTTATCGATTGTACCGCCTGTATGTCCAAGTCCGCGACCACTCATTTTGGCCATTTTAATGCCGAGTGTAGCACAAATGGGTGCTACTATAAGTGAAGTCTTATCTCCAACACCACCTGTTGAATGTTTATCTGCAGTTATTCCGTTAATAGTCGATAAATCGAGCATATCACCAGAACGAGCCATACTTTCAGTAAGATTTACGGTTTCTTCCTCATCCATACCATTTATGAAGATAGCCATAAGAAGTGCAGATGCTTGATAATCCTCGATATTTTCTTTTGTGTATTCCTGAACAAAAAAATCTATTTCTTCTTTTGTTAGTTTTTGTCCATCTCGTTTTTTCTCAATAATATCGTAAATTCTCATATTAGTCACCTAATTTTGATTTGCTAAATGAATAGGGGAGAAGTTCACCTAAAGTGAACTCCTTAATATCATTTTCACTAATGCCAACATATACTTTGAAATTTTCATCACAAAACTCTGCTAATGCTTGCCTACAAGCACCGCAAGGCATTGCATAATCTGTAATTACATTGTTTTTTCCACCAACAATACAAATTGCTTCAAATTCTTTTTCTCCATTAGATATTGCAGAAAAAAGTGCAGTTCTTTCAGCACAATTTGTCAAAGAATATGATGCATTTTCTACATTACAGCCTTTATAAACATTACCATTTTTGCATAGTAACGATGCACCCACATTGTAATTTGAATAGGGTGCGTAGGAGTTTTTCATTGATTCTTTTGCAATATTAAAAAGGTCTTTTTTATCCATAAAATCACCTTAAATTGAAATTATCTAAAATTACTTTACTAATATAATTATATCCTTTAATTGTACCAAGATTTTCAGGTCGAATATTATTTGCATACATAAGTAAAGGAACTTGTTCTCTTGTGTGGTCTGTGCCTTTGAATGCAGGGTCGCAACCATGGTCGGCAGTAATAATCAGCAAATCATCTTTTTTTATTTTTGGTAAAAATTCATTCAACCAATTATCAAATTCGCGTATAGCTTTTGCGTATCCGTCAATATCTCGTCTGTGACCATACTTCATATCAAAATCAACAAGATTTGTAAATACTAAACCGTTGAAATCTTTATCCGTTAATTCGAGAGTTTTTGCCATGCCCTCATCATTTGAGTGGGTATAATAACTTTCTGTAATTCCTCGGTTTGCAAAGATATCAGCAATTTTACCAACTGAAATTACATCAAAATTATTTGCTTTTAACTTATCAAGCATTGTGTCTTCAGGCGGTTCAACAGAAAAATCGTGTCTGTCTGCAGTTCTTGTAAACGGATATTTACCATTAAAAGGTCTTGCAATAACTCGACCGACTGCGTGTTCACCTTTAAGAATTCTTCTTGCAATTCTGCAGTACTCATAAAGTTTTTCTAATGGTACTACATCAGTATGTGCTGCTATTTGAAAAACGCTATCAGCAGAGGTATAAACAATAAGCTTACCTGTTTTGATATGTTCTTCTCCGAAATCCGCAATAACTTGCGTACCTGAATATGTTTTGTTGCAAAGAGTTCCGCAACCTGTCTGTTTTTCAAACTCATCAATTATTTCATCAGGAAAACCGTCAGGGTATGTTGGCATTGGTTTGCTTGAAATAATGCCCGCAATTTCAAAATGACCTGTTGTAGTATCTTTGCCGTTCGATAATTCCTGTAATGTACCGAATTTACCAATAGGGGAAATATAGTTTTCCAAATCAACACCATCAATATTTGAAAGTCCAAGTTTTTTTAAATTTTGAATATTGAAATTTGCTGATTTTGAAATGCTTTTAAGAGTGTTCGCACCGAAGTCCCCGAACTTGTCAGCGTCAGGTGCGTTGCCTATACCAAAACTATCAAGAACAATTAAAAAAATGCGTTTATAGTTCATTAATACCCACTACCTTGTTCGTTTTTAACGATTTTTACTATTCTGCTTGTACCAAGTCGTGATGCACCAAGGTTAATAAAATCTTCAGCATCTTCAATTGATGCAATTCCACCTGCAGCCTTAATTTTCTTACTATTAGTAGTATGCTTTGCAAAAAGCTCAATATCAGCCTTTGTTGCTCCACCTGTCGAAAAACCTGTTGATGTTTTGATAAAATCAGAATTTGAATTTGAAACAATTTCACACATTTTAATTTTTTCCTGATCTGTTAAAAGACAAGTTTCAATAATAACTTTCAAGATTTTTCCATTACAGGCATCTTTAATAGCGTTGATTTCGTCGAGTATATCATTATACTTTTTATCCTTTAACCAACCAACATTGATAACCATATCAATTTCGTCAGCACCGTTTTTAATGGCATCTGCAGTTTCAAAAACTTTTGTTGCGGTTGTTGAATATCCGTTTGGGAAACCTATAACAGTACAGATTGCAAGTTTTTCACCCACATATTCCTTTGCTTGTTTAACATAAGACGCAGGAATACAAACAGATGCTGTGTTGTATTTCATTCCATCATCACAAATTGCTTTGATTTCATCCCAAGTAGCACTTTGTGATAATAATGTATGGTCAACCTTTGATAAGATTTCGTTAATGTTCATATTAATTTCCTCCACATTTTTTACAAACTTCGTATCCATTATTTAAATATTCTTCTAATTCCTCATCTGTTAGAATTACACTTTTTTTCTTTTCGTCGGAAGTGTTTTCTAATACATAACAATCACGAAAATGTATTTTTTTACTTTCTGTATTTATTATGTAAGATTTTGCACCTGCAAGACACGTTGTCTCTGTGCTATCTAAAGACGTTATATCAGGAAAAACATCTTCAATTGATTTTGTTGTTTTTATTTCTACAGAAAATCCATTTACCGAATCTCCAGAAACAAGCTTGTGAAGATATCTGTTAGCAACCAAGCCTTCAATAACAAGTACAAAGAGAAAAACACAAATAAGAAAAAGTAAAATAAACTTTGCTTTTGAAACACTTTCTAAATCTTTAAATTTATCAATGAATTTCTCTTGCTTATTACTTTGATTTTTTTCTATATTCATCCAACCACACCTCGAGTGTATTATAACAGTAATAATAAATTTTTTCAACAATAACAAATTGTCCAAATTTGCATAATATGTAATAGTGCAATGCACAGAAAAATAAAAAGGAGATTGATTATGGAAGAAAATAATTGCCTTTGTACAACAATGCCAAAACTTCCTGTTAATACAGTTTTGGCAATGGCGTATGTTCCTTTTCAAACTGAACTAATAACTTATAAGAGTTGTGAAGCATTAGAAAATGGCACGCTTTTTCCTGAATTAGATAAAAAGTTCTATGGGGGTAAGTGCTGTGGATAAATGTAAACTTATGAGAGAATTATCAAGCGTAAAGTTCGCAGCTTGGGAGTTGCATCTTTATCTTGATACACATCCTTGTGATGAAAAAGCATTAGAAATGCATAAAAAATATACTCAAAGAGCAAAAGAATTAACTGAAGAATATGAAGAATGCTTTGGTCCTTTAACTCATGAGTCTGGTAGTGGACTTGCTTGGGTTAAAAATCCTTGGCCTTGGGAATATACGGAGTGTGATTGTTAGTGTTTCAGTATGAGAAAAAATTACAATATCCAGTAAAAATTAAAAATCCAAATCCAAAGTTAGCGCAAGTAATAATTTCACAGTTTGGCGGTCCTGATGGTGAATTAGCAGCATCAATGAGATATTTTTCTCAAAGATATGGTATGCCATTACCAGAACTTAAAGGCTTATTAACTGATATAGCAACTGAAGAGCTTTCACACTTGGAAATGGTAGGTGCTATTGTATATCAGCTTACAAGAAACCTAACAATAGACGAAATTAAGAAAAGTGGATTTGATAAATACTTTGTTGACCATACAACAGGTCTTTATCCAGTAGCAGCAAGTGGAACACCATTCTCTGCAATGTATTTACAATCAAAAGGTGATGTAATAACAGACTTGCATGAAGACCTTGCTGCAGAACAAAAAGCAAGAACAACCTATGACAATATTTTAAGACTTGTTGATGACCCTGATGTAAGAGACCCAATTAAATTTTTGCGTGAAAGAGAAATTGTTCACTATCAAAGATTCGGTGAAGGTTTGCAACTAGTAACTAACAAGCTTGATGAAAAGAATTTCTACGCATTTAATCCTAGCTTTGATAAGCAATGCTTTAAAACAAATATTAATAAAAATAGAAGGAACTTTAAATAAGAAGGTGGGAGGCTACTCCCACTTTTAATTTAGTGAAAAATTTAACAAATTATCATTGACACTATGTTGATTTGAGAGTAGAATGTATTTGTTAATATTTTATTAAAGAGGTGCTTAATATGGCAATGCAATTAACTGCTGAACAGCAGGCAATGCTTAATGGCGAACAAGGCGAAGTAATGGCTAAGGTTATGAAAACCCTTGTTATGTATGGTGAAACCTTTGGTGCTGAAAGAATGGTTCCTGTTACAAGTGATAAGGGACATCTTGTTACAAGCTTTGGTCTTAAAATGATGACTCCTGTTTTTGATTTAATGGACCAACTTCTTAATGCGGGTGTTGTATCAAAACAAAAGTTTTCAGTTGACCCTAAACCTTTTGACCCAAATGTTCCATCAGATTTCTTAAAGAACTTTGTTTTCAAAAAGTTTATGTATTCAAAGCAAGATTCATATAACGAACAACTTCGTAAAATGGGTCTTCTTGACGACAATGCATATACTTGTGCTTGTTATCTTGACGAGGTAGGCAACACACCAAAGAAAGGCGATATTCTTTCTTGGGCAGAATCAAGTGCTGTTGCATATGCAAACTCAGTAATTGGTGCTCGTTGCAACCGTAACTCAGGTCTTATTGAAATGATGGGCTCAATTGCAGGCTTTGTTCCTGATTTTGGTCTTCTTACTGACGAAGGCAGAAAAGCAACTTGGATTGTTGAAGTTAAGTGCTCAAAGAAACCTGAAGCACAAATTCTCGGCTCTGCTATCGGTATGAAGGTTATGGAAGATGTTCCTTATGTTAAAGGTATGAATGAATGGCTCGGTACTGAGCTTAATGCTGATAATAAGGCATATCTTAAAGACTTTGGTGCAGCTTGTGCATCAAACGGTGCAGTTGGTCTTTATCATATTGCAGGTCTTACACCTGAAGCAGCAGAAATGGGTGATGCTATTGTAGCAGAAAACGCTCAAGTTTATGTTATTGATGATGCTGAACTTGAAAGAGTTAAGGCTTCATATCCTGTTATGTGGAAAAATCCTGATGCTACTCCAAAGCTTTGCTTCGTTGGTTGCCCACATATGACAATGGCTCAGCTTAAAGAGTGGACAGTAAATGTTTATGAAGGACTTCAAAAGAATGGTCTTAAGAAAGTATCTGTTCCTACAGTATTTACAGCTCCACCAGCAGTTTGTGATGAGTTTAAGAAGACTGATTTATATGCAAAACTTCAATCAACTGGTGTAGTTCTTAGTTACATTTGTCCTCTTATGTATATGAACAACCCACTTGCAAAGAAGATGCCTGTAATCACAAACTCAAATAAACTTCGTACATATACAACATCTCGTTACTATACAAGCGAAGAGATTCTTGATATTATTACAAAGGAGGCAAAATAAAATGAAAACTTTTAAAGGCCGTCCAGTAGTTCCTGGAAAAGCAGTTGCTACTGCTCTTGTTTCACACGGTGGTTTTAATACACTTGCTTCCTTCCAAGGTGCATTACAATTTGGCGATAAAGAAGCAAAATGTGGCGACCAAAACAACGCTGATATCTATGAAAAGCCAATGGTAGGTACAGCACTTTGCTTACCACAGACAATTGGCTCAACAACAGGTGGTCTTGTTCTTTATTGTGCAAAGGTTATGGAAAGATGCCCTGCTTGTATGCTTTTCTCAGAGCATATTGACTCACTTGCAGCTGCAGGTGCAATCATCGGTTCAGTTTGGACAGATACTCCAATGCCAACAGTTGACTGTCTTGGTGAAGAATTCCTTAACACAGTTAAAACAGGTGATAAAATCACAGTTTATGAAGACGGAACAGTTACAGTTGAATAATTAAACATAAGAAAAGAGCCTATCAATCGATAGGCTCTAATTTTTTTGGCGGAGAGCAAGGGATTCGAATTATAGACTCACAATGCGAATGGTGGATTCGCATTGTGCTCTTCGCTAAAAACAGTCTCCCAGACTGTTTTCTTAACACTCAGACCCTGCGGGTTCAAATCCCTATTATTATGTCTAATAAAAAATAATGCTGACACCAAAAAGGTATCAGCATTATTTTGGCGGAGAGCAAGGGATTCGAACCCTCGAAACCGTTTTAGCAGTTTACACGATTTCCAATCGTGCTCCTTCGACCAGCTCGGACAACTCTCCGTGTCAACAGTTAAGTATTATATAAGAAACACAAAATAAAATCAAGAGTTTTTATAAAAAAACGTGGGGTCATCATTGACAACCCCACAAGATTTAATTTACTCAATAGTAACTGTACCGTCTTCGTAAACTGTGATTTTATC
>JAZNWZ010000051.1:0-2024 GCA_045593645.1 Candidatus Fimenecus sp. | reverse complement strand
TATCATTACAAAGCAAGGCGAAAATTATCAGGTTATCCTTTTGAATTACTGCTATTATACCGATGAATTTGCAAAGGGTGACAGAAGCAAATTGACCCTTACAAATCGCGATGATGTATTTGAAAATAAACTTGAAAAATTCATCATTTCATTAAACCTTGACGGTGAGTATAAGGTTACGGAATACACACTTGATGAAGAAACGTCAGCACTTCACAACTGGTTAAAAATGGGTGCACCGAAATATCCGAGTCGTAACGATTTGCACATTCTTGAGGCAATGAGTCAACCGAAAGTAAAAAGTGAATGTATAAAAGAGTTTAATATTGACACAAGCCTCAATCCACACGAAGTTAAAATGTATATAATCAACAAGGAGAAATAAATTATGGAAAAGTATTTAATTAACCCTAATCAAAAAATAAGCAAAATAAGCAAGGACATTTACGGTCATTTCAGTGAGCATCTCGGCAGATGTATTTATGAGGGACTTTATGTTGGTGAGGACTCCCCTATTCCCAATGTAAATGGGATGAGAAAAGATGTTGTTGAAGCCCTTAAAGAAATGGGGATTCCTGTACTTCGTTGGCCGGGCGGATGCTTTGCCGACGAATATCATTGGAAGGATGGCATTGGTCCGAAAGAAAATCGAAAAAAGATGATTAACACCCATTGGGGCGGAGTTGTTGAAGATAACTCATTCGGTACTCATGAATTTTTCGAGCTTTGTGAACAACTCGGTTGTGAGGCTTATGTTAACGGTAACTTGGGCTCAGGTACAGTTCAAGAAATGAGTGAATGGGTTGAATATATGACCTTTGATGGAGTTTCACCTATGGCTGAGCTTCGCAAGGCAAATGGCAGAGAAAAGCCTTGGAAAGTTAAATACTTTGGTGTAGGTAATGAAAACTGGGGCTGTGGAGGCCATTTTCTTCCTGAAGATTATGCACAGGCTTTTCTTCGTTACAACACATATGTAAGAAATTACGATAACAAAAACACAATTTACAGAGTTGCTTGTGGTCCTAATGCAGAGGATTACCATTGGACTGACAGAGTTATGTGGAGAGCACACCACAGAATTGATGGTCTTTCTCTTCACTATTACACAGATATTTGGGATAGTGAAACAAGAAACAAAAAATCTGCAACAGACTTTACAGAAAAGCAATACTATCAAATTCTTGCACAAAGTTATAAAATTGATGAAATTATTACTCGTCATATTGAAATTATGAACAAGTATGACCCAAAACACAGAGTTGACCTTATTGTTGACGAATGGGGCACTTGGTTTGAGGTTGAGCCTGGCACAAATCCTGGTTTCCTTTATCAACAAAACACAATGAGAGATGCCATTGTTGCAGGTCTTACTCTCAATATTTTCAACAAGCACTCTGACAGAATAAAAATGGCTAACATTGCACAAACTGTCAATGTGCTTCAAGCAGTTGCTCTTACTGATGGTGAAAAAATGGTGCTTACACCTACATACCACGTATTCAAAATGTTTAAAGACCATCAAAACAACACTCAACTTGGCTCATTTATTACAACTGACATAAATCTTATTGATTCAAAGAAGCACCCTAACGACGAGGGCAATCTTAAATTACCTCAACTTATTGAGTCTGCTTCTATGGACGAAAATGGTGTAATCTACTCAACAATAGTCAATACTTCTGCTAAAAAGCAAGCTAAAATCAAATGCCAAATTGCTGACACAAGAATTAATAGCATCAAGGCTGAAATTCTTACAGGTGATATTCATGATAAGAATGATTTTGACGACACTGACAATGTAAAAACTGTTGAATTTACTGATTTTAGAAAAATTTCAGACGGCTTTTATGCAACTCTTCCTCCTTGCTCAATTGTTAAATTTGTAATTGAATAATATGCAAGAGTGTAAAAGATGTCTGCTACGAGAAATGGCAGAAGAAGATGTGTTAGAAAGCATAACCACAAGAATTGACAAGCTTAAGCCAAGCGAAAGAGCCGATGATGAACTATATACAAAACGC
>JAZNWZ010000050.1:0-4824 GCA_045593645.1 Candidatus Fimenecus sp. | reverse complement strand
GGTGATAAAATGGTAGAAACAAAAAAGACATATGAGCAGTATTGTACATTCTTAAAAAGAAACATAATAATTGAAGAAATTTTGACAAACGAAGGAAAAATTGTGAAAAAGTGTTTAGAAATGGATTGCGTCGATAAAGACAAAATATGCAGGAATAAATTATATAAAAATTGTTGATTATACTATATTGACCGATTGAGAAAAAAATAGTACAATTAAAAAGAAATAAGAATATTATTAGCGGTGATTTTATGCAAAAAATAGTCGATTCAGTATACGACATCATCGCATTCTCAAACGGTATCATATATACAAGACAAAAGACACTCGAAAATGGCGCGGCAAGAGTGAGTTTTTATGGATTTGATATAAAAAGAATGCAAAATACTCCTGTTACCAAAAGCGTTTACCTTTTAAATAAATTTGGACCAGGATACAAAAAAATAGCAGAGCAGTTAGGCGATTATGTTTCTTGTGATGCTGATATTACAAACACAAAACAAGTTGTAGTTGTTTATCCAAGTGGTGAAACAGGCATTTTTTCTCCTGATGGTGAAATGGTTTGGTCATGTGATTTGGCATATCACGATTCAGAAATTCGTGGTGCAGTTTGCGACGGACATTATATTTGGAGCGTTGTGCCTGATAAAAACTGCCTTGTGAGTTACTCTATTCCACACAAAAAATTCAGTATGAGAATTGGGTCTGATGAATCAAATACCTTCGACAATCCAATTTCAATTTCAAAATATGACAATGAATTATTTGTTTGCAACAGAAACTCAAATAAAATTAGAAGAATTAGTCTTAAAGACTATTCAGTAAAAGATTTTAGAATTTTTGACGAACCTGTTTATAGATATTTACGCTCTTGTGGTAAAGAGATTGTATTGTTAAAATCAGGCGTTTACGTTTTATAAAAGAAAGGAGCATTAAAAATGGCTGAAGAATATAATCCAGATTTAGTATCAGTTGTTGATGAAGACGGTGTTGAACACGTTTTTGAAGAGCTTGATAGAATTGAAACTGATGATGGTCGCTATATAGCACTTATTCCGGTTTATGAAGAAGCAGAAGAAATTCTTGATGATGACGGTGAACTTATCATTCTCAAGGTTGTTGAAGAAGATGGAGAAATCTATCTTGAACCAATTGAAGATGATGACGAATATGACGAAGTTGGCAGAATTTTTGAAGACCGTTTGTCAGATGAGTTTTTATTTGAAAAGGAATAATGCATTTCCAAAAGGCATAGAATTATATTACCCTGCGAAGTTCGATAATTACGGTCAATATTAACCCAACACACTATAAAAGGGAGTCATAACTCGAAGAACTGGGAGCAGACCTCCCGTCATTGACGGAAGAAGGGAGCACAGAAGTTCATAGGAAGACACCCACCTGCTAATAGGCAGGTTTTTATTACCGTTTCCGGCTTTGTGGGGATACGATAAGCGTACTTGTTTGTACGCTTTATTTTTTTGTTTAAATACTAAAAATACAACCAATAATCTACTCGTAAGGAGTGATTATTATGAAAAACAAAATTTTAAGATTAGAAGCATCAGTACTTATTGCAGTAATTCTCGCTTGCTCATTAAATATGGTTTCATTTGCAAAGCAATGTGATAGCATAAGAAATAAAATGTTGAGAATGCACGTAATAGCAAATTCTGATAGTGAAAAAGACCAAGAGTTAAAATTGAAAGTAAGAGATGCAGTACTTTTAGCAGGCAAAGAGGTTTTTGATGGCTCAATAACAGCAGATGAAGCACAAGAAAAAATAATTCCACACATATCATATTTAGAACAAGTTGCTAAAAAGGTAATTATTGAAAATGGTTTTGATTATGATGTTAATATTACAGTGCAAAAAGAGTTTTTTGACACAAGAGTTTATGATAATTCAGTAACTTTGCCTGCAGGATATTACACAGCAGTAAAAGTGATAATAGGTGAGGGTGAAGGCAAAAATTGGTGGTGTGTAATGTTTCCACCCATGTGCTTGCCAACAGTTTCATCAAAAGGGAGTACAGAAGATGTGCTTAATTCACAAGAGAATGAAATTGTAACAAATAGTGGAAAATATAAAGTTCGATTTAAAATTGTTGAATGGTATGAAAGATATATAAAAAATTAAAAATTACTTTACAAAAGTAATAGTTCTTTGTAAAATAAAGATAAGTAAAAAAATCTACAATATTTTACAAGGAATGATACATAATGCCACTTATAATTTCTCACAGAGGTGCAAATAAAAAAGCACCACAAAACACAATTCCTGCATTTAAAATGTCAAAGGTTCTTAATGCTGATGGAATTGAAACTGATGTTCACTTAACAAAAGATAACAGAATTGTTATTTGTCATAACTATACTGTTGATGCTACATCAAATGGTAAAGGTATTATTGACGAAATGACTTTTGACGAGCTTCGTAAGCTTGACTTTGGCTCATATTTTAGTAGCGATTTTAAAGGTGTAACACTTCCTGAACTTTGTGAACTTATTGAAGTTGTAAAGGATATGACTTTAATTAATATTGAGATTAAATCACCACCAAAAAACAATGACCTTGTTAAAAGAACAATTGACGAGATTTATAAATATGGAATTGAAAAAAATACTATTATTTCTTGCTTCAATCCTGAGTGTATTCGCGAATCAAAAGAATTTGCACCTGAAATTAAAACAGGTCTTCTTTATGAAACAGGTGAATTAGGCAATGAGATTATGTCTTTTGGTGTTGCAAAATATTGCCAACAATTAAAAGCAGATGCAGCACATCCAGAGCATTTCTTAATGACACAAAAAGAAATAATGGAACTTCATAATTTAGGTATTGCAGTTAATCCTTGGACAGTAAACAATAAAGAAGATATTATAAAATATGCAAACTGGGGCTGTGATGGTCTTATAACTGATGTGCCTGATTTTTGCAGACAAGTTTTGGAGGAGATTAAATGAAAGCACCAAAGTATAGTATAATTCCAAAGCCACAAAGATATGATGTGCTTGACGGAAGTTTTACAATTACTTCTGATACTGCCGTTCTTTGCGTACCAGAATTTATAAAAGCAGGTAACTATCTTTCAAGCTTCCTTAAAACTAAAGCCAATGCTCATAATGGTGCAATTAAATTTAATAAAGACGAAAAAATCAGAAAAGAAGGTTACAAGCTTAAAGTTACAAGCGAAGGGGTAACCATTACCGCTTCTGATGAGAATGGTGCTTTTTATGGTGCAGTTACACTGAAAATTATGATTATGCAGTCAAAGCAGTCAAACGGTGTTGCTGTTGTTAACGGAGCATACATATATGACTATCCTAAATATGAATTCCGTAGTGCGATGATGGATGAAAGTCGTCATTTCTTTGGTAAAGATGCAGTAAAACGTACTCTTGATAATATTTCATTGTTAAAACTTAATAAGTTTCATTGGCATTTAAGCGATGACCAAGGCTATCGTATTGAAAGTGAAGAATTCCCACTACTTAATGAAATTAGCAGCAAGAGAGAATATGAATTGCTTGGTGGTTGTAATAATCTTGCTTTTCCTGAACTTCAAAAGGGTGGAGAAGAATATTGCCATTATTACAAAAAAGATGAAATTCGTGAGATTGTAGAATATGCAAAAAATCTTTGCATTGATATAATTCCAGAGATTGATTTACCGGGACACACAGTTGCTATACTCGCAGCTTATCCTGAACTTTCTTGCCTTAAAGGGGAGTATGAAGTATTTTGTGAGAATGGTATTACAAAAGATGTGCTTTGTGCAGGTCAAGAAGAAACCTATGCTTTTGTTGAAAAGCTTTTGACTGAAATTTGTGAATTGTTTCCATATAAATATTTCCATATGGGTGGCGATGAGGCTTCAAAGGGACACAAAATTTGGGAAAAGGAATGTCCTGTATGTCAAAGCAAAATGAATGAATTAGGCATTGAAAGTGGTAAGGATTTACAAGCGTATTTTAATAATAGAGTAAACGATACTCTCAAAAAATTGGGTAAAACAAATATTGAATGGAATGATGGCATATCTGATAGTACAGCTGATGATATTGTAGGTCATTATTGGATTTATCGTAATCCTGCTTGGGTTAAGAAAGAAAACAAAAAGAGAAAATACATTGTTTCGCCTTGCCCAACATTTTATTTTGACTTTTCTTATTCAGCCGTACCACTTAAAAAAGTTTATAATTATAACGTTGCTAAATCAGGTTTCGTTAACGAAAATAACGTGCTTGGTGTCGAGTTTGAATCATGGGCAGAATGGATAGATACCTTTGATGCATGGGAGTTTTCAGTATATCCAAGAGTTTTTGCTTTTGCAGAGGTTGCTTGGACAGAAGACAAATTTAAAAATTATAAAGATTTTTATAAGCGTCTTGACTTTTTTAAAGGATTTATGAATGCTAAAAAAATTAATTATTCACGACTTGAAAAGAAGGCTTGGTTCAAGGTGAAAAATAAGTCTGTATATCATTTAGGTAATCGTGGTGCTGAATATGCTTACAACGAAAAAATGAAGTTAGGTGATTAATTTGAAAAAAATAATAGCTCTTATTTTAGTATTTGTGCTTCTATTTAGCTTTACATCTTGTTCAAAGTTTAAGAACGAAAATGATGAAAAATTTAGCATAATCAAATACGCTAAAATTACTGGTGATTTAAAAGTATCAAGTTTTGGCGATGAAAAGCCTTATATTGATATAATTTTTGAAACAGAACAACAGTTTGATACAATTGTTTTAAAAGAGCATAAAAAAAGTGCCATTGAAAGCTTTTCAATTGCAATTAAAGATGCAAGCGGTACATTC
>JAZNWZ010000049.1:0-19482 GCA_045593645.1 Candidatus Fimenecus sp. | reverse complement strand
GGCTCACAGAACGACATGGCTACGATCCGACTTTCTTTTTCGTCAGGAAAAGTTTCTCCCGTTTCTAAGTTATACTTCTTAGCAGAAGCAAGAATTTCATCAATAAGTGAATCTGGTATTTTTTGTGCCATAATAAAATTCCCCCGAATAATTTATTATAGTTAAGTTTAATTCTACTATTTATCTTCTATAAGAAAATTCATACATCAATATTCCCCCTGCAACTGATGCGTTAAGTGAATTGATTTGACCCTTCATTTGAAGTGAAATAATGAAATCGCATTTTTCACGAATAATTCTGCTCATTCCGTCTCCTTCAGAGCCAATTACGAGCACTGCTGCACCATCAAGGTTTACTGAACGAACATCTTGTCCACCCATATCAGCACCATAAACCCACATACCCTTTTCTTTTAAATCATCAAGAGTAGCAGCAAGGTTTGAAACACGTGCAACCTTCATATATTCAAGAGCACCTGCACTTGTTTTGCCAACTGTATAGTTAAGTGAAGCACTTCTTCTTTTTGGAATAATAATGCCGTGAACTCCTGCTGCTTCAGCAGTACGAATAATTGCACCTAAATTGTGTGGGTCTTCAATTCCATCACAAACAACAATAAATGGTGCTTCGCCTCTTTCTTCAGCAACCTGCAAGATTTCTTCAACCGTTGAGTAGTCGTGTGCAGCACAAATGGCAGCAACACCTTGATGATTTGCATGACCACACATAAAGTCAAGCTTTTTACGGTCAACCTCTTTTACAACTGCACCCTTTTCACGACATTCACCGATAATTTTACCAACAGAACCAGTCTTCTCACCACGAGCAACATACAAAGTGTCAATCTCACGACCTGACTTTAAAAGCTCTGTTACGGCATTTCTACCGATGATTAAATCTTTTTGTCTTTCTTCGTTATATTTATCAAATTTTGCATCTGTTTTTGTATCCATTTTTCTACTCCATTCAGGCATAGTTCGACATAATATTTTTAATATCTTATTATAACAAATTCTTGTAGATATTACAAGTATGTTTTTACAATATATTGTGTTTTGAACCGATATTTTTTGGAGAAAATCGATACATTTTGTGATTAAAAGAAAAAGGCAGGGCTTTTACACCCTGCCATCTGTTTTTATTTTGTCAATTCTTCAATTCTCTTGTCAAACGCCTGCTTTTCAAAGTCAAAAGGCACATCTCCATAATCACTATCTGCAAGCTTAATAAGATACTGTGTAAACTTTGGATTAAGTGGTAAAATCGGACCTGTATGATAAGTTGCAAAAAGGTTGTTTTTGTGGATGCCCTCAACTTTTGTTTCTTTATTCATTCCACAGCCCTTTTTCATTGTGAGAAATGGATATGGATTTTCACCGTAACTATGACTTAAAAGATTTTTAAAGCCAGTTATAGTCATTCCGTCAAAATCGCCCACAGAGCAATCGTTATAACGAAGCCTTGAAAACTGCTTTGCATAGTAAGGATAAAAGCCTAAGCAATCTGTTTTTTCCCCCTTTGGATTTTCAATGTACAATCCAAAAAGTTCAAAAGCATTGCCTGTTGCAAGGATAATTCCATTATTGTCAATTCTTTTTCTTATAGCCTCTTTATACTTTTTAAGTTCTTCAAGTTCAACAAGCTGATGCTTTTCTTGGCAAGGACCAATAAGCAAGATATCCACATTTTCACTTACAAATCGTGGCTCATCAAAAAGCGATGTTTCAACTACTTTTACGTCATAGCCTGCAACAGTAAGCTTTGCTTCAAGATATTCGGCATTGCCTCTGTCACCATAAAGATTATTATATTCAGGATAAAGCACTTCAATAGTAAACTTTTTCATTATTGCTTATCCCCCTTTTGTGAAATTGCAGTTTTGATTTTGCTCACAACTCTTGTTGCATAAAGCTCAAAATAAATCACGATACTTCTTTTAACACTTGCATTGTTAGAAACATCGTCTGCAAGTGCATCATAATTTTCATAAAGTTTGAATTTTGATGCATCAAAGCCTTTAATTTGCAAGCATTGTGCCAAATCATAACAACGACTTCCGCCAATATAAATTGTTTTAATTTTATCAGATTTAAGTGGAGAAAAGTCAGTATCATAAAGCCAAGAGATATCTTCATGGCCATGAACATTATCGTTAGAATCTGTAATTAAAAGCACAACATCTTTATCGTTTTCTGTACTGTTAAGATATTTTAAAGATTGTGAGCAAGAGATTGGGTTTTGATTTTTAGAGAGCATTGATACAACCTCAACTCCGCCAAATTTTGTCTCTTGGAAACGACCTGTTTTTGAAGAAATATCTTCAACACTACCACTGATTACATCCATATCAATTCCTAATAGTCTGCAAATAGCACAAGCGCCTGTTATATTGAAAACATTGAAGAAATTTCCCTTTTGGAATGGCAAAGTAACTTTTTCGCCCTTATCTCCGTTAAACACAAAAGTGCCGTTTTCAAAATCAACATCTGTTGCAAAATATGTGCTTTCAGGCATTTTAAAGCCACAATATGAGCAAGCAGGAACGCCAATATGGTTATAGTGAAAATACTCATAATTAAGAATATGGTTACATTTTGGACAAGCGATTAAATCGCAAACTGTATCTTCACATTTTTCTGTGCTTCTTTCAGTTTTATTAACCGAAAAGAAAACTCTATTGCATTTATCTTCACCTAAAAGTCCAGAAATTCCATCATTACCATTGAGAACAAGAGTTGTTTTCTCATTTAAATAGTCGTTAATTTTGTCAAAGATAAAGCCACTATGACCGTTTCTCATAATTGAATCTCTAAAAAGATTTGTACAAAGAATATAGTCAGGCACAAATTTTGTATAAATGAATTGTGATGAACGCTCGTCCACCTCAAGTACAGCAACATCGGCAGTAACCTTGCCACTTAAAGTGCACTGTGTAACAAGTGCAGATGCAAGCCCAGGCGCCATATTTGAGCCTTTTGAATTGTTCACAACCGTTTTGCCACTATTTCTGATAATGTGTGTTAAAAGGTTTGATGTGCCTGTTTTACCGTTAGTACCGGTAACACAAATCGTTGTAGGCAAAGTGAAACGAGCCAATGCATCGGGACAAATTTTAAGCATAATTATACCTGGTGTATTTGTTCCTCTTTTAAATATTTTATCAAGCAAAAATGCTGAGATTTTGCCGACAATCACAGCAATTAAAAATCTTAATTCACCCATTGTGCACCTCTTTAAAAGATTATATCTTAATTATAAAATTCACAAGTTATAAAGTCAACAAAAAAACGAGAAAAAGTCTTGACCTATATAAAATAAGTCAAGACTCTTTGTTTAAGCTTTCTTAAATTGTTTTATAATTTGATTTCCATATACTGCCGTGCCGGTCACAAGTACTCCTTGCACAACAGAATGTGCATTAAACCCCATAATCGTTACTGTACCTAATATTCCAAAAAAGAGAAGGATAATTGGAATATATTTATCAGGCATCTTTTCAGTATTTTTAATTATTGCACCAATAATATTAAGTACAGGAATCAACAACAGTGCATTTTCTGCTATGTATTCTATCATATTCACCTCTAAACCATATTACTTATAAGTACGCCACAAATAGCACTTATAAGTGCAACTAATATTTTATCCCAAAGCCAACTTGGACGTTTTTTAATCGATTCAATGCTTTCTTTTAACTCAACCAAGGTTACAAGCATACTGTCAAGCTTTGTAACTGTTTGAACTTGAGTTAATGTTACCTCGTTAATTTTCTTGTAAAGCACCTTAACATCCTTTTCAAGTGCATCAAGACGATGATTTACAACTTCAATTTCAGACATGGGTTTTCTCCATATCATATCTGTCAACAAAGCCGGTTACATATTTACTCATAGGCTTTCTCTCTACATTTGAGAGTGAGTTTGTTACACGATATCTACCCTCAAAATAAATGCCATCGTAAATATAATATGTGCCTGTTAGATAATTAGAAACCTTTTTTGTAACACACGAAGAATAAAGCTTTGAATTTTTCAAAATTACTTTTTGTCCTGCTCTAAAGCCTCTTTTTGCAGGCTCAACAGGCTCTTGTGCTCCATATCCGTTAAGCCCGTTAAACTTCATAATAGCAGGATAATTTTTATAGCTTTCATCAACATCAACATCTCCAAGAATTCCGTCAACTCTACCTGTTGAAGTTTTTTGCCAAATGCCATAAGGTTTTTTAAAAGTTGGCTTTCTTGTCCATTGTGCAAGCCAAATATCATATTTTTTAAAGATTTCGTCGGTGAAAAAGTTGTTGAGCCAATAAAGATTAGAGTAAACACAAACATAGTAGCCATAGTTTTCCATTCTCTCACAAAAGGCTTTCACAATTTGAGAAATCTTCTCTTTTCCTAACTTTGCCTGAACACTTTCTTCTATGTCGAAAGCAATAGGATATTCAAACTTTTTGCCTTTTAACACAGAATAGCAATGGTCAGCCTCTTTTACTGCCTCTTCTACCGTTACAGCATAAGAATAATGATATGCACCAACAAATATTCCAACCTTTTTTGCACCCTTATAATTTTTCTCAAAGAAGGTGTCTACCTGACCTTTTCTGCTGCCGAATGTAGCACGAAGCATTGCAAAGTCTATTCCATCATTTTTAACCTTTGACCAGTTTATTTCGCCTTGCCATTTTGATACATCAATGCCTTTGTAAACGTTCATTTTTATCTCCTTCTTTAAAGTGTTTCAATTTTATCAAGTATTTCATTAAGAGCCGTAGAAACACAACCATTAACTTTAGTTTTCCACTCTACATTAGCCGGATATACGCTAATCTTTTTATAATCATTCTTTATTACGACATCTTGTTTATCAATGCTTTCTTCCACAACGTTACGCTTTTGATAATATACCGTAACTGAAGTACCTCTTGCCTCTTCAGTTAATAAAAAGACTTTGTAGGTTGTAGGATTTTTATTCGAATAAATATAAATTTTTGAATTTACTCTATCAAGATGAATTCCTGTACCACCAATGTTTTGCTCCAAAAATTTGCCTACATCTTCATTTGTTTCAATTAAAACATCTGTATTTGTATAATGAGTGCTAAACACATCATACTCTAAACGACAATCAGGCTCTTCAGCAATAGGGACTTCATAACGATAAATTATTCTTCCGTTATAAACAAAGGCTGCATTACCATTTTCTGTAACAGTTGTAGGTACTTGAAAATGTGCTACGTTATGAACTGCTTTTCCTAATGTTATATCGGCAAAGTCATAACAATTTTCAGAAACCGTATATAATGGTGTTTCAAATGCAGCTGAGCAATGGCAGTATTGTTCCACTTCAAAAATTGCAAGACCTAAAAAAGTGCCTTGTAAAACTTCAGTATAAACATCCATATCATCGCCAACATCCGAAGCTACCAAATATGTAACACCACTTTCTCCTGTAGTAAAGGTTACACTTTTCTTTTGAAGGTACGCATCTGCATAAGATGCAAAAAACTGACATTCACCTTCTTTGGGTTTTATGCCTGCAATTATATCGTTTACAACATTTAACCATCTTACCAAAACATATTCTGTATTTGGCTTTAAAAAAATAGGTGCTACAAAATAAGACGTGTCATAAGCATTCTCATCCTTATAAAACTCTGAATATTTTTCAGGCTTAAGCAAATGTTCTACTTTATTTTCACCTACAAAAATATCAACATTATTTACACAGTCGAGTAAACTAAGTTCACTCTCATCAATTCCCTCAAAGCTTGGGACAGGACCTTTTATTTCAAAACTTTCAGAAACTCCTTTTGCAGAAACTCCTTTAATTTCTTTTGAACCCTTACCTTTAATTTCTCTAACAAAAGGCAAACCATAAATTTCTTCACTAACGTTTCGTGAAACCTCAAGTAAATCCTCTTGTGTCAACTCATAAGAGTCGCCCTTATCACCTTTTTCACCTTTAAAATTACCGTTACGGATTGCTTCAAGTAATGAGTTTATTGAAAAGTCATTAGACTTTGCTACACTATTGTCAATATTACCTGAAAAATCGAAATCCAAACCAAATTTTACCGGTTTAATTATTTGAATTGTATTTCCATCTTCATCAATTGTTGCAATATTAAAATAACACTCGACACTTTTAAGCGAAGTCATTGAAACAGGAATAATAAATTTAATTTGTTTATTAAATTGAGTAAGATATGCAGTTCTGTCTTTTGTGCCCATTACAGAGCGATATTCAATATAATAACGATAATCTTCACCTATATACACATCGTCAAGATTAAAATGAATTTCTGTTGCATTATGTTCCCACATAACACCTGCATTTTCAGAAGTTTCTTGGTTCAGTGTGCCAGGCTTAATATCAATAGAAATAATTTTTCTTTCCATCAATTTTCTCCTTTGTAATAGTTTTTAAGCAATGATGCAGTTAACTCTAAATCTTCTTTAATTTCGTTAAATTTTTTCAAACTCCCTTGAAGAAGCTTAAGAGCATCTCTATCTCCTAACATCTTTGCTTTTTGAATATCTGCCTTGCATTTGTCAATAAAAAATTGTTGTAATTCAATATGTTTTTCATATTCTTGTCCCAATTCATATAAAGACATTTTCTCAGTGTTCAATGTTTTCCTCCCCAATAAAAGACAACAGTTCTTCAGTAGTTTTTGGAACTAAATTTTCTTCGTAATATAAAACATATTTCATTGCCATATCAAGCTTTTTCTTAGCAGAATCTAAAAGTCTATAAGCTTTTGCACGAGATATTTTAAGCTTTTCTTCAATCTCCCCTATTGAAAGTTCGTCATACCAATACGCCTTAACAATTTGTTGTTCTTGTGCAGTAAGCTCGTTGGCAATTATTTCCTTTACTACGTTATAAAGTTTTCGTTTTTTATTAACTATGAGAAACTTAATTCCATTATTTATTCGAGAAACATCTCTCATATCAAGATTTTCTGTCAAATAAAAATATTCATCTACCGTAAGTTCCATAATTTTTCTGTCTTGTAACAACATATTTTCTCCCCTTTTGCAAAAAAAATAAAAGAACACCATATAACTATGTGTTCTCTTTAAAATTTTACCGAACATTTGTTCTGTTGTGTATTTTATTGTAGCAATGTTTTTTTATATTGTCAAGATGAATAATAAAAATATTCATAACGGTAATTAGTAAAAATAATATTGATAATTAAAAATAAAAAAAGACGGGAATCACAACGATTCCCGTCTGCAAAGTATGTATTTAATTATGAAAAATTATTCAACGTCTTCCTTCTTTTTTCTTGTAAGAACAAGAGCTGCACCTGCAACTACTGCAACTGCTGTGATTGAGATAACTGATGTGTCGCCCAATGAACCATCGTTGAAGCTGTCATCACCATCGCCAAAAATGTCGCCAAGGATGCCGCCAAGACCGCCTGTTGCGCCACCTTCTTCACCTTCGCCACCGCCGAAGATTGAATCGCCAACACCTTCAAGAGCGCCAAGAATTGTATCAAGGAAACCTGAACCTTCTTCACCGCCACCGATTTCAGGAAGTTGGAAATCACCTAAAAGTCCGCCAAGACCATCTTCACCTAAAATGCCGTCAAGAATGCCTGGTTCTTCTGTGTTTTCTTCCATTGATTCTTCAACAGTTGCGATTTCATCAGATGTGAAAGCACCTGCTGCATAGTCTTCTTTAATTTCTTCTGCTACTACTGCTGGGTCTGCACCTTCATTAAGAAGAGCTGCATAGTAAGCACCGAATTCAGCCGCTGTTGCATCTTCTGCAGGTTTTTCAGCAGCAAAAGCCATAACGCCCATTGTTAATGCAAGAGCAATAGCTACAACAATTGAAATAACTTTTTTCATAAATAATTTTCCTTTCGTTTGCCAATATAACAAGGCATAATACCTTTATTCCTTGTCATTATACAATGTCAAAGTCAAAAAGTCAATATTAAAACCTTATTTTTTTAAAAATAAATTAAAAAAGAACATTTTTCTTTTTCTGTTTACTTTTTACACCTTTCAAAGAGATTTTTTCGCAAAAAATATATGTGTGGAGGTGAAAAAAGTGCTTTTTAAATTCAAAAAAAGTAAAAAGAATCAAGAAAAGGTCAGAAAAAATATTGAAAAAATGAGTGCTGAAATCGCGGAAATATGGAGCGGAGAAAATGAAAAAATAAAAACTGATGTTAACGGTAGTTATACAGGACGAACTGAAGATAATGAGCGTCCAATTCAAGATGCAGACGACTTATAAAGCATCAAGCCAAAGACTAAAAAATAAGTAAATATTTTCTCTTATATATTATTGTATGTAATTTTTGGAAAAACTATTGATTTTTGTGAGATAATATGATATTATCTTCCATGGTAAGAATATTCACAAAGCGAGAGAGTGGGGCGACCCGCTCTCTTGACTTTATAAGAAACTTTTTTGATTTTGGAGGTCTTATGAAAAAAAATACTGCTACTGTAGTATGGGAGCTTGCAAAACCTGTTGCAGACGAATTAGGTCTTGTTCTTTGGGATGTTAAGTTTCTTAAAGAAGGCAATCGTTGGTATCTTCGTATAACCATCGATAAAGAAGGTGGCGTTACTATTGATGACTGTGTTAATATGCACCACGCAATTGACGGTCCTTTAGACGAAGCAGACCCTATTGAACAAGCATATAATTTACAGGTTCAATCCCCCGGTATTGAGCGTGAATTAACTCGTGATTTTCACTTTGAAGCATATATGGGTGAAAAAATCATGGTAAGACTTATCAAAGCTTTTGAAGGCACTCGTGATTACAAGGGTATCTTGACAGGCTTTGACAACGAAAGTGTAACTATTGCTCTTAACGAAGAAACAGAGCTTAATGTTAAATTTAAAGAAGCATCTTGGATTAAGGCAGATGATTTTGAAGGAATCGGCGATATTGAATAGCCTTGTCCAAATAAATTAGGAGGTTTTTAGAAAAAATGGCTAGAGTTAGTAAATCAAAGAAAAACGAATTTAAAGAATTTTTTGAAGCCGTTAATATGATGGCTGAAGAAAAAGGTATTGATGTTGAATATCTTTATGACAGAATTGCAAATGCTATTGTAGTAGCTTTAAGAAGAGACTACGGCGGTAAAGAAGTTGTATTTTGCGACATCGACCCTGAAGCACAAACAATGAGAGTTTATGTTCGTCTTAATGTTGTTGATAATATTGAAGATGAAGATGTTGAAATTCTTATTGAAGATGCAAAAGAAATGTTCCCAGATGCAGAAATCGGTGGAACAATTGAAATTGAAAAAAGCACAATGGAATTTGGCAGAATTGCTGCTCAAACAGCAAAGCACGTTATCCGTCAAGGCATCAAAGATGCAGAGCGTGGTCAAGTAATCAGAGAATTCCAAGCAAAGAGCAAGGAAATTGTTACTGCAAAGGTTAGCAGAATTGACCCCGTTAACGGCAATGTAACACTTGAAATTGGTAAGGGTACAGCAGTTCTTCCAAGAAGTGAGCAAATCCCAACTGACTCATTCAGTGAAGGTGAGCTTATTAAAGTTTATATCGTTGAAGTTAAAGATACTGAACGTGGTCCAAGAGTTATGCTTTCAAGAACTCACTCAGGTCTTGTTAAGCGTCTTTTTGAGCAAGAAGTTCCTGAAATTTTTGACGGTGTTGTTACAATCCATTCAATATCTCGTGAAGCAGGTGCAAGAACAAAGATGGCTGTTAGCAGTTCTGATGAAAATGTTGATCCAATCGGTGCTTGTATCGGTCAACGTGGTGCTCGTGTAAATAAGATTGTTGAAAATCTTGGTGGCGAAAAGATTGACATTGTTAAATACAGTGAAGACCCTGCAGAATTTGTTGGTGCTTCACTTGCTCCTGCAGATGTTCTTGAAGTTGAAATTCTTGATGCAGACAAGAAAACTTGCCAAGCAACAGTTCCTGACCATCAATTATCTCTCGCTATTGGTAATAAAGGTCAAAATGCTCGTCTTGCTGCAAAGCTTACAGGCTGGAACATTGACATTAAGCCTGAAAGTGGCTTCTATGAAGGTTAATTAAACAACTACTAAGGAGATGTAACTTTGAAACAGAAAAAAATCCCTATGCGCACTTGCAATGGTTGTGGTGAGCAAAAGTCAAAAAAAGAACTTGTCAGAATTGTAAAAACTCCTGACGGTGAAATATTGCTCGACCTTACCGGTAAAGTTTCAGGCAGAGGGGCATATATCTGTAACAGTTACGACTGTTTGCAAAAGGTAAAAAAATCTCACCGAATTGACAGGATTTTTGAAACAACTATTCCTGACAGCGTATATGAGCAAATGGAGGCACAGATTAAAAAAGATGATAACCAATGAATTAAAAGGTGTTCTTGGTCTTTGTCGCAGGGCTGGTAAAATGTCATTAGGACATGACGCTTCTGTTGAAATGATTAAGGCTAAAAAATCTTATCTTGCCATCACTTGCAGTGATTCTTCGGAAAGATTAAAAAAAGAAATTGCAGACGAATGTAGTTTTGATAATCGCAATATAAAATATATTGATGCAGATTTTGATATGAAAGAGTTAGCTCTTACAATCGGTAGTCGTGCAGGGGTTATCACAATTAACGATAGAGGCTTTGCCGAAAAGCTTTACAACTTAATGGGAGGTAAATAATTTATGGCTAAAAAATATAAAATAAACGAACTCGCTAAAGATTTTGATATTTCAAATAAATATGTCATTGAAAAACTTAAAATGCTTTCAGAGGACGAAAAGAAAGCTCAAACTGCTCTTGAAGATAAAGAGCTTGACTTTCTTTTTGATATAATCACAAAAGAAAACTCAGTTGAAAACTTTGATGAGTATTTCAAATCAGTGCCACAAGAAACAAAGAAGGCTGAGCCTAAAAAAGAAAAGGCTGCACCTGCTAAAAATGACAAGGCACCTGAAAAAGCAAAGAAAGATAATGTTCCTGCACCAAAAGCTCCTGTTGCAGAGCAACCAAAGAAAAAAGAGAAGGACGACAATCGTCCTATGCAAGCTCGTACAAAGGGTGAAAAACGCACTATTGATACAAGAGCAAACTCTTTTGATATTGAAAAATACAACGAAAAATATGAAAATATTGCTCCTGCAAACTCACACCAAAGCGACAATATGGTAAAGAAGCAGAAGCTTAAACAAAAGAGCCAACAATATCGTAAACAAGGTATGCGTAGTGGCAAAAAAGAAACAGAAGCAGAAAGACTTAAGAGAATTGCAGAAGAAAGAGCAAAGAAACCACCAGTCATTACTGTTGGTGATGAAATCACCGTTGGTGAGCTTGCTTCTCGTCTTAAAATGACTGCTGCTGAAGTTATTAAAAAGCTCTTTGCACTTGGTATGATGGCTACTGTAAATGAGGTTATTGACTACGATACAGCAGAAATCGTTGCTACTGAACTTGGTGCAAAGGTTAACCGTGAAGTTGTTGTTACTATTGAAGAAAGAATTATTGACGATTCTGAAGACGATGAAGAAAATCTTGTAACTCGCGACCCTGTTGTAGTTGTTATGGGACACGTTGACCACGGTAAAACTTCACTTCTTGACGCAATTAAGAATACAAATGTTACTGCTACTGAAGCAGGTGGTATTACTCAACATATCGGTGCTTACAGAGTAAACCTTAATGGTCAATATATTACATTCCTTGACACTCCTGGACACGCAGCATTTACATCAATGCGTGCTCGTGGTGCTCAAGCTACTGACGTTGCAATCCTTGTTGTTGCTGCTGACGATGGTATTATGCCACAAACTATTGAAGCTATTAACCACGCTAAAGCAGCAAATGTTGACATTATTGTTGCTATCAACAAAATGGATAAACCAGGTACAACTGTTGATAAGATTATGCAACAACTTACAGAGCATAACCTTGTTCCTGAAGAATGGGGTGGCGATGTTATTTGTGTTCCTGTTTCTGCAAAGACACATATGAACATTGACAAGCTTCTTGAAAATGTTCTTCTTACTGCAGAAATGAGAGAGCTTAAGGCTAACCCTAACAGAGCTGCTAAAGGTATTGTTATTGAAGCTCGTCTTGACAAAGGTAGAGGACCTGTTGCTACACTTCTTGTTCAAAACGGTACACTTCATTCAGGCGATATTGTTGTTGCAGGCTCTGCAGTTGGTCGTGTTCGTGTTATGCTTGATGATAAAAACAGAAAGCTTTCAGAAGCAGGTCCTTCTGTTCCTGTTGAAATTATGGGTCTTGATGAAGTTCCACAATCAGGCGATACTTTCAATGCTGTTTCTGACGAAAAGCTTGCCCGTGAGCTTGTTGAAAAAAGAAAGCAAGAGGCAAAAGAAGAACAATTCAACCAATTCCAAAAGGTTACTCTCGACAACTTATTCTCATCTATCAATGCAGGTAAAATTAAAACTCTTAACATTATTGTTAAGGCTGATGTTCAAGGTTCAGTTGAAGCAGTTAAGCAAAACCTTGAAAAGCTCTCTAACGAAGAGGTTCAAGTTAAGGTTATCCACGGTGGTGTTGGTGCAGTAAGTGAATCAGATATTATGCTTGCTAATGCATCAAATGCTATTATCGTCGGTTTCAACGTTCGTCCTGACCCAGTTGCTACAGAAATTGCAGAGCGTGATGGTGTCGATATGAGAATGTATCGTGTCATCTATGACTGCCTTGAAGAAATTGAAGATGCTATGAAGGGTATGCTTGCTCCTAAGTTCCGTGAAGTATTACTTGGTCGCATTGAAGTTCGCAACGTATTCAAGCTTTCATCAGTTGGTATGGTTGCAGGTTCTTATGTTCAAAGTGGTAAAGTTACTAGAAATGCACAAATTCGCGTAGTTCGTGATGGTATTGTTATTGCTGAAGACGCTATTTCATCTCTTAAGAGATTTAAAGATGACGTTAAAGAAGTTGCTTCAGGTTATGAATGTGGTATCGGTCTTAACAAGTTTAACGATGTTAAGGAAGGCGATATTTTTGAAGCATTCATTATGGAAGAATACAGAGATTAAGGTGAATAACTATGGCAGGTTATCGTGTAGATAGAGTTTCTGAAGATATTAAGCGTGAAATCGTTGCCATTATTCGTGAGCTTAAAGACCCACGAGTTCGTGATAAGATTTTAACCGTTGTACGTGTAGATGTTTCTGGCGATTTGTCCTATGCAAAGGTTTATGTCAGCTCAATGAGTGGTATTGACGATGCAAAGGATGCAGTTAAGGGCCTTACAAGTGCAACAGGTCTTATCCGTCGTGAAGTTGGCAACAAGCTTCATCTTCGTAAAACTCCTGAACTTAAATTTATTGCTGATGACTCAGTTGAACACGGTATGGATATTTTCAAAAAGTTGGAATCATTCCAAGGTGAAAGCAATGAATAAGATAGATGTTAAACAATGTGCTCATTTGTTAAAAGAATTCGATAACTATCTTATTCTTTGTCATAAAAGTCCTGATGGTGATACTTTAGGTAGTGGCTTTGCACTTCATCGTGCACTTAAAAAACTTGGTAAAAAGTCTATGGTGCGTTGTGCAGATGCTATTCATAACAAATTCTCATACCTTTGGGAAGCATCAGATAATAGTGAAATTAAATTTGATAAAATAATTACAGTTGACGTGGCAGACACAAAGCTTTTAGGTGCAGAATTCGATGAGAAATATGGTAAAAATGTTTTTCTTTGCATTGACCACCATTTGTCAAATCAAAAATATGCAGAAAATCTTTTGTTAGAAAATAGAGCTGCTGCTTCTGAAATCATTTATGATGTAATATGTGAATTAGGCGTTGAAATTTGTCCTTTAATTGCAAACTGCATTTACACAGGTATTTCAACTGATACTGGTTGTTTTGTTTTTTCAAACACCTCCCCTTCTACTCATATAATTGCAGCAAAGCTTATTGAGTTAGGTGCAGACCACACAACTATCAATCGTGTTATGTTTGAAACAAAAACACTTTCATATTTTCGTCTTGAACAAATGGCAGCATCTTCTATTGAAATGCATTATGGTGGAAAATGTGCTATTATGACCATTACACAAAATATGTTCAAGAAAAGTGGTTCAAACGAAAGCGAATGTGATGGTATCGCTTCACTTCCTCGTAAAATTGAAGGAGTTAAGATTGGCGTTACAATTCGTGAACGTAGTGATAAGAGCTATAAAGTATCACTTCGTACAGTTGAGCCTTATGATGCAGCAAAGATTTGTGCAAGACTTGGTGGCGGTGGTCATAATCGTGCAGCAGGCTGTGAATTTTTCTGTTCACTTGACCAAGCAAAAGCAATTTTGCTTGAAACAATAAAGGCGGAACTTTAATGACTGGTATTATTTGTATTGACAAGCCAAAAGATATGTCATCTTTTATGGCAGTTAAGCGTGTATCGAGAATTCTTGGTGTAAAAAAAGCAGGTCATACAGGGACACTTGACCCAATGGCTACAGGTGTTCTTGTAGTTATGCTTTCACACTGCACACGCTTTATTGAGCTTTTGCCTGAGCACAAAAAAAGCTATACTGCAAGAGTCAGACTTGGAATTACAACTGACACTCTCGATATTACAGGTGAAGTTTTATCAGAAAATGATGTAAATGCAACACTTGAGCAGTTGCTTTCTGTGGCAGAGCAGTTTAAGGGTGAAATCTTACAAACACCACCAATGTATTCTGCTTTAAAAAAAGACGGCGAGCGTCTTTATGATTTAGCACGAAAAGGCATTGAAGTTGAGCGTGAGCAGAGAAAAATCGTCATTGAAAAGTTAGAAATCTATGATTTCAATGGTACAGAATTTTCAATGGATGTTACTTGCTCGGCAGGCACCTATATTCGCTCACTTTGTGATGATATTGGCAAGGCTTTAGGCTGTGGTGCTTGTATGACAGAGCTTCGTCGCACAAGTGCTAATGGTTTTAGCATTGAAAAAGCTGTTACTCTTGATAAATTGCAACAAATTGTTGATGAAAATAAAGCTGCAGACTATATTCTACCTATTGAAAATGCTCTTGCAGCTTATGAAAAAATTGTTGTAACATCACCTCAAGCAAATCGTTTTAAAAACGGTGGCGATTTAGATTACAACAGATTACACGGTGAATATTCTATTGGCATTTATCGTGTCTACTCCCCTGAAATGAAATTTTTAGGGCTTGGTGAAATCTTAGAAGAAAAGGGCAACCTTATGGTTAAAAGGGTACTTGTTTCTGATGAATAAAATTGCATTGGCTCTTGGCACCTTTGATGGTTTGCACAAAGGGCATATGAATGTGCTTAACAGTACAAAAGAATTTGCCTTTAGTGGCTTTGTTCCTGCAGTTTTATTGTTTGACTGTCATCCACAAAAAGCCATTACGGGCTCTAACCCTCCTTTACTTTTGACTAATGATGAAAAAGAAAAACGAATTCGCAAAATGGGGCTTTTGCCTATAAACATCAGTTTTGATGAAATTCGTGATTTGAGTCCTGAAGAATTTGTTAGAGATATTGTCATTAAAAAGTTAAATGCAGGTGTTGTTGTTAGTGGTGAAAATTTCCATTTTGGAAAAAACGGAACGGGCAACAGTAAAATTCTTTGTACTTTATGTGAAAAGTATGATATAATCTATAAAGTGGCTGATAGTGAGCTTCTTGATGATGCTTTTATAAGCTCAACAAGAATTAGAAAAGCTCTTGAAAATGGTGAAATTGAAAAAGCAAACGAAATGCTCGGTCGCAAATTTTCCTATGATTTTCTTGTAGTTGAAGGTAACAAAATAGGCAAAAAGTATTTTGGCTTTCCTACAATAAATCAGCATTTTCCTGCCGATTTCATTAACCTAAAGCACGGGGTTTATGCTTCACAATCAGTTGTTGACGAGGTTGTTTATCCTTCTGTTACAAACTTTGGTTGCCATCCTACCATTGGTGGAGATACAACCTTAAGTGAAACTTGTATTCTTGGTTTTGATGGTGATTTATATAACCAACGAATAAAGGTTGAGCTTATTAAGTTTTTACGAGAAGAGAAAAAGTTTAACACTCGTGATGATTTGAAAAATCAAATCGATTTAGACAGTAAACAAGCTATTGAAGTTTTCAATAGTCAAAATAAATAATAATAAAATCAATGAAAGGGACGATTTTATGACACAATTTTACAAAGCATATTGCAGAGTTTTCCAAAAAGTTATGTTTATAGCAGAATGCTTTATGCCATGGGGTGAGCCATTCACACTCACAGGCCCAGGTAGCATTAGAAAACTTCCTGCACTTATTAAGGAAAAAGGACTTACAAAAGTACTTATCGTAACAGACAAGGGTCTTACTTCACTTGGACTTCTCAATGGTCTTTATGAAGAAATGGCAAATGCTGGGGTTGAGTATGTAGTTTACGACGGTACTCAACCAAACCCAACTATTGAAAACATTGAAGAAGCAAAGGATATGTATATCCAAAACAATTGCCAAGGCATTATTGCTTTTGGTGGTGGCTCACCAATGGACTGTGCAAAAATTGCAGCAGCAAGAGTTGTTAAGCCAAAGCAACCAGTTGAAAAAATGCGTGGACTTATGAAGATTCTTCATCCACTTCCACCATTCTTTGCAGTTCCAACAACAGCAGGTACAGGTTCAGAATGTACACTTGCAGCAGTTGTTTCTAACTCAAAAACACACGAAAAGAATGCTTGTAACGACCCATTCCTTCGTCCAAGATATGCAGTTTTTGACCCTGAACTTACAGTAGGTCTTCCACCACATATTACATCAACAACAGGTATGGATGCTCTTACACACGCTGTTGAAGCATACATTGGTAAATCAAATGTTAAATCAACAACAAACTATGCTGAAAAGGCAACAAAGATGATTTTTGAAAACCTTGAAGTTGCTTATGCAGACGGCAAAAATATTGAAGCAAGAAACAATATGCTTTTAGCTTCTTACTATGCAGGTATGGCATTTACTCGTGCTTATGTTGGTTATGTTCATGCTATTGCTCACAACCTTGGTGGTCAATATGGTATTCCTCACGGCCTTGCAAACGCAGTAATTCTTCCTGTTGTTCTTGAAAGCTATGGAGATGCAGTTTATGATTCACTGGCAAGACTTGCTGACCTTGTTGGACTTGATGGTGATACAAACGAAGCAAAGGCAAAGGCATTTATTGCTGAAATTTATGCAATGAACGAAAGAATGAATATTCCAAAGGGCTTTGCACAAATTCAAGAAAAGGATATTCCAATTATTGTAGAAAGAGCACTTAAAGAAGGTAACCCACTTTACCCAGTACCTGTAATTTACGGCGAAGAAGAAATGACAGCAATTGTTAAATCTCTTATGATTACAGAATAAGTGAAAATGGTATAAAAATAGACCTCTCATTTGAGAGGTCTTATTTTTCACCTTCCCCACAAGGGGAAGGCTTTTCCGTATCATTTTTATTTGTTTTGAATTTTAGAAATGCTCTCTTCAAGCATCTTAAGTTTTTCGTTATACTTATTAAGCTTTTCGCGTTGCTCGTTAACCAGAGCTTCAGGTGCTTTTGCAACGAAGTTTGCGTTGTTAAGCTTGCCTGAAACAAATGCGATTTCTTTAAGCACGCCTGCTTTTTCCTTTTCAAGTCTTTCAAGCTCTGCCTTAAAGTCAACAAGTTCATCAAGTGGAATGAAAAGACGAGCATCTTCTGTGATAATAGCAACTGCGCCGTCTTCTTCAAAGCCCTTAACAATTTCAACTTCAGAAGCTGAAGCAAGTCTTACAAAGAAGTTTGCACCCTCTGAGAATGTGTTTTCATAAGCAGTTTCAATGAAAATCTTTGCTTTCTTTGATGGTGGAACATTCATTTCTGCACGACGGTTACGAACTGCTTTAATTGCAGTCATAACTTTTTCCATTTCGTTTTCGTCAGCCTTGAATGAGAGTTCATCACTATAAACAGGCCATTCAGAAATCATAATTGAATCGCCATCGTGTGGAAGTGTCTGCCAGATTTCTTCTGTAATAAATGGCATAAATGGGTGCAAGAGTTTAAGTGTATTTGACATTACATAAACAAGAACTGCTTTAACAGTTGCTTTTGCAGTTGCACACTCACCGTTAAGACGGATTTTTGCGATTTCAATGTACCAGTCGCAGAATACGTCCCAGATAAAGTCATAAAGCTTTTGAACTGCCATACCAAGCTCAAACTTTTCAAGTGAGTCTGTAACGTCTTTGATAAGGTCGTTATACTTACTTAAAATCCATTTATCTTCGATTGCTAGATTCTTTGGAACATAAGGTGCATATTCGTTTTCGTCAAGATTCATTAAGATAAAACGAGCAGCATTCCAACTCTTGTTAGCAAAGTTTCTACTTGCCTCAACCTTTTCGTCAGAGAAACGCATATCGTTTCCTGGGCTGTTACCAGTTGCAAGAGTAAATCTTAAAGCGTCAGCACCGTACTGGTCGATAATTTCAAGTGGGTCAATACCGTTACCGAGTGATTTTGACATTTTTCTACCCTGAGCATCACGAACAAGACCGTGAATAAGAACTGTATCAAAAGGAACTTGTCCTGTGTATTCAAGAGCAGAGAAAATCATACGAGAAACCCAGAAACCGATAATATCGTAACCTGTTACGAGAGTGTTTGTCGGGTAATAGTGCTTCAAATCTTCTGTCTGTTCAGGCCAACCAAGTGTTGAGAATGGCCAAAGTGCTGATGAGAACCATGTGTCAAGTGTATCTTCATCCTGGCGGAGTTTTGTGCTATTACATTTTGGACAAGTGGTAACAGGTGTTTTTGAAACGATTGTTTCGCCACAGTCGTCGCAATACCAAGCAGGAATTCTGTGACCCCACCATAACTGACGAGAAATACACCAGTCACGAGTACCATTCATCCAGTTAAGATAATTCTTTGTAAATCTTTCAGGAATAAACTTTGTTTCGCCTTTTTCTACTGCTTCAATAGCAGGTTTTGCAAGAGGAACCATACGAACGAACCACTGTTTTGAAACCATTGGTTCAATAGTGTTATGGCAACGATAGCAAGTACCAACTTCGTGTTTACGAGGTTCAACTTCCTTGAGATATCCACCTGCTTTAAGGTCTTCAAGAATTACTTTTCTTGCTTCCATTGTTGTCATACCTGCATACTTACCACAGTCAAGAACTTCAGGCTCGTTTTCAGTTGCTCTACCGCTTGCGATAAGTTCGTCAGCAATTCTCTTATCTTCTGCACCTGTAAGATGACCGTCATAAGTAAATGTACGAACGATTGGAAGATTGTTACGCTGACCAACCTCAAAGTCGTTAGGGTCGTGAGCAGGAGTGATTTTAACAACACCTGTACCCTTTGTCATATCAGCGTGCTCGTCACAAACGATTGGAATTTCTTTATTAAGAAGTGGTAAAATTACATGGCAACCGTGAAGATGCTTATATCTTTCGTCAGCCACATTGATAGCAACCGCAGTGTCGCCAAGCATTGTTTCAGGACGAGTTGTAGCAAGTTCAAGTTGCTC
>JAZNWZ010000048.1:0-6979 GCA_045593645.1 Candidatus Fimenecus sp. | reverse complement strand
CCATTTTTCTTACCTCTCAAAATCTTCTTAAATTTATTATCTGTCTTGCCATAATCTTTAACAAAATTCTTCATCAAGATTTCTCTTAAATCACCATCAGAAATATTTCGCTTTAACACGCCTTTTTCTGCAACTGATATTGCACCTGTTTCTTCAGAAACAACTGCAACAATAGCATCTGAATTTTCACTCATACCAATTGCTGCACGGTGTCTTGTACCTAAAGCACTACTTACATTGTTATTTGATGTTAGTGGTAAAATACAACCAGCTGCTACAACACGACCATCTTTGATGATTGTTGCACCATCGTGCATTGGAGCTTTTGGGAAGAAAATATTTCCAATCAACTCAGTTGTAACCTTTGCATCAAGTCTTGTGCCTGTGTTTGCAATTTCACCAAGTTTACCATCTTTTTCAAAAACAATTAAAGCACCTATTTGTTTATCGCTCATATCAGCAAAAGCTTTACAAGTACAATTTATAGAATCAATAATATCTTGTTGTAGTTTTATATCATCTGAATTCTTAAAGTTTATAAAACTAAATTTAGAAACAGAGCTTCTACCCATACTTTCAAAAGCATGTCTAATTTCAGGTGCAAATACTACTATGATTAAAACAAGCAAATTACTGAATATGAAATTTAATATGTAACTACTTGTATGCATATTAAATAATGATACAAAGAAATAGATAACTGCTAACAACAAAATGCCTTTTGCAAGTTGAATTGCACGTGTCTCTCTAATAAGCTTTACTGCGCTATAAATAACAAAAGCAACAAGTAAAACGTCCAACAAATCACTAAAGCTGTCAAAAGAAAAAACTGCTTTTTTAAACTCGTTTAATGTTTCAATAATACTTGACCAAATCATACTCTCACTCTTTCAAAAAAAATACAATATATTGTAAAACATCTGTAAACAATTTGTAAATTACATACAGATACACATATTCACAATATATTGTATCACAACTAATTTGATTTTGCAATTTTTATAAGAGATTTTATTAACAAATCTATATGGTATTTTTTAGTGAAAATTGACGGAGAAATACGAATTGTACCAGAATTTGTCGTGTTAAATTTTTGGTGTGCCAAAGGAGCACAATGCAGACCTGACCTAACGGCAATATTTTCCTTAGATAATTCACTTGCAACCAATTCACTATTATAGCCTTTCACATTAAACGAAATAATTGGTACTACTGTTTTAAATTGAAATCCACAATATGTTTTAAAATAATTATTGCTATTCAAAAAGCTATATAAATTATTCATCAAAACAAATTCGTGTTTATATATTTCATCAGTTTTATAGTTATTTAAAAAGTCTAATCCTTTTCCGAGTCCAATTATGCCTATTGAATTCAATGTCCCACTTTCAAATCTGTCCGGAGTATCAGTAGGCATTGATAATTCAAGAGAATTACTACCTGAGCCACCTTCCATCAAGGTATCGAGGTTTACATTTTCGTTTAAAAGCAAAAGTCCTGTACCAACAGGTCCATAAAGGTATTTATGACCTGCACAACAGATTATATCAATGTCATCTTTTTTCATATCTATTGGAACTAAACCTGCAATTTGTGAAGCATCAAGAATAAATAAAATATTATGCTTATGAGCAACTTTTGCTAACTCTTTAAAGGGAGTTAAAATTCCAAATACATTAGATGCACCTGTGCATATTATTGCAACCGTGTTATTTTTAATAAGCTTTTCAAAATTTGAGATAGTTTTTTCAATACTTTTTTCAACTTTTGCTTTTGAATATTCACAGTTAAGCTTGTTTTTCAGTTTTTCAAGTGGTCTTAAAACTGAATTATGCTCTAAATCGGAAATTATAAAATGACAGCCTTGTTTTGCCACACCTTTAATGGCAATGTTTAAAGCGTGCGTACAGTTACTTGTAAAAACTACTTTTTCTACTGATGGAACACCAAAAAAATCTGCAACCTTTTCTCTAACATTAAAAACCTGTTCTGCAGTTTTAATTGACATATCATAAATACCTCTGCCAAAATTTGCGCCATATTTTTGCATCGATATATTAAACGAGTCAATTACTTGTTTAGGTTTTGGATAAGTGGTAGCACTATTATCAAGATAAATCATTGTATCAACTCATAGTTGACATATTTTATCTTATTCATATCAAATGCAATTATCACTTTGTCTATATCACAATTTGCGACCAACACATATCCACAACCTGTTTGATTTAAATTGTTTTTCTTACTTATTTTTACAAAAATTCCTCTATTTTCTAACAATGTTTTTGCTTTCAAAGCATAGGTTATAGAAGAAAATTCAATTATATATTTTTTCATATTATCACCTATTTCATAATATGTGATTATAAAAAATGTGATAAAAAAACTGCTTAGAAAAGCTCTAAGCAGTTAGGATTTTATAAAAATTTAATTCTATTTTTTTGGTCTACTAAGCAAACGCAATGTGCTGCAATTCCTTCTTTGTTGCCTGTAAAACCAAGTTTTTCTTCAGTTGTTGCTTTGATATTTACAAAGTCAACATCAATTTCAAGTGCATTAGCAACATTTTGTCTCATTTCTTCAATAAAAGGAGCAAGCTTTGGAGCTTGAGCAATAACTGTTGCATCAACATTATTGATTTTAAAGCCTTTGAATTTAACAAGCTCAACAACACGCTTTAATAATACTAGGCTATCTGCACCCTTGTATTTTTCATCAGTATCAGGAAAATGCTTACCTATATCGCCTAACGCACAAGCACCGAGTAATGAATCAGAAATGACGTGAAGCAAAACATCAGCATCTGAATGTCCTAAAAGACCTATTCCATTATTTTCGATTTCTACACCACCAAGGATAAGTTTTCTACCTTCGACAAGACGGTGTACATCGTATCCATGACCAATTCTTAGCATATTACTTTCCCCTTTTTGAAAAATAAGCTTCTGCCACAACAACATCATTAGGTGTTGTTATTTTTATGTTTTCATAATCGCCATCAACAATTGTAACTTTATGACCAAATGCCTCAATAAGCTTACAATCATCGGTAAAATTATCACTGTTTTCAACATTTATAACTGCATCTAAATAGAGTTTTTTATTGAAAATTTGTGGTGTTTGGACTGCTCTTAAAAATGCACGGTCAGGTGTTGATAAAATTACATTTTTATCATCAACACACTTAATTGTATCAATAACCTTAACACCGGTTGTAGCAGCACCTGTTTCAATAGCTGCTGCAAGGGTATCTTTGATTACTTTTTCAGTAACCAATGGTCTTGCACCATCATGAATTGCAATATAATCGGCTTTATCACTAATCATTTTCAAGCCATTGATTACACTTCTTTGGCGAGTTTCACCACCACTAACAATTGCACTAACTTTTGAAAAACCATATTTTTCTGCAAGTTGTTTTATAGTTGAAATATCTTCTTCACGTGTAACGACAAGTATTTCATCAATCAAATTGCAATTCATAAATGCTTTAATTGAGTGTGCAATTACAGGAATACCACCAATTTCTAAAAATTGCTTATTAACTCCACCCATACGTGAAGAACTTCCTGCAGAAACAATTATTGCAGAAACAAAAGCATTATTTACTTTTTCTTCACAAATGAATGACATATTATCACCTATTATAAAAGTGCTTCGACAGCAGCAATTTTAGCGCAAAGGCAGAATACTTCCATAGCCTTGCTTAAATTATCAACAGATGGGAATGTTGGTGCAATTCTGATATTTTTGTCATCAGGGTCAACACCATAAGGGTAAGTAGCACCTACTGTTGTAAGTACAAGACCTGCATTTTTACAAAGTTCACCAATTCGTTTTGCACTTGAACCAACTGTGTTGTAACTTATAAAGTAACCGCCCTTTGCTTTTACCCACTCACCAATGCCAAGTGGTGCGATTTCTTTTTCAAGCATATCGAGTACAAGTTGGAACTTTGGTGCAATAATTTTTGCGTGTTTTTCCATATGTGCTTTAATTCCGTCAACATTCTTAAAGTATTTTACATGACGAAGTTGATTCAGCTTATCATAACTAATTGTCTGAAAATTAAGTCTTTTCTTAATTTCTGCAATATTACTGTCAGATGCTGCAACTGCAGAAACGCCTGCACCTGGGAATGAAATTTTCGCAGTTGATGTAAATTCAACAAAATAATCTTCTGTACCGTACTCTTTACAAACATCAAAAATATTCAAAAGATTGTCAGGTGTATCAGTCAATTCGTGAATAATATAGGCATTGTCCCAGATTACTCTAAAATCTTTTGCAGCAGGCTGAAGAGAAGCGAGTGCTTTTACTCTTTCATCGCTATATGTTACACCATTAGGATTTGAGTATTTAGGTACACAGAACATACCTTTAACCATTGGGTCTTTAACAAGTTCACGAATTTTTTCTACATTAGGACCAAATTCATCCATTTCGACTGAAATCATTTCAATACCTAAAAATTCAGTAATTGCAAAGTGTCTGTCATAACCAGGAACATTACAAATAAACTTAACTTTGCCCTGCTTACTCCAAGGTGTACCTCCACCAACGCCTAAATACATACACTGATTAAGATAGTCATACATAAGGTTAAGTGATGATGAACCACCGATAATAACATTTTTAGTATCTACTTGAAGTAATTCTGCAAAGAGTTTTTTGCATTCAGGAATACCGTCAAGCACACCATAGTTACGACAATCAAAACCATTTTCTGCTTTGCAAGCTTCTACAGTTGTCATAACACTTAACATATCCATTGACAAATCAAGCTGGTCCGCACCAGGTTTACCACGGGACATATCAAGTGAAAGTCCGAGTGATTTTACTTCTTCATATTTCTTTTCAAGTTCATTTTTAAGAGAAACAAGTTCATCTCTGCTCATTTCGTTATAAAGCATGGGACAACCTCCAAATTAAATTTCGCCCTATTATATAGTAATTATCATTTTTTTGCAAGTGAATAATCAAAAAACTGCATTTTCATCAAACAATCGTCATAATTAACGCTTATTTTGAATAATTTGACAATATATTTTGCAATTATTTGCGTTTTAAAAACAATCTTGGCAAAATAATTGGTCTTTTACCCTCAATTTTCTCAATTTGATATAACAAATGTGTTTTTAACGTTTTTTTGATTTCGACATATTCTCTTGACCTAATTAAATTATGTTTTTGTGCTTTATCATTTGTGTTGTCATAAAGATAATCTTCAAAATAGATATTAGAATGTGAAGACAAAAATTTTGCACAAGAAACTGAATATGTATAATCTTTTGTTCTTATTGCACGACCACATTGGCTTTCACTAATCTGAACAAAAGCAAAACCATAGTCACCTTTTTCTTGAATTGCTTCGCCTTGATAATACTCAGGTGGATATATTAAACCAGAATAAAGCATTGTTGGTGGCAAATCAATTAAACTTACAATTTTATTTTCGATTTTACCCTTTTCAAATCCGTTACCCTTAATTACAAGTGGAATATGGATTGACGCATCGTGGCAACTACGCTTATATTCTGCATTTCTTGTTTTGAAATGACAACCGTGGTCAGAAGTGTATATAATTGTAGTATTATCATAGATACCTTTTTTCTTGAGAGTTTCAACAAGTCTGCCAAGGTTATCGTCAAGTGATTCTATGGCTGCAAGATAATCGGGGTATTGCTCATTATAATTACCTTTTAAGTGTGCTAAATCTTCAGGGATTGGATAATCTTTATATTTTTCAACCTTTTCTTTTGGACCTTCAAATCTTTTGTGGTCATTCTGGTGATGAGGCTCAAGTTGAGAAATGAACAAGAAAAACGGTTTATCGTTATTATGATTTTCAATATATTCAATTGCAAAATCGTTAATTCTATCTGCACGATAACCCTTAAAGTCTATTTTATTACCCTTTTCGTCAAATACATAACCATCGTACCCGTGTGAAGTAAATTCAAGTACATCAGCACCACGGAAATACTTATAACCCAAAAGTCGATTTTCGGGAATTGCAGTATTTTCGCATTTAATGTTTTCTCCACCATTTTTGCCTGAAGCAAGATGCAATTTACCGATATATGCGGTATCGTAACCATTTTCGTTAAAATAATCTGCAAGTGATATTGCATCATCACGAAGTGGTATTCCGTTTATATGGCAACCACATTCAGTAGGATAAACACCCGTTTGTAAACTTGCTCTTGCAGGACCGCAAACAGGCTGACAAGTATAACAATTTTCAAAGAATGTACCCTCACTTGCCAAAGCCATAAGATTAGGCATAATCTCACTATTTACGGTATCAAATCTTTGCTGGTCACAAAAATAGAAAATAATATTATCTCTCATTTTTTATCTCCACAAAATTTATAAAATCATTATATCATAAACGCAAGATTTTACAATGACAATATTGAAAATATTAACACGGTATGATACAATACCTTGAAAATATTTAAGGAGTGTTTTTATGTATATTCTTAAATTAAGCCCTGTTTTCAAAGACTATCTTTGGGGTGGCACAAAACTTCGTGACGAATACGGATTTAAGTCTGACCTTACAAAACTTGCAGAGGGTTGGATGCTTTCTTGTCACAAAGACGGTGAAAATACTATTGAAAATGGTGAATTTGCAGGTAAAACTTTAACTGAAGTTGTTAAATCAAATCCTAATTTTTTAGGCGAAAACGGAAAGAAATTTGAATACTTCCCTATTCTTATAAAACTTATTGACGCTAAAGACAATTTATCTGTTCAGGTACACCCTGACAATGAGTATGCAATGCGTGTTGAGAATGAATATGGCAAGACAGAATGTTGGTATATTCTTGATTGTGATGAGGGTGCAGAACTTATTTACGGATTTAATCGTGATATAAGTAGTGAAGAATTCAAAAACAGAATTGCTGATAACACATTCCTTGAAACAGTAAACAAAGTTAAAGTTAAAAAAGGTAAGTCGGAGGCCAAGCGG
>JAZNWZ010000047.1:0-9393 GCA_045593645.1 Candidatus Fimenecus sp. | reverse complement strand
TGATTTTATACTTTTAGATATTATTAATCCAAATGATATTGAAGAAGCAAAAAATCTTCTATTTAAACAGTGCTTAGATACTATCGAATTAATTCTTCAGGAAAATATAGATAAACTTATCTATATTGAAAAAGATAAATCAAAACAGCATCTTGTCAGAATTGGGTGGAAAATTATGTTGCCTACAGGAGATGAGAAAAATGCTTAAATACTATTGTGATATGTGCGGTAAGCACATCAATATGAATGTTGACGGTGTAACGCTTTTATTTAATGCACAGGGTATGTCGATGCGAAATACCGTAAATGAGGACAAGCATCTTTGTATTGATTGCTGCAGTAAGGTTAAAAGCTTTATCACTAAGTCAGCAGAAAATAAATAAAACAGAAGAATAATTATGAAAAAAGTAATATTTTATGTAGTTTGTTTATTAATCGTGGTGGTATTAATATCATTACCAGTGTTATTAACAAGTTTTAATGACACAGAATATGTGATTACCGTTACCGATAAGGAAAGAGTTGCAAGCAGTGAATTTTCCAAATATTTAGTATTTGCAGAAGATAAGCAAGGAAATACTATTGTTTTCGAAAACACTGATAATCTTTTCCGGTTTAAGTTTGATAGTTCAGATATACACGGTAGATTAAAAATAGGTAATACATATAAAGTAACGGTTGTAGGATTCAGAATTCCATTTTTAAGCACATATCAGAACATAATTAAAATCGAAGAAATAAAAACAAGTTAATCATTAAAACAAAAAAAGACGATGGGGCTCTGATGAGCTCCACCGTCAAGCGTACATTATATATACACTTTTCTAACACAATTAGTATATCATAATGTACTCAATAAGTCAACAAAAAACGGGGACGAAAGGGGTCCCTTGACGGCCTCGTATTGTATAGTAACAAATCAACCATTTTTATATTAGGAGTACATAAAATGAATTCTTTTGAAAATAGTCAAGTCAAAGTCCAGTCAGGGGGATTTATATCAACCCTACAGAGAGTGAAAGAGCAGATAAACATCAAGTACTTTGTGAGAGAATACGAAAAAGACGAAGTTCGACAGATAATCGAATTTTGTAATATTATTGCAGATGTTCTTACACTTCCACCTCAAGCTCTCATAGTTATCGAAAAAGAACAAAGACAAGCATCAACTGTTCAGGAAGTGTATCAGCAACTTGATGAAAGACACCTTGAAATCGTTCTTGAAAATTTCAACCGTGTGCCATATAAAATCAAGCACCCGAAAACATATCTCCGTTCAGCACTGTATAACTCATATTTTGAACTTGAGAGTGTTTGTACAAATGAAACAAATGTAAGGATGGCAGAAAATGATTAAAGAAAAAATTACAAAAGCAGGTAAACTCTTAAATACAGATTTCTACCCTTGTTTTGATAACGGTAGAAAAAGACCTACACAACCAAAGGCAAAAGGCACAACTGAAGCACAGAAAAAATACAACGACAATAAGGCTTTGAAAGAGCTTATTTATATCATTAACGAAAATTTTGATAGCACTGACAATATTTTAACTTTAACATTCAAGCCTGAAAATGCCCCACAAGATGAAGAAGAACTTCGCAGATTGGTTAATAATTATTTTCGTAGGCTTAAAAGACTTCGTAAGAAAGAACTTCAAAGAGTGACAAAACTCTTAGAAGCTCTTCCTGATGATGAAATTTTTGACAGTCAGCGAAAAGAGCTTGAAATTAAAAAAGCAAAGTTAGAAGAACCTTTTAAGTCTGTGTACACAAAAGAGCAAGTTGAGTATCAAAGAGGACCATATAAGGGACGCAAAAACTATCATCCTCATATTTTCATTACTGGTGGAATTGACAGAGATAAGTTAGAAGAATTGTGGCCTTTTGGTGCTCGTTGTAATGCTGACCGTTTTCAGCCTGAACGATTTGGCCCTGAAACAATGGCAAAGTACATGATGAAAGACCCAAAAGGTTTTAGAAGATTTTCTTGCTCACGCAATATAAGTCGTACATACAAACAGCCAAGAGTTAAAAATGCTCGATTTTCAGCGGGTCATCTTGCAAAATTATCACAAGAGAGATGTGATGACAAGCAGTACTGGGAGAAGAAATATCCCGGTTATCGTTTCGTGCGTTCATTTGCTCGTTTCAATGAGTACAACTGCCATTGGTATTTGACTGTGGTTATGTACGCAGGTGATGGTCCTGTTCCAAAATGGGATATGGATAACTGGGTAGATGAAGATTGGAAAATAGATTAGAAATCCACCGGAAATGTTGTTAAAACTTTTCCGTCAACGAGTTATGTCAAAAAGAGGTGATTGTATGAGCAGTAGTTATGTTGATGCAGATGTAAAATGTCCATTTTACCACGCATGTGACCAAAAGAAACTTCATATTACTTGTGAAGGTATCAGCGGAGCGAAAGCAAACAGAGCTTTTTTCAAAAATAAAAGACAATTGGAAGAGTATCTGCAGAATAACTGTTGCTCAGATTATTCAAAATGCTCACTGTACAAAATACTTGATAAAAAATATTAAAGGACAGCTGTTATTAAGCTGTTCTTTTTTTATGGGGCGAGGTTAGAAATATAAAATTTTGCTCGCTACAATTAAAGTGTAAGCAACAGAAAGGAGAGTATATATGGCAGAGAAAAAACTGACAGCACAGCAGGAACGCTTTTGTCAGGAATACGCAGTAAGTCTAAATGCTACACAAGCTGCAATAAGTGCCAGGTACTCAAAAAAGACTGCTGCTCAACAAGGTTCAAGATTGTTAAAAGATGTTAATATCCTCGCACGGGTACGCGCGATACAAAAAGAGCGTTTTGAACAACTGGCAATAACACACGAATCTGTGTTGCTTGATTTGCTTGAAATAAGAGACCGTTGTATGCAAGCAAAACCGGTAATGATATGGGACTCAACAGAAAAGACTTATGTTGAAAGTGGAGAATACACATTCGATAGTACAGGAGCAATTAAAGCAGTTACAAAAATCGGTGAACATCTTGGAATGTTCAAAAAGCGTGTTGAACATTCTGTCCCTGATGATGCTCCACCAACAGGTGTAATTTTAATACCGGCAGTTCAGGAACTGCCGGTTCCAGAAGAGTTGTTAACGGAGAGTGAGACAAGTGAGTAATATAATTTGGACTCCTCAGCCAAAACAACAACTTTTTATGTCAAGGGCAGAAGATGAAGCATTGTATGGTGGTGCAGCAGGTGGTGGAAAGTCTGATGCACTTGTTATTGAGGGAACAAGACAAGTTGATATTCCACATTACAAGGGCTTAATACTTCGTAAAACATATCCACAACTCGAAGAACTTATTGATAAATCACTTAAATATTATCCATTAGCATTTCCTGGTGCAAAATTCAATGCAAGTTCACACACATGGAGATTTCCAAGTGGTGCAAAAATTGTTTTTGGTTCAATGCACCACACGAAGGATAAATTAAATTATCAAGGTAAAGCGTACGATTTCATTGGCTTTGATGAGTTAACACACTTTACATATGAAGAGTATGACTATCTTCGTTCTCGTAACCGTGCAAATGGACCAGGTACACGTTGCTATATAAGAGCAACAGCAAACCCTGGTGGCATTGGACATGGTTGGGTAAAAGAAAGATTTATAATTGCAGCTAAACCTATGACGACAATTTGGGAAAAAATTATGGTTCCCACATCAGATGGAAGGTTAGAAAAAAAATTTAGTTCAAGGATATTTGTACCATCTACAGTGTTTGATAATAAAGCATTGCTTGAGAATGACCCTAATTACCTTATTCGACTTGCTTCAATGACTGAAGCAGAAAAACGAGCATTGTTATATGGCGATTGGGATAGTTACTCAGGACAATTTTTTGTTGAGTGGCGTGATAAACCTGAACATTATGAAGATAGAAGATGGACTCATGTTATTGAGCCATTTGAAATTCCTGATGGTTGGAAAATATACCGTTCATTTGACTGGGGCTACAACAGACCATTTTCTTGTGGTTGGTGGGCAGTTGATTATGACGGTGTTGTATATAGAATTCTTGAACTTTATGGCTGTACTAATACACCTAACGAAGGTGTTAAATGGACTCCACACGAAGTATTCAAGAAAATTCATGACATTGAGTGTGAACATAGGTGGTTAAGAGGTAAAAAAATCACTGGTGTTGCTGACCCTGCAATATGGAATTCAGAAACAGGTGAATCCATTGCTGATGTTGCTGCAAAATATAGCGTTTACTTCAATAAAGGCGACCATCAGCGATTACCTGGCTGGATGCAAGTGCATTATAGAATGACATTTGATAAAAATGGATTGCCGATGATGTATGTGTTCAAAAACTGCAAAGCCTTTATAAGAACAGTACCGGCACTGATTTATGATGACCATAATGTTGAAGACCTTAATACTGAAGGCGAAGACCATATTGCTGACGAGATGAGATATTTCCTTATGTCAAGGCCTATAACACCACGTCAAGTATCACTTACAGATGCATATGAAAACAGTCCACTTAAACTGTTCTTAGATATAGACAAGAAAGATATTACACAAAGACCAAATATACCTCGAATGGAGATTATTGATGAATAATTTACAACCAACACAAAACAACAATTCAATATCACCAAATGAAACCGTTACTGTAGTTGAAAAACGCAGATTGACGGTTGAAGATATTCAACGAGCAAAGAAAAGGTTTGAAAAATATAAGGATGGTAAAGCCAATCTTGAAAATCAAATTATTGAGAATGAACGTTGGTATCGTAAGCGCCATTGGGAACTAATGGAAGGCGACAAAAACGAACAGGTTAAACCTGAAAGTGCTTGGCTCTTCAACTGTATTGCCAATAAGCACGCAGATGCAATGGATAACTTTCCGACACCTAATATTCTTCCAAGAGAATCAAATGATAGGCCACAAGCACAAATGTTATCGTCAATCATTCCTGTTATTCTGGAACAGGACAATTTTAAGAAAACATATAGCAGAATCAAAGATGACAACATCCAAAATGGCACAGGTATTTACGGCATATTTTGGGATAAATCCAAACATAACGGAAAAGGTGATATTGCAATCAAATGCATTGATATTCTCAATGTGTTTTGGGAACCTGGTGTTACAGATATTCAAGATTCAAAGGATTTCTTTCACATTGAACTTAGAGATAACGAGCTTCTTGAAAGTGAATATCCTCAATTGAAAGACAAATTGAGTGGAAATACTGGTGAAATTAAAGAATACATAAGTGATGATAAGGTCGATACAACAGAAAAAACTGTTGTTTATGACTGGTATTATAAAAAACATCATAACGGTAAGACAATTTTGCATTATTGTAAATTTGTCAACGATGTTATTCTTTATGCTACTGAAAATGAAACAAAACCAATTACTGCAATTGATGAAGCAACAGGCAAAGAGATAATAATCAAAGATGCCCCAGCTGTTACAGGTTGGTATGAACATGGTAAATATCCATTTGTTTTTGACGTTTTGTATGCACGAAAAAATACACCTGTAGGATTTGGTTACATTGATATAGGCAAAAATGCACAGGAATATATTGACCGTGGTGGTCAGGCGATTATGCAAAATATGATTGCAAATGCAAGACCACGACATTTTGTTTCAAAATCAGCGGGCTTAAATCTTGATGATTATGCAGACCTTACAAAAGATTTTGTTGAGGTAGAAAGCCTTAATGAAAATTCAGTGTTACCAATTAATGGTAAGGCTTTAAACGGTATTTATGTTACCGTTATGAATAATAAAGTTGAAGAAATGAAAGAGACAACGGGAAACCGTGATGTTTCAACAGGTGGTACAAGCGGTGCAACTGCAGCAGCTGCTATTGCAGCACAACAAGAAGCAGGAAGTAAACTTTCACGTGATAACAACTGTAATTCTTACATAGCATTCAAAGAAGTAATACTTCAGGTTATAGAACTTATAAGAGAATTTTATGAAATTCCAAGGTATTTTCGCATTCTTGGTGAAAACGGAGATTATAAATTTATTCAATATTCAAATGATTTTATTAAACCACAACACCAAGGAAAAAACTATGGTATTGATTATGGATATAGAACACCTTTATTTGATGTTGAAATATCAGCAGAAAAGCAAAGTCCATACTCAAAACTTGCACAAAACGAATTAGCTATTCAGTTTTATAGTGCAGGCTTTTTCAACCCTCAACTTGCTGACCAAGCACTTGCTTGTCTTGATATGATGGATTTTCCACGTAAAGAATTTATAATCCAAAAGATTAGTGCAAACGGCACTATGTATCAGCAGTTAATGATGATGCAACAGCAAATGCTTATAATGGCTCAACGTTTAGACCAAATTGATGGCACTAATTTTACACAGCAAATATTAGCATCCATGAATGGACAAGCTCCAGTAATGCCTTTAAACTCGGTTGATAATATTTCTGATAAAGAGGCGTTAGGTGGAGAAGCACGAGAAAGCAAAATAACTAAGGATGCAAGAACACGCGTGGCGGATTCAACTGCTCCTAATTAAGGTGACGATATGATTAAAGCAATATTTGACTTAAATCCAAACACAAATTATATAAAACTTACGGTAAAAGGTCATGCAGGTTACGCAGAAATCGGTAAAGATATAGTTTGCTCTGCTGCAACTATACTTGCCGATACGGTTGCAATGGTTGTTCTTGACCTTGAACGCAGAGGTTTATTGAAACAAAAGCCAAGAATCAAGCGTGAGAACGGTAATATGATTGTTACTTGCAGACCAGTTGAAGACGCTTTTGATGAGGCAATACATACTTATCTCGTTGCACAAACGGGATATAAGATTTTGAATTATAACTTCAAAGATTATGTTGAAGTTAAACCTTTTGGTTATTAATCCTATTGGATTTTTAATAAAATGCGAGTCGCCCACGTTATGGGCAGGAGGAAACATATGAAAAAAACAGAAAAACTTGCATTATGCTTACAACTTTTTGCAGAAGGTGCAGGAAGTGGAGCAGAAGGCACAGGTGCAAGTGGGGCAGACAATGGAACTGCACTCGCCCAGCAGAATGACGGCAGTAGCTCTACAAACGGAGCAGTACCTAACGCCGGGGTACAAAACAATGCTGCAGAAGACCTTTCAGCAAAGTTTGAAGAACTCATTAAGGGTGAATACAAACAGGTTTTCAACGACAGAGTTAAGGGCATTATCGGGGACAGAATGAAAAATGTAAACGACAGTACTGAAAAACTCAGTAAACTTAGTCCTGCATTGAAAATTCTTTGCAAGCATTATGGATGTAATGCTGATGATTATGAGGCTTTAGTCGAGGCTATTGATGCAGACGATAAGTTTTTGGAAGATGAAGCCTTTGAAAATGATATCCCTGTTGAAGTTCAGAGAAAAATGCGTACAATGCAACGTGAAAATGAAAGAATACGTGAAAGTGAAGCATCTCTCCTCAAAGAAAAGGCAGAAAGAGAAGAACGTGATAAATTTGACCAATTTATGAAAGTACGTTTTTCGGAAGGTGAAGCACTAAAAAGCATTTATCCAAATTTTGATTTTAACAAGGAAATGCAAAACCGTACATTTTTTGATTTGATTTCCATTCCTGGATTATCAGTTCGTGATGCATATGAGACTATTCATAGAAACGAAATTATTCCAGGTTTGATGGCTAAAGCAGCACAAGAGGCACAACAGAAACTTTCAAATTCTATTGCAGCCACTGGTGCAAGACCTAACGAAAATGGAAATTCATCACAAGGAGCAGCATTGAATGGAGTTGACGTGTCCCAACTCACTCGTAATGAATTAGATAAATATACTGCAAGGGTGATGAATGGAGAAAAGATTTCATTCTCCAAATAAAACTTAATAGAAATCTCCCTTGCAAAAACAAAAGGAGATTTTACTATGTCTAAAAAAACAATTAATGCACTCAGTGCAATGTTATGTTTGCAATTATTTGCAGAAGTAATTAACACAACAGGTTCAGAAGGCCTTTCTGTTGAAAACAAGACCTTCTATGACAAAGCTCTCATCAGAGAAGCACAGCCATCACTTATTCACGACCAGTTTGGTCAGGAAAGAGATATTCCTAAGAATGGTGGTAAATCAATCGAATTCCGTAAGTTTGCATCTCTTCCAAAGGCAACACAGCCATTGACTGAAGGTGTAACACCTGATGGTAAAGCTCTTAGCGTAACAGCTATTACTGCTCATGTTGAACAGTATGGTGACTATGTTAAACTTACTGATATGCTTGATATGACTGCAATTGACCCTGTGGTTATTGAAGCAATCAAGATTGTTGGTAATCAGGCAGGCCTTACTCTTGACACAATCACAAGAGACGTACTTCATACTGGTACTAATGTATCTTTTGCAACCAAAGCAGATGGTACTGAAGTTCTTTCAAGAAGTACACTTGATAAGACTGCTATTCTTAAAGTTGCTGATATCAGAAAAGCAGCAACAAAACTTAAAGCAGCAAATGCACCGATGATTGATGGTGGCTATGTGGCTATTATCCATCCATATGCATCTGAAGATTTGAGAAACGACCCTAACTGGATTGATGTACATAAGTATGCTGCTCCTGAAAATATCTTTGAGGGTGAAATCGGTAAGATTGACAAAATTCGTTTTGTTGAAACAACTGAAGCAAAAATCTACAAGGATGAAACTTGTCCTGAAGGGCTTGCAGTTTTTGGTACTCTTGTTTTGGGTGCAAATGCTTACGGTAAGACGAAAATTGATGGTGGTGGACTTCAAACTATCATCAAACAACTTGGCTCAGCTGGTACAGCTGATGCTCTCAATCAGAGAAGTACAGTTGGTTGGAAAGCAACAAAAACAGCTGAAATTCTTGTTGAATTATATATGGTTCGTATTGAAAGTTGTTCAAGTTATTCTGAATCTGCAGAAGCAAACTAATAAAATTAAAGGGTGGGATGTATAAACTTCCCACCCAATAAAAGAAAGTAGGTATTTTTATGGCTAAAAACAATACAAATACACAGACTCCAGCAGTTACACCTGACCCAAACGCAGGTGCTCCAGCAGTTACACCTGACTCAAATGAGGGTACTGTAGCACCAACATCTGCACCAACAGCATCAACAACTAATTCTGCAAAGCAGAAAGTTAAGATGAAGAAAATCAAGCTTCCTCTTAGCAAAGAGCAGCAGGATGATGTTTTTGTATCAGTAAATGATAAAAAATATCAGATTAAACGAGGCGTTGAAGTTGAGGTGCCTTGGTTCGTTTACGAAGTTTTGTCAAATCAGGAAAAAGCACTCCAAACACTTTTTGAAAATCAAGCAAAAGCTCAAAAAAATGTTTTATAAACCATAATTTACGAGATACTGTCTGCCCAGCAAA
>JAZNWZ010000046.1:0-9248 GCA_045593645.1 Candidatus Fimenecus sp. | reverse complement strand
CTGAAGCAGCAGAAGAAACTGTTGTGGAAGAAACTGTAGAAGCTGAAGCAGTTGAAGAAGTTGTTGAAGAAAAAACAGAAGAACCAAAGAAAAAGAGATTTTCTTTAAGCTTTTCAAGTCTTGTTTCAAAGGTTTATGACGAAGATGAAAATGACGAATATGAGGATATCAGCAGTTCAGAAGTAACTTTATCTGCAACTGAAAACGGTCAAATTAGCTTTACAACAGATGGTGAAGAAATCGGCACAGAAGAAATTGAAGAAGAAACTGTTGAAGAAATTGTTGAAGCTGAGCCTGAAAATAAACCTACAAGCAGTCAAATTTCCATTGAAAAAACAAGAATGTTCAATGAAGTTAAAATTCATGGTGAATATAATCCTAACATTGCTCATAATTTAGGAAATAAGGTTGTTCATACTACAACTGAAGAAACAGAGCCAATTTCAAGTTCTGCTTTTGATGAAGAAAAATACAGAAGACATTTTATGAACAAGCCTGTTCAAAATCTTGAGAAAACTCAAGAACACAGAGCATTTATTGAAGGCTTACCTCAAAAGACAATCGAAACCCCTGGCGTTGTCATTAAAAACAAATCAGCTTCAGAAGATACTGATGGTTTCCAACCATTGCCAACTCTTGTTCCTGCAGAATATGAGCTTGAAAAAGAGAGAAACAATAATCAAGTTGATATAGAAGATATTGAAGACAATCAATTTGTTCTTGAAGGCTTTATTGACGGTGATGATGAGATTGTTCAACAGTCTGAAGAAGAGGCGGAGGCAGAGCTTCTTAAAGCAAGAAAAGAAAAGGTTGATAACTTTATAAAAGAGGGTGTACTCTTCAAGCAAGAGGTTGAAGAAGCAGAGCCAAAACGTCGTTATGACCGTCAAAAAGTTTCAGTAGCTCGTGAATATTACGGTGCAAAAGATTATTTCGCAGTTACAAAGATTTTTGAGAGCGAAAAGACATCTTTAACAGTAAAGACTATTGCTTTGGCAATTATTGGCTTTACATTAGCACTTCTTACTTCTATTGCAAGTGCAGATAACGGTAACTTTGAAATCTATGGAAACGATGAATTCGTATATGTTTTCATCCAAGGTCTTTTATTACTTGTTGCTTGTGCTCTTAACATCAAGAGCTTTACAGGTATATTTAGAAACCTTAAAAACAAAGTGTTTGATATTGACTGTGTTATCGTAATATCTGCATTGGCAGGGATTTTACAATGTGTTGTTGGTGCATTTAATCCTGATAAGGTTGAGTCAGTTGCTCATATGCTCACAGGGGCAGCAGTAATCCCAATGTTATTGAAAAATATCGGTGAGCTTATTCGTAATAAAACAGATTATAACAACTTCCGTATACTTACAAATGAGAAAAACGACCTTTATAGTGTATCAAATATTCAAGATGAAGAGGTTGCAAACGAAATTGCTCGTGGACTTATGATAGCAGACCCTGAAATTAAATATTCAGGCAAAGCAAAATTTTATTCAAGATTTATTGAACTTTCACGCTCTGCAGAGGTTAACGGAAAGCTTATGAAGATTGTTCTTCCTGCAGTTTTGGCAGTCAGTGTGATTGTAGGCTTGATTTATGGAATAAAAGAAGATAGCTTGTTTGAGGGTGTAACAAGCTTTACCGGTATTGTGCTTATGGGACTTCCGGTTGCAGCAAGCCTTTTGTCTGCAATAAATTTGAGTACAACAAATAAAATTCTCAATAAAGAAAACTCTTTTATTAATGGTTATAGCACAGTTGAAGATGCAGTTAACTCAAATGGTGTTGTAATTGATGCTTGTGATGCATTTGTAAGCGGTGGTTGTAATATTGAGGGTATGAAGCTTTACCATAAAATGAGAATTGATGAGGCAATTCAATATACTGCAAGTGTGATTATTGCTTCAGGTGGAGTACTTTCAGATGTTTTCTCAAATGTGCTTATCGGTAAACAAGAACTTCTCTTCCCGGTTGAAACCTTGGCTTATGAAGAAAAGTTAGGTTGCTCTTGTTGGATACATAACCACAGAGTCCTTGTTGGTAACAGAGAATTATTAGTCCACCATAATGTTGAAGTACCAGATAGAGATTTGGAAGAAAAGTTCAAAGAAAAAGGTAGAAACGTTATTTATCTTGCTATCGAGGGCAAAATTTCTGCAATGTTTGTTGTGGTTTATAAAGCAAACGAAATAACAGCAAGATATATGAGAGAATTAGAAAAAGACGGACTTACAATTTTCTTTAGAACATCTGATGCTAATATTACAGAACAGTTTGTTGAGAGAGAATTTGGTTTACCTGCAAATGTGGTTAAGATTATAAATCCTGTTGCAGGAGATATGTTTACAAAAACAAAGAATGAAGAAGCAGAGCGAATTGATGCAACTATTATTCATAATGGTAGCGTCAAAACAATGCTTTATGCACTACATAGTGCTTTTGTAATTCACTCATTTGTAAATATATCAAGAGTAATTCAGTTGGTAGCATCATTTATTGGTGTTGCAATTGTCGTTATGCTTTGTTTTATGTCTGGTGTTGCAGATGTTGGCGTATGGCAAATTATTATGTATCAGGCAATTTGGGCAACGGTACTTTCGTTGTTGCCAAAATTAAGAAAAGCTACTTTTAGGAGATGATTATCTTGGCAGAAATTTTAGAATATGTAAAAGAAGCATTCTTTTGGGTATTCAATATTGAGCAAGTTAAATTTATATTAGATGCACTTGTAAAACTTGGCCTTGCAGCACTTTTCAGTGGATTTATTGGATATGAGCGTGAGCATTCACATCGTCCTGCAGGTTTTAGAACACATATTCTTGTTGCAGTAGGCTCTGCTCTTGTAATGCTTACATCTATTTATATTTCTGATAGTCGTGGTGGAGTAAACGACATTACTCGTATGAGTGCACAAGTAATTAGTGGTATCGGTTTCTTGGGTGCAGGTACAATTCTTCGTGAGGGATTTTCAGTTAAAGGTCTTACAACTGCTGCATCGCTTTGGGCAGTTTCTTGTATCGGTATCACAGTAGGCTCAGGCTACATTGCAGGTGCTTTGGTTGCAACAATTGTTATTTATCTCACTCTTAATTCACTTAAAAGATTTATTGTTCGTGGTTCAGCAGGTAAGCTTTTGTTTATTGAGATAATGGATGTGGGCACTCAAATTCCACTTCTTACAAAAACCATCAAGCAATGTGGTGGTACAATTCATTCAATGGAAGTTGTATATACAGAAGCAAAGGATTTAAGATTTAAGCGTAGAAAAGATACTTCTGTTATTAAGGTGCTTGTATTCCCTAAAAATGATGATGCATTGGCACTTATGGTAAGCACAATCAGAAGTATGGAAGATGTTGAAGACATTTATGTTGACTAATAATATTGAGTTGCTTGATGGTGAGCATATTGAAAATTTGGGCGAGGGCATAGGTGTTGTAGTTTCAAAGCAACACACCTTTGGCACAGATGCTATGTTGCTTGCATATTTTGCAGATGCAAAAAGAAATGATATTGCTTGTGATTTTGGCACAGGCTGTGGTATTATTCCATTTTTGTGGTTGAGAGACAAAAAGTGTAAGAGCATATCTGCAGTTGAAATTCAAGAAAACGCTTGTAATCAGGTTGAACGCTCATTAAAACTTAACAATACAGATAAAATTACTCTTTATAATGAAGATTTAAAAAACTTATCAAAGCTTCAAGCAGGTAGCTTTGATTTGGTAACAATGAATCCACCTTATAAAATTCAAAATGGTGGAATAAAAAACGATGATGAGTCTGCTACTATCGCAAGGCACGAAATAGCTTGTAATATGGATGATATTGCAAAAAGTGCTGCTCGTCTTTTGCGTTTTGGTGGCAAGCTTTGCATTTGCCATAGACCTGAAAGAGTTTTTGATGCAATGTTTTCAATGAGAGAATATGGGATTGAGCCAAAAAAGTTAAGATTTGTCGCTAAAAATGGTGATACACAACCTTGGCTTGTGCTTATTGAAGGTAAACGTGGTGCAAAAAACGGCTTGAAGGTTGAAAAACAGTTTGTTGCATATAATAACGATGGCACACTTACTGAAGAAATGATGTTAGTAACAGAAAAATATAGAAAGGAAACAGACAAATGAGCGGTAAATTATATGTTGTGGGAACACCAATTGGGAATTTGTCTGATTTCTCACCTCGTGGAATAGAAACTCTTAGCACAGTTGATTTCATTGCTGCTGAAGATACAAGAGTAACAACAAAGCTTTTAAATCGATTTGAAATTAAAAAGCCACTTGTCAGTTACTATGAGCATAATCGTCGTGAACGTGGAGAAATCATTATTAATAGAATTCTCTCAGGGGAAAATTGTGCTATCGTTACAGATGCAGGTATGCCTTGCATCTCTGACCCTGGACAAGACCTTGTGTATTTGTGCCATCAGAATAATATTCCTGTTGAATCTGTGCCAGGCCCAACTGCATTTGCAACAGCACTTGCAATCAGTGGAATGGAAAGTGGTCGTTTTACTTTTGAAGGCTTTTTAAGTGTTAATAAGCCAAGCAGAAAAGAACATCTTGAAGAAGTAAAAAACGAAACTCGTACAATGATTTTTTACGAGGCACCACATAAACTAAAAGCAACCTTAAAGGATATGCTTTCAGCTTTTGGAAATCGTGAAATTGCTATTGTAAAAGAACTTACAAAAATTCACGAAAATGTTATGAAAACAACTCTTAAGGATGCTTGTGATTATTTTGAAACAGAAGCACCAAGAGGTGAGTATGTGCTCATAATTGCAGGTGCAGAAAAGGTAAAAGAAAAACAGCTTGCAACATTAGAGCAAGCTGTTGAGATGGCTAAAGATTTAGTTTTAAAAGGCGTTAGTGTAAACGAGGCATCAAAAACTATTGCTGCAGAAACAGGAATAAAAAAGAGTCTTATTTACAAAGAGTTACTTTGAGTCTTTGTTTGTGTATTTATACATTCTTGCAATCTCTTTGTCAATAAGTCGTGTTGCCTCGTTGATAATTGTGTCCATAGATTTTGGCAGTTGCTCGCTTCTTTTTGGTTTGCTTTCGCCATCAAAAATAAGTGAGTCAATAATATGGTCAACAAGATTTGTAGTGATAAATGGTGCTAATTCTTTTTTTGCATTTTCGTGGCTGGGAATTGCACCTTGACGAAGTGCAGAGAGATACACTTTATAAATAGTGAGAATGTAAATGTTCCTTATTCGTGATGCATAATTTCTACCGTAAGTGCCAAGACGCTCTTGCATATAAACTGATGAACGGAAAACAGTACTCATTCTGACTTCACTGTCTTGTGGAATTTCATCTGCAGTAAATAAGGCATCAGACATCATTTTTGATTCAGAAAGCCCTAAAAGATAGTCAGTGCTCACGTCATAAAATGTAGATGCACGACACAAAAAGTCAAGCCCACACTCGCGAATGCCTTTTTCATAGTGTGAAAGAAGTGCTTGAGATACACCAAGTGCAGCAGCGGCTTCCTTTTGACTTAAATTTTTTTCTTTTCTTAAACTCACAAGACGAGTTGAAACAGATGTACTCATATTATCACCAAACTATACTTAAAGTATTAGAATTATACAACAATTTCAACAATTTGTATATTGTTTGAAATACCAAAAATTTAGGAGTTCAAATATGAAAACTTACCAAATTCATTTAATCCGTCATGCTTTAATACAAGAAAATATTGATGGGAAATACATTGGACAAACTGATGTGTCCGTTTGTAAAGAGGGTTTTGAACAACTTCATGATATAATGGAGCATTATGGTGAATATCCAGATGTAGATGCAGTTTTTTCAAGTCCACTTAAGCGTTGCCTTGAAACTGCAAAGGAAATTTACCCTGATAAAAATCCAATAATTATTGACGAACTTCGTGAATATGACTTTGGTGAGTTTGAAGGCAAGACTGCCGAAGAATTAAAGGACGACGAAGACTTTATAGAGTGGCTTGCAGGTACAAATCCACATAAAGCAGCACCTTTTGGTGATAGTCAAATGAGATTTAATTACAGAGTCTGCCAAGCATTTGAAAAAATTGTTGACGGTATAATTGAAGCAGGTGTAAAAAATACTGCAATTATTACTCATGGTGGCGTTATAATGTCAATAATGGCAGCTTATGCTTTACCTGAAGCATCAATGCATGAGTGGTTGACACCAAGCTGTTGTGGATATACCATAAGAGTAACTCCTTCAATATGGGCAAGGGGCATGAAGGTTGAGGCAGTTGCAGAATGTCCTGCAGAACCTTTAACAGACAACGAAGAATATGCCCTTTGGGATTATTATAAAAATGATGATGAAGATTTTGATGTTGCATATTGGGAGAATGACGATAATTTTAAAGACTAGCAATAAAAAATTTCTAAATTAGCAATAAATAATACATTGAAATAGAAAAAATATAGTGATAAAATTATTTTGTAAAAATAGATTAAGTTGGCAAAATATTCGATAAAACTAACTTAACTTGGAGGAAAAAATTATGAAAATGTCATTCCGTTGGTATGGCGAAAGCGACCCTATATCATTGCAATACATTCGTCAAATTCCAAATATGAAAAGCATAGTTAGTGCTGTTTATGATGTAAAACCGGGCGAGGTTTGGCCAGAAGAGTCAATCGAAAAAATGGTAAAACAGTGCGAAGAAAACGGTCTTGTTTTTGATGTTGTTGAATCAATTCCTGTACACGAAAATATTAAACTTGGCAGAGACAATGTTGATGAGCTTTTAGAGGTTTATTGTGAAAATATTCGCCGTTGTGCAAAATATGGCGTTAAATGTGTAACATATAACTTTATGCCTGTTTTTGACTGGACTCGTACACAGCTTGACAAAGAGGCAGAAGATGGCTCAACAAGTCTTGTTATGTATTGGGAACAAATGAAAGGCCTTGACCCACTTAAGGATGATATTCATCTTCCAGGTTGGGATTCAAGCTATAGTCAAGAAGAGGTTAGAGAATTGATTTCAGCTTATGGTGAACTCGGCGAAGAGGGACTTTGGAAAAATCTTGAAAAATTCCTTAAAAAAGTTATTCCTGTGGCAGAAGAATGTGGCGTTAAAATGGCAATTCATCCTGATGACCCACCATATCCAATTTTTGGTATTCCAAGAATTATCACTTGCGAAGAAAACATTGATAGAATGTTAAGTGTTGTTGATAGTGAGGCAAACAGTCTTTGCCTTTGCACAGGCTCATTAGGTTGTGCAAAATCAAACGACGTGGTAAAAATGATTAGAAAATATAGTGCAATGAACAGAATTGCATTTATGCATATCAGAAATATTTTGATTATGGAAGACGGAAGCTTTGAAGAAAGTGGACATCTTTCAGATTGTGGCAGTCTTGATATGTATGAGGTAGTTAAGGCACTTGTAGATACAGGCTTTGACGGATATGTTCGTCCTGACCATGGTAGAATGATTTGGGGCGAAACAGGAAAACCAGGTTATGGCCTTTTTGATAGAGCACTTGGTGCAACATATATAAACGGCTTATTTGAAGCAGTTGAGAAAGGAAGTAAGTAAACCTATGGTACACGAGAATTTAAAAGGCAGAGTAGCCGTTGTTACAGGTGGCGGCGGTGTGCTTTGTGCAGATTTTGCAAAAACACTTGCAAAGCAAGGCGTAAAGGTTGCAGTTCTTGACCTTAATGAGCCTGCAGCACAAAAGGTTGCTGACGAAATCAATGCTGATGGTGGCGTTGCTATCGCAGTTGGCTGTAATGTACTTGAAAAAGAGAGCATGGAAAATGCTCGTGCAATTATCAACGAAAAACTTGGTACTTGTGATATTCTTCTTAACGGTGCTGGTGGTAATAATCCAAAGGGCACAACAACAAAAGAAACTCTTGAAAAAATCGACTTAATCGAAAAGAATGATGATATTAAAACATTCTTTGACCTTGATGCAAATGGAATTTCATTTGTATTCAACCTTAATTTCTTAGGCACTCTTATTCCAACTCAAGTTTTTGCTCGTGATATGGCAGAAAAAGAAAATACTTGTATCATTATGGTAACTTCAATGAATGCTTACCGTCCACTTACAAAAATTCCTGCATATTCAGCAGCAAAAGCAGCAGTTAAGAATTTCACAGAGTTTATGGCAGTACACTTTGCAGATGTTGGCATTCGTGTAAACGCTATTGCTCCTGGATTCTTCTCAACAAACCAAAACAAAACGCTCCTTTGGAATGATGATGGCACGCCAACTGACAGAACAAAGAAAATCCTTAATGCAACACCTATGAAGAGATTTGGTGAAGCAAACGAACTTTCAGGCGCTTTGTTATTCCTTTGTGATGAGGCATATTCAAGCTTTATTACAGGTACAAGTATCTGTGTTGACGGTGGTTTCTCAGCTTATAGTGGTGTTTAATTTGGAGGTATAATTATGAACTTCTTTTCTGAAGTTACAAAAACATATTTTCCATATATTATTGTGCTTTATATAATCGGACTTGTATTATCGATAATTACTGCAATCCGTTATTCAAAAGACAAAGCAGCTGTTGAGGGTACTGATGAAAAAATCAATGCAAAACCTCACATTATTAGAATAGCAGTTGCTATTGTATGCTTTGGAATTGCACAAGTGTTGCTTATTTTAAATCAAAAAACATTTTTATAATCGGTGGAGGCAATAAAAATGAATTTAAATTTAAGAAAACCTGAAGATTGTACATTTGATATGATTTCTCTTGGTGAAATTATGCTTCGTCTTGACCCAGGTGAGGGCAGAATTAAAACTGCTCGCTCATTCAGAGCTTGGGAAGGCGGCGGTGAATATAACGTTGCTCGTGGACTTCGTCGTTGCTTCGGTATGAAAACTGCAGTTGTAACTGCTTTTGCTGATAACGAAGTTGGTAGACTTCTTGAAGATTTCATTATGCAAGGTGGCGTTGATACATCACTCATTAAGTGGGTAAAATATGACGGTATCGGCAGAACTGTTCGTAATGGTCTTAACTTTACAGAACGCGGTTATGGTATTCGTGGTGCAGTTGGTGTTTCTGACCGTGGTAACACAGCGGTTGCTCAACTTAAAGCAGGCGATATTGATTGGGACTACATTTTCGGTACTCTCGGTGTTCGTTGGCTTCATACAGGCGGTATCTTCGCAGCACTTTCAGAATCAACTGCAGAAGTTGCTATTGAAGCAGTAAAAACAGCAAAAAAATACGGAACAATCGTATCTTATGACCTCAACTATC
>JAZNWZ010000045.1:0-2123 GCA_045593645.1 Candidatus Fimenecus sp. | reverse complement strand
GGTGTTGAATGGAAAGCAGAAGGCAAAAACCTTGCTCATCCAAACAGCCGTTTCACAGCTCCTGCTGTTAACTGCCCATGCATCAGCTCTGAATTCGAAAACCCAGCAGGTGTTCCAATCTCTGCTTTCGTATTCGGTGGCCGTCGTGCAAAACTTGCTCCACTTGTATATCAGTCAAGAGACTGGAATCACGGTGTATTCGTTGGTTCAATTATGGCTTCTGAAACAACAGCAGCTGCAGCAGGTGCAGTAGGTGTTGTTCGTCGTGACCCAATGGCTATGCTTCCATTCTGTGGTTACAATATGGGTGACTACTGGCAACACTGGATTGACATTGGTAAGACTCTTGATGCTGATAAAGCTCCAAAAATCTTCAATGTTAACTGGTTCAGAAAAGATGATGAAGGCAACTTTATGTGGCCAGGCTTTGGTGATAACCTTCGTGTTCTTGAATGGATTATCAAGCGTTGCGAAGGCGAAGTAGATGCTCAAGAAACAGCAATCGGTTATCTTCCATACGCTAAGGACATCAACATTGAAGGTCTTGAAGGCGAAGTAACAGTTGAATCACTTGAAAGCATCCTTGACGTTGATAAAGACCTTTGGGCAGCAGAAGCAGACGGAATTGCAGAGTTCTATGCAAAATTCGGCGACAAGCTTCCTGAAACTCTCAAAGCAGAACTTGAAACACTCAAATCAAACCTTAAATAAGTTAAATTATAATGAAACAACCACCTTGAATAAGGTGGTTGTTTTTGTTATAATGTTCTCGGTGATATTATGGAACTTAAATTCAATAATGGCAAATTCAGAATAATGCAGATTGCGGATACACAAGACACAAGCTGGACTTCACCTGATACTGTGAATTTCATTCGTTGTGCTCTAAAAAAGGCAAAACCAGATTTGGTTGTGTTCAGCGGTGACCAGTTAAAAGGTTATGGCATCACATTTAATATTGGCGACAGAAAAGCAAATCCAAAAATTGCAATTGATAATCTTCTCAAACCAATTGACGAAATGGGCGTACCTTTTACATTTGTATTTGGTAATCACGATGACCAATGTGCTGCAAATAAACAGCAACAGTTAGAACTCTATAAACAGCACGAAAATTGCCTTGCTTTTAATGCTGATGACAATATTGACGGTTATTGTAACCATAATCTTCTTGTTATGGGTGAAGACGGAAATCCTAAACTCAATGTGCTTTTGATTGATAGCCTTTCAATGAGCCTTAATGGTCGTTGCAGTCCTGTGTCCGTTGGGCAAATCGAGTGGTATAAAGGGCTTCGTGATGAACTTAAAGAAAAATATGGGAACTATGTGCCAACAATTATGTTTCAGCATATTCCTGTGCCTGAAATGTGGAATTTGCTTATAGAAGTTCCAAAGAAAAAAGGCGTAGCAACGGGATACCGTGACCACGCAGGCAAGTTCTTTGACTTAAACCCTGAATGTTGCGTAATCAATGACCGTTCTTTTGTGTGGGAAACTCCTGCAACACCTGAAATCAATACAGGCGAATTTGACGCCCTTAACGAAAAAGGCGATGTGTTTGCTATGTTCTTTGGTCACGACCATAATAACTCGTTTATGGGCGAATACAAGGGTATGAAAATGGGTTATACCCAAGGTTGCGGATTTAATGTTTATGGTCCTGCAGATAAAAGGGGAGTACGCATTTTTGACTTCCAAGAAAATGATGTGAAGAACTTTGAAACAACAACAATCGAGATTAAAGATTTACCCGATTTCAAAGTAGAAAAGAAAATCCGTTATAACGCATACACTTATGCACCAAATAGTTTTGATGCAGCAATGCCACTTATTAAAGGCACAGTGGCAAGCATCGTCGCAACAGTAGGATTTGTAACTGCAAGAAAAATAATTAAGAAAAGAAAATAAATGTAATATATGGTGGGACTTTTCTCCCACCATTTTTTATACAAATTTGAGTTTGTCGGGATGTTTAATATGTATATTCTCGGCTCCCCTTGTCAGGGGAGCTGTCAACGAAGTTGACTGAGGGGTAGTCAAAAATCACTTATTAAAGCCTATCTCTCCCTCCGTCAACGCTACCGCGTTGCCACCTCCCTCGTCAGAGGGAGGAAATATATAAT
>JAZNWZ010000044.1:0-2460 GCA_045593645.1 Candidatus Fimenecus sp. | reverse complement strand
GCATAGCTGAAGCAGAATTTGAAAATTTAAGATATGATTCAAAAAGTCAGGCAATAATTTTACCTGTTCATTTTGTTTTTAAAAGCACTGTATCAGCATAAAAAAAGCACACCTCAAACCGAGGTGGGTGATTTTTTATTTTAATATTAGTCAGCGTTTTCTTCTTCAATCTTATCAACAATTTCTTGAGGAACAGCTTCACCGTGTTTAACGAAGATAATCATAAGAATACTTAAGATAAACATAATTGGGCTGTATACGAAAAGTGAAAGATATGTTCCTGTAAACATACGAACAATACCATAAACGATTGGAGATGCGATTTGTGCTGAGAATGTTGCTGTGTAGTAATAGCCTGTAAATGTACCAACCTTTTCAATACCACCAATGTCAAGAACGAGTGGTAATGTGTTAACTGTAATGAACATATTAGCTGCACCACCAAGGATAAGAGCAAGCCAAATAACTGCCATACTACGAGTAATAACATAGAGAAGGAATACTGCCATAAATACTATAAGACCAATAAGAATTGTCTTTTTTCTGCCAAGCTTTTTACCCATTTTACCTGCAGGAATTGCTGCAATAGCAGAACAAACAGCAAAGATAGTTGTCATCATTGTAGCTTCACCAGTTGTTTTGCCAAGAACTTCTTCAGCAAAGAGAGCAAAGAATGTTGTAATTGCATTTGTACCACAGAAAAGGAAGAAAAGACCTGCAAGCATAAAGAGAAGACTCTTTCTCTCGCTTTTTGAAAGTTTTTCAGCTTTTCTTGCTTCTTTTGCAGCTTTCTTTGCAGCTTTTTCATCTGCTTCTTGATTTGCAGCAGCAACAGCTTCAAGCTTGCTTGATGGCTCATGAACAAAAGCACGAACAACAAGCATACCAATAATCATAACAATTGCACCTGTTAAGAATACATAAGGGAAGCTTGTGAATTGTTCGTTGTCCTTGTCAATAGCAACACCTGTAATCAATGTATAAATTGCAACAACAATTGTACCTGCAACCATACCGATAACAGAGCCTACACCACCCATAAGGTTGATGATAGCATTACCCTCACTACGAAGTGCAGGAGGAGTAAGTGCAGGCATAAGTGCAACTGCAGGAGCTCTCCATAATGACATTGAGAAAACAAAAAGAATAATACAAATCATTGTTGGAAGAAGTGAACCCTTTATTGCAATCCAAGGAATAAGTGCAAAAAGAACTGCAGAAACAGGAGCACCATAAACAATAAATGGACGACGTTTACCAAGCTTTGAACGGCAACGGTCTGAAAGTTTACCAAATGTAGGTTGGAAAATAACACCAAAGATGTTATCAAATGTCATAATAACACCGATGAACAAAGGAACAAGTGTAATTCCACCACCTGCAACATTAACATCTTGACCTTGTGTTTTAGCAAATTCTGCTAAAACAGGGAAAGCATCGTTAAGCTTTTGGCTAAGCGCAGTAATCCAAGCTGATTCTGTAAGCAACCTGTTAAGAATCTTTGTAATGTATGGGTCATAAATTGCCCATGCGATTGATGATGAAAGAAAAGCAAAGCCTGTAAGAATAGTATGCCATGTATGAAGCTTGCCATTTTCTTTTTCACAGAAAAGAGTTTTTGTACTCATATTAACCTCCATATAACATAAATATTATACACATTGATTATACAATATTTTTTCCAAAATTAACAATGTTAAAATAAACTAAAATAATTTTGTTTTTTTGTACACTGTGTCTACAAAAAGAAGCTGCACACGACTTTTCATCTTGACAAACATTAGAAAGAAAAGTATAATAACAAAGCAAATTAAATATGCTGCTATGGCTCAGGTGGCAGAGCACGTCCTTGGTAAGGACGAGGTCACCAGTTCGAATCTGGTTAGCAGCTCCAAAAAAGCCAAGTCTTTCGACTTGGTTTTTTTATCTATAATTATTCAATTTTTCGCTTATCTTGTGTTTGCAATAAAAATATGATATAATATGTTTATGAAATGAGGTGCTTTTATGAAATGTCCTAATTGTAAGCAAGAAATTGACCAAAAGGCAGTTGTTTGTGTTCATTGCAACAGTCAATTCGGTCTTAAATCTCAATGTCCTGAGGATAAATCTTCGTTTTGGCTTTTCCTTTTAAGTCTTTTTGTGCCACCTATCGGACTGTTCTTATACCTTTTACTTCGTGGAGATAGAGATAAAACTGCAAAATCTGGTTTGAGAGGTGCAATTACAGGCATCATCGCCTATGTTATTTTAGCGCTCCTTTTAATTGCGTTAGGCGTTCTAACAGTTCTCTATTTTTATTAATCTAAAAGAAAAACCCTTTGGGCTTTTGCTCAAAGGGTTTATTTTATTCTAAGTCCTTTTGGATAATGATTTTTTGCTTTTCCGTTTGAAACTTTTACTCCACCAACTGTGCAACCGTCAACTAACACCACTGCCCAACCATTAGGACAAGTTGTG
>JAZNWZ010000043.1:0-10621 GCA_045593645.1 Candidatus Fimenecus sp. | reverse complement strand
TATTTGAAGTGATTGTGGCTTTTGTGAGTTTTCCTTTTTCCCATTCAATATTGATTGTAAAATTACCACGGGCTACAAGACCTTTAATGCTACCTTTCACCCAATCTGTTGGCAGTGCAGGAAGAAGTTCAATGAACCCACAATGACTTTGCATAAGCATTTCATTGTCACCTGATGTAAAGCCAAAGTTACCATCAATCTGGAACGGTGGATGGTAGTCAAAGAAATTAGGATAAATACCATTTTTGAACAAGTCACCAATGATTTTAAGAACTCTGTCACCGTCACCAACACGAGCCCAAGTATTGATTTTTTGTCCCATAGACCAGCCTGTGCTTTTATCAGTTCTGTGATTCATTGATACAATCGCCGCTTCAATAAGTTCAGGGTTTTGGAACTTATTCATTACATTACAAGGGAACAGACCTAAAAGATGTGACATATGACGGTGATGAGTTTCACCTATTTCGCCAAGTTTAGTTTCGTGATACCACTCTTTAATCTGGCCGTCGTCACCGATTTCATAAACTTTAAGCTTACTCTGAATATCTTGCCATTTTGTAATAAAATCATCATCAATACCAAGAGCAATCGCACTCTTTGAAGCATCGTCATAAAGTTGCCAAAGAAGTGCTTGCTCGTAAGTATTACCCATTGTGCGAGGTCCGTGTTCAGGTGAATAGCAAGGATATGTTACAAGTCTGCCATTATGCTCTACAAGTAATTTGCTGAAATATTCGGCACACTCTTTTAACATTGGGTAAATGTCATTCTTGAGAGTTTCTTTGTCGAGTGTATATTCATAATGCTCATAGCAATTATGTAAAATCCAAGGCATTGCAGCCGGTGACCAACCCCAATCAAAGCTCCAGCCGGGACAAGTCCAGCCAAATGGAGTGCATTGGGTGTGGAATAAAAATCCATTTTGTTCACCTTTTTCACTCTTTATGCCTGTATAGTATTCAGCAGTAATTCTGCCTGGCTCAACCATTGATTTTATATATCTAATAAGTGGTTTTGCACATTCTGCAAGATTGCCGTTGAAGATTGGCCAATAGTTCATTTGAAGATTTACATTTGTGTGGAAGTCGCTACTCCATTTTGGACTGTTTGACACATTCCATATACCCTGAAGATTTGACGGTAAGATGTCAGTTTCACGAGTTGATGAAATTGCTAAATATCGACCATATTGATAGAGAAGTTGTTCTGCACTTCTTCTATCAAACTTTTCATATTTATGAATAAGTTTATCAGCAGGACCCACTACATTACCGTCAAGGTCTAGGGACACTCTGTTATAAAGTGATGAGAAATCGTCTATATGAGCCTTTAATAACTCATCAAAACCTTTTTGTGTTGCATTATTAACGATTTCATTAACTCTACTGAAAAGTGTTTCTGCACTCTCACCTGTTCTGTATTTTGGGTAACAATCAATATAGTCAGTATCAGCTGAAAAGATTACAGTAATTTCAGTTGCATTTTCTATTAAAATTCCATCGCAACTGTTGGTTGCATTACCATTTGTAATCACATTTGCTACAAGGCAAAACTGCAAATCATTATCTTTGAGTTTGCCTTTATGAATAATTTGATTATCTTTATACTCTGCCTTGCCGTGTGCAGATGAAAGCGAAATTTTAGTGTTAAGTGGCTCACCTGTTCTTATGATTTTAACAACACCACATTTATCAGGATATGATGCAAAAGCCACACGCTCATCGTGAATTTTTTTACTTAATCTAAGTGTAGCATCATAAGATACTTTGCATACTCCGTTTTGCATATCGAGTTCACGGTGATAGTTTTTCTCGTTACGAAGTTTCGGGAAGTCAAAAATCAGTTCCCCCCAACATTGATAAGCTCCATAGCCATCACTTATTCCAACGAGTTTTTCACAAAGATTGTGAGCAGTTTTATCATCGCCATTACAGAATGCTTCATAAATCTCTTTATGATAATCGCGTGGGAGTTTTCCGTCTTTATCAGGCTTTGTTATATTACCACCTGCATAGTCAGGGCGTTTTGGTGATGGACCACCTACCCAGAGAGTTTTATGGTTAAGGACAATTTTATCTTTTTTAACCTCGCCCATAATACCCATACCTATACTACCATTACCAAGTGGTAATGAGGTTTGTTCCCAAAGGTTTTCAAAGCCTTTGAAATATGCTCTTTTAAGCCTTAATTTTGATGGTGGGGCTTTGTAATAAAGTTCGTTAATTTCCATTTTATTCTCCGAAATGTAAAATCATATCATAATGTGGGATATTCTCTTCAAGGTATTCAGGAGTACCAACAAGAGAAAATCCACATTTTTCGTAAAAACCAACTGCGTGAGTTTGTGCTCCAACGCAAACTGTTTTTGCACCTTCTTCACGAGCTTTTCTTAAAAGCTCTTTTACTATTTTTTCACCAAGGTGAAGCCCTCTCTTATCTTTTTTAACAGCAATTCTACCAATTTTAACAGTATTTTCACCATATGGGATAAATCTGCCAGTTGCAACTGCTTCACCGTCAAGGAAGATTACAAGATGTGGAACTTCTAAATCGTAACTGTCAAACTCATTTTCGACAAGCACGCCTTGTTCTTTTACAAATATTTCAATTCGCAAATTACGGAATGAATCGTCAATAATTCCTTTATCAAACCATTTATATTCAAGCATAATTATTCACCTTTAAATGCAAATTTGAAAGTAAGTGTTTTTTCACATTTAACCTTATATTTTTCAAGTGTATCAGGTCCACAAGTATTTGTTCCTGTGCCACGAACAAAACCATCAATTGACAATACTGTTGTATCGTCGCGAATAAGCTCTTCTTGATGCTTTGCCTTGTCAAGATTTTGTTGTGTATAATCGTGAGCTGAGAAGCTAAACTTTGGAACACCATAAACTGTAAAGGCATTGCCTTTTTTGTTTGTAAGCTTCAAATACTTTACGCCACCACAGTTACCATTGTCTTGTGGCATTACATATGGTTCGTGCATTTCTTCAACTGTTGTTTTCCAAATTCCAATTTGAGCATGGTCTTTAAGGTCGCAAAGATTTTCCATTTTTTCGTCTGAGCCTCTGCCATAAAACTCAATATTTGAAAACGCCTTTGGCAACTCTATCATTTGACCAAAGCGTTGAAGTTCTTTACAACCAAACAAGCCTCTTTCAAGAGTTGTTTCAACTAAAACAAGTCCATCACCGTAAACTGTGTAAACTGTATTGATATAGAACAATGTTTTAAGCCCATTTTTAACTACATAGTGTGCTAAAATACGAGCATTGTTCAAATTGTTTGCAGTTTCAAAGCCTTTGAGTACTGTTTTAGCCTTATCAAGACCCACAACAAGCCAAGCACCCTTTTGACCATAACTATCATTGTCAAATGATGCTCTCATAAGGTTTGGAATAAAGCCTTTAATCTTATTTGCAGGAGTTTGATTTACAAATTCACAACCATTCTTAGCATAGCTAATCATTTCGCCCGTTTTCTTATCAAACGAAACCTTACCATCTTCAAATTCAACTGTGAAAATGCCCATTTTATCTGTTGTTGAAACAACATCTGCACAAAGCTTATTGATTTCAACAAACTTTGCCTTATCATTAAGCACCGCTTGTTCAAGGGCTAATCTATTTTCTCCATCATAATAAGCAATATTTATGAAGCAATCTTCATTATCATTATAATCAACATAAGGAATTTCATAAGCCTTTGTTTCTGTTGGTGCAATATCAAGGCTTAACTCGCCTGTTGTTTTTACTTCACCATTTACAAGTTGAGTCCAAACAACCTTAAGGTATCTTGCGTTTTTGAAACGATTTGTATTTGTAAACTCAAACACCTTACCACTTACATACTTGCTTCTTACAGGACGATAAACTGCTTTAATTACGTATGCACCTGTGTGTGGTGTTTTGTCAGGATAAAGCATACCATCAACACAGAAGTTGCTATCATGCTTTTCTTCACCATGGTCACCACCATAAGTGTATTGGAATTTATATTTATCGTTACCATCGTGGAACACTGCATGGTCAGCCCATTCCCAAACACAACCACCCATAAGGTTGTCATATTTATAAATGCTGTCCCAATATTCTTCGACACCACCAGGGCCTACACCCATAGCGTGAACATATTCACACATAAAATATGGTTTTTCGTGATATCGTTTATCTTTAGCAGTTTGTGAGCCATATTTTGCTACATTTTCCTGACTTGGATACATTTCTGAAATTACATCATAAGCAAAACGTTTTGTATGAATGACGCTTTCATAATGAACAGGAATTTTTGTACCTTGTGCTTTAAGATAATCATAGCATTTATCCTGACAATAATATCCCCAAGCCTCATTACCCAATGACCACATTGTGATACTTGGATGATTACGGTCACGACAATACATTCTTGCAACTCTGTCAACATATCTTTCAGCCCATTTAGGGTCATCACTAATAAGACAGTTATCATAAGGCACAGTAATATCACCTGCACCGTGAGTTTCAATATCTGCTTCATCAATAATATAAAAGCCAATTACATCAGCAAGTGTTAAGAGAATTGGGTCAGGTGGATAGTGAGAAGTACGAATAGAGTTAACATTAAACTTCTTCATAAGTTCCATTTCTGACTTAATTTCTTCGCCTTTAAGCACATAGCCATTATGCATGTTTGTATCGTGATGATTTACACCCTTGAATTTAATTGGCATACCATTGAAATAGAAAACATTGCCTTTAATTTCAACATTTTTAAAGCCAGTAATATTTTTAACAAAGGTTACACCTTCACCATCTTTTTTAAGTGTTACAAATAAATCGTAAACATAAGGCTCTTCTGCATTCCACTCAATAACATCTAATTCTTCGAATGTGAGTGTTGCATTTTCTGCAGATGACTCACCCTTTGCAATAGTTTTGTCTTTATCTACAAGGCATACCTCAACTGTATATCCAGTTGTATCACCTTTTACATCTGATTCAACTGTCAAGTTATACTTACCATTTACTTTTTCAGTTTCAATTCCAATGTCATAAAGATATGTGTTGTCATATTCAGAAAGAAGAACATCCCTAAAAATACCATTTTCACGGAACATATCTTGACACTCTAAATATGTAGCTGTTGACCACTTACTAACAGAGGCAACAATCTCATTTTCACCTTTAACGAGATATTTTGAAATATCAAATTCTGCAGAGTTATGAGCACCTTCGCTATAACCCACAAATTTACCATTTACATATAAATCAAGTGATGAAATTACACCCAAAAATGTGATAATGTGTACTTTATCTATGTTATCGATATTAATGAGCTTTCTGTAAATACCCATTGGCACATCTTGTGGCATTTCAGGATAAAGTTTTGGGTCAAATTCATAACGAGTGTTAAGGTAACAAGGCTCACGATAGCCTGTTCTTTGCCAAGTAGAAGGCACTTGCACCTTGTCAAACTTAACACGGTCAGTATAAAACTCATTAGGAATGAGCATATCTTTTTCATAATATTTAAAATCCCACTCACCATTAAGCAATGTTACCATTGAACTGTTATAACGCTCTGTGAGAACATCCTGTGCTAAAAGTTTTTCCTTTGAAGCATATGGAATAAAGTATGCACGAGGAGAAAGCTTGTTTATTTCAGCAATATCGAACTGTCTGAAATTGCCTCTGTTAATTATGTATTTCATAAAAAGACCTCCGTCTTGTATAGATAAGTTTAGTTTACCATAATACAGAAAGTTTTACAATAAAAATAAAAAAAGAATTGTGCAATTTTATACAAACCAATTTCATTGAATTGTATTGACATAAAAGTGGGTATATGATACTATATTTATGCAAAATTGTATTATTTAAGACAAAAAGGTGGGTAAAATGACAAAGTCAGTACTAAACTCTGCTTTTGAATATCTTAAAAAAACAAAAATATTTGAAAGTGCAGACGAGAATCTTTTAAAAAGCATCTTAAACGAATATGGCAAAGTAATTTCATACTCTAAAAATGACATTGTTTTTTCAAATGACACCTACTCGCCTGTTATTTGCATTATTATTAAGGGTGAAGCAAGGGTTAGCAAAGGTGAAACTGTTATTTCTCATCTTAAGAATGGTGAAATTTTTGGTGCAGCTTTTTTATATAACCCAAGCTATCAATTTGAAAACACCGTTACTGCTATAACGCCCCTTAAGGTTGTTATAATTGAGAAAAACGGAATCGACAAACTTATTCAAAATGATAGTTCAATTTCTTTTAACTATATTACTTATCTTTCTGAGAGAATTGGCTTTTTAAACTCAAAAATAGAGAGTTATACAAAGCCATCTGCTGAAGAAAAGCTTTTGCTTTATCTTAAAAATAATTCATCAGAAATATCAATTTCAATGACTGAACTTTCTCACGTTTTGCACATTAGCCGTGCAAGTCTTTACAGAGTTATTGAAAATCTTGAACAACAAGGCAAAATATACCGTGAAGGTAAAAAAATATATGTGAAATAATTTCTCGAAAGGATATGATTTATGTGAAAAAAATTATCTCTTTACTTCTTGTGTTTGCAATTGTTTTTGCTTTTGCAGCATGTGGTAAAAACGAAACAAATAACGGAGTAACTGAAAGGGTTAAAATGAATGTTGCTTGTCTTGCAGGACCTACAGGTATTGGTATGGTTAATCTTATGAAAAGTCAAGACGACAAAACAACTAAAAATGACTACACATTCTCAGTTGTTAGCGACCCTACTGAAATAGTTGCAGGTATTACAAACGGCTCTTATGATATTGCTGCTTGTCCTATCAACCTTGCTGCTACTCTTTACAACAAGCTTGAAGGCAATGTTCAAGTTCTTTCTGTAAACACAAAGGGTGTGCTTTACATACTTGAAAACGGAAACACGATTAACTCACTTGCTGACCTTGCAGGCAAAACACTTTATGCAACTGGTCAAGGCTCAACTCCTGAATATATTCTTAATTATCTTCTTGAGCAAAGTGGTATTGCTGATAGTGTTACTGTTGAATATGTTGCATCTCACGACGAATTAGCAACTCTTGCTGCATCAGGTGAAGCAACAATTTCAATGTTACCTGAGCCAAAGGTTACTGCAGCATTAACAAAAAATCCTAACTTGAGAATTGCTCTTAATCTTACAACAGAATTTGAAAAATTAAGTGGTAAAACTCTTATTCAAGGTGTTGTTATTGCTAAAAAGGACTTTGTAGAGAAAAATCCTGAAGCAGTTAAAGCATTCCTTGAAGAATACAAGGCATCTATTGACGCTGTAAATAAAGATATTGATACAACATCAATTCTTTGTGAGCAATATGGTATTATTCCAAAGGCTGCAGTTGCTAAAAAAGCAATTCCAAATTGCAATATTGCATATATGGACGGGGCTAATATGAAAGCATCAGTATTAGCTAACCTTCAAATCTTCTTTGATGCAAATCCAAAATCTGTCGGAGGAAAGTTGCCAAATGATGACTTCTATTACGGAGCATAGTTTGAAAGCAACAATTAAAAAGATTTTAAAAATAGCCTTAACCATTGTATTTTGGTTAGGGCTATGGCTTATTATATATAAATTTGTAGGTCTTGATGTTTTAATTGCCTCTCCTTTTGATGTTGCAAAAAGGCTTGCAGATTTTTTACCAAGTGGTGAGTTCTGGCTTACAATTTTCAACTCTTTTAAAGGTATTTCGTTAGGCTATATAATTGGTGTACTTGTTGGCAGTATTTTAGGCATTATAACTGCATTTTCAAGTGTATTAAACACTTTATTAAAGCCATTTTTAACTGCAGTTAAGACTACACCTGTTGTATCTTTTATTATTCTTGCACTTATTTGGCTTGACAAGGTAAGTGTGCCAATTTTTATTACAACTCTTATGGTTATGCCTGTTGTATGGGCTAATGTTACAAGCTCAATTGTGAATACTGACTTTTCCCTTGTTGAAATGGCAAATGCTTATAATTTTGGCTTTATTAAAAAGTTAAAGCTTATTTACTTGCCATCTGCTGTGCCACATTTTGTCTCTGCCTGCAAAACTGCAGTTGGACTTGGTTGGAAGGCTGGAATTGCTGCAGAAGTGCTTTGCACACCAAAAAACTCAATAGGCATAAATTTGAGAAACTCACAAGTATATCTTGAAACTGTTGACCTTTTTGCATGGACAGTTGTAATTATTGTTTTAAGTCTTGTGCTTGAAAAATTACTTGTTGCAATTCTTGATTTCTGCTTTAAAAAGATTATGTCAAAAGGAGGTTATTTTATTGAAAATTCAGATAAATAATCTCACAAAAAAATATGGCGACAAAATTGTATTTGACAATTATACAAATTTAATTGAGTTTGACGGTATTTTGCTTTTAAAGGGCGTTTCAGGTCTTGGCAAAACAACTCTTATGAGAATTCTATCAGGACTTGAAAAAGCCGATAAGGGCGAAATAATAAAAGATAAGCACACAGTTTCGTTTATGTTTCAAGAAGACAGGCTTATCCCATTTGTTTCTGTGTTAAAAAACTTGACTGCAGTATGTAGCGAAGACAAAGCACTTAAGTATTTAAAGCTTATGGGACTTGAAAACGAAAAGGACAATGCTCCCCTATCTTTAAGTGGTGGTATGAGACGACGAGTAGCCCTTGCTCGTGCACTTTGCTTTGAAAGTGATTTTGTTATTCTTGACGAGCCATTTAAAGGTCTTGATGAAGAATTAAAAACGAGTATTTGCAATATAATTAAAGAAGAAAGCAAAAATAGAGATTTCATTATCATCAGCCACGACAGTCAAGATGCAGAACTGTTAAATGCAAAAATAATTGAATTATAATATTGACATTTTAGTTTTCATAAGATATAATAATTAGGCTGTGAAAAACAGTTACGCTGGTGTGGCGAAATCGGCAGACGCAAGGGACTTAAAATCCCTCGGTAGCAATACCGTACCGGTTCAAGTCCGGTCACCAGCACCATATTGAGTATTCATAAGGGATTTGACCTGTGAATACTCAATTTTTTATACCTTTATATAAAAGTATGTAACCCACTATGACACTTTCAGTTTTACAACTGCAAAGATTTCAAGTGGTTTTCTTAAAAATTGTAGCAACTTGATTTTTGATATTTCAGTGTGTATAATGTCTTTGAGAGGTGATAATCAATGAGTATCAGTACTAATTTAATGACATATCTTAAATGTGAAAAAGAAAACCTTATTAGTGAATTTCCTAAAAACGAAGAAACAACCACGATTTTATTTGAAAAAGTATTTGATTTTTTTAGCACAGATTTTGATGAAATGTCCGATAATAAAGTTTATCGATGTTTTTTGGTTTCTTTTAGAGAAATAATTTGTATTGCATTTGATAAAGATGTATCAAAAGTATATTTACGACAATTCTTTAAGATTATGAATAATGATATATTCTTAACCTATTTAACAAATCATTCAAAAAGTAGAGCAAAAGATATAAAAAATATTATGAATAGATTTGTGCATTTTTTTATAAACTCTTGGCAGGAATATAATGATAATAAAGATAGAGTGCTTGATGAAATTATTGGTTTAATAGATTGCTGGATGTGAAACAAATCCCTTATGAACACCAGCACCAATAAAAGAGTTTGCACTTTTGTGTAGACTCTTTTATTTTTATATTTAAGAACTTAAATTCTAAAAAAGCTCCCCTTTTTCAAGGAGAGCTTTTATTTTTTATTATTTTGGCATTGCTGCTCTTGTTTGTGAGTACTTAACTTCAACAGGTTTCTTGAACAACATATGGTCGTATTCAGGAAGCCAGTCATCACCTACTGTAAGAGCATCAAATTGTTCACTGCTATGACCAACATTCATAACATTAATACCCTTTATATCGCTACCTTCTTTATAACAGCAGTCCCAGAAAGCGTGATGTCCGATTTCTGTTACACTTGCAGGAATATACACATATTGCAAGTTTTGGTTATAACTGAAAGCGTCAGAGCCGATAAACTTAAGTCCTTCAGGAAGTGAATAATAAACCTCACCTAATGCTTCTTGTGATGTGAAATGAGGGTCAACTATTCCTTCTGCTTTATATGAGAAGATACTATGGAGTGATGGTGTTGTGCCCCATTGGTCAACACGCTCATGCAATTTGAATACTGCAAGAGTTTCAATTCTTTCAAGTCCTTCAGGAAGATAGATTACTCGAAGATTTGCATAGTTAAAGCACATTTCACCAAGCTTTTTAACTGTTGATGGAACAACATATGTTTGAATATCTCTTTCATATTCAGGTGTTACTTCATCTCTATAAAGCTCTTTTTCATAACCATATTTTTGTCTTAAATACTCGTCGTGGTCGCAAGGATAGCAAAGAAGCTCTGTCATATCCTTGTTATAAAGAACACCATCAACATCACAATAGTTAGGGTTATTTTCGTCAACCTCAATGTTTTGTAATGCCCAACATGAATAGAATGCTTTTGCATCAATATCTAACACATTTGCACCTATTTTGATTGTTTTAATCTTGTCGTCGCAGTTAAGAGTGAATTGTCTAACAGATACGATAGGCTTTGATGTGTCCTTTTCAATATAGAAGTTTGTTGCAGGGTCATTGTTACCTGCA
>JAZNWZ010000042.1:0-38147 GCA_045593645.1 Candidatus Fimenecus sp. | reverse complement strand
CTTCGCTATTATAATAGGTATTATATCATATTATAATTTTTTATCAAGAGAAAAAACGAATTTTGCAAAAAATAACAGCCGATATGCAAATATCGACTGTTATTTTTTATTTCTTAATTTGGTCAAGAGTCTTTTCAAAGGAAGGTAAAAATTCTTCTGCAAAAATTTTAACTTCTTCTAATTCCATTTTTTCAATAGATTTGTAAAGTCTTTCTTCTGCTTCAATAAATTCGCTGTTGCCGGCTTTTCGTTCGTCAATACATTTTAAGTAACCGCTTATTTTATCGGCTGCCTTTACGAGCTTCCATAATTCTTTGTCCTCTGCTTTCTTTTTAAAGAGTGGCTCATAGGATGGCAACAAATCTTCAGGTAACATTGAAAGAAGTTGTTTTGATGCATTCTTTTCAACTGCCTTGTAAGCCTCTTTTGTTTCTGTACTGTAATACTTTACAGGAGTAGGCAAGTCGCCTGTGATAATTTCAGGTACATCGTGGTAAAGCCCTAAAAGAGATGCTCTTTCGCAGTTATAATTTTTGCCTAAACGCTGATTGCCAATACTTGCCAAAGCATAGCAAAGTTGTGCCACCTCAGCGGAATGTTCGCTTAAAGTTTCATAACGAGTGTTGCGCATAAGTGCCCAACGATTTATGTATTTAATTCTGCTTGCAAACGCAAAAAAATCATTTTTGCCCATCAGATATCCTCTTCTCTAAAGCTAATATTCAATCCATCACGGTTCATCTTAACTTTTGTGTATTTAACACCTGCAGCGTCAAACATTCTGCGTGATTCACGATTGTTAAGACTGTCCTTATACTTGTCAGAAAGGAACATAACTTCTTTGATGCCACTTTGAATAATTGCCTTTGCACATTCGTTGCAAGGGAAGAGTGCTACATAAATTTTGCAACCGTTTAAGTTTCTTCCACCGTTGTTAAGAATTGCATTAAGTTCAGCGTGGCAAACATAAGGGTATTTTGTATCGTATTCGTCACCGGTTCTGTCCCAAGGGAATTCGTCGTCATCACAACCGTGTGGGAATCCGTTGTAGCCAACTGACATAATCTTGTTGTTATTGTCAACAATGCAAGCACCAACTTGTGTGCTTGGGTCTTTACTTCTTCTTGCTGAAAGAAGAGCGATACCCATAAAATATTCGTCCCAACTGATGTAATCTTCTCTTTTAGCCATTTTTATTCACCCTTTATCCTTTTCCAATATTCTTTTGCCATTTGTTCGTTTTTGTTATCGCCAAATTCATAATATTTTTTATTTTTAATAGCATCGGGTAAATACTGTTGTTTTACCCAACGGTTAGGGTAATCGTGAGGGTACAAGTAATTTTGCCCTTTCACTTCTGCATCTTCACCGTCAAAATGCTTATTTTGTAACTGTCTTGGTATTTTACCGTAATTGCCTTTTCGCACATCATCTAACGCTGCAAAAATACCGTCGTGTGCAGTGTTAGATTTTGGACTTGTAGCCACTAAAACTACTGCATCACCTAAAGGAATCGCTGCCTCAGGCATACCAACCTGCATTGCAATATCACAAGCAGATTTCACAATAGGTAAAATCTGTGGGTAGGCAAGTCCAACATCTTCACTTGCACAAACAAGAAGTCTGCGAATTGCAGAAACCATATCTCCTGCCTCAAGTAACCTTGCAAGATAATGAAGTGCTGCATCAGGGTCACTGCCTCGCATACTCTTCTGGTATGCTGATAAAATATCATAATGCTCATCACCGAATTTATCATAACGGAAAGTATTTTTCATTGTAAGACTTCCCGTATTTTCAAGGGTGATTACACGCTTACCGTCTGTAACACTTGCAGAAAGCACACAAAGTTCAACAAAATTGAGGGATTTTCTCACATCACCGCCACAAGCGGTAGCAATATGCTCGCAAACACCGTCTTCAATTTCAAGAGGTACGCCGGTTTCTTCTTCTAAAAATGCGAAACCACGCTTTACAGCAGGGACAACATCTTCAGGTGTAACAGATTTGAATTCAAAAACAGTACAACGGGAAAGCACAGCTGAGTAAATGTAAAAATACGGATTTTCAGTAGTTGATGCAATAAGTGTAATTTGTCCGCTTTCAATGTATTCAAGTAAACTTTGCTGTTGCTTTTTGTTGAAATATTGAATCTCGTCAAGATATAACAAAATACCATTAGGTGCGGCAAAAGTGTCAAGTTCACTTACAATTGCTTTAATGTCGGCAGTACTTGCATTTGTTCCGTTAATGTGGTGGAGTTTGCGATTTGTATTTTTCGCAATAATACGGGCAAGTGTAGTTTTGCCTGTGCCTGACGGACCGTAAAATATTAAATTTGGAAGATACCCTGACTCAACAATGTTGCGTAAAGGCATATTTTCACCTAAAAGGTGGCGTTGCCCAACCATATCGTCAATGGTTTGTGGGCGAAGTCGGTCTGCTAAAGGTGTTGACATATTTTCACTTCACTATATCTAAAATTTCTTCTGCTTTATCCACAATATATTCGGCTTTGTACTCTTTGAAATCTTCAATAGTTCCAAAACCATAAGCAACCGCACAGCAAGGAATACCAACTTGGTGTGCACCGTCAATATCAAACTTGGTATCACCAATCATAAGGGTATTATCAAGACTTGCACCAATGTTTTTCATAGCGTTTTCAATAACTGTCGCTTTGCTTTCGCTTGTGTTATCAAATTCAGTGCCGCCAAGAAAATCGAAGTATTTTTTAATATCAAGATTTTCACAAATCTGGTCAATAAAATGCAATGGTTTTGAAGATGCAGTTGCAAGAATATAACCTTGTTCTTTAAGCACTTTAAGAGTTTCTTTAACGCCATCATAAAGACAACTTTCAAGATAACCCTTTACTCTGTATCTTTCACGGTATTTATCAGTCATTTCCCAAGCGTGTTTATCGTCAAATCCACAATAAACAGTAAAGCTGTGATAAAGTGGAGGACCTATGAATTTTTTTAACAAATCAAGTGACGGTGTACCGTGGCCATAACTTTCAAAAGCATAAGTAAGGCTTTTGAAAATGCCTTCAGACGAGTCAGTAAGAGTGCCGTCAAAATCAAATAAAATGTATTTATATTTCTTATCCATTGATTATAATTTCATACTCCTTGTACCATTTTTCACCGATTTCAAGAGCGTTTGACCATTCTCTTTCGGTAATGTCACCGTTGAAGTCTTCTGCGTCGCATCTGCCAAACCAAGGTTCAATGCAAACAAAAGGTGCGTTTTTCTTTGTTGGTGACCATATTCCAAAAACTTTTGCATCAAAGCTTACAGTTAAATATTCTTTGCCATTATTTGAAAGTGAAATTTCATTAACGCCACTGTTTTCAATCACAAGTGCATCGTTGTCAAAAAGACTTTCTGTTAAAACAAATGAATTTTTAATTTCAAATTTTTGACTTGTATAAAGCCCATCAGAATTAAGCAAATTATATTTGATGTTGTTGCCATTCTTCATTGTAAGAATAGTTTTCTCTTTTTCACAGTAAAAAGCAGGGTGTGCACCAATTGAAAAATAGATTTTTTGAGTGTCAGTGTTTTCTACTTGCCAACCAACAATTATTTTGTTATCGACTATCTCAAAAGAGCAAATCAAAGAAAAACTAAATGGGTATTGTGCTTTTGTTGCTTCACTATCAGTAAGCTTAAAAGAAAGCTTAGTCTTTGAAGCATCAACAAGTGTAAATTCACTGTCTCTTGCAAAGCCGTGTTGACCTGAAGAGTACTCTTTATCTTTAAAGGTGGTTTTTGAATTTTTGTATTTTCCAACAACAGGGAAGAGCACAGGACTTTTTCTGCCCCAAAAAGCAGAGTCGCCTTGCCAAAGCATTTCTTTATTTTCTTTTTTGTTAAAAATTGAGGATAACTCAGCACCGTGAGTGTCAACTGCAATTTTCAAAAAATCGTTTTCAAGATAGTGTAACATAATATCACCCCATAATAGATTCATTATACAATAAAAAGGTCAACTTGTGCAACCAAAAATAAGCATAAAAAATTGTGCGAAATAACAATTTTTTTGAAAACAAAAAAATTCATAAAAAACCCTTTTAATTTGATAAAAATAGTGCTATACTATATAAGGTTATAATGCAAATATAATGCTATTTAGTTTCTATTATTTAGATTATTTGGTTTTGAAGGAGATGAGTCCTTGGAAAAAATCATAATTAATGGTGGTAACAGATTAACTGGTGAAGTTGAAATCAGTGGTGCAAAAAACGCCGTTGTTGCTATCATCCCTGCGACTATTCTTGCTGAAGATGTTTGCAGAATTGAAAATATTCCAAATATTAGCGACGTTTCTGCTATGATAAAGATTTTACGCTCTTTAGGTGCAGAAATTAAAATGATAAATAAAAGCACACTTGAAATAGATACATCTCACGTTAGAACTAATGTGGTGGGACACGATTTGTCAAAGCTTATGCGTGCATCATATTATTTCATTGGCGTTTTACTTGGCAGGTTTAATCATGCTAAGGTTGCAATGCCGGGTGGTTGTTGCTTCGGTGTTCGTCCTATTGACCAACACATTAAAGGCTTTGAGGCTATTGGTGCAACAGTTAGCATGGAAGAAAACGCTATGGTAGATGTTAAGGCAGACACACTTTTAGGTACATCTGTTTACTTTGACGTTGTTTCAGTTGGTGCTACTGTAAACCTTATGCTTGCAGCAGTTAAAGCAAAGGGACTTACAATAATTGAAAATGCTGCAAAAGAACCACACATTGTTGACCTTGCAAACTTCTTAAACTCAATGGGTGCAGATGTTCGTGGCGCAGGTACAGACGTTATTAAAATTCGTGGTGTGGACAAGCTTCACGGTTGCGAATATACAATTATTCCTGACCAAATTGAGGCAGGAACATATATGGTGGCTACTGCTGCTACTCAAGGTGATGTTGTTATTAAAAATGTTATTCCAAAACACCTTGAATCAATTACAGCAAAGCTTATTGAATGTGGCGTAGTTGTTGAAGAGTTTGATGATTCAATTAGGGTGTTCTCTGATTGCCGTCCAAATCATTGTAGCATCAAAACTCAACCACACCCAGGTTTCCCAACAGATATGCAACCACAGTTTGCAACTCTTCTCTCAATAGCAAGAGGCAATAGTATGGTTTCTGAAAGCGTTTGGGATAATCGTTTCAGATATGTTGAACAACTTCTTCGTATGGGTGCAAAGATTACTGTAGATGGTAAATCTTCATTTATTGAAGGTGTAGAAACTCTTCGTGGTGCTCCTGTTAAGGCAGATGACTTAAGAGCAGGTGCAGCTATGATTATTGCAGGTCTTGTTGCAAGTGGTACAACTGAAATTGAAGAGATTCACCATATTCAACGTGGATATGATAATATTATCGAGAAACTCCGTAGCCTTGGTGCTAATATCGAACTTAAAGTTATTCCCGATGATGAAAAATCAGTTTTAGGCGTAGGCTGATGAATTTTAAGGACGGTAAATACCGTCCTTTTTTGTATATTAGGAGAGAAATATGGCAAAATTTTGTCCGTTGTTTTCATCCTCAGGTGGCAATTGTATTTACATAGGCGCAGGAGAAGACAATGTTGTTGTAGATATAGGTGTTACTGCAAAGCAAACAGAAGATGCTTTAAAAAGAATAGGTGTAGAGCCTGATTCAATTAGAAATATTTTTATAACTCACGAACACACTGACCACATTAAAGGGTTGAAGGTTTTTACAAAAAAGCATAAGGCTCGTGTTTTTATGACTCAAGGTACTTACGAAGCGCTTGTAAAAACAGATGCACTTGATAATGTGGATGAATGTCGTATTATAAGTGGTGGAGAGTCAATAGGATGTCTTAATGTAAAGGCTTTTCACACTTCTCACGATGTTAATGAGAGTTGTGGTTACACCTTTGAAATTGCAAACGGTAGAAAAATTGCAATCGCAACAGATTTAGGTATTATGACTGATGAGGTTTATAATGCTCTTAAAGGCTCAGACCTTGTAATGCTTGAATCTAATCACGATATAAATATGCTTCAATGTGGGCCTTATCCATATATGCTTAAACGCAGAGTGTTGGGAATGAAAGGGCACTTGTCAAACGACGCTTGTGCTGAAACTTTGGCAAAGCTTGTTAAAGAGGGCACAACAAGATTTTATTTAGGCCATTTAAGCCGTGAAAATAATATTCCACAGCTTGCATATCAAACAAGTGTTTCTGCACTTTGTGAATGTGGAGCAGTTGAAGATGAAGACTATTTAATTCGTGTGGCAAAACCTGTTTGGGATGAAAAGGCGATGATTTTGTGATAAATGTTCATTTTATAGTTTTGGGCAAACTTAAAGAAAAATATATGAAAGAGTTTGCAGCCGAATATGAAAAAAGGCTTTCAGCTTATTGTAAATTGACAGTTACAGAGTTAGAGCCTGTCAAGCTTTCTGATAATCCTTCACAGTTAGAAATTGAAAATGCTTTGAGCAAAGAAACACAAATGGTCAAGGCGAAAATACCAAAAGGTGCTTTTGTTTTCTCAATGTGTATTGAGGGTAAGCAGATGTCATCTGAGGAATTGTCTAAAAAGTTAGACAGCATTGCAGTTTCAGGCAATAGCACAGTAGTTTTTATAATAGGAAGTTCGTTTGGATTGTCTGACGAAATTAAAAATATGACCGACTTTAAATTTTCAATGTCGAAAATGACTTTTCCACACAAATTGGCAAGAATAATGTTGACAGAGCAGGTTTATAGAGCTTTTTCCATTAGTAATAACGGGAAATATCACAAATAGTTATTAAAATCACAACAATTTGTTAAAATTTATAGTATAAAATATAAAAGAAAATCAAGGGAGGTAATGTTATGTCTAAAGGTAAAATTTTAGTGGTAGATGACGACAAAAACATTTGCGAAATTTTAAGAATGTATCTTGAAAAAGAAGAATATGAAGTGATAATGGTTCACAATGGTGTTGATGCCGTTAACACATTCAATGAGGAAGAAGTAGACTTAGTTTTACTTGATATTATGCTTCCACAGCTTGACGGTTGGCAGGTTTGTCGTGAAATCAGAAAGACATCAGAAAAACCAATTATTATGCTTACTGCAAAGGACGAAACATTTGACAAGGTTTTAGGTCTTGAATTGGGCGCAGACGATTACGTTACAAAGCCTTTTGATACAAAAGAAATAGTGGCTCGTATCAAAGCCGTTCTTCGTAGAACATCAGGTGCAAAGATTTCTGATATGAAAGAAGTGCGTTATGATAAGCTTTTAATTAACCTTTCAAATTATGAAATGAAGGTTAATGGTGTTGCAGTCGATACACCACCAAAAGAGCTTGAGCTCATCTATCATCTTGCAAGTAATCCTGACAGAGTTTTCACACGTGACCAGTTGCTTGATGATGTTTGGGGCTTTGATTACTATGGTGATAGCCGAACAGTTGACGTTCATATTAAACGACTTCGCGATAAGCTTAAGGGCGTATCAAACGAATGGGAATTGAGAACAATCTGGAGCGTAGGCTATAAGTTTGAAACACATGGAAAGAAATAAGTTTTTTAGAAAAGCCAAGGGATATGTTACTCATTTGCCTCTTTTCGTGAAATTCTTTACAACTATGACAGCTCTGATTATTGTAAGTTACTTGGTGCTTGCAACTGCACTTTTGGTTTTCCTTGTTAACAGATGGACTATTGAAAAGCAACAAGTGCTTGCAGACAATGCTCGTCAAAATGCAGAATATTGTGAAACAATTATTTTGAGCTGTAAAGATGATGTAGAAGCACTTGAGCGTGCAGCGGTTTTACTTGGCAATAATTTAAGAGTTACATCAAAGGCGATAGGCTCGGATGTATTTTTCTGCGATGTTGAGGGTAGAGTAGGTCTTTGTCAGCATTTTTTTAATTATGGCAATATTCAAGGTAAAGAGGGTTGTGAGATACATAACAAGTATCAAATACCAAAAGAAATTATCGCTGAAGTTGCAAAAGATGAGTACTTTGCCACAACTAAAATCAATAGCATTTCTAATGGTGAAGTTTTTATTGCAGGTGCTCCTGTTATAATAAACAACGAGCTTGTTGGCGTAGTTTTTGCAGTTGAACACGTTGAGCTTAGTAGAAACGAATACGTTACAAGTATTATGAAAATGTATGGTTCGTCTATTTTGTTCTCAATTTCGCTCTCTTTCTTGTTTGCATATGCGTTTACTGCAAGACTTACAAATCCTTTAAGACAAATGTCAAATGCTACAAAGGCTTATGCAAAAGGTGATTTCAGTAAGCGAATTGTAGTGCGAGGAAAAGACGAGTTTGCAGAGCTTTGTCAGTCCTTTAACCAAATGGCATCCACATTGTCTGTACTTGAATCCTCAAGACGAAGTTTCGTTGCGAATGTTTCTCACGAGCTTAAAACTCCAATGACGACAATCAGTGGCTTTGTTGATGGCATATTGGATGGCACAATTCCAAAAGAAAAACACAGTGAATATTTACAAATCGTTTCAAATGAAGTAAAACGATTATCAAGACTTGTTGTTTCAATGCTTAATCTTTCTAAAATTGAAGCAGGTGAGCTTGAACTTAAATATTCAAAATTTGATATTTCATCAACAATTATTGACTGCTTGCTTAACTTTGAGCAAGAAATCGAAAAGAAAAACATAGACATTGTTGGGCTTGATGAAATCGGCTCTGTAATAGTTAATGCCGACCGTGATATGATTCATCAAGTAATATATAACTTAGTTGACAATGCTGTTAAATTTACAAATGAAAATGGAGAAATATCCGTATCTGTAAAAGAGGACGGTAGCAGATATGATATATCTATCCAAAATACAGGTGAAGGCGTTTCACCTGATGAAATAGGCAGAATCTTTGAAAGATTTTACAAGGTTGATAAATCACGAAGCTATGATGTTAAGAGCGCAGGCTTAGGTCTTTATCTTTGTAAAACAATTATTGATATGCATGCAGGTAAAATATCTGCAGAAAGCGTTCAAGGTCAATATATAAGATTCACAATTTCTCTTGAGAAGGCAACAAAAGAGAAAAATTAGATTTTTTGCGGAGGGGAATATATGTATCCTGATAATCAATATCCTAATGGAGCACAACCACAAAACAATGTTCCACAACAACCAAATTATGTAAACAATATGTATGGTGCACCAGTACCACCACAGCAATATGTACCTGCACCGGTGCCACCAAAACCAGAAGCGCCAAAAACACCTTCAAAAAACAAAGAAAAAGGTGTTGTCGTTGCATGGGTAATTACTGCGATTTCTGTTTTGATTGCAATAGTTGCTATAATTTATGTGTTTGCTACAAAGGACTTTAATCCTAATGATTATACAACAACACAAACAACTCAAGCAGTTCAAAACAATTCTACAATTAACCAAACAGGTAGTGATAAGGTAGAATTAAACGACGGCAAGCTCACTGCAAGTGAAGTATACGAAAAAGTTTATAAAAGCTCAGTTGCAATTATAGGTTATTCAAAATACTCAGGTTCAATGGTAGGACACGGTTCAGGTGTTGTTTACAAGGTTGATGAAGATAAGGGTAAAACATATATTATTACTTGTGCTCACGTTGTTGAGGGCACAAGATATAAATTCCAAGTTCAAGACTATGCAGGAAGAGTGTATGATGCACTTGTTGTGGGCTATGACTCAAGAACAGATATTGGTGTTATTTCAATCAGCACAACAGAAAATATGTATCCTGCAGAATTTGCAGAGCCTAATAGTCTTAAAGTAGGCGATGCTATTTATGCAATTGGTGTACCACACGATTTAATGTATTTTGGCTCATTTACAGACGGAATGGTATCTGCACTTAACAGACCAATTGACTATGATGCAGTAGAGTATTCACATATTCAACACACAGTTCCAATTAATCCTGGTAACTCAGGTGGCGCTCTTGTTGATGCTTATGGCAAGGTAGTTGGTATAAACTCTGCAAAAATTGCAACAGAAGATGTTGAGGGTATGGGCTTCTCAGTTCAAATTTCAACAACATTGTTTGTTGCTGACGAGCTTATTGCTAATGGAAAGGTAAAACGTGCTGGCCTTGGCGTTACAGTTTCTTCTGCAATGCAAGACGAAACTTGTAGAGCAGCAATTGAAGAAAATGACCTTCCTGTTGGAGCGGTGAAAATTGAAAGTATTGACAGCGATAGCGACCTTTATGGTAAAGATATAAAGGCAGGCGATATGATTATTGCTGTTAACGGTACAGATATTGATGCTTTTGGTACATTTGCAAGTATGGTATCAACAGGAAAAATCGGCGATGTTTTAAAATTAAAGGTTTGTAGAATAAATAGTGATGGTTCAATTTCAACATTTACTGTAAATGCAACACTTGTTGATAGCTCAAAATTAAAATAGTGTTATTGTCATTCTGTCGCATTTCTTTCAGTATTTTTAAAAAAAATTGTATGAATTTTTCACTTTACAAAAAAACTAATTAGTGTTAGAATGATAATGGAATACTTGGATAAGGGTAAGTTCAAGTGTTCTGGGTTTTTGATGGAACGTGATGAATTCGAAATTAGATATCCCTTTGTGGTTTTCGAATAACTGCCAAGTTTCGTAACTCGAGTTGCAACAGCAATATTTGGCAGTCCACAAACCATTAGTTTTTGTGAAATGATTTCTTTTGATTGATTTTTGCTTAAATGAGGTTGGGAGAACTTGGTACACTCTTTCTGGTAACAGATGCGTGGAAATGATAATATTGTAAGAGTACGGCGTTATGAACCGAATGAAACCCTAAAAGACCTGTCCGGGGGACGGGTCTTTTTAAATTTTATAGGACTTTTTGAACAGAGACAATATTGCGTTTCTGTTCTTTTTATTTACAAAATACATATAGTATGGTAAAATGTTTTTATAAAATTGAAAGGGGAAGGATTTTGTGAGATATCAAATAGTAGGCGAACCATTAACAGCAGTTATCTGTGATTTGGATATGGGCGAAGCAATGATTACGGAACGTGGCAGTATGGCTTGGATGACTCCAAATATGCATATGGAGACACGTGGCACAAGCATAGGAAAGGCTTTTGGCCGTATATTTTCAGGTGAGTCAATTTTCCAAAATATTTATACTGCAATTGGAGGACCAGGTCAAATAACTTTTGCTGCAAGCTTCCCTGGAAGTATCAGAGCAATTGAAATTGTTCCTGGTAGGGACATAATTGTTCAAAAAAGTGGATTTTTAGCAGCAACAGCAGGCGTTGAGCTTTCAGTGTTTTTCCAAAGAAAATTAGGTGCAGGCTTGGTTGGTGGTGAAGGCTTTGTTATGCAACGTCTTTCAGGACAAGGAATTGCATTTGTTGAAATTGATGGCTATGCTTGTGAATATGATTTAGCACCGGGACAGAGTATGATAGTTGACACGGGCTACCTTGCAATGATGGATGCAACTTGCCAAATGGAAGCAATTACAGTAAAGGGCGTTAAGAATGCACTTTTCGGTGGTGAAGGTTTCTTTAATACAAAGGTTACAGGTCCGGGCAGAATTACACTTCAAACAATGCCTATTATTACAGTAGCAGGCTCAATAAGACCATATATTCCAACAGGAAACTAAAATTAAAAGGCGTGGGGTTCACTTTATAACCCTACGCCTTATTTTATTTTATAATGTAATTTAGAATATAATGAATTGCTCCATAGATTACCCCTGCAAAGATGCCATATGAAATAACAGGCCCTGCGATTTTAAATATATTTGCACCTGTGCCTAAAATATGCCCCTCTGCATTGAATTCAACGGCAGGGGAAACAACTGAATTCGCAAAGCCGGTGATTGGTACTATTGTACCTGCTCCTGCGTGCTTTGCGATTTTATCAAAAACACCAATACCTGTTAAGATTGCAGTTATTACTATTAAAACTGTAGGCGTTAATGCCTTTGAATATTCTTCATTAAGACCTACTTTTTCCCAGATAAAGTTTAAAAACTCACCAAAAGTGCAAATCGAACCACCAAAGAGAAAGGCTTTTATTGAATTTTTAAGCTTTGGAGATTTTGGTGATACCTTTTTTACGAGTTTTTCATATTCTGCTTTCGTTGTTGCCAAAAAATCACTTCCTTTTAGATTATTGTTTCCCAACAAATATGTTTAATTCTTTAAATTTTGTTTAATAATTGCAATAGGTAAAAAAATGTGTTAAAATTATTCCAGTTTTTGTTAGGAAGTGCATTTGATGGTAGCATATATTGATGTAGGTGGAGGGATGCGTGCCGTTTATGGCGCAGGCGTCCTTGACTTTTGCATTGACAACAAAATAGAGTTTCCTTATTATGTGGGCGTGTCAGCAGGCAGTGCAAACATAATTTCTTTTTTAGGGGAGCATAAGGGCAGAACACTCAGGTTTTATCGTGATTATAGCGAAAGACCTGAATATATGAGCTTTAGAAGCTACTTTAAAACGAAATCATTCTTGAATCTTGATTATATATACACTACTTTAACTAACGAGGGTGGTGAAGACCCTTTGGATTTTGATAAAGCAAAGTCCAAAAAGTGCAAATTTTATACGGTTGCGACAAATGCCAATACCGGTGAGGCAGTTTATTTTGATTTTGACAATACTCAAAGAAATAATCATTACGAGTTAAAGGCGTCTTGTTGTATTCCTATTATAAATAAGGCTTTTGAATACGATGGAGTTGAGTATTATGACGGCGGAATTGTTGACCCTGTTCCTTTTCAAAAAGCACTTGATGATGGTTGTAAAAAAATAATTGTAACACTTACAAGACCTTTAGATTACAGAAAGCAACACAGACTTTCAGAAAAAACAATAAAGTTTTTATTAAAAAAGCATCCAGAAAGTGCAAGGCGATTACACACTTCTGTTGAAAAATATAATGAAGATATTGAAAAACTTATCCGACTTGAAAAAGAGGGCAAAGCTTTAATTTTGTATCCTGATGATTGCTGCGGGGTTAATACATTAAAGCACGAATATCATACGGTAAATGCTCTTTATAAAAAAGGATATAATGATGCACAAAAAATTATAGATTTTTTAAAATAAGGGAGAAAAAATTTGAAAAGAAAAAATCCCATAATAAAAATTATATCCATAATATTGGCTGTCGTAATTTTAGTTAATGTTGTTGGTATAGGGTTTAATGCCTTGACGGAATTAAGTGCTTATAAAAATGCAGTTGTTGTAAATGAAGAAGAATGGAAATTGCTTGTTCATAAAATGAAGCAAGGCTCATGGCTTGATGAAGATGAATATTACACTGTTTTCACTCAAACAGGATTAGGAAAAACTGTTGTTGAAAACTTAATACTTTCAGGTGATATAGCAACGATTGAGTATTATCACGACTATTACACTATGGAAAAAGATTATGAATGTGTTCGTGAAACTTTTTTAGCTCACCATGAATATATTACCGACTCTACAGGAAAACGAATAACAAATCCTGATTTTGTTGATTTGCAAAATGGTGATATATTAATTACACTTAGTATTCATTCTTATGGATGGCGACATGGTCATTGTGCTATTGTAACAGATGCATCAAACGGACAGCTTGCACAAGCAGTTATGATTGGTGAACCGTCAGACTTTGGCAACATAATAGAATGGAAGAATTATCCGTTGGTTGCAGTGTTAAGAGCAAAAAATTTAGATGCAAATCAAAGAAATAATGTTGCAAATTTTGTCAAAAATGGTATGATAGGCATAGAGTATTCATTGTTGGCAGGGGTTTTTGACGGACGAGATATAGATAAGCCTTTAAAATCTACACAATGTGCACACTTTGTGTGGTATGCTTATATGCAATTCGGCATCGATATTGACTCTAATGGTGGAATAAAAACAACACCAAAAGATATATTGAAAAGTGAAGAATTAGAAATAATTCAAGTTTATGGAAACATAATGGAGATGTAGAAAATGAAAAAGTATGCAGTAATAATGATGTGTCTTGCGCTTGCAGTTGTGCTTACTGCTTGTGGTAGCAAAACAACATACAAGCAAATTGGAGAGCTCCCTACAAGACATGCTGAAGAGGAGGGCACAACAAAGGGCTTTGAACTTGACTATGAAAACGGCTCAACAACAGAGCCACAAACAGATGAGCCTTCAAGTGAAGAAAGCACTACAGAAGAGCCTTCATCTGAAACAACAACTCAAAGACCAACTCCTACACCAAATCCAAGACCAGAACCTGAGCCAGAACCTGAACCTGAGCCTGAGCCTGAACCAGAACCAGACCCTGAACCAGACCCTGAACCAGACCCTGAACCAGACCCTGAGCCAGACCCTGAGCCAGACCCTGAGCCAGACCCTGACCCTGATGTTCCGGTAGAACAATAAAAATAATATTTATATATAAAAGGAGAGAAAGATATGTTTTGCCCAAAATGTGGAATTGAAAATGTAGAGGGTGCAAAATTCTGTGCTGTATGTGGAGCAGCATTTGAAACAGAGCCACAAGCAGTAGAAACAGCACCTGCTCAACCAGTAGTACCTGTTGCACCTGTTCAACCTGTTGCACCTGTTCAACAATACGCACCAGTTGCTCAACCACAATATGTACAGTCACAATACACACAACCTCAATACACACAACCCCAATATGCACAACCTCAATATGCACAACCTCAATATAATGCTTATGCAGCAATGCCATTAAAGCCTCTTAAGAGCGATTGGAATATGGTTATATTATTGTTACTCTCACTTGTAACTTGTGGCATTTATAGTTACTATTTCTATTATCAAATCTCAGAAGACATTAACACTATTGCATCAAAATATGACGGAAAGAAGATTATGAATGGCTTGATAGCTATTTTAATTCTTTCACCTCTTACTTGTGGCATTTATTCATTCGTTTGGATGCACCAAATTTCAGAAAAAATTGGTGATGAACTTATGAGACGTGGTATTAACTACGATTTCGGTGCAAAAGATTTCTGGCTTTGGAATGTCCTTGGCTCATTTATCATTGTTGGTCCTTTTATTTATTTACATAAGCTTTGCGAAGCAATGAACTTGCTTGCTGCTGATTATAATACAAGAGGATAATCAAAAAAACATAAAAAATTCCCCTACGGTTTATTCCGTAGGGGATTATTTTTGTTAAATTATTCTTCTTCGATTTGTGCTTCTGCAACAACCTTATCAACAACTGCTTGAGGTGCTTGCTCATAACGAGTAAACTCGAATGAGAATGAGCCACGACCTGCTGTTACTGAACGAAGAACTGTTGTGAAGTCGCCCATTTCTGCCATTGGAACTTCTGCTGTAAGTTCTTGCATCTTTGGTTCGTCTGCAGGGCCCATACCAAGAACTCTACCACGACGCTTTGTAATATCGCCCATAATATCACCAAGGTTATCATCAGGCATACGAGCAACAAGTGTGCCAACTGGTTCGAGAATTGTAGGGTCTGCCTTTACGATACCTGCCTTGAAAGCAAGAGAAGCAGCCATCTTAAATGCCATTTCAGATGAGTCAACAGGGTGGTAAGAACCATCATAAAGAGTAGCCTTAACGCCAACCATTGGGTAACCTGCAATAGCACCCTTTGCTACACAATCACGAAGACCTTTTTCAACTGCAGGGAAGAAGTTCTTTGGAACTGCACCACCGAATACTTCTTCTGCAAATACAAGTTCGTCACTATCACAAGGTTCAAAACGGATATGTACGTCACCAAATTGACCGTGGCCACCTGATTGTTTCTTGTGCTTACCTTGTGCTTCAGCAGATTTTCTAATTGTTTCTCTATAAGCAACCTTTGGAACTGTTAAATCAACTTCAACACCAAACTTGTTCTTAAGCTTTGAAACGATAACGTCAAGATGTTGTTCACCAAGCCCTGAAAGAACTTGTTCTTTTGTTTCTTTATTGATAACGAATGAGATTGCAGGGTCTTCTTCCATAAGTCTGAAAAGACCTTGAGCAACTTTTTCTTCTTCACCCTTCTTGCGAACATTAACTGCCATTGAAAGGCAAGGCTTAGGAGCGTCAACACCATCAAGAATAACAATGTTCTTTGCATCGCAAAGAGTATCACCAGTTTTAACACCAGCAAGTTTTGTAACAACGCCGATATCACCTGCGATAATTTCAGAAGCATCTTCTTGCTTACCGCCTTTAACTGTAATGATTTTACCCATTTTTTCAGTTTCGCCTGTGCGAACATTATATGCTTGAGTATCAGGAGTAAGTTTACCTGAAACTACCTTGAAGAATGACATTTTACCAACGAATGGGTCAGCAACAGTCTTAAAGCAAACTGCTGCAAGTGGTCCGTTAATATCACAAGGAAGAATTGTTTCTTCGCCAGCTTCAGTTTTTGCAGTTTCACCTGCATAACCGTATGCACCAGGTACTGACCAAGCAAGACCATAAAGAAGTTGGTCAACGCCTGCACCTGTAAGACCTGCAACTGCATATACAGGATAAATTGAGCCGTCAAAAATACCGAGGCAAAGACCTTTAAGGATTTCTTCTTGAGTGAAAGCTTCACCTTCAAAGAATTTTTCCATAAGAGCATCGTCAGTAGTAGCAACTGCTTCCATAAATGCTGATGTCATTTCTTCAATAACAGGGTCGTTTGGCATTGGAACTTCAGTTGCTTTGCAATCGTCATCATAAGCATAAGCTTTACCTGTCATAAGGTTAACATAAGCCTTTGTAATGTTACCTTCCATATATGGAATAATTGTAGGGCAAAGCTTGTTGCCATAAGTTTCTTTTAATGCTTCAAATGTTTTGTAGAAGCTTCTGTGGTCAGAGTCAGTTTTTGTGATTGCAAAGAACTTTGCAAGACCACGTTTTTCAGCAGCTTTAAATGCTTTTTCTGTACCAACGTCAACACCTGAACCAGCACTTGTAACGATAAGAACTGCTTCAACTGCACGAACTGCTTCTGCAGCACCTGTTTCAAAGTCGAAAAGACCAGGAGCATCAATAATATTTAACTTTGTGTTATCCCACTCAATAGCTGCCATTGCAGATGAAACAGATGATTTTCTGCGTTTTTCTTCTGCATCGAAGTCAAGAACTGTATTACCGTCTGCAACTTTGCCGAGTCTATCAGTAGCACCTGTTACGTAAAGCATAGCTTCACAAAGTGTAGTTTTTCCTTTTCCGCCGTGTCCTAAAACGGCAATATTTCTAATGTTATTTGAGGTATAAGCCTTCATAGAAGTTTGCCTCCCTTTCCCTTGAATGCTGTTTTATAGAAAAAATACATAGTTTTTTCAAACAGTTTAACGAAATTATATCACATTTGCACAAACTATGCAATAACAAAATAATATTTTTTATAATAATTAACGCGACCTTTTTCTGTTGATTTTTTAATTATATAAATGTATAATCAATATATATGTGTTTTAGGAGTGAAAAATAGTGTTTCCACCAATTATAGAGTTTTTAAAAGACAAAAGTGTGCTTATTTTAGGCTTTGGTCGTGAAGGCAAATCAACATACAATTATATAAGAGAATTTCTCCCTGAAAAGAAATTAGCTATCGGTGATGGCAAAGAGCAATTTGTTGACGATGCAAATGTTGAATATTTCTGTGGTGAGGATTATCTCTCACACATCGGTGAATTTGATGTTGTTATGAAAAGTCCAGGTATTTCATTTGTGAATGTTGATATTCCAAAAAACACATTTGTAACTTGTCAAACAGATTTGTTTATGAAATATGCACCTTGTAAAAAAATTGGTGTAACAGGCTCAAAAGGTAAAACCACAACATCAACTCTTACATATAAAATGCTTTGTGCAGGTGGGGTTGACTGTGAGCTTATGGGCAATATGGGTCTTCCTGTTTTTGACTATATAAAAGAAATGACAGAAGACAGAATTGCAGTAATCGAGCTTTCTTCTCATCAGCTTGAATTTACAAGAAGCTCACCTGATGTTTCAATTCTTACTAACATTTATGAAGAGCACCTTGAACATTATAAGGGTGGAATGGCTGGCTATGTAGGTGCAAAGCTTAATATTGTAAAACACCAAAACGCAGATAATACATTTATATATAATGGCACACAAGGACTTTCTCCTTATCTTGATTTAAACACAGTTAAATCAAATACTATTGCAGTTAAGAAAGATGCCTATTTGCCATTCGAGATTGACAACATACATCTTGCAGGTGAGCATAATCGCCATGATGTGCTTTATGCTTTTACTGCAGCATCAATTTTTGGAGTTTCTGCAGAAGATGCTAAAAAAGCGATTGATGATTTTGAAGGCATTGAGCACAGAATGGAAAATATCGGCACATACAAGAGCATTACTTTCTATAATGATTGTATTGCTACAATTCCACATGCTGTTATGTGTGCAGTTAATGCAATAAAAGCAAATACACTTATAATCGGTGGCAAGGATAGGGGAATTGACTATACTGACTTTGCAGTTGACCTTGAAAATAGCGATTTAAGTGTAATTATCGGCACAAAAACTACCGGACACAAAATTATTGATATGATGGTTGCCAATGGAACAACCAAAAAACTTATAAAGGCAGAAAATCTTGAAGAAGCAGTAAAGTTTGCTTATGAAAATACAAAAGGTATTTGCATTTTATCTCCTGCTGCTTCAAGCTATAACGAATATAAGAATTTTGAAGAAAAAGGCAGACACTACAAAGAACTTGTTAAAAAGTATGGGGTGTAAAAATGGATTTGACAGAAAAGCAAGTAAGCTTTGAATATAAGTTTAAAGGCAAAATTGTGAATATGAGAGTGGACGACGCTCTTCTTCCTAACGGCACAATAGCAAAACGAGAAATTGTTGAGCATAACGGTGGCGTTTGTGTTGCACCACTCGACGATGATTACAATCTTTATTTTGTAAAGCAATTCCGTTATCCTTATATGGAGATAGTAACTGAATTGCCTGCAGGCAAGCTTGAAAAAGGTGAAGACCCATTTGAAGCAGGTAAGCGTGAACTCAAAGAAGAAACAGGTGCAGTTGCAAACAAATACATAAGTTTAGGCAAACTTTATCCTACACCGGGATATTGTGGTGAGATAATACATATGTATTTAGCAACTGAGCTTGAATTTGGTGAGCAAAGTCCTGATGAAGATGAATTCTTAGAGGTTTATAAAATTCCTTTGGAAAAAGCTGTTGAGATGGTTATGAAAGGCGAGCTTCCTGACAGTAAAACTCAAACAATGATTTTGAAAATCAATCAACTTAAAAGCGAGGGTAAAATATGAGTGAGAAAAAACTTGTACTTGCCTCAAAATCACCAAGACGAAGTGAAATTTTAAAAACTGCAGGATATGATTTTACCGTAAGAGTACAAGAAACTGACGAAACATTACCAACAGGAATTTATCCTGAAGATGCAGTTGTTTATCTTGCTGCTTCAAAGGCAAAGGCAGTTGAACGAAATAGTGATGAATTAGTGCTTGGTGCTGATACGATAGTTGTGCTTGACAATAAGATATTAGGCAAACCAAAAGATAGAGAAGATGCATACATAATGCTTAAAAGTCTTTCAGGAAGAATTCACAGCGTTTATACCGGTGTTTGTGGCATCTGTGATGAATACTCAATTACACTTTCTGAAAGGACAGATGTTGAGTTTTTGCCACTTACCGACGAAGAAATATATGCCTATATTGATACTAATGATTGTTATGACAAAGCTGGTGCTTACGGAATTCAGGGATATGCTTCAAAATTCGTAAGACGAATAAACGGCGATTATTTTAATGTAGTTGGTTTTCCAATTAGTGCAGTTTATGAAAAGATTTTGAAAAATAAGTAAAAATTTATTGACAATTTGATAAAATTATTGTAAATTTAGTATGTATATGTAACATATAACACGAAAGGGGCGCCTTATAATGGCAAAAAAGATTAGAACACCTGAAGAGGTACAAGCTTCTATCGATAAAAAAGTTGCTAGAAGAAAAATCTTTTTCGGTACATTTACAAAATCATTAGCATTATGTCTTGCTATCGCATTAGTTTATTCAGTAACTATGGTAGCTTTTGCACCAACAGGTGGAACAGCAGCGGGTGGAAACACAGTTACAGAAAAAGCAACAGAAGCACCTAAGACAGAGGGCTTAACACAAGAATTCCTTGATGAAATCAACAATGCAACTAAAGCAGCTGCATCAGGCGAATATGCACTCAAGAGAAACTGTGCTATTACTCAAGCAATTGACGTAGGTAGTGCAACAAGTATTCTTAACGGTATCATCCAAGGTGTTGATAAGAATGCAAGCTTAGACTCAGTTGTTGGTGGCTTTATCGGCGAAGGTGAAATTATTGCTTCTGTTAAAGGCGGCAAATATATTTCAGGTACTAATAAAGGTAAAGATTTTGATGTTGATTATTTCAACAAGGATAAGACTAGCTATCTCTTAAAAGGTATGGAGCTTAAGGTTGAAGACATTCAAACATATAACGAAGCTGACAACAAAGATGGTAGCTTCAAGCTTCAAATTAAAGATGCACAAAGCCCACAAAGAAGCGGTGGCACTCCAATGGAACACGCTACAAACGACTTCATAACAATGAACGAAGTTCAAACAAGCATCAACGGTTCAGTTGGTGAAGGTGTTGTTACAATTCAAGACAGCTCAACAGTTGATTATACAGAAATCTGGATTTCTGGCACAATCGTTGACGGTAAAATCACAAATCTCAAGATTACATATAAATTCGCAGTTAAACTTGACCTTAAGGTAGGTCTTAAGGTTACAGGTACAGGTGCTGCTGAAACAGTTCTTGAGTATTCAGACATCGCTTATTAATCTTTGGTAATATCGAAAGGGGATATATAATATGGCAAAGAAACCTTTAACTCCAGAACAAGCTGAAATTAAAGCTATTAAAAAGGCAAGAAGAGGCGAAAATGCAATTAGATTTTTTGCATTCCTTCTTGCAGTTGTAATTACAGTAGCAACAGTATTTATCGCAAAAGGCCAAGCTGAAAAAGCATCAGCAAATGCAGGTGGCGGTGCAGTTACAGAAACAACAACAAAGCCAGTTGAAGCTGAAGGTGAAAAAGTTGACGACGTTGCAGCAGCACTTGAAATCGTTAACAAAGCAACAGCGGATGCTGTAAAAGCAAGCTATAAATGGGCAAGAACATCAGAATATGTTGACCCAATCGACGTTGGTAGTGCAACAGGTATTCTTAATGGTATCATTCAAGGCATCGATAAGAATTCAGACTTAAACTCAGTTGTTGGTGGATTCCTTGGTATTGGTAACAAAGAAGGCACAGTTACTGCTGGTGCAGCAGAAGAAGGCGTTAAAGAAGATTACCTTCTTAAAGCAATGAGCCTTACAGAAAGTGATGTTTCAAGCCTTGCAAAAGATGGCGATACATACAACATTGTTATTAAAGACTGCGCAAACGTTAAGAAAGACGGTTCAAACAGCCTTAGCCGTGTAACAAATGACTTTATCACACATGAAGAAGTTGTTGATGGTATTAGCGGTTTTACAACAGCTATCCAAGTTACAAGCTCAGATGTTCAATTCTCAGCTATTCAAGTTTCTGCAACAATTGTTGAAGGCAAGCTTACAAATCTTGTAATTAAATATCACTTTAAGGCTACTCTTAACCTTAAAGCAGGTCTTACAATTACAGGTAAGGGCTCAGCTGACTACTCAATGACATATAGCGAAATCGCTTATTAATCATTAAGTTAATATAGTTAATTTGACAGCATCTTCTGAAAGGAAGGTGCTGTTTTTTTATTCTTTTTTACTACTGTTTGAAATGTTGAAAAAAATTAGTACATTTTAACAAAAGAATATCTGTTTTTTTTACATAATTTCTTTAATATTGTTGTTGCAATTTATCCTATTTTAGTATAAAATAAATGTGTATAATTATGCCTATATTAGGGATAAGTCTACCCTTTTTTAACAAAATAGGCAAAAATGTTTAAAAATTATAGCTTTAGAAATAGTAATTGGAGGCTTTTCTATATGGATATGAATATGGATGTAAAAGATTTATTCGCCAAACTTAAAAAAGGCGGAGACTCTAAATCAGGCGGTGGCTTAACTGCATTTCTTGAAAAAAATCCTGCAATGAAGGTTGTTGTACCTGCAGTATTAATTGTTATTGCAATTGCAGTTGCACTTTTAATTATTTTTAGTGTTAACAAGACGGAAGTTGACAAATCACCGGTTAATGTTCAAAGTCAAAACGTGTACGCATTGCCACAACAATATTTCCCAAATGGTGATGAAAAGCAAGGCGACACAGTAGGTGATATTGCTCTTGAACACCCAAGACTTACAGCAATCTTTGATATGGGACGCCCAGTTGTTACAATAGAAACAGACAACGGTTCTTATCCAAATCTCGAAGTTGGTCAGAAAATCGGAGATAGTGATTGGTCTGTATATGAAGTTAAAGACAATTCAGTTGTTCTTGTTTGTGATGATGGTGAAAACAAACAATACATTGAATTAGTAATGGAAGACAAATAATTTAGTTAATTATATTTTTACATATAAAGTTTTTTAGGGGGAACTACAAAATGAAAGGTTCTAAAAGATTAGGCAAGTCAATAATTGTTATTGCAATGTCATTGGTACTTATGTTCACTGCCATTGCTCCTATGACAGTTCTTGGCGCAAAAAACACAAATGGCGAACAAGAATATCGCTATTACACAGTAAAGGCTGGAGATACACTCTCAAGCATTGCTGAAAAGAACGGCGTTACACTCGAAGATATTTTAGCTTGTAACGACATCGCTGACGAGGATTTGATTTATCAAGGTCAAGTTATCAAAATTCCTGTAACATCAACAAATACTGCTCCTGACAACAATGCTATTGTTTCAAAGGTTTCTTTCAAAGCAGTTGATGCAGATGTTGTTGACATTGTTTCTGCTCTTGCTTATGGTGCAGGCTATACTGTTATCTATAAAGGTGCAGAAGGTCTCAAGGTTAGCATTGAGCTTGAAAATGTTTCACCACTTAAAGCTATTGACTATGTTACAAGAATGGTAGGTCTTTCATATCTTAAAGATGGTAACATTATCTTTATTTCAACAGCTGATGACCTTAACAACACATTTGTTGACAGTCTTGTACTTACAGAGTTCACATTTGAATACATTACATATGCTGAGCTTATTGCACAAGCACAAGGTCTTGGTCTTAATGGTATGAAGGTTGTTTCTCAATCAAACAACGGTAGAAATGTTTGGATTAGTGCATATCCAAGAGAAATGGCTAAACTTCACGAGCTTGTTGAAATCCTTGACCAACCGGAAAACATTTCAACAGGCAGTGCAGGTATTGCTCCTGCATTTACCCCTATTAAACTCGACTATATTTCAGCAGCAGAATTCTCATCACTTCTTGCAAGTCTTGGTCTTCATGCAGGTATCACAATGAGTGCTCACCCACAAACACTTTTCGTTTATGTGAGTGGTGAACAACTTGCTGATATTATGGAAATCAAAGCAATTGTTGACTATGCAGATGTAGGCAATATTATGGACGGCACAGATGCTCCAACAACTGATGGAGATACAGCAACAGCAAGCAAGGCAATGAAGAAGATTGACCTTGTAAACATTTCAAAAGCTGATGCTACTGCAATTCTTTCTGCACAAAATGTTCAAGGTGTTACAGTTCATGGTCATGCAAGAATGACAAAGACACTTTGGCTTGTTGGTTTACAAGATGATGTTGATTATGCTGCAAGCGTAATTGAAAACTTTGATTCAGAGGTTGCTTCTGCATCAAGCACAGTTCATACATTTACTGCAACAAACTGTACAGTTGATGAACTTATTGCAAGACTTAACAACATTAGACTTGAAGGCGTTACATTCTATACTTATGACCACGCTAAACTCACAAATACTCTTATCGTTTACTGTGATGATGTAACATGGAACAACGAAGTTTATGATTTACTTGTTACTCTTGATACAGTAGATGAAGGCGAAGAGAAGCAATTAGTAATCGCAAGCAAGAGCGGTAACGACAAAGATAAGTTAGTTGCTCAAGCAGAAGAAATGATGGGCGTAATGGCAACTCTTCACCCAGAAGTATTTGAAGGCGTTGAGTTTACATATGTAATCGTAACAATTGAAGAAGAAACATTAGAAACAGAAGGTCAATATAAAGTTGTTATCTATGCTAAGACAACTTCTTCAAAGGCTACAAGAATGATTGCACTTGTTAAGGAACTTGAAAACGCATAATTTTAACAATAAGGGGTGCGTAAACCGCACCCCATAAGCCGATTATTTAGGTATTTTATATTTTCTAGGACGAAAAGGACTGAGGATATTGCATTTTTCTGGTAAATACAGTAATTATCCTGTAAGACTTGAAGATTTGTTAAGACTTACAGTTGAAAAAAAAGGTTCAGACCTTCATATTGTCAGTGGTATTGAACCATGTGTCAGAATCAACGGCGACCTCGTCCGTCAAACAGAGTTACCAGCTTTGATGCCTGAGGACATTGAGCAGTTGCTTTTACAAGTAATCACTGACCGTCAACGTCGTCAACTTGAAGAAGAGTGGGAGTTAGACCTTGCAGTTTCTGTTCCAAGTTGTGCTCGTTTCCGTGGTAACGTTATAGTTCAGAGAGGCTCTATTGCTGCTGTTTTCAGAGCAATTCCTTTCTCAATTCCAGAACTTGACAAATTAGGTCTTCCACCAGATGTTAAGAGACTTTGTAACCTTCCTCGTGGTCTTGTTCTTGTTACAGGTCCTACAGGTAGTGGTAAATCAACTACTTTGGCTGCAATGCTTAACTACATCAACGAAAACTATGAAACAAACATTGTTACAGTTGAAGACCCTATCGAATTCTTACATACACATAAAAAATCTACAATTCGTCAAAGAGAAATTGGTACTGATACAAAGAGCTTCGCAAATGCTCTTAAAACAGTTCTTCGTCATGACCCTGATACAATTATGATTGGTGAAATGCGCGACCCTGAAAGTATTCAGATTGCCGTTACTGCTGCTGAAACAGGACACTTGGTTTTCTCAACACTCCATACTCAGACAGCTCCACTTACAATTTCTCGTATTATTGATACTTTCCCTGCAGAACAAAAGGGACAAATTCGTTCGCAGCTTTCAAACTCTCTTAAAGCAGTTATTTCTCAACAACTTATCCCAACAATTAATGGTAAAGGCCGTGTTGCTGCTGTTGAGTATATGATTGATACTCCTGCTATTAAGAACCTTATCCGTGAAGAGAAAGAACATCAGCTTTATGCTACAATGCAAACTGCAACTCTTCAAGGTATGCAAACAATGGACCAAGCTCTTCTTAATCTTCTTAAACAACAAAAGATTTCAAGAGAAGCAGTTATGGAGTTCTGCGTAGACCAAAAAGAAGTTCTTCGTCTTATGTCTACAATGGGTTATTAATTTTGAACATTTTACGTTATTCGTTTTAAAATAAAAAGGGGGAAACATCTTGCCAGCCTTTACATATGACGGTCTTAACAAACAAGGCCAAAACGTACACGGTGAAGTTGTTGCTGACAACTCTGCGCAAGCCGTTAACAAGCTCCGTGAAGCCGGAATTATTGTTACGGAAATGAAAGAAAAAGGAAACGCTGGAAAAGAAAAGAAAAAAGGTGGCGGTAAAGTTACAACAGAAAACGTTGCTGTTTTCTGCCGTCAGTTAGCAGTTATGCTTTCTGCGGGTGTTCCTGTTACTCGTGCGCTTTCAACACTTGCAAAGCAAACAGATAATGGCAAATTTGCTGATACAATTGAAACAATTGCAAAAAATGTTGAAGGTGGTATGCCTTTATCAGATGCGTTTGCTGAATATCCAAAAATTTTCTCACCTTTGTTTGTAGCTATGATTAAATCAGGTGAAACTGGTGGTATTATGGAACAATCACTTGTTAGCCTTGCAGACCAAATGCAGAAGGAAAAAAACCTTCAAAAGAACATTAAGTCAGCTTTCTCATATCCACGAAGCGTTGGTATTATGGCTATTGTTATTCTTATTGCAATGCTTTACTTCATGGTTCCTACATTCAAAAAGATGATGTCTGACGATATGGAACTTAATGCACTTTCACAATTTATTTTCGATGCATCAGACAGCTTGCGTGAAGATACATTAACATGGGTTCTTGTTGCAGCTGCTATCGTTGGTTCAATTATTCTTATTATGAAGAGTAAACCAGCTCACATTTTCTGGGAAAATATTAAGCTTACAATGCCAATGTTTGGCTCGTTTATTACAAAGATGGTTGTAGCTCGTTTCTGTCGTACCTTTGCAACACTTCTTGCAGGTGGTGTTACAGCAGTTGAAGCTATGAGAAATGCAGGCCCTACCGCTGGTAGTGATAAGCTTGCAAAGGCAGTAGCAGAGGCTATTTCAGACATTGAAGAAGGTTCAGCAATTTCTGTAGCACTTGAAAAAAGTGGCTTGTTCCCACCAATGGTTACAGGTATGGTTGCTATCGGTGAAGAAACAGGTGCTTTACCTGAACTTCTTGACAAGGTTGCTGAGTTCTTCGAAGAAGACGTTGAAAACACATCTCGTAACCTTAGAGCTATGATTGAGCCTATTGCTCTCGTTTTCGTTGGTGTTGTTGTTGGTGGTATGCTTATTGCTCTTTATGTTCCAATGCTTACAGCTTCTACATCAATGGGTGCATAAAAAACTTAACTTCCGTATATAGGAGAATGATATTATGGCAAAAGTAAAAAGTGTTATTGGTTGCGAAATTACAACCAATGAAATAAGAGCCGTTGAAGTTACAAAAATCGGCGGAGTAACACAGATTATTGCTATGGGCTATATGCCTTTAGAAGAAGGTGTTGTTGAAGAAGGCTTCATTCGTGATGCTGACAAATTCAACACTGCAATAACACAATTGTTAGCACAAGGCAATTTCCGTACAACAGATGTTGCAATTGGTGTTAACAATGAAAATGTTTTAATGCGTTATGCAGGTTTCCCAAAGGTTGATAAGGAAAAGCTTCGCAGCATGGTTCTTCTTCAAGCACAAGAATTTATTCCAATTCCAATTGCTGAAATGGAACTTGACTATGTTGTTGCTAATGAAACTGTTGATGATGAGGAAACTCCACAAATCAACGTTATGCTTATTGCAGCAAGAAGACAAATGCTTGAAGGATATATTAACATCTTTACAGCATCAAAACTTCAAGTTGTTGATATTGACTCTTCATTGCTTTCATATGTAAGAGGCTTAAATGAAATTTCAGGTGGAGCAAAGTTTGGTTTAGTTAACTTAACTGATGATGTTTTGAACTTTATCGTTGTTCAGGGTGAAGAAATCACAATGGTTCGTTCAATCACAATCCCTGAAAGAAATCGTGATGCAGTTGCAGCAGTTTTCAAGGGTTCACGTGATAACAGTTATACAGCAGAAGACCTTGATACAGTAATATCTTTCCTTACATCAGAAACATCTTCAACTATTAGTTATTATACAATGCAAAATAACATTCCAATGGAAAAGATGTACTTTTTAGCAAACACAACAGCAGTTCCAACAATTGTAAATTCATTAAGAGAAAACTTATATATTCAAATCGAAAATCCTGGTATGTATCCTGAACTTCAAGCAACATGCGCAGTTCCACTTAATGAGTATGCGGGATGTATCGGAATTGCAATTTCAAGTTTGGAGGGATAATCAATGTTAAAGGTAAGTTTGTTACCTGCAAGTTATAAACAGTTTCTTGAAGGTAAAAAGAAAAAAGACCTCATACTTAAAATTGCATTAGTTGTATTACTTTGTATGCTTATTATCTATGTAGGTTTTGCAGTAAAATCATTTATTTTACAAGCACAATATAAAGAAATTTCACGTGCAAACGCACAAGTTCAAGGCGAAATTGCACAATATCAAAAATATAAGACTGCATATGATTCATATCAAGCAGATGTTGACAGATTAAATAGCGTTTTGGGAAGAGACCCAGTTGCTCTTGATTTTATTATCACTATTAAAGATAATCGTCCAGACTACATTAAAATCAACAAAGTTGCACTTTATGACTGGTCAAATACAGCAGTTTGTCGTATTGAAGGTGAACTTCCAACAGCGCAAAGTTATATAGATGCTGAAAAGCAACTTGAAGCTTATGCAAACTCATTCTTAAGTGCTCCATACAATTGTGTATCAGTTAGAATTATTGGTGAAGGTCCAATGAGTAATGGTTCAATTACAGGTGAACAAACATATTCATTCTGCATCTATGTTTCTGTTGAAGGTACAAACATTGATGTTGATGCTTCAGGCGGACTTATTACATCAGAAACAAGCACAACAGCAACAACTGTTCCTCCTGCATCAACTGCAGCGAGCAGTGAAGAATAAGGGAGGAAAATAAAATGGCAGCAAAATTAGATAAATCTTCTCTTAAAGGAAAACTCAACGGTGTAGCACTCGTTGGTATTGCAATGGTTTTACTTGTTGTTATTCTTGGCGTTGCAATGTGGCTTACAATTAAAGAATGTAAATCAACAGATGCAGCAATTAAATCAACAATCACAACATATAACAATAGCAAGCTTCAATTAGGCACATATAAGGCAATTGCAAAAGATTATGAGCAATTCCAAACAATTCAAGCTGAAATTGATAACAAAATCGGCAAATATGACGAATACAACACAAAAGAATATAAGCTCAAAATGTATGAAATGTGTGAAGATTATAATCTTGAACTTACAGGCATTTTCGTTGGAGATATGTCAGCTGTAGGCGCAGTTTATATGGCAGACACAACAGTATCAGTTGTTGGTGACGAATTGAATGTTAGAAAGATGATTAAAGAGCTTATTAGTTCTGAGCAAGTAACAAAAGTTGACGAGATTACTATTGAATATCTTGGTGATGGTACTGTGTCAGCAACTTTTGTAGTTACAAATATTGCTAAATAATCTTTGTGTAATATCCTAAGACGAAAGACGGTTTTTTAAAATGGCAAATGAGATTATTATTCCGGGTAGTCTTTGTGCGAGACTTATTGCTAACGGAATTATAACAGAGGCTCAACTTGCTGAGGCTCTTGAGGTACAAAAAACAACTAAACAACTTATTGGTACAATTCTTACTCAGTTAGGCTATTGTACTGAAGAAGATATTGCTAAGACTCTTGCTAAAAAAACAGGCTTTAAGTTTGTTTCAATTAACGAAATTGGTGTTAATATTGCAGTTGCGAACCTTGTAACACCTGAATTTGCAATGAGAAACAACATTTTGCCACTTTATCAAGAAGGCGATACTGTTTTTGTAGCAATGAAGAATCCAAATGATATTATCACAGTGGATAATCTTCGTATGCTTACGGGCTTTGAAATTTGCCCTGTTGTTGCAGCTGATATGGAACTTCAAGTTGCAATTGAAAACTTTGCAAACATGAACAGTGGCGTTGAAGATTATGGTGACGATGACGATGACCTTACTGCAGAGTCAGAAGAACTTGATATTGACGATAAACCTGCTGTTCAACTTGTTAACCAAATAGTTAACAACGCTATTAAAGCAGGCGCATCAGATATTCATATTGAAGCACTTGAAAAAGTAATGAGAGTTCGTTTCAGAATCGATGGTGTTTTGCAAGAGATTATGCAAAATCCTATCAAGTTATATCCTGCAGTAGTATCAAGAATTAAAGTTATCGGTGGTATGGATATCGCCGAAAGAAGAATTCCACAAGACGGTCGTGCTACTGTTAAGTTTGAAGACAAAACAATGGATGTTCGTATCGCTTCAATGCCAACAGTTTACGGTGAAAAAGTCGTAATGCGTCTTTTGGAACGTAGTAATACACAAACAATTACAATTAAAGATATTCGTTTCAGTCCACGTCAATTTGATAGATTTAACAGAGCAATTCATATGCCTTATGGTTTCGTACTTGTTACAGGACCTACTGGTAGTGGTAAATCTACAACTCTTTATGCTACATTGGCTGAAATTAGTACAATAGAAAAGAACGTTATTACACTTGAAGACCCTGTTGAACGTCGTATGTCAGGTATTAACCAAGTTCAAATGAACAACCGTGCAGGTATGACATTCGCAGCAGCTCTTCGTTCAGTTCTCCGTTCTGACCCTGATATTGTCATGGTCGGTGAAATTCGTGATAGTGAAACTGCAAAAATCGCAGTTGAAGCTGCTCTTACTGGACATATGGTTCTTTCAACACTCCATACAAACGATGCACCTGGTGCTGTTACTCGTCTTGACGAAATGGGCGTTGAACCTTTCCTTACCGCTTCTTCACTTGTTGGTGTGCTTGCACAACGTCTTGTTAGAAAGCTTTGTCCAAAATGTAAAGAAGAATATGAGATTTCTCACGCAGAACTTAAAAATATTATTCCTGACCTTGAAAAATATGGTTACAATGCACCTTCTTATAAGATTTATAAGGCAAAAGGTTGCTTAACATGTAATAATACAGGTTATAAAGGTCGTGAGGCTGTATTTGAATTCCTCACAGTTACAGAAGAAATGAAACGTCTTATCCTTGACCGTGCAACAGTTGCAGAGGTTAGAGATTTGGCCGTTGCACAAGAAATGAAGACTCTTAAGGATGAAGGTCTTCTTAAAATGATGGAAGGCAGAACTTCTCTTGAAGAAATCTTGAGAGTTATTGTTTAATTTTTGCTTAGAGGGGGCAGGCAAAATGAAAAAATACCTTAAAAATAAAGAAGGTATGGCGTTGCCAATGGTGTTGATAATAATGCTCATTATGGGATTATTAGCGACAAGCCTTGCCGTGTATGCTTATAACTCTTTCTTGTCAGTTAGATGGATGAATGACCAGAAAAAAGCTTTTTATTTATCACGTGCAGGTGTTGAAGCATCGGCCTTTGCTTATCAAAATGCATTAACAAAAACAAGCTCAAGTTATTCAAATCTTGCTAATTATGCATCATTCTCAGCTATTGATAAACTTGTAACAGTTGCAGAATCAAGTGAAGGTAAACTCACAACAAACAAAGTGTACCTTAAATATTCTGCTTCAGACCAAAATGATGGTACAAGATGGAACGGGCTCGAATTTGTTGTATATTCAACAGAAGCAGAAGCAAATGCAGACCCAAATGTAATTGGATATTTTACTGTTGAAATTGGTACAGGAACAGATAAGATTTCTGTTACTGATGAGCAAACAGGTCTTGCAACAGAACAAGATGTTCGTGTTAAGGTATTTAAATCTGTTGCAAGTGTTCAAGGGAAGACGCAATCTTCATTTGGCTATATAGTTCCACCTGAAAGTGCAAGCACAATGAAACTTTATGATGATAATGGGTATTTGTCAACAAATAGTACTGACTTTGTTAAAACAACAAAAACTATTGTTTATGATACAAATATTGTTGATTCTAATGATGGTTTCTTTGCAAGACTATTAAAAGGTCTTGTTTTGTTGGTGTTTGATTTCCTTTCTGAAACACAGAGAACAGTTGATATGTATCTTAAAACTGCTGAAGGTAATGTTGTTCTTACTAAACCAGCAGATGCAAAATACATTAAGGCAAATCCAAATAAAGATAACTACTATATTTTTGCTACAACTGGAGACCTTTTTATTCAAGATTGTGGCATTCAATCAATTCCATCTAAAGGTTATTATTCATCACTTGGCTTCTTTGCGGACGAAATTGTTATTGATGATGATATTACGATGGAAGTTTACATAACAAACCCAGATGCACTGGCAAGCCGACTTTCAAGCATGGTTGCTATGCTTGGTAACCGTTTCCGTTTGGGAACAGTCGTTTTAGGCGATGCTTCAATGCTTGGACCTGACAGATACGACTGTTTAGCACCAAATCTGGGTGGCGTTCAAATGAATGGTCAAAAAGTTCCTGTAAATAAAGTTTACTTTAACGGTAATGTTTATTTGAGAGTTGTTACTCAAGGTGGAGGAACTGATACCTTCCGTATTTTCAATGCAGGTGATATGGCATATTTCTATGGTATGTATGAAATGCCTGCTACAAGCGGTGGCGAAACTGTTCAAGCTCGTGGTATTGACCTTGTTAAATATTTTGTTGATGCTGTTATTGCTAAAAAAGATGGCCATGTTTATGGTACAGCAATCATCAATAAGATGAAACAAATTAATGAACTTTACTATGGTGAGACAAATGGCACATCATATTTCTCAAATAATCAAGTGTTAATGAGAAAAATTGAAGTCAACTATAACGCTAACGGTATAGTTCAGGTTGACAAAGGTTATGGTAGTGTTTTAGATATTATTCAACCAAGTAACCTTGACTCATCTTCACTTACATGGGGTAGACCAAAGGGTGGAGACAATTTATAATTAGAAAGGAGAAAACTTTATGATTAAGAAGTTTAGTATCTATCTTAAAAACAAAAAAGGTTTGTCACTTGTTGAAACATTGACAGCTCTTTCTTTACTTGCTCTTATAATGTTTTGTTTTGCTCCTTTGATGGCGTCTTATTTTAAGACAATCCAAATTTCAGGTGAAAAGATTCAAACGACTTACCGAGAAGCAGGAATTTTACAAAAGCTCATTGGTAATAAAGGTACGGGTGCGAACTCAGGCTATGAGTCAAACGTATCTGCAATTCCTCTTGTTTTCAATGTACCTGAAACAATGGTAACAAAAAACGGAGTTCAACAAAAAGTTGATGCAACAAGTGTTGCTATTGGTACACAGTCAGGTATGGAAAATCTTCTTGACCCAGTTAAAGGTAACTTTATCGTTTCAAACCCTGACAATTTAGCAGAAGGTTTTTCAACAATTTATACTGATTCAATCAACTCAAACATAAAATGCTTCCCATCAACAATCACTGACGACTTTAAAACAGCGTATATAACAATTGTTGCTGATGGTTTTACATTTGCAGACGATAACCTTACAGGTAGTAAGTATGCATTCTATGTGACAAAGGCTGCAAATGGTGGTTCAGAAGCAGGCCTTGTGAAGTTAACTCACGGAGTTGACTATAAGCTTGAAAAGGTAAAGGGTAGCGAAGACCGTATTCTCTTGCTCACACTTTATGGTGGTACAAATATTTCTTTTGAAAACTCACCACTTGTTTTTAACTATAACAACGGTGCTTATGTTAAGAAAATTGAAATCGATGCTCCAACTATGATGATGGTTGGCGAAAAGGCAACAGATGGTAGTTATTATTACTATGTATCACGTGGCTATGTTGATGAAGATGGTAACCTTGAAGTTATCCGTAGAAAAATGAATAGTGTTGACCCTTATGGCAACAACATTACACTTACATCTGCTATGAACGACGTTGAGTGGGTTCCTGCTGACAGTGCAGACTCATATGCAAAAGATGATGAAGGTAATCCATATGGATACTATGTAATGTGTGGCGACAATGGTCAAGTTCGTCGTTTCTGGAGAAACAATAATACAGGTAACTATTACTGGGGTGGCGACTATACATATTATACTGACTATAACTTTAACAGATTTAATACACCTACATATATTAACTCAACTGACGCAGCAGGTAATGCCTATGCAGGCAAAGTTTATAGTACAAATACTTCATTTAAATTTATTTCTCAAAGAAGTATGACAGAATCTCAACACGGCTTTAATATGGCATCTAAAGAGTATACTCTTGTTGCAGGTCTTGTTAATACATCAACAGGTCTTGTTAGAGGACTTTCAGTTGTTTCTGTAACATACTCTAATGATGCTGAATTCTATGGCCCTGATGGTATGATTTATTACTATCAAACAAAGAAAGAACCAACATCACATCCAGGTTGGTCAACAATGGCTGGTATGACAAGCGACGGCTCATGGGGCGGTACTGACTATCAAGTTACTTCTGTAACAGAACCTACAAATATTGCATATAGCTGGCTTCAAACTAATACAAACTCATACTTTGAGTTTAATGGCATTAGTGGGGTAAACACAGCGTCTTATCCTATTACACTTACATCTGTTGACTCAATTTTGATTACAGGTACCGGTGGTGCACATAAAGCAAATGTTACTGATGCAAGTGAAGGTAGTTATTACTTCACATCAACAGGTGATGGTGATACCTCTGCTGAAGGTGCTACAACAAATATGAACTATCCACAAGAAACATATACTCTTTATTGTGGATATATCCCAGCGTTTATGGACCTTTGGGCAGAAAACACAGGTAACGGTAGCTATAGATACCCAACAGGCTTTAAAGGAGCTTATTCTCAAACATCTGATGGTACTTTCTATAATGTTCCTTCAACACTTAATCGCGCAACTAACAGATTGACCATTGACGATAACCAGTCATACTATACTAAGTGGAGAATGACAATGGGTGTTACACCTTATTTCACAAGCGGTGATGGTTATGCAATTCAAGAAACTGGTTCTGTTGCATATTATAAAAAGAACTCAACTGCTTGGCTTGTTGGTTGGAAATACCCTTACGAATATGTTATGTATTATCCTGTAACTAACCTTCAATATGCTATTACAGGTAAATTCTATGATGTTGAAACTTTCAATGAGCGTCGTGCAGATATTGAAGCTTTGTTTGACACAAACTATACCCTTGCAGGTCCGGATTTGATGATTAACAACTATGATAATACTCAGGGTAACATTACAAACAATGAAATTGTTGATGTTACAATTTCTTATCTTTCACATCCATTTGCAATAGCAGTTGCTGCTAACCCTACTGACGACATAGTTTACGACTATGGTAATGTTAAAAAGAATGAAGATGGTTATGGTCAGGTATTCTATTGGAACAACCGCCGTGAGACTATCACATTCATCGACTCTGCAAGTACAGTTATTCCAAATGGTGATAAAGATATTCCTGTATCTCTTATGGTAGGCTATCTCCTTGGTGGTACAGTTGAATTCTCAAAAGACGGTGGCGATACATACGCTAACGTTGGTTCTGTTATGAACAACGGTATTGTATTCCTTCGTGCAGGTAACTATAATGTTGCTAAGCAAAACTCATCAAACGGTCAAACTTATGAGTATTTAGCAACTGACAGTGATGGCTATAAGCTTGCTGCTGAGTCAAACGTTTTCCACCAATTCTATTACCTTAACTCAAGAGGTGCTGCTTCTTCAAATCCATCAAAGGGTAACCACATTGGCGACCTTTATGGTGCAGATTATTGGCAAACAAATAGACACATTCAGTACAAGTCTCTTTATGGTAAAGCACCTGCTGATGAACTTGCTTCTGACAACTCTAACCAATATGAATATCTTCGTTCACACCCAATGACAAATACAAAGGTAACTTGTGTTGCTTGGGGTACAACTTGGAGTGGTAACCCAGAAGCTATGTGGGGTACTGAAAATGGTACAGTTCTTTCTTGGTGGGTTGACCTTAATGCTGCTTCAACAGATTCAAACGCTACAAACTGGAACGACCGTTCAGTTGACGCTGAAATTCAATCATATAAGTGGATTGATAACTGCAATAACAAGACTTTTGCAACAGACAGCTCTGAATACTTAGGTACAATCGGTTCTGCTGCTGCAGGTTCTGGCTCAAATGCTGGTGCATCATTCTATCCTGGTTCAGATAGATTTAAGTATTTCTACGATAAGGGTACACAAGCAACAAGTACTTATGGTACAATTGGTTTTATCAATACTCTTGAAACAATTAACGATATTGCTTTTGCAAACGATATGTGGGTTGCAGTTGGTGACCAAAGTGATGTAGCTCCAGCTGATTATTCAGCACCAGGCGCAATGACAGTTGGTAACTATTCTGCAGGTACTCAAAGAACTCTTCAAGCGTTTACAGATAATGGTAGAGGCGGTTCATGGGTTAATGTTAGATATTGGGTTGATACGAATGGTACAGGTGTTCAATCTGATGACAACTCAACTTATCACTGGAAAGCAGTTAAGATTTCTAACAACTCAAACTACAACATAGTTCAAATTAACTATGTTAACGGTAAATGGATTGCAACAGGCTATGTTGACGCTAATAATAACGATGAGTTTGATGACGGTGAAAAGACTGTTATCTGCTGGGCAGAAGACCCACTCATTTCTTGCAACGATACTGCAGCTGCATATAAAGGCTGGAGTGAAGCAACTGTTGTTTGGGAATGTCAAAATGGTACATTCGTTGATGTAACAGCTCAAACAGGTGGTATTAACTCTGTTGCAGTTAGAAGCTAATTTTATTAAATATTATGCTAAAGGGTGAGGGAACTCACCCTATGGCAAATCTCTTTTGATATCGAGGTGAGTCAAAAAATGTTCAAATTTATTCATAAGAAAAAAGGATTTTCCTTGGCTGAAGTTATTATAACAATTTTAGTTTTGAGTTTTATTATGCCACTTGCAGGTCAGATTCTTTATCAAATGACAAGTTTCTACCAAATGGCATCTTATCGTTGGCAAATTCAAAATGCTGTTCAACTTGCTTGTAGAAAGTTTGAAACAAACAGCGAACTTATTATGAATACACATAAAGCGGACATTTTGTATGACCCAGTTATTGCAGGCGGTATCACTGTGTATGATGATGGTTCTTTTGTATGGAGAAATGGCGCAGAAAAGTCATATATCGTTACAAAAGAAGGCGTTGCTGATGATAGTGACCCATACACATACATTTTCTCAACACCTGCTTATGATATAGACGGCGTTTATTTAGGTTCATATTTATATATTCGTGAATACAACACAACAAATAGTGTGCTTTTCCTTGATGAAGAGGGCTTTGGTGATGTCCCTGTAGAAATTGAGTTTACAGTGGGCACAAGTGTTCCTTCTCGTGTTACCGATGAAAACGGAAATCCACTTCCACAAAAGTATTTGTCAAACACTGTTGGAATTACTCTTAAATCGGGATTACAACAAGTAACTAACTATGAAGTTGAAACTGCCTATACTTTGATTCAAATTGCAGAGGGCAAGGCAATTAACTATGAAGGTGGTTTGCTGGTTTGTGACCATTCTTGGTTCGCAGTAGGTAATGCATCAACCCCTGCAGCATATCCTGCAGGTTGGGCAAATACAGAACTTAACGGACAGTCAACTTCTGGTTATCCTGGTGATGCAGACGGTACTGCACCAACAAGATATCAAGCTGCTAATGAAATTTGGTATGACATTCGTGTAAGAGACATTAACAAAGGTGCAAATGTTATGCGTTTCGTTTCTGAAGAAGCTTTCCATTCTGTAACTGATACAAGTGAACTTGCTTCAGGTGCAAATATGGCTTCTTGTCTTACATCATGGGCATATATGGATGAAGATGCAAAGGAACAGTCTGTTGTTTTAGGTGGACTTCGTGACTTTAGAGATAATGTTCTCAAAGGTACAACGGTAGGCGATTGGATTATTTATAATTACTATAATAATTGGTCTCCATTTGTTGTGAATAATCTTGCATTTATGAAACCGGTTATCAAAACTGTTTTGAAGCCTATTTCAGTAATCTGTGGATTACTTGCAAACATATAAACCAATAAAAAACAGAGTTATAACTCTGCTTTTTGTATTTTTACAGGGCTTATTTGGCTAAAAGCACTAAAAAACAATTAATTTAGTTGGTTGTTTCACCAAAAATGCAAAAAGTGCTTTACAAATGAATTGATTTGTAGTAATATAAATGTACGGAAAATTCCCGTTACATATTTTGGTATTCAGGTCATAGGGACCTTAATATAATAACATTACAATTCTTTAATTAAAGGAGAAAATTATTATGAGAAAAATGTTAAACAAAAAAGGCTTCTCACTTGTTGAACTTATGATCGTTGTTGTTATCATGGGTATCCTCATTGCAGTTGCTATTCCTCTTTACGGTGCAATCACAGACAACGCAAAGAACAAGACATGTGCTACAAACGTAGACAACATCCGTGCAAATGCTAGAAACTACTTCCTTTCATACACAACAGTAGCTACAGACGCTGACGTTGCTGAAATGATGGAAGACGGCGTTATGCCTGACTGTCCTTGGGACGGCGAAGACACAGACGACTACACAGTTACATACAATGCTGACGGTACAGTTGCTATCGCTTGTGCTAACGAATCAGTTGACGGTCACGACCCAGTTGCTTAATCGCTAACTAAATAACAAATAAAGGACGAAGTCGGAGG
>JAZNWZ010000041.1:0-25083 GCA_045593645.1 Candidatus Fimenecus sp. | reverse complement strand
AACGAAAAAAAGGTTGAATGGGTTGGTCGTGAGGACTGGACTTATGAAAGAACATTTACTTTAGATGAAAATGACCTCGCAAACAGAAAAGTTTTACTTGTCTGCAAAGCCCTTGATACTCTTTGTGAAGTTTCTGTAAATGATACACTCGTAGGCAAAGGTGAAAATGCTCATCTTAAATATGAGTTTGATATAAAAGATGTGGCAAAAGCAGGGGAGAATACTCTTAAAATCGCATTCTTCTCACCAACAAATTATGCCGAGAAAATGCAAAAAGAAAAGCCAATACCAAAGAATTGCAACGGTACTGACGGTGCTGCATATATTCGTAAACCACATTGCCATTTCGGTTGGGATTGGGGTCCACATCTTCCTCTTTCAGGTATTACTGACGATATTTGGATTGAGTGCTTTGATAACAGACTTCAAGATGTTGAGATTAAGCAAATCCACGAAAATGGCAAAGTAACAGTTAAAATCAACCCAATAGTTGATGGCGATGGCGAAGTGAATGCAAAAATCATTTATCCTGACGGTACAGAACATCCAATCGAAAACAACGAAATCACAATCGAAAACCCTGAACTTTGGTGGACAAGAGAGTTATCTGGAAAAGAAAAACAACCACTTTACACAGTAGTTGCAACACTTGGCGATACTAAAATTGTTAAAAAAATAGGCCTTCGCACAATCCGTCTTGACCGTTCAAAAGACCAATACGGTAGCAATTTCTGCTTTTATCTTAACGATATACCAATTTTTGGTAAAGGTGCTAACTGGATTCTTCCCGATTCTCTTATGGGCAGAGTAACAAAAGAAACTTATGATTATTACATAGATTCAGCATTAAAAGCAAATTTCAATATGATTCGTACTTGGGGTGGTGCTTATTATACCCCTGACTATTTCTATGAACAATGCGATGAAAAAGGTATTCTCATTTGGCAAGATTTTATGTTTGCTTGTCTTATGTACCCATTCTATGAAGACGATTTTCGTGAAAATGTATTGACCGAAATTAAGTATCAGGTAAAACGCATTAAATTTCATCCATCACTCTGCCTTTGGGGCGGGAATAATGAAATTGAAACAATGTTTGCATATATGCCTGAAAATATGAAAATTGTTCAATGGTACAAAAAGTTTTTCTATGAAATCTTAAAAGATTTAATTGCAGACCTTGACCCTGATACACCTTATATCGAAACATCACCAATCGGCGAAAGTTTCCGCAAAGGCGTAACTGGGGACGACCACGGTGACACACATATGTGGACGGTTTGGCACGGACAAAAACCACTTAATTATTATAGAAGCAGACCTACTCGTTTTTGTAGCGAATTCGGTCTTGAATCCTTACCGTCAATGGACGCAGTTCGTCAATTTGCAGAAGAAAGCGATTACTACATTACAAGTGATATATTCAATTCGCATCAGAAATGCCGAAACGGTAATCGTAAGATGCTCTATTACTTGCTTGAAAAATATTATGAGCCTGAAAAGTTTGAAGATTTAATCTATATGACAAATCTTATTCAGAAAGAGTGTATTCAGGACGCAACCGAGCATTGGCGAAGAAATCGTCACCGTTGCCACGGTTCACTTTTCTGGCAATATAACGATTGTTGGCAAGCACCATCTTGGTCAAGTGTTGACTATACTGGCAAATGGAAAGCATTACAATATGCTTCTCGTCATTTCTTTGAACCTGTTTGCGTATCTGTTGAAGAAACAAAGAAAGACTACAAAATCTATGCAATCAATGATTTAAGAGAAGAAAAGAATGTAAAAATTACTATTACTCTCTCAACTGTTGACGGTAAAGTGATTTCTTCAAATGAACTTACAAAAACACTTAGTCCACTTTCAAGTGAATGTGTTTTTGGTGCAGATATTAAGGGCGATAAAAAAGAAATTTTCTTATCAGTTAAAATGTATGAAAATGATGCTCTCATTTCAGAAAGAACAAAAATTTTCGTACCTGACAGAGAAATGAAACTTAAAGGAAAAACCATCACTAAATGAGTTTCATACGAAAATGGTGAAATCGTTGTAAAACTTGTGTCACCTGTATTCTGTCATAGCGTAATGGTTGATATAGAAGATTTCCGTGAGCCATTTTCTGATAACTATTTTGATTTGCTTCCAAACGAAGAAAAAATCGTAAAAGTTAAAGCAGATAAAGAATACAAAGTGACTGTAAAATCTCTTGCAGATATTCCTGTTAAAGGCTCAAAACTTAAAACAAATCTTTTTAGAGCAAAATTCTTTGTTGAGCCTGAAAATCTTGCAAACTGGTTTTACTATACAGTGAATTAAAGTGGAATTTGCATTTTTTGGCATAGTATGATAAAATAATGAAAATATGCTTTTTAAGGATGAGAATATGAAGGGTATTAAAAACGTATTTATTGTCTTATTTATCTTAGCAATCATTACATCAGTTTTATCTGCTTGTAGTGGGGATAAATCAAAAGACGATTTAAGTACAACCACAACAACAGCATTAAACAATATTGAATCAACAATGCCAAATGTTGTTGGCAAAAGTGAAAGTGAGGCAAACTCTCTTTTAAGAGAAATTTATGGTTTACAAGTTCAAGTTGTTGAAGAGTATAATGAAGAATATACAAAAGGCACAGTTTTTAAAACTGACCCTGCAGCAGGTGTCAAAGTAAGAGCAGCAGAAGTTGTAACTATTTATGTTGCTACAAATGTTAAAGAAAAAGTTATGGTAATTGACTTTTTAGTGTTTGAAGACCAAGAGAATATTCAAAAGCAAGTTGAAAAATATGGTCTTAAAGCAGAATTCGAAACAGTTGCAAGTGATACACCAACAGGTACAGTTTTTGAACAAAGCGTTTTACCTGAATCTTATGTTGACAAGGGCTCAACTATTGTATTTAAGGTAAGTGATGGTTCACTTTGTCAAAGAGAAGCAACAATAAATGTAACATTACCAAACAATGGCACAACCACAACAGGCACAGTGCAAATCTTTGTTGATGGTCGTCTTTATAAGGAAGAATCTGTGCTTATGAATGGTAGTACATATTCAATTACCTTGTTCGATATAGGCACAAAAACATATTCAGTAATTTATAAAGAGGGAAATAAAGTATTACAAGAAGGTACTATAGATTTCACTCAAGAAACACCAACTGTGGAACAGAAAAAAGCGATTTTACCTAATGTAACAGGAATGACAGAAATAATGGCAAAACAAAAGCTTACAGAAGCAGGATTTGTAAACATTGTTGTAACAGGTGCATCTGGTGGTGTTGTTAAAAATCAAATTCCATCATCAGTAGGTTCAGAGATTTATACAACAGAAACAATTTATATTGAATTAGCATAAACAAAAAGACGGAGCATATAAACTCCGTCTTTTGCATATTTAATAATTTATTTATTATCAGGTTCTTCCATATTATCTAAAGCGTATTTGCAACATTGTAATACTAATAAGTTGAAAGAAATGTTGTTCTTTGATGCTGTTTCGTTAAGTTTTTCAAATAATGGTTCAGTAAACCTCACTGTACGTGGAATATTTGCGCTTTTCATTTCATTATCAATTTTAAACATATTTAATCACCACTAATATTTTATACTCATTTTAGGTTATATTTATATAACCATTTATGGTTGCAATATGCTGAATTGTGTGATATAATGTATAAAAATAAAAATAGGAGTTGTTAAAATGGTTGGTTCAGCAATTAGAAAATATGCAAATGAAAAAAATTGGCAGATAAAGTCAGGTGTTGCTTTTGGTGCTTATCGTGGGTATATGATGTCAATGCAAGAGGGTAGTGGTTGGAAAAGTTTATCGGTTGCTTCAAGACTTGATAATAACGAAAATTTGACAACTGTCTATAACTTGTTGAATGACAATAGCATAAAAAAAGAGTATAGAATAACTGCAAGTACAGTTTCTCCAACAGCAATAATAGTTACTTTTGCTGATAGTATTGGCACAATGAAGAAAATTATTGCTTTTATTGATTGGATTTGTGATAAACTTGATTCTTTTGGTGCAAAAGGTGTTGAGTATTGTAGCTCTTGTGGAGAAAAATTAAATGGTATGGGAATCCCTGCAATTATGAATGGTGTTGTATATATGCTTCACGAGGGATGCTTTACCAGAGACGATGAACAGATGAGTGCTGCAAAAGAAGAAAAGCAAAAGCAAGGAAGTGTTGCAAAAGGTACACTTGGTGCTTTTGCAGGTGCTATTATAGGCGCTATTCCTTGGACAGTCGTTTCTTGCCTTGGTTATTTTGTTGCATTTTTGGGTTTTGTTATAGGAATTGCATCAAAAAAAGGATATGAAATGCTTGGTGGAAAAGAAACAAAAGCAAAAGGTTTTGCTATTCTTGCATCAACTATAGTAGGCGTAATTCTTGCTGAAAGTGTAGCGATTATGATTAGTATAGGAATTTTAGCAACTCAAGAAGGTTATTATTTGGGCATAGCTGAAATTGTATTTACATTTATTTATGGACTTGCTAATGATTCAAGTGCTTTGGCAGGTGTATTAGGTAACATTGCATTAGGTGTTTTGTTTGCGATATTGGGTACCTGGTCAACACTTAGTGAAATTTTTAAATCAACAGGTAAAAAGGCAGACCATTTTACAAGACTTGATTAATAAACAAAAAGACGGTTAAGTTAATCTTAACCGTCTTTTTTATTCACTTATGCAAAAATCATTTTGAACGCTTGTTATTTTAGCTTCAATAATTTCTCCTACTTTAAAATCTCCTTTAATCTTAACAGGGGTGTAGTTTGCTGTATATCCTTCACAAAAACCATCTTTGTTATCTGACTCAATAAGCACAGAAACAACTTTTCCAATTTGCTTTTCTAAAAATTCGTTTCTTATCTTTTCAGCAACTAATGACAATTCTGCAACACGCTCTGCTTTTGTGGATTTTTCAATTTGACCGTCCATTTTGTCAGCAACAGTGCCACTTCTTCTTGAATAAGGGAAAATGTGAATTTTTTCAAATCCAACTTTTTGAGCAAAAGCCTTTGTAGTTTCAAAATCTTCTTTTGTTTCTTGTGGAAAACCTACCATAATATCGGTGGTCAATGTGCAATCTTTAAAATTAGCACGAAGCTTTTTACAAAGTTCAAAATATTCTGCTGATGTATAGTGCCTGTTCATTTTTTTAAGAGTTTTATCACATCCACTTTGAAGTGAAATGTGGAATTGTGGACAAAGCTTATCACATTTTGCAAGTTTTTCAATAAGCTTATCAGTAATGTGGTCAGGCTCAAGTGAGCCAAGTCTAATTCTCTCAACTTTTTCATTTGCACTAACTGCAAAAACTGCATCTGCAAGGTCAAGGTCAGAGCCTTTTCCATAAGCAGAAAGATTAATTCCAACTAATACAATTTCTTTAAAGCCGTTGTCTGTGAGTCGCTTTGTTTCAGCCTTAATTTCATCAATTGGCTTCCAGCGAACACGACCGCGAGCCTTTGGAATAATACAATAAGAACAAAATCTATCGCAACCATCTTCAATTTTAAGAGTAGCTCTTGTGCGTTCCTCAAATGTGCTTATTCCCATTGATATAAGTGGCTCATTAGATTGGTGTTGAGCCATATTCAAAACTCTTTCACAGCTATTTAAATATGTGTTTAAAGCTTCAACTAAATGACAGTTGTTTCTGTTGCCAAGAACAATATCTGCTTCTATAAGCTTTTCTGCCATTTCAGGAAATGATTGTGGCATACAACCAGTAAGTATAACAATGCTATCAGGATATTTTTTCTTGTAATGACGTACACATTGACGGGTTTTTCTATCACTTTCACTTGTAACTGTGCATGAGTTTATAACGAATACAGAAGCATCTGTTTCGTTTTCAGTAATTTCAAATCCGTTTTTCTTTAATTGCTCACGCATTTCTTGGGTTTCATATTGATTTACTTTGCAACCCAAAGTGTGAAAAAACACCTTCATAATATCACCAAAACACATTGTAACACATTTTTTAATTTTTTCATATACTAATTTGTCCCAATCATATAATTTTTTTGGAGGGATGAAAATGAAAAAAATACTTTCTATTTTAGTTTGCATTTGCTTAATACTATCAATGTGCTTAATCGCCTTTGCCGAAGGTGAAGAAATTACCAATAATCTTTCTGCAAAATCAGCAATACTTATGGAAATGTCTACAGGTAAGGTTCTTATGTCAAAGAATGCCGATGAAAAGCTTTCACCTGCATCAATAACAAAAGTTATGTCAATTTTACTTGTTATGGAAGCCTTAGAAGAAGGAAAAATTTCTTATGATGATATTGTAACAGCAAGCCATAATGCATCTTCAAAGGGTGGCTCACAAATTTGGCTTAAAGAGGGTGAGCAAATGACAGTTCACGAGCTTTTAAAAGCAACAATTATTGCAAGTGCAAATGATGCTTGCACTGCATTGGGTGAGTTTGTTGCAGGCAATGAAGAAAGCTTTGTTGCAATGATGAATGAAAAAGCAAAAGAGCTTGGAATGACAAATACTTGCTTTGAAAATTGTTCAGGTCTTGACGATACAACTACAAATCATTATTCAACGGCAAGAGATGTTGCAATAATGAGTTGCGAACTTATGAAACACGAAAAAGTGAAAGAATATACTACTATTTGGATGGATACTTTAAGAGATGGAAAAACTCAACTTGTAAATACAAATAAACTTATTCGTACTTATGATGGTATGACAGGACTTAAAACAGGCACAACCTCAAGGGCTGGCTATTGCCTTACTGCAACTGCTGAAAGAAACGGAATGGGAATTGTTGCAGTAGTGCTTGGTAGTGATAACAGCAATGAACGCTTTAATGATGTTAAGAAAATGCTTAATTGGGGCTTTGCAAATTATACTGTATTTACACCACAGGTGGATATGTCTTTAATTACTGATGTGGGAATACTTTATGGAACAGAGAATACTCTTAAACCAAAGGTTGAAGTGCCTCAAAATATTATTTTAAAAAAGGGGACAGAAAACGATATAAAGCAAAAAGTCGATTTGTGCATTGATGTTGAAGCCAAGGTCGAAAAAGGTCAAAAACTTGGCGAAGTTGTTTTTACATTAAACGATGAAATACTGACAAGTGTTGATATATACAGTGAAAAACAAGTTGAAAGACGAACTTGTTTTTTTGTATTTAAACTTTTGTGGTCAAGTTTTGCAAAAAACTAAATAAAATAACAAATATCTATTGAAAAACCTCTGTTTTTAGTGTAGAATATTAACAAACCAAGAGTATGGAAATACTCTAACAAAAGCGAGGACTAATTCAAAATGGCGTTAAAACTTAATGACAAATATGTCAGCAACTTTGTTTCAAAGTCAGATGTTGATGCAATAGCACCAAAAATTGCTGATGCACACAAACTTGTTGTTGATAAAACAGGTGCAGGTTCAGACTTTTTAGGTTGGGTTGACCTTCCTGTTGATTATGATAAAGAAGAATTCGAAAGAATTAAAAAAGCAGCCGCTAAAATTAAAAGCGATTCAAAAGCACTTGTTGTTATCGGTATTGGTGGCTCATATTTAGGTGCTCGTGCTGCTATTGAATTTTGTAAATCTCAAAACTACAATTTAGTATCAAAAGATACTCCAAATATTTATTTTAGCGGTAACTCAATCAGTGGTAACTCACTTTCTGAGCTTGTTGACCTTGTAAAAGATATTGACTTTTCAGTTAATGTAATTTCAAAATCAGGTACAACAACAGAGCCTGCAATTGCATTCCGTATTTTCCGTGAACTTCTCATTGAGAAATATGGTGAAGAAGAGGCAGCAAAGAGAATTTATGTTACAACTGACAAATGCAAGGGTACTCTTAAAGAGTTCTCTGACAAAGCAGGCTATGAAACATTCGTAGTTCCTGATGATGTTGGTGGCAGATATTCAGTTCTTACAGCAGTTGGTCTTTTACCAATTGCAGTTGCAGGAATTGATATTGATAAAATGATGCAAGGTGCTCAAGATGCTCGTGAAGCATATAGCGTTTGTGATTTAGAAAAGAACGATTGCTATAAATATGCAGCACTTCGTAACATCCTTTTAGAAAAAGGCAAAGCAGTTGAGCTTATGGTTGCTTATGAGCCAGACTTCACAATGATGAATGAGTGGTTTAAACAACTCTTCGGTGAAAGTGAAGGTAAAGATGGCAAGGGCATTTTCCCATCAAGCGTTGTTTGTTCAACAGACCTTCACTCAATGGGGCAATACATTCAAGATGGTGTTAGAATGTTATTCGAAACATCAGTTGTATTTACAAAACCAAAGAGAGAGGTTGTAATTAAAGAAGATGCAGTTAATGCTGATGGACTTAACTTCCTTGCAGGTAAAACAATGGATTTTGTTAACCGTAAAGCATATGAGGGCACACTTTTAGCACACGTTGACGGTGGTGTCCCAAATATCTGCATTGAAATCCCTGAGATGAATGAATATGAATTCGGTTATCTCGTTTATTTCTTTGAAAAGGCTTGTGCAATTTCAGGTTATGTTCTTGGTGTTAACCCATTCAACCAACCTGGCGTTGAAAGCTATAAAAAGAATATGTTTGCATTACTTGGTAAACCAGGTTATGAAGCACAACAAGCAGAGCTTTTAGCTCGTCTTGGCTAATCCTAATAATTAGGAATCAACCGTTTGATTCAAACGGATATTAAATATACAGGAGGAGATAATATGATATCTCTTATTATCGGACACAAAGGAACAGGAAAAACAAAGGTACTTGTAGACAAGGTAAACGAAGCAGTTCACGTTTCAAGCGGTAACGTTGTATGCGTTGAAAAAGAAACAAAGCTTACTTATGACGTAAACTATCGTGCAAGACTTGTTGCAACTGATACTTTTGGTGTAGTTGGTTATGATGCATTTTATGGCTTCTTAGCAGGCGTTTGTGCAGGTGACCACGACATTACAGATATTTTTGTTGATGCAACATTTAGAATTGCAGCTAACAGAGATGGTGATGCTCTTGAAGCATTCTTAAAGAAGGTTAATGAACTTTCAGCAATTTCTGATACAAAGTTTACATTCACAATTTCAACAGATGCAGAAAATCTTCCTGAATCAATGTTTGAATTTTGCGAAAAACTTAACTAAAATTAAATAACACAAGGTGGGAGCAAAACTCCCACCATTTTTTTGTGAGTAAGGTATAAAAAAATAAAAACTTAAAAAACTTGTTGACAAAAATCAAATATAAATATATAATATTCGGGTGAATGAGTGGAAGTGTGTTCACTCATTTGTTTTGAAAGGTGAATGTAAAATGATAATAGGACTTGAGCAAATTTTTAATCTTGAAGGTTCTAAAAAAGAATTCGACTTTACATTTGAACCGGAAGACTCTCTTAATGACGATATTTCACTTGACGCACCGGGTATTGCGGTTAGTGGTAAAATCGAGAATAACACGGGTATTGTGTCGTTGTCAGCAAGAGTTAAGTTTTCAGCAACCGTGGTTTGTGGTCGATGCGCCGAAGAGTTTAAAAAAGACTTTGACTTTACATTTGAGCATTTGCTTGCAAAAAGCCTTGAAAATGATGATAATGACGATTATCTTATTGTTGAAGATTCAACGCTTGATTTAGCAGACCTTGTCTGTGTTGACATTATCTTTTCATTGCCAATCAGATTTTTATGTGATGAAGATTGCAAAGGGCTTTGTATGAAATGTGGTAAAAATCTTAATGAAGGTCCTTGTGACTGTAAAAAAGATATTGACCCACGAATGGCAGCTTTACTTGAGTTGCTTGATGATTAATTAATTATAATTTTCGAATATCTAAAGGAGGCGCTGTAAAATGGCAGTACCAAAGAGAAGAGTTTCAAAAGCAAGAAGAGATTTAAGACGTTCAAACGTATGGAAGATGGACGCTCCAGCACTTGTAAAGTGCCCTAACTGTGGTGAATACAAGAGACCTCACAGAGTTTGTGGTGCTTGTGGCCAATACAAAGGCAGACAAATTATTGCTACTAAAGAAGAAGCATAATTTCCTTAAGAATTTTTAGGTTTAAAGGAAGGCGGAGAGGGTAAATACTTTTCCGCCTTTTAGTCTTGTTTGAAAAGAGGTGATATTGTTGTCAGTTAAAGTAAACGAAGTGTTGAAGGGATCAAAATGTGAGCAAAAAGGCATAGTTGCAGGGGATGAGTTACAAAAAATCAATGGTAACGAAATTTGCGACGTACTTGACTATGATTTTTATATGGCTGATGGCAATGTTACACTTTCTTTTAAATGTCAAGATGGTAAATATAGACTTGTAAAAGCCGATGCAAATAACTGTGGCTTAAAGTTTGAAACGTACCTTATGGCAAAGCAACAAAAGTGTAAGAATAAGTGTGTTTTTTGCTTTATTGACCAACTTCCAAAGGGTATGCGTCCAAGCCTTTATTTTAAAGATGATGACAGTCGTTTGTCATTTTTGTTTGGTAATTATATTACGCTTACAAACATTTCAGAGCATGAGGTTGAGAGAATCATTAAAATGCACATTAGCCCAATCAATATTTCTGTGCACACAATGAATCCTGAACTTCGTGTTAAAATGATGAATAATAAAAACGCAGTCAAATGCCTTGATATTATTAAAAGATTGGCAGAAGCAGATATTAAAATTAACGCTCAGTTAGTACTTTGCCCTGAAATTAACGATGGTGATGAACTTCGATTTTCTATTGAAGAATTATCAAAGTTTTTTCCTGCTGTGCAAAGTGTTGCTTGCGTGCCTGTGGGACTTACAAAATTTCGTGAAGGACTTTTTCCACTTAAACCATATACAAAAGAAAGCGCAAGCGAAGTTGTTGACATTATCAATGAGTATGCTGACAAGTTCCGTGTAGAATATGGTGCAGGTATTGTTTATCCGTCAGACGAGTTTTTTATTAAGGCAGAGCGTGAAATTCCTAATGCTGATTATTACGACGGCTATCCTCAATATGACAATGGTGTAGGACTTATTCGTTCGTTTTATGACGAGGTTGTTGATGCACTTGAATATGAAAAGTATGTAAATGTGTCAAATAAAAAGGTAACCTTGGCAACTGGTGTTGATTTTTATCCATATCTTTGTGAGTTGGCAGAGAAAATTATGGAAAAATATAACATTCAAATTCAAGTCAAAAAAATTGTTAACAACTTTTTTGGTGAAAATATAACAGTAACGGGACTTTTAACTGGTCAGGATATTTATGAGCAGCTGAAAGATACTCAAATAGGCGAATATTTGATTTTGTCAAACTCAACTATAAGTGATTATACAAATCATACAGAGCATAAAAACAAATTCCTTGACGATATGACAGTTGAGGAGTTACAACAAAAATTAAACACCAAGATTGTTTTGACAAATAATCAAGGTGAAGGACTTTTAAAAGATATTTTGGGGGTGAGATAATGGCAAGACCAGTTGTAGCAATAGTTGGTAGACCAAATGTTGGTAAAAGTACTCTTTTTAATAAGCTTGTCGGTCAAAGACTTTCAATAGTTGACGATACACCGGGTGTTACAAGAGACAGAATTTATGGCGATTGTGAATGGCTCGGCAGACAAATGCTTTTAGTTGACACAGGGGGTATCGAACCATATTCAGACGATGTTATTCTCAGTCAAATGAGAAGACAAGCACAAATCGCTATTGATAGTGCTGATGTAATTGTTTTTGTTACTGATGTTCGTACAGGTGTAGTGGCAACTGATGAAGAAGTAGCTACAATGCTCATAAAAAGTGGCAAGCCAATCATTCTTTGTGTCAATAAGGCTGACTCATTAGGCGACCCACCTGCAGAATTTTATGAATTCTACAATTTAGGACTTGGCGACCCTGTTCAAGTTTCTGCTGCACACGGACACGGTACAGGTGATTTGCTTGATAGAGTATTAGAGTTTCTTCCTGAAGAGGCAGAGGTCGAAGAAGAAAGTGAGCTTGTAAAGGTTGCCGTTATCGGTAAACCAAACGCAGGTAAATCTTCACTTATAAACAAGATTTCGGGTGAAGAAAGAGTTATTGTATCTGATATTGCAGGTACAACAAGAGATGCTATTGACACATATATTGACAATGAACACGGTAAGTTTATGTTTATTGATACTGCAGGACTCCGTCGTAAGAGTAAGGTTGAAGATATGATTGAAAAATATTCAGTTCTTCGTGCTCGTATGGCAGTTGAAAGAGCAAATGTATGTGTGATTATGATTGATGCAACTGAAGGCTTTACAGAGCAAGATTCAAAGGTTGCAGGTATTGCACATGAACTTGGTAAGGCTTGCATTATCGCAGTAAATAAGTGGGATTTAGTTGAAAAAGACGGTCAGACAATGGATAAATTCCGTAAAAAGCTTATGGTCGATTTCTCGTTTATGAGCTATGCACCAATTATCTTTATTTCTGCAAAAACAGGTCAAAGAATTGATAGACTTTTTGAACTTATTAAGTTTGTTGATGCACAAAATGCAATGAGAATTTCAACAGGTAAGCTTAATGATGTGCTTGCTGATGCAACTGCAAGAGTTCAACCACCAACAGATAAGGGCAAACGTCTTAAGATTTACTATATGACTCAAGCATCGACAAGACCACCAACATTTGTGTGTTTTGTAAATAATAAGGATTTGTTCCATTACAGTTATCAACGCTATATCGATAACCAAATCCGTGAGGTTTTCGGTCTTGAAGGCACACCAACACGATTTGTAATTCGTGAAAGAGATAAGAACAATACAAAATAGATGCAGTATTGTAGGGCGGGGGCTTGCTCCCGCCGTTTTTATTTATTAACAAATTGAAAATTATATGTAAAAAGGGACTTAAAAAAGCCCCTTTTTTCTTGCCATTTATAATGTAATATGTTATAATTAATCGATTATACAATGAGGTAGTATGCTATGATTATTTTAGGCATTGACCCTGGCTATGCAATAGTCGGTTGGGGCGTAATTGATTACACTGCAAACCGTTTTCAGGTGTTGGCTTATGGTGCAGTTACAACCGAGGCAAAAACACCATTTAATGAGCGCCTTGAAATAGTTTTTGACGGTATTTGTGACATAATAAATAAATATAAGCCTGAAGCCTTGGCTATTGAAAAATTGTTCTACAATACAAATGCAAAAACAGTTATTGATGTAGCACAGGCAAGGGGAGTTATAAACCTTGCAGCACAAAAGAGTGGACTTGATATTTTTGAATATACTCCACTTCAGGTTAAACAGAGTGTTGTAGGTTATGGTCGTGCTGAGAAAAAGCAAGTGCAGGAAATGACAAGAGTTATCTTAAAGCTTGAAAAAATTCCTAAGCCTGACGATACTGCCGATGCTCTTGCAATGGCTATTTGCCATGCTCATGCAAGTGGCTCACTTATGGGGAGACTAAACAAACTAAAGTAAAGGATTTTTTACTATGATTTATTCAGTTACAGGTAATGTGGTAGCCTATGATTCATCAATGGTTGCAGTTGACGTTAATGGTGTTGCATTTCGTTGCATAACAACATTTACAACTGCTCAAAAGTGTGCATCAGTTGGTGCAAAGGTTACACTTTTAACATATATGAATGTCCGTGAAGATGCTATTGAGCTTTTCGGTTTTTACGATAAAAACGAGCTTGAATGCTTTAAAATGCTCATAACAGTGAATGGCGTTGGACCTAAAATGGGCTTGGCAATTTTGTCAGAGCTTCCTGCAGATAAGGTGATTTTAAGTATTGCAGCAGGGGATTTTAAGGCTCTTACAAAGGCTAATGGTGTTGGTCCAAAGCTTGCACAGAGAATTTGTATGGAATTAAAAGATAAGGTTGGCAAATTAGGCGTTGCTGAAACTGTTGATGTTGATATTTCAAGCGTTTCTGCAACAATGGAAAATTCAAATACAGCCGAGGCAGTTGCTGCACTTGAAATGCTTGGTTATTCTCAAAGTGAAGCAAGTGTTGCAGTCAGCAAAATTGATAATAGCCTTTCTGTTGAAGAAATTATTAAACAAGCACTTAAACTTATGATAGGGAGATAACGATTATGGATTTCCAAGATGAAAACAGAATAATTACTCCTGATTTTACTGAAACTGACAGAGATATTGAAATCTCACTTCGCCCAAAGAATTTGACAGAATATATCGGTCAGGAAAAGGTTAAGGAAAATTTAAAAGTTTATATTGAAGCAGCAAAAAACAGAGGAGATACTCTTGACCATGTGCTTTTATATGGCCCTCCGGGACTTGGCAAAACAACTCTTGCAGGTATCATTGCCAACGAAATGGGTGTTCAAATCAGAGTTACTTCTGGCCCTGCTATTGAAAAACCAGGCGACTTGGCTGCGCTTCTTACAAATCTTAATGATGGCGACGTGCTTTTTATTGACGAAATTCATCGTCTTTCTCGTGCAGTTGAAGAAGTACTTTATCCTGCAATGGAAGATAATGCACTTGATATTATCATTGGTAAAGGTCCATCCGCAAGAAGTATTCGTCTTGATTTACCAAGATTTACACTCGTTGGCGCTACAACGAGAGCAGGTCAACTTACAGCACCACTTCGTGATAGATTTGGTGTGATTTTAAGACTTGAGCTTTATACACCTGAAGAGCTTTCAATGATTGTTAAGCGTAGTGCAGGTATCCTTGACATTTACACAGATGATGGTGGTGCACTTGAAATTGCATCTCGCTCTCGTGGTACACCTCGTATTGCAAACAGACTTTTAAAAAGAGCAAGAGACTTTGCTCAGGTTATGAGTAATGGTGTAATAAGTGAAGACAATGCAAAAATCGCTCTTGGCAGAATGGAAATTGACGACATAGGTCTTGATAATATTGACAGACTTATGCTTACAACAATGATTAAAAATTTCAACGGTGGCCCTGTTGGACTTGAAACACTTGCCGCTACGATAGGTGAAGAAGCAGTTACTATTGAAGATGTTTATGAACCATATTTAATGCAAATAGGCTTCCTTGCAAAAACACCAAGAGGTAGAGTTGCAACACCTTTAGCTTATAAGCATTTGGGCTTTGAATTTACTGATACAAAAAATAAAGCAAACTCCCAAACTTCATTATTTTAAGGGGATTTAATTATGGGTAGACTTTTTGGTACAGACGGCGCTCGTGGCGTTGCAAATACAGAACTTACTTGTGAATTATCAATGCAAATAGGCAGAGCAGCAGCAATGGTGCTTAGCAAAAACTTAAACGGGAAAAGACCAAAGGTGCTTATCGGTATGGATACTCGTGCATCTTCTCAAATGCTTGAAAATGCAATTACAGCAGGTCTTTGTTCAGTTGGTGCTGATGTGTTACAGTTAGGCGTTGTTCCAACTCCTGCAGTTGCATATCTTGTTCGTGAATATGCTTATGATGCAGGCGTTATGATTTCTGCTTCACACAATCCATGTGAATATAACGGAATTAAAATTTTCCAATCAACAGGCTATAAATTACCTGATGCACTTGAAAATGAAATTGAAGAAATTATTCTTGATAATGTAATTGAATTTCCTTCACCAATCGGTGGTGAGGTTGGTAGAGTAGAGAGAAAAAAAGATGCAATTAACGATTACATTGAGCATCTTCTCTCTGCAACAAATATGAGCTTTAAGGGTTACAAAATTGCTCTTGACTGTGCAAACGGTTCTTCAAGTGTTTCAGCAGAAGAGGTTTTTACTCGTCTTGGTGCAGAAGTTGTCGTAATCAGTGCAGAGCCTGACGGTGTGAATATCAATAAAGACTGTGGCTCAACACATCTTGAAAATTTACAAAAGTGTGTTGTAGAAAATAACTGTGATATGGGCTTTGCTTTTGATGGCGATGCTGACAGAATGCTTGCAGTTGACCATACAGGTGCAGTAGTTGATGGTGATAAATGTATTGCAGTTTGTGCAAAGCATATGAAGGCTTTGGGCAAGCTTAAAAAAGATACTGCAGTTGTTACTGTAATGAGTAATATGGGCTTTTTTAAATTCTGTGAAAAAAACGGAATTAAATGTGAAAAGACAAAGGTTGGCGACCGTTATGTGCTTGAAAATATGCACGCTAATGGTTATAGTATCGGTGGTGAACAATCAGGTCATATTATTTTCTTGCAATATGCAACAACTGGCGATGGTCAACTTTCAGCAATTCAACTTTTGGCAGTTGTAAAGGATACAGGCAAAACTCTTAAAGAGCTTGCTGATGAAATTGAAGTTTATCCACAAGTGCTTATAAATGTTCGTGTTTCAAACTATGGTAAGGCAAAGTTTGATAAGGACAAAGAAATTAAAAATGCCATTGCAATGGTAGAAAAAGAATTGGGTAATGATGGACGAATTCTCGTTCGTGTATCAGGTACAGAACCACTTGTCAGAGTTATGCTTGAGGGCAAGGATTTAGAAAAAATTCGTGAACTTGGTGAAGAGATAAGCGCAGTAGTTAAGGAAAGATTGGTATAATGAGAGTAGCAGATAAATGGAAAGATTATGAGCTTATAGATTGCTCTTGTGGTGAACGTCTTGAGCGTTGGGGCAATGTTACACTTATTCGTCCTGACCCACAAGTTATTTGGAAAACACCAAAGAAAAATCCACTTTGGAAAAAAGCAGATGCTATTTATCACCGTTCACAAACAGGTGGTGGGCAGTGGGAGATTAAGAATAAAATCCCTGCTTTTTGGACAATAAATTATCGTGATTTAACCTTTAATATTAAGACAATGGGCTTTAAGCACACAGGTCTTTTCCCTGAACAAGCAGTAAACTGGGACTTAACTGCAGAAATTATTAAAAATGCAGGTCGTGAGGTAAAGGTGCTTAACCTTTTTGCATACACAGGTGGCGCTTCAGTTTCAGCTTTAAAGGCAGGAGCATCAGTTTGCCACGTTGATGCATCAAAGGGTATGACACTTTGGGCAAAAGAAAATGCAAGCTCTTCTGATGTAGCAGATAAGCCTGTCCGTTGGATAGTTGATGATTGCATTAAATTTGTTCAAAGAGAAATTCGTCGTGGCAATAAATATGACATAATCATTATGGACCCACCATCTTATGGCAGAGGCCCTGGTGGTGAAGTTTGGAAACTTGAAAATGAGGTTTATGAGTTTGTTGAGCTTTGTAGTCAAGTGCTTTCTGATGACCCACTTATGGTGCTTATAAATTCTTATACAACAGGACTTTCACCATCAGTTATGGAATATATTTTAGGAGCTGTTGTTCAAAAGCGTTTTGGTGGTAGAGTTGAGGGCGATGAAATCGGTCTTCGTACCACAGAAAACGGACTTGTGCTTCCTTGTGGAGCAAGTGCAATTTGGAGAAAATAATGAGTATTATTGAGTTTAAAGATGTGTCTTTTCGTTATGAAAGTGATGAAGAAGATGTCGTTTTAGACCCTGCAGTTAAAAACTTTTCTCTCACTATTAATGAGGGTGAGTTTGTAGCAGTTTTAGGTCATAATGGCTCAGGTAAAAGTACACTTGCAAAGCTTGCAAATGGACTTTTGCTACCATCAAGTGGCGATGTGTTAGTTGATGGTATGAACACCAAAAACGAAGATGACGATATAAAAATTAAACAAACTGTGGGCGTTGTATTCCAAAACCCTGATAATCAAATCGTTGCAACTGTCGTTGAAGAAGATGTTGCGTTTGGACCTGAAAATCTTGGAATTGAGCCTGCTGAAATTAGACGCAGAGTTGACGAGTCGTTAAAAATTGTCGGTATGTATGATTATCGACTTCACGAGCCACATAAGCTTTCCGGTGGTCAAAAACAGCGTGTTGCAATAGCAGGGATTATTGCTATGGAGCCTCGTTGTATAATATTAGATGAGCCAACTGCAATGCTTGACCCTGAGGGCAGACGTGATGTTATGAGAGCAATCAAAAAGCTTAACAAAGAATTAGGCATAACAGTTGTTTTTATAACACACTATATGGAAGAAGCCGTTGAAGCAGACCGTATCGTCGTAATGGACGATAGTAAGCTTTTAATGGATGGCACACCGAAAGAGATTTTTTCAAATACTGAAAAAATTAGAGAAATTGGTCTTGATGTACCTCAAACTTGTTTGCTTGCAGAAATGCTTCGAGCAGACGGAATAAAGCTTAAAAATGACCTTTTGAGCATTGATGAGCTTGTAGAAAATATTACAGAAATTTTGAAAGAGGATTAAAAAATGTCCTACCTGCACACAGAAAATTTAATATACACATATGGTGCAGGTACACCTTTTGAGATTACTGCACTTGATAATGTTAATATTCAAATCGAAAAGGGCGATTTTGTTGCAATTATCGGTCATACAGGCTCGGGTAAAAGCACATTAGTACAACACCTTAACGGACTTTTAAAGCCAACTGGTGGCAAAATCTTCCTTGATGATGAAAATATATGGTCAACAAAGTCAAAGATTTTTGATACACGATTTAGAGTGGGACTTTGTTTCCAATATCCTGAATATCAGCTTTTTGAAAGCACAGTTTATAAAGACATTGCTTTTGGACCTACAAATATGGGACTTTCAAAGGATGAAATTGACGAGAGAGTAAAAACTGCTGCAAAATATGTTGGCGTTTCTAAAGAGATGCTTCGTAAATCACCATTTGATTTATCAGGTGGCGAAAAGAGAAGAGTTGCAATAGCAGGTGTAATTTCAATGGAGCCTGAAATTCTTATTCTTGATGAGCCAACAAGTGGTCTTGACCCTCGTGGCAGAGAACAAATTTTAGAGCTTATAAGTAATTATCGTGAACAAACAGGCAAAACTGTTATAATTGTTTCTCATAGTATGGATGATGTTGCAAAATATGCTACAAAAGTTATCGTGATGAATAAATCAAAGGTAGATAATTGTGGCACAGTTGATGAAATCTATGAGAATAGTTCACATCTTAAAAAGATAGGACTTTCAGTTCCACAAATTACAGAAATCTTCATCAAGCTTCGTGAAAAAGGTTTCGATGTAAGCGAAAAGGTCTATACCGTTGAGCAAGGCTACCTTGAACTCAAAAAACTTTTTGAGGGGAGGGGCTTGAATGATTAAAGACATCACTTTAGGACAATATTTTCCGTTGAATTCTATTGTCCACAAGCTTGACCCAAGAGTAAAACTTTTCTTTACAACAGCTTTTATTGTAATGTCAATTGTGTCAAATAACTTTGTTTCTTTAGGACTTTGCTTTGGTATTACTGCTTTAACCGTACTCATATCAAAAGTGCCTATAAAAACTGTTTTAAAAAGTTTGAAACCAATTGTACTTGTGATTTTCTTTACATCAATTTTACAGATTTTTTATAACACAAGTGGTGTAAAATTGTTTTGGAGAATAACCACAGGTGGTGTACTCACTGCACTTTATATGGCTTTGAGAATTATTCTTTTGATTACAATGAGCACAATGCTCACTTATACAACAAGCCCTACTGCATTAACAGCAGGACTTGACAGAATTTTTGCACCACTTCGCAAAGTGGGAATTAACTTTCATGTTGTTACAATGATAATGACAATAGCACTTCGTTTTATTCCAACTCTTATTGATGATGTTGACAAAATTATGAATGCTCAAAAGAGCCGTGGTGCTAATTTTGAAAAAGGTAATTTAGTACAGCGTGCAAAAGCACTTATACCGTTGTTTATACCTTTAATGTTCAATTCAATTAAACATGCTTACGAGTTATCAAATGCAATGATTTGTCGTTGCTATAACGGTGGCGAGGGTAAAACAAATATGAAAGCCTTAAAATTTAGTGGTAAGGATTATTTTGTTTTGCTTTTGATAGTAGGCTTTATTGCAGGAATTATATTACTTAATATTTATTGTGGAGAATATAATGCGGAATATACTTTTAACCTTGCAGTATGATGGCACATCATATCACGGTTGGCAAATTCAACCTAATGCAGATACTGTTCAAAAAAGAGTTTTTGATGCCTTTAAGTGTTTAAGTGGCAAAGATGAAAATATAATAGGATGTAGTAGAACTGACACAGGCGTTCATGCTAATATGTTTTGTTGTAATGTGAGAACAGAATGCTCTATTGATGCTGAAAAATTACCTGAAGCACTTAATTTCTACTTGCCAAAGGATATTGCAGTATGTGATGCAGTTGATGTTGATTTTGACTTTCACGCTCGATATGATTGCAAAGGAAAAGAGTATGTCTATTTAATATATAACGGAAAACACAGAAATCCGTTTTATGAAAACAAAGCACTTTTTTATCCATATGAGCTTAATGCTGAACTTATGGATAAAGAGGCAAAATCATTTATCGGTACTCACGATTTTTCTGCATTTTGTAGTGCAGGCAGTGAGGTAGAAGATAAAACAAGAGAAATATATGATATGAGTGTGTCAAGAGATGCAGACCTTGTAAAAGTAACCGTTAAAGGCAATGGCTTTTTATATAATATGGTTCGTATTATGGTTGGTACACTTATTGATATACAACGAGGCAAAATTCAAGAAAATACAATTCCTATGATAATCGATAGTAAAAACCGTGAAGAAGCAGGTGTTACTGTTGAACCACAGGGATTATACTTAAATAAAGTTTTTTATTGATGTGTGGTGAATATTTTGGAAGAAAAAAACAAAAAGAATAAAAAGCTAAAATTGCCAAAGCTTTTGGACATCAACAACAAAAAATTCAAAACAGAAAAAGATAAAAAAGAAATCACAACAAAAACTGTTAATAAGTTTAAAGTTGCAGTAGTGGTGCTTGTTGTACTTCTTTTAACAGCAATTGCTGCAGCACAGTTTGGTGGAGTTACTTTCTCGACGGTAGCTGACTATGTTGTTACTGCAATCGCAAGAATAGGTGCAGGTGATGGATATCCTTATCAAGTGTCAGGCGACCCTATTATTGATGCAGCTGTTTCAAAGTCTGATGTTGTTTTGCTTTATGATGATTCAGTAAAAATACTTAACTCAACTGCGAAAGAACTTTCAGATTTGCCACACGATTATGACCATCCAAAGCTTAAAACAAATAGTGGTAGAGTGTTGCTTTATGAACAAGGTGGCAAAAAGTTAAGAGTTCAATCAAAAACAAGAGTTCTCTATGAAAAAGAGATGGAAAACATAATTTATGCTGCAGCAATCGGTAAAGATGGTACAGTTGCAGTTGCAACAAGAGCAAGCAACGCTGAAACAATGTTAACTGTGTTTGATAGCAAACAAAAAGCAGTTTTCATTTGGGAATGTGGCAACGAGTTTATTATTTCTTGTGATGTTTCAGATAACGGAAAATACTTTGTAGTTTCTGCAATGGGTGTAAAAAATGGTGCAGAATATTCAAAAGTACATATTTTCAATAAAAAAGAATCATCTGCAGTAGCAACCTTCCAATATGACAGTGCAATTACATCGGTAGAGTTTTTGTCAAATGAAACTGTAATGGTAATGGGCAAAAGCGTTTGTGAAATTATAAAAGAGGGTCAGGTATCCCAAAAAATTGATGTTTCAGTCCATACACCATCAAAGCTTTTTATATCTGACAATAATACAGCGATTTTAGTACTTTCAAGATATTCAAGTACAACACAAAAGATTATAAAAGTTTATAATAAAGCAGGTGAGGAGTTATTCTCAACCGAAATTGATGGACTTGTAAAATCTGTTTCAACTGACGGAAAATACATTGCAGTATTAACCGATAAAAATGTGCAGATTTTTAATCAAAAGGGTGAAATGACAGGGTTTACACCTGTTAATGCAGATGCTGGAAAAGTGCTTGTATCTTCAAGAAATACATATGTTTATTCTACAGACAGAGTTGACCAATATTCATCGGTTGAAATTTTAAAATAAGGAGAGACTGTATGTTTATAATTTTAGACTTAATTTTAGTAGGAATTTTTGCATTATTAGTTTTTCTTGCATTTAGAAAAGGCTTTTTAAAAACTGTGCTTGATATTGTTGCAGTAATTTTAGCAATTGTTCTTGCAAGTGCATTAAGTACACCTATTGCACAAGGTTGCTATGATAATTTTGTTGAAGACATTATTATTAATACAGTAAAAGACAATGTAGATAAAACAAACTTTGATGCAACAATAGCAGCTGAAGAAGTTGCTGAAGCTTTTGAAGAACTTCCACCTACAATAGTTGATTTAGCAGATGCTGTTGGAGTGGATTTTGATAAGCTTATAAGAGAAGCAGATTTTGAAGATGTTGATGTTGACGATTCTGTTACACAGCTTGTCAGAAAAATTGCTGAGCCTATTGCTGTAAAAATAATGTCAGCGGCATTCCTTGTTATACTTGCAATAATTTTGATGTTAGCATTTAAAATCGTTGTAATAATTATTTGTAAAGCAACAAACCTTCCTGTAATAGGTAGTGCAGATAAGCTTTTAGGTGCTATTTTAGGTGGCATAAAAGGAATTGTGTTTGTAGGTGTAATTGCAATTATACTTGAAGCACTTTTCAGTCATGATAATGGTACTATGGGCGATATGGTGAATGAATCAATTATTATTGGTTTGTACGATTTGTTTTAAGGAGATAAAAATATGAGTGAACAAAAGAAAACTTTAAAAGAAAATTTATATGAAATTTTTGACGGTTGCCTTACAATTCCAAATGCAATTTCAGTCGTAAGAATTGCACTTATTCCTGTTTTTGCAGTGCTTTATTATAAAGGCAATATTTGGTTAGCACTTCTCATTCTTTTCTTGTCAGGACTTTCTGATATGGTGGATGGAAAAATTGCTCGTAAGTTTAATCAAGTAAGTAACTTGGGTAAATTACTTGACCCTGTTGCAGATAAATTAACAGTTTTTGCAATTGCAATTGTGTTCTTTTTACAATTCAGAGCAGCAGAAAGTGAATCAATGCAAGCATTTTCTTGGGTATTTTTGCTCTTTATTGCAAAAGATATTATTATGATTTTAGGCTCAATTTTACTTATTGCATTGGGCACACGTCCGGTTGCAGCAGAAATTTGGGGTAAACTTGCAACATTTGCATTTTATGCAATAATGGTAGTAATTATCGGCTTTGGCCCTGAAGTTGGTGCAATAACAAAAGTTTCTGGACTTGAAAAATATGTTCTTCCGGAGTTTGTAATGTTCGCACTTGTTGTTATTGCAGTAGTTTTAACATTTATAGCATTCTTCAGTTACTTGCCAAGCGCAATCAAGCAAATTATAGAAAATAGTAAAGCAAAAAAACAAGGCAAATAGGAGTAATTTATGAACAAAAATATGCTTTGCAGCAGATGCAAAAAAAATCCTGCTGTATTTTTCGTCTCAAAGGTTGAGGGGGATAAAACAACCAGTGAGGGGTTCTGCATAAAGTGTGCAATGGAACTTAATATCGGTCCTGTTAAGCAAATTATGGAGCAAATGGGAATAAGCGAAGAAGAACTTGACGATGTTTCAGAGCAAATGAGCCAAATGATGGATAGTATGGGCGACGATTTTGAAATGGGTGGCGCTTCAACATTTCCATTTATGCAGGGTATGATGCCAAAAGGCGTAAACAATGAGCCAGAAGAAGATTCTGACGATTCAAAAGATAATAAAAAAGATAAAAAGAGAAAGAAAAAAGGCACAAAGAATGATAAGAGAAAGTTCTTGTCTCTTTATTGCACAGATTTAACTGCAAAAGCTCGTGAGGGCAAAATGGATAGAATTATCGGCAGGGATATTGAAATAGCTCGTGCAGTTCAAATTCTTTGCAGAAGAACAAAGAATAATCCTTGCTTTATCGGTGAGCCTGGTGTAGGTAAAACTGCTATTGCAGAAGGTCTTGCTCAAAGAATTGCAGATGGTGATGTGCCTGCAAAGCTTGTTGATAAAGAAATTCAACTTCTTGATTTAACTGCACTTGTAGCAGGTACACAATTTCGTGGTCAGTTTGAGAGTAGAATTAAAGGACTTGTTGAAGAAGTTAAAAATGAGGGGAATATTATCCTTTTCATTGACGAGGTTCATAATCTTGTTGGCACAGGTGATGCAGAGGGTACAATGAACGCTGCAAATATCTTAAAGCCTGCTCTCTCTCGTGGTGAAATTCAAGTTATAGGCGCAACAACATTTAATGAATATCGTAAGCATATCGAAAAGGATGCTGCTCTTGAAAGACGTTTCCAACCTGTTAAGGTTGATGAGCCATCTATTGACGATACATTCAAAATGCTTGTTGGTATTAAAAATTATTACGAAAACTTCCACAGAGTTCAAATTAGTGATAATTTAGTGTATAAAGCAGTAACTCTCTCTGAAAGATACATTACAGACAGATTTTTACCTGATAAGGCAATTGACCTTCTTGATGAGGCTTGTACTTGTGCAAATCTTCGTAATAAGGCAATAAGTGAAAACGAACTAAATGAAAACAAAATCGTTGAACTCAAAGCTACACTTGAAGAACTTGAAGAAGAAATCGCAACTGCCGATGCTGAAAAAGATTTAGACCCTGTTTATGAAGAACTTTATAGTGTTAAGAGTGAACTTGCAGTATGTGAGGGTAAAGCAGAAGAACTTAAAAAGCTTGCAAGTGATAATTCAGTAACTGAAGAAGATTTAGCAAAGGTTATTAATCTTTGGACAGGAATTCCTGCAACAAAGGTGGTTGAAGGTGACGTTAACCGTCTCAAAGGTCTTGAAGATAGACTTATGGAAAAGGTTATCGGTCAAGATGAAGCAGTAACACTTGTTGCAAATGCAATTAAGAGAAGTCGTATTCAATTAACACTTCAAAAACGCCCTGCATCATTCATTTTTGTAGGCCCTACGGGTGTAGGTAAAACAGAGCTTGTAAAACAGCTTGCAAACGAGCTTTTTGACACTCCCGAAACTCTTATAAGGCTTGATATGTCTGAGTTTATGGAGAAGCACTCAGGTTCAAGGATTATCGGTTCACCTCCCGGCTACGTGGGTTATGATGAGGCAGGTCAGCTTACCGAGAAAATCAGGCGCAAGCCATATTCGGTAGTGCTGTTTGATGAAATAGAAAAGGCTCATCCCGACGTTATGAATATCCTTTTGCAGATTCTTGATGAAGGCAAAATCACCGATGCTCACGGCAGGCACGTAAGCTTTGAGAATACCGTTATCGTTATGACCTCA
>JAZNWZ010000040.1:0-9788 GCA_045593645.1 Candidatus Fimenecus sp. | reverse complement strand
TCAGGACTTTGGTCGAGGTATTCCTGTTGACTATAATAAGAACGAAGGCTGTTATAACTGGGAATTAGTTTTTTGTGAGTTGTATGCAGGTGGTAAGTATGACACCAACGACGGCGGAAACTATGAATATTCCTTAGGTCTTAACGGTCTGGGTCTTTGTGCAACACAGTATGCATCTGAATATATGGATGCAGAGATTCACACAGGTGGTTTCAAGTATCTTCTTCACTTCGAAAAAGGTGAAATTGCAGGAGATATGATTAAAGAGCCATATAATAAGCGTGATACAGGTTCTCGAATCCGTTGGAAGCCTGACCTTAAGGTGTTTACAGACATAAATATTCCTCTTGAGTATTATCAGGAAACAATCAAAAGACAATCTGTTGTAAATGCAGGTATTAAATTTATACTTAAAAATCAGATTTCAGCAAATTTATTTGAAACATATGAATATCTTTATGACAATGGCATTACTGATTATGTAAAGGAAATTGCAAACGGTACAGAAATGTCATCTGTGCAGTTTTGGTCAACTGAAAGAGTTGGTCGTGACCGTGAGGATAAGAAGGATTATCGTGTAAAAATTACAGCATCTCTTTGTTTTTCAAATAAAATTCAGCTTAAGGAATATTATCACAACTCAAGCTTTCTTGAACATGGTGGTGCCCCTGAAAAAGCATTCAGAAATGCCTTTGTGTATCAGGTGGATAATTATCTTAAGCAGAATAACAGATATGTTAAGAGTGATGCGAAAATCAGTTATCAGGATGTTGAAGACTGTCTGATTTTTGTTGTATCATCATTCTCAACACAGACTTCATACGAAAACCAGACTAAAAAGTCAATTACAAATAAATTCATTCAGGAAGCAATGACAGATTTCTTCCGTCACCAACTTGAAATATACTTCCTTGAAAACAAGCTTGATGCAGAAAAGATTACAAATCAGATTCTCATCAATATGCGTTCAAGAATTAAAGCAGAAAGCACAAGAATTAACATTAAAAAGACACTGCAGACAAGTAACGATATGACTTCAAGAGTTGAAAAATTCGTTGACTGTCGTAGTAGGGATGTTAATGAACGAGAAATTTTCATAGTGGAAGGTGACTCTGCTCTTGGTGCTTGTAAGCAGGCTCGTGATTCTGCTTTCCAAGCAATTATTCCTGTTCGTGGTAAAATTCTCAACTGCTTAAAGAGTGAATATGACAAAATCTTTAAGAGTGATATTATTACTGACTTGATTAAGGTTATTGGCTGTGGTGTAGAGGTTAACTCAAAGTCAAATAAAGAGCTCTCACTTTTCAGTCTTGAGAACCTTCGTTGGAGCAAGGTTATTATCTGTACTGATGCTGACGTTGACGGTTTCCATATCAGAACACTTATTCTTACAATGATTCATCGTCTTATGCCAACAATTATTAAAGAGGGTAAGGTATTTATTGCCGAATCACCACTTTATGAAATTCGTTGTAAAGACGAAACATATTTCTGCTATACAGAAAAAGAAAAAGCAGATGTGTTAGAGCAAATCGGCAACGCAAAATATACAATCCAACGCTCAAAAGGTCTTGGTGAAAACGACGCTGATATGATGTGGATGACAACAATGAATCCAAAAACTCGTCGTCTTATTAAGGTTGAGCCTGATAACATTGAAGAACTTATAAACGAAAAATTTGAACTCTTTATGGGCGATGACCTTCAAGGCAGAAAAGACTTTATTGCTGAAAACGGTCATATGTATATTGACCTTGCAGACATTTCATAATGTAGGGGCGATTCACGAATCGCCCGCAAAAAATCCTATTAAGGAGAAAAAACTATGGCACGAAAAAAGAAACCTGTTGAAACTGAAATTACCGAAGAACAATTAAACGCTCATATTATCGGTGCAGGTGAGGTTGTAACACAAAAAATTACTCATACAATTGAATCAAACTTTATGCCTTATGCTATGAGTGTTATCGTATCCCGTGCAATTCCTGAAATTGACGGCTTCAAGCCATCACATAGAAAATTGCTTTATACAATGTATAAAATGGGACTTTTAAACGGTGGAAGGGTAAAATCTGCAAATATCGTTGGCCGTACAATGCAACTTAACCCTCATGGTGATGCTGCAATTTACGAAACAATGGTGCGTCTTTCTCGCGGTAATGAGAGTCTTTTGCACCCTTATGTTGATTCAAAGGGTAACTTTGGTAAGGCATATTCAAAAAATATGGTGTTTGCTGCATCTCGTTATACTGAAGCAAAGCTTGAAGCAATTTCAAGTGAGCTTTTTAAGGATATTGATAAAGATACAGTAGATTTTGTAGATAACTATGATGCTACAATGAAAGAGCCAACCTTGTTGCCTGTTTCATTCCCATCAATTCTTGTAAACTCAAATACAGGTATTGCCGTTGGTATGGCATCATCAATTTGCTCATTTAACCTTCGTGAAATCTGTGAAACAACAATCGGTCTTATTAAGGATAACGATTTTGACGTTATGGAAACTCTTAAAGCACCTGATTTTATCGGTGGTGGCAAGATTATCTATAATCGTGAGCAAATGGAAGAAATTTACCGTACAGGTCGTGGTGGCTTTAAGGTAAGAGCAAAATATACTTATGATAAAGCTAACAACTGTATTGATATTACAGAAATTCCACCAACAACAACTGCCGAAGCAATTATTGATAGAATAATTGAAAAGGTTAAGGCAAACGCAATTCGTGAAATTAGTGATATTCGTGATGAGACAGATAAAAAAGGTCTTAAAATCACAATTGACCTTAAACGAGGTACAGATGCAGATAAGTTGATGCAAAAGCTTTATAAAATGACTCCACTTGAAGATACATTTTCTTGTAACTTTAATGTGCTCATTGCAGGCGTACCTCAGGTTTTAGGCGTTGCTGATTTGCTTTTAGAGTGGATTGCATTCCGTACAGAATGTGTAAATCGTAGAGTTTACTTTGATTTGACAAAAGCAAAAGATAAATTACATCTTCTTTTGGGACTTCAAAAAATTCTTCTTGATATTGACAAGGCAATTAAAATTGTCCGTGAAACTGAAGAAGAAGCAGAGGTTGTTCCAAACCTTATGATTGGCTTTGGTATTGACCAAATTCAAGCAGAATATGTTGCTGAAATCAAACTTCGTCATTTAAATAGAGAGTACATTCTCAAAAGACTTAATGATGTTGAAGATTTGAAAAAGCAAATCGAAGATATGGAGGATATCCTTTCAAGCAAGGCTCGTGTTAAGAGAATTATCGTTGACGAGCTTAAGGCTATCGTTGATAAATACGGCAAGGATAGACGCAGTGAAATTGTTTATTCACAAGAGGTAGAGGAAGAAAAAGAGGAAATCGAAGAAATTCCTGATTATCCTGTAACATTGTTCTTCACAAAAGAAGGTTACTTTAAGAAGATTACTCCACTTTCACTTCGTATGAGTGGTGAGCATAAGCTTAAAGAAAACGACAAGATTATTTCAACTGTTGAAACAACTAATAGTACAGAGCTTTTGTTCTTTACAAATAAATGTCAGGTTTATAAGTCAAGAGCAAGTGAGTTTGACGATACAAAGGCAAGCGTTTTAGGTGATTATGTTGCAACAAAGCTTCAAATGGAGCCTGACGAAACTGCAATTTCAATGGTTGTTCTTAAAGAATATAAGGGCTATATGCTTTTCTTCTTCCAAAACGGTAAGGTAGCAAAGGTTGATATTGCTTCATACGAAACAAAGCAAAATCGTAAAAAGCTTATTAAGGCTTATTCTGACAAGAGCCCACTTGTTGCATCTGTCTATGTAGCACAGGATAGAGAGCTTGTTATGAAATCAAGTGCAGGCAGATACTTGCTTTTCAACTCTGGTGCAATCGCATCAAAGGCGTCAAAGGATAGCCAAGGTGTAGCAGTAATGAGTCTTAAAAAAGGTCATAGAGTTGACGAAGTAACTGAGGTTCGAGAAGGTCAGTTTGCAAAACCATCAAGATATAGAACAAAAAATCTTCCATCAGCAGGTGCAATACTTAGTGCAGAGGACCAAGGCGAACAACTTACATTCTAAATTGGTTCTTTTTCCGTTTGACTTCCTTGCCTTCGACTCGTAGTATCTATATACGACTTCGTCTCGGCAAGATTGCCAAACAAAAAAATACTCAATTTTATTTTAATATGTCATTTACGCGTAGTGACAGTCTTCTATGCCCGCTTTGTAGGGGCGATTCACGAATCGCCCGAATGTGTCAGTGCACAAGTGCACAGGGGACGGTTCTCTGTGTTCTATGGTTAAGGTGTAACTTATGAAAGATAAGAAAATTTATAAAGTATTGATTTTTGTTTTATTATTATGCATATATTTTTCGCTATTTTGTGTAGCTTTTATTGAGCTTAAATATGATATAACAAAAGTTACAGATATTTTAATCGTATTTTCTGTAGTTTGGACATTGGTTGCACTTTTGGAATTGTGTGTCTTGAAAATAAAAGTTTTGCCTAAAACAATTAAAATCATAATTTATTTACAATGGATTTTGTTAGCATTAATTTTAATTCCTATGTGGATATATGCATTATGTAACCCAGGTATTACATTTCAGTAAAAAAACAAAACCGACCACCGAAAAAGGTGGTCGGTGCAGACAAAAAAGTCTAAAAGCAAACGCATAAACAACTTTTGGTCTGCAAAAATATTATTAGCAAGATTTATAAAAAAATTCATAAAATTTTAGATATTTTTTTAAAAAAGACTTGCAATTTTTAAATTGTTGTGATAGAATAACAAAGCTGTTTAAATATATGAGGTTTGGAGGTCGCAGAAAATGACATTAGTACAAACAATTTTTAGCGTTGTTCTTATAGTTTTAGCAGTGCTCATTATTTTACTTGTTATGGCTCAAGAAGACAATCAACAAGGACTTTCTGGTGCTCTTTCTGGTGGTTCTTCAGATTCATTCTTTGGTAAGAACAAGGGCAGAACAGACGAAGCAAAGAAAATCTTTGCTACAAAAATTCTTGCAGGAATTTTCATTGTTCTTGTTTGTGTTGCATCAATCGTAACACTCTTCGCATAATTACAATCCCAACAAAAGTTGGGAATATATGATCCACTAGCTCAGTTGGCAGAGCACTTGACTTTTAATCAAGGTGTCCGGAGTTCGAATCTCCGGTGGATCACCAAACAAAAAGGCAGGTCTTTTGACCTGTCTTTTTTGTTTGCATTAAAGATGCGGAGATTCGAACTCGAAGAGTTTTTGCGTTAAGAAAACGATTCGGGGAATCGTTTTTAGCAAAAAGGCGCGAAACATTTATGTTGAGCGTATAGTATGCAAGGCGTAGCCGAAGCAGACGGTCGCTCCGGTGGATCACCAAACAAAAAGGCAGGTCTTTTGACCTGTCTTTTTTGTATTATTCATCATTCAATATTCACTATTCATTATTCATTAAACAAAAAAGCACCCAAAGGGTGCTTTTTTTCATATGTGGTCCTTATATCTTTCTGCAGTAATTATTCCGTCTTCAATGTGGATTTTGCATATTCTTGCATTTCTTGCATCAAAAGCACTAGCGCCCAGTCCGTCGTCATAATCACGAGCGTGATAAATTGCATACCATTGACCGTCTTCTTTAATCATTGAGTGGTGTCCTGTGCCTTCTTCAAACTCATTTGCTTTAAGAATAGGGTGGTATGTGTTATCGTCAGGATATTTTTCAAATTTGATTTTTGTAAGGTCAGTTTCTGTGGTTTTTGCTCTTGCATAGCCTATGTAATATGTAGGCTGTTCAAAGCAGTTGCCTGAATACATAAGATAATGCCAGTCGCCCTCTTTAAAGTAGAAAGCACCTTCAATTGTGTGCCAATGCTGACCTTTTTTGTATCTGTCTCTACGATAAATATCTTCGTCAAGAGTAGGCTCAACAACTAAAACAGGGTTTCCTGCAGGGGTAAATGGGTCAAGCATTTTATCAACATAAATGCAAGTGCCAATTCTTTCACCCTCAAATCTGTTTTGAGAATAGAAAAGGAAAAGCCCAGCCTCATTTTTAACAATATGAGAGTCAATTGAGAATGGGTGCAAAATTTGCTTTGTATTTGTAAAAGGTCCAAGTGGATTATCTGCAACAGAAACGTGCATAGCGCCTCTGTGGCCGCCCTTGTCAGGAGTGTCGTTATAAATCTCAATAGAGTTATACATATAAAATTTGCCATCAAGCTCAATAACGCTTGGTGCCCAGAATGAATCGTGATTAGGCACGGTCATAACTACACCATAATATTCCCAACCTTCAAAAAGGTTGTCTGAATGATAGGCATAAATTGCATCGTGACCGGTAACATAGATATAATATCTGCCACCTGATTTTATAATATAAGGGTCTGCTTGACCTACATAATGTGTCTTATCAACTTTAAGTAAATGCATTTAAATCTCCCCATCAATTTAATGTGTCAATTTTATCATAAAGCAAACACAAATTCAATAATAACTGAATGAAAATATAAGTTTTGCAAATACTATTTTGGGTGATTATATGTTATCAATATGGAATGCAAACGTAGATTTTCCAAAATTCCAACAGCTAAAAGGTAATGTTAAAACACAAGTTGCCATTATAGGTGGTGGCATTGCAGGGCTTTTGTGTGCCTACAAATTAAAGTCAAAGGGCGTTGACTGTGTTGTACTTGAAGCTGACAGAATTTGCAAAGGTGTAACTCAAAATACGACTGCAAAAATCACAAGTCAGCACGGGTTAATTTATGACAAACTTATTAAAAGTTTTGGCATTGAAAAAGCTCAAATGTATTTAAAATCTAACGAAGATGCCTTGCAGGAGTTTAAAAACATAAGCAAAAATATTCCTTGTGATTTTGAAACAAAGGATAATTATGTGTATTCAACAAACAGTATGAAAAAGCTTGAGGACGAAATTCACGCTGTTGTCAGACTTGGCTTCTCTGCCGATTTTGTTGAAGACATTCCCGTGCCTGTATCAATTGTTGGCGCAGTAAAATTTAATGACCAGGCACAGTATAATCCACTCAAATTTTTAATGGGAATATCAAAGGATTTGCAAATTTACGAAAATACAAAGGTTATTGAAATACAAGGCAATAAGGCAAAGACCTTTAACGGCACAGTTACAGCTGACTATTTTATTGTTACAACTCATTTTCCGTTTATGAATAAATATGGTGGATATTTTATCAAGCTTTATCAAGAACGTTCTTATGTTATAGCCCTTGAAGATGGTGTAAAGCTTGACGGAATGTATGTTGACGAGGCAAAAAAAGGAATGTCCTTTCGTAATTATAAAAACTATCTTTTAATCGGTGGTGGCGACCACAGAACAGGCAAACAGGGTGGAAATTATACCGAGCTTCGCACCTTTGCAAAAATGTATTATCCATCCTGCAAAGAGCAGTTTCATTGGGCAATACAAGATTGTATGTCCCTTGATAGTGTGCCATATATTGGCAGATATTCAAAGAAAATTCCTAATGTGCTTGTGGCAACAGGTTTTAACAAGTGGGGGATGACATCTTCACTTGTTTCTGCAAATCTGCTTTGTGATATGATATTGAATAAAAAGAATGAGTACGAAGAGCTTTATACTCCGTCAAGAAGCATTATAACTCCACAACTTGCAATAAATCTTTTTGAGTCTACGTTAGGACTTTTAACTCCATCACTAAAGCGTTGCCCACATTTAGGATGTGCTTTAAAATGGAATTCTGCAGAGCATACTTGGGACTGTCCTTGCCATGGTTCAAGGTTTACACAAAACGGAAAACTTATAGAAAACCCAGCCACCGACGATTTGAAATAGGTTCTTTTTCCGTAATACTGCGTAGCGTTCGGCTCGCGGTATACTTGATACAGCTTCACCTCCGCCACATTGTCTTACGAAAAAACAACTCTATTTCATTTTTAAATGTTTCTTTTTCCGTAATACTGCGTGGTGCGGAGAGAGAAAAATAAAAGAGAGATAAAACCTATCTCTCTTTTTTGTTGCTTTTTTATTTTAATAATGGGATTATATTTTTTGCTACAATTTTATATGCCTTTGCATTTAAATGAAGTCCGTCATATGTGAATTCTTTTTTCAAGTTACCTGTTTCATCACTTAATTTGTCGGTTAAGTCAAGCCACACACAACCGTATTTTTCACTTAGCTTAATCAACTCTTTATTCATTGCCAAAATTTTCTCGTTGCTTCGTTTTTCAAAAGCATCACGCATAGGTCTGTTAATTGGATAAACGGCTTGTAAAACAAAGTTTATGTCAGGGCAAGCTTCCTTTGTTGCATTGATTATGGCATCAAGATTTTCAAGAGTCATTTTAAGCGGAAAGCCACGACCAATATCGTTTGTACCAATAAGCAAAACAAGATTTTTAGGTTTAATGCAAAGCACATTTTCATTAAGTCTTTCAAGAAGTCGATTAGTAGTATCACCACTTATTCCACGATTATAAACCGCTTGACTACTTGATTTTGAGAAGTCATAAAACAACTCGTAATAATTGAAAAAATCAGTTATAGAGTCGCCTAAAAGCACAGTTTGATTTGACAGAGCAAATTCATTGTTTAAAAGACTATAATTTTCACGCTTGGTTGTCATTTCTTTACTGTATTGTGTGATTAAATCATAATTTACTTGCTTCTTAAAAAACATAAACACACCTTATTCGTTTAAAAAGTCTCTTTTCATAGCACATTCTTCAAAGAAAAAGTTAATGCTATCCATAACATTCAAATCTTCCTTTGTTATGAGTGAGTAGTCAATGCTTTGATATATCTCATATGCCTCAGGGCTATTTTTAGGTAATGAGCCTACTTTTGCAAAAATCTCGTTGAGATATTGCTCACCCTCTTTTGCAAGATAAATATTGTGATATTTGCTATCAAAAAGAATTACACGAGCATTAGGATTTGCTTCAATTCTGTTTTTAAGACCAACAGGACTGTTTTCAAGCTTTACTGTCATATCGTTGCCACCGTGCATAACAAGAGTAGGAATATTGTTGCTTGCAATTGTTTCGGTTGATTTTAAAAGTCCATTTTTGCCAAACTTAATTAAATTCAATATGTCAAAAATAGGGGACAAGAAAAACATATTCATTTTTGTTTGCATTTTAACCTGGTCAATAATTAAACGGTTAAAAGCATCAGGTGGTGAAAGTGCCACAATACCCTTAATGTCAACGTCAGGATTTAATGCAGAAACATTACATACGCTATATCCACCCCAAGAATGACCAAGCAAAAGTATTGGTAACTCTTTTAAGTCATCACGAGAAGCGACAAACTGAAGTGCATATTTTAAATCAATCGGACCTTGTGCAAAGCCATTAAGCTTTTCGCCCTCTGATGTGCAAGTGCCTGTATTGTCATAAGCTAAAACTAAGAAGCCCTTTTGTGCAAAATAGTTGATTTCAGTTGTATAGCTTAAATGGCCTGCACCCATACCGTGTGAAAAAACGATGAGAGCTTTGTATTTTGATACCTTTGCACAGCTATAAAGAAAACCACGAAGCATTTGACCTTTATCTGACTTAAACTCAATAGGGCGAGCGTTAAGATTATCAAAGTTTTTGTAGGTAAGATACTTTAAATTCTCGTTACCCTCACATCTTTTTCCAAAGCCGATTACGTTAAATATAATGAAAGCAAAGATAAATGCAAGAACAATTAAAGATAATAAAATACTTAAAATTATAATAAGTGGAGCCATATTTTTCTCCTTTCAAAAAAACTACTAAATTATTTTAACATAATTTAATATAAAT
>JAZNWZ010000039.1:0-11012 GCA_045593645.1 Candidatus Fimenecus sp. | reverse complement strand
TTAAATAAAAAAATATTTGAAATTTTAGTTGTCTTAATTATTTGATTTTTCGGGTAGATTATTTTCATTTTTCTACAACCACCCTAACAATATCATTATTTTGAGTCTGTACATTTACGATTTCACCAAGAATACCATTTGTAACCATTTTGAATATTACATCAAAATCAATGCTAGATAAATCAACGCCTGACACTACTGTTCCACCAACAACAGCTGAAATGTTCTTTCCTGCTTTAACAAATTCCTTTACTATAAGATATGGTAATGTAACCTTGACTTTATCACCATTAACGGTATCAACATATAGTCGTAAGAACAAATCGTTTCCCTAAATTTGATCAGGCTCACCATATTTAACATTTGATTGAACATCTTCATTTTTAAAGAGCTCATCAATTGTAATACCATAAATTTTTGCAATATTAGGTAATGTCATAATATCAGGACAAGCAATATCATTTTCCCATTTTGACACAGCCTGTGCTGACACACCTAATTTTTCTGCAACATAATCTTGTGTAAAACCTGACTGTTTTCTTAAATCATAAAGTTTTTTACCAATTGTTTTTTCCATTTTAATTTCTCCTTTGAAATTTTTAACCGGTTACAACTGCATTGTATGGTGTATTTTTCAAAAAGTAAATGTAACAAAAGTTGATTTTTTATTTTTCAACCATTGGTTGAATTTGTTTTGAGTGCTTCAACATAACGCAAGTTGATACTGCAGTTATTACAAAAGCAATTATCTGGAATATGCTGAAAACATCAGTTGAAATATATTGTGCGAGCAAGCCAAATGTTATTGGAGAAAGCAATATACTCATATATGAAATTGCACCCTGCAGACCAATAAAAGACTGTGAAATATCTCTTCCCATATGTATTGGTGTTAAGTGAGTCATATTAGGGAATATTGGACCGTTGCCAAGACCTATAAGGAATAAGCCTATTCCTGATATACTTGGATTGCTTGCAAAGGTAAGAATTATTGCAATTAAGGTAATTGACTCCCCTATTACAATAATCTTTTTAGGTGAAATTTTGTTTACAATCACACCTGACAAAAATCTACCTAAAGTCATTCCTATAAAATAGAATGTAATCATTTCAGCACCTTTTTCAGGTGTTAAGCCTTTTGAATTAACAAGGAATGTGCTACCCCAAGCAAGACAAACAGACTCAATGGCACAAGAGCCAAAATAAATCACAAGGCTTGCACGAGCAATTGGTATTTTTAACAATTCAGGTATTGATACAACTCTTGTTTCATCTTCTGTTGCTTTTTGTTCTTTGACTTTTTTCCATATTGGAATTGACAGAAAGCACATAACAGTAAGTGCGAACTGAAAAAAGAACATTATTCTATATCCGCCTTGCCAGTTATTACTGTTTTTAAGTGCTAATGACATTAAAAACGGACTTAATGTGACACCTACACCGTATGAACAATGCAAGAAATTTACGTGAGTAGCCTTATAATTCAATGCTACATAAGTATTAAGTACGTTGTCAATACCACCTGCACCAAATCCTAATGGAATTGTGCAAAGACAAAGCATAAGCATATTATTTGAAAATGAAAAGCCAAGAATTGCAACTGCTGTTAGCGCTGTACTGAATGCCACAACCAATGGTGTGCCGAATTTTTTAGTTAGTCTTGCGCTCATAAGACTTGAAACAATTGTACCAGTATACATAATTCCGGTAATAAAATTTGAATATGAAATTGGCAAATTAAGTTCAGTGTAAATTGCAGGCCAAGCAGAACCAAAAAGTGAATCAGGAATGCCAAGTCCCACATAAGTTATGAAGATTATAATTACTAATAAAGTTGCCATTATTTAAATTCTTCCATATTTTCTGTGTAAGATTTAAGTTTAATAATATCTACATCCTGCTCATCTGTGTTTGTGTCTTTAACAAGTGCACCGACTAAAAGCATTGGGTTAATATTCATTGATGGTCCTGCAGAAACTAAAATTTCAAGCTTTAATTTACCATCAATTTGAGATAAAGCATATTTCTTAATATGCTCTTTAATATTTACTTCTTTTGACACTTTTTTTCTACCTTGTTTACCTTTTTTCTCAACAAGAATTTCATCTGCAGACAATACTTTTTCTGCATTTTCCAATAAAAGCTTATCGGGATTATTAAAGATTATTTCATAGTCAGCATAACAAATGTCAGATGCAGAAAAAACCGGTTCTGCAATAGCTTTTACTGTTATGTCAACAGGCAAGGCACTATTGATTTTTTCTTTTAACTCGTCTAAATCAACAACTTCCATAAGTCGAAAATCAACAGTTTCACAAAGGCTTTCAAAGCCTAATGACAAAGGCATAGCAAAGGTTAAAAAGGCATGTGGGTTGAAGCCCTCTGTGTACCAAATTGGCACGCCTGCCCTTTTCATTGCTCTTGTTATACAACGAACTGTATCAAGGTGAGAGATAAATTTTGCCATACCTGTTTTTTCATAGGACATTCGCACATCCATTGCCCATTTTTTAACTTCTGGCATCACATTTACCCCCATTCAATTTATTTGCACCACAAGCAGAGCACTTAATTCTGCAATGTGGAGTTGTTACGCTTTCGTGAGCTTTTTTATTTTCTTCAACAAGGAATTCCTTACGGATGCCATAATCCATAATGTCCCAAGGAAGAATTTCGTTATATTCACGCTTACGATTTGCATAAAAATCTGTTGTTAAGCCACACTCGTTAAATGCTTCTGTCCATTTTGCAAAGTCAAAATACTCGTCCCAGCTATCAAACTTACAACCCTTTTGCCAAGCCTTGTAAATCACTTCACCAAGTCTTCTGTCGCCACGAGCTAAAACGCCTTCAAGCACAGAGGTTTCTGACTGATGATAACTTACTGAAATCTTTTTACTCTTTACACTTGCAAGTAAATGCTTTTGCTTTTCAACAAGCATATCGCCTGTATCTTGTGGCTCCCATTGAAATGGTGTAAATGGCTTTGGAACAAAGGAAGCAACGCTAATATTAACTTGAACACCCTTGCCCTTTTCTCTATTTGGATTACGATAAAAAGTATCTACAACCTTTTGTGAAAGGTCAGCAATTCCTGCAATATCCTCAAGTGTTTCTGTTGGAAGTCCCATCATAAAATAAAGCTTAACACTTGTCCAACCACCATCAAAGGCTTTAAGAGCAGTTCTCATAACTTCTTCTTCGGTTACATTTTTATTGATAGCATCACGAAGTCTTTGAGTACCTGCTTCAGGGGCAAAGGTAAGTCCACTACGACGAACTTTTTTAAGTTCTTCCATCAATTCGTCAGAAAAATTATCAACACGAAGTGAAGGGAGAGAAACATTTATATTCTCTTTTAATGCCCAGTCAAAAAGCATTGGGATAAGCTTGTCTATTTTAGTATAATCACTTGTTGAAAGTGAGCAAAGTGAAATCTCATCATAACCAGTTGCATCACTAATTCTTCGGCATTGTTCATTAATTGTTTCAGGTGTTTTTTCACGAATTGGTCGATAGATAAAGCCTGCTTGACAAAAACGGCATCCACGAATACAACCACGGAAAACCTCACCAACAGTTCTATCTTGAACAACATCAATAAATGGTACAATAAAGCTCTTTGGATATGCAACACTATCAAGGTCAGAGATAATTCTCTTTTTAACCTTTACAGGTGCAGTTTCAAGGTTTGTGATTGATTTAATTGTGCCATCTTCGTTATAATCCACATTATAAAACTCAGGCACATAAACGCCTTCTATTTTTGCTGCTTCTCTTAAAAATTCAAGTCTTGTTGAGCCTTTTTCCTTATGCTCAATAAGTAAATCAATAAGCTCATTTGTTACTTCTTCACCCTCACCAGGCAAGAAAATGTCGATAAAATCAACAATAGGCTCAGGGTTACAAACACAAGGTCCACCTGCAATAACAATAGGAGTAAGACTTGTTCTATCCTTTTTAAGAACAGGTATGCCACCTAAATCAAGCATATTGAGTACATTTGTATAGCTTAACTCATATTGCATTGTAAAGCCTACTAAATCGAAATCGCAAAGAGCATCGCCACTTTCAAGTGCATAAAGCTTTATATCATTTTCACGCATCAATGCCTCCATATCCTCCCAAGGTGCAAAGCAACGCTCACACCAAGCGTCTGTACGGTCATTTACAATGCTATAAAGAATTTTCATACCAAGATGAGACATACCTATTTCGTAATTGTCTGGAAAACAAAAGGCATATCTGCATTTAATATCTTTTTTATCTTTAACTACGCTATTTAATTCGCCGCCTGTATAACGAGCAGGCTTTTGAACTTTTTTTAATAGTTTTTCAACTTCTTTTTTAACCATAAGAAACCTCACAAAATTGTTATCAATATATTTTACTATAAAAAGTGTTTTTTTTCAATATTCATTACAAGAGAACATTGATAAAGTTAAAAAAATAGCAACAATTAACACACTCAAATTATATTTTGTTGAAACAAAAACATAAGTCCCCCACACATATATTAGGCTTATAAAAATGCAAGACAATATCTGCAAAATTTTTCTGCAAAAATCAGTTTCAAATCTTTGGCTTAATAAAAAATACAATGCCATTCCACCATCAAGGCGTTTTATAGGCAAAAGATTAAAGGTTAACAAAATTAGGTTTATACAAGCAAAGGTCAACACATTTTCGTTTTCATAAACACATAGCAAAAGGCAACAAGCAATAAAGAAAAAAGCATTTATAAGTGGGCCACCAAGTGCTATTAGAAGCTCGCTTTTTAAGCTTATATTCATATTTTCTGTTCTAATTATATTTATACCTGTCAACTCAAACTGTATTGCTTTTGGTTTGTTTTCGGTTAAAACCATAAGACACAAATGCCCTATTTCGTGAAAAAGAGAAGCAATAACAGTGAGCAAAAGACTTGCAGGTGCTTTTAAGGTAATTATAAACGACATTAAGGCTACAAACAAAAATGTGAATTTTATTTTTATTCCAAAAGCACTAAAGGTCATAAGAAAAAAACAAGGAAGAAAAGTCAAACTCTTCTTCCGTTATTTCAATTTTGTATGACGGTGCAAATGTTGTTTTTGCCACCTTTTTAAACACATCTTCAATTTTACTTGTATCAATTTCTCTTGCTACTTTTGTTGAATAAAACTCTTTAAGACCACGAGATAGAGTCGTATCCCCTTTTGATGCAAGATAAATCACACCTGTTATTACCAAAGCAAGAACAATTTGAACAATTAAAATATACATTGTTATATTTTGCTCTTTTTCTCGTTTTTTTCGTTCAGTTATTCTCGCTTCACGCCTATATTCATAAAAAGAATTGTCCATATAATCACCAATTAAATATATGATGAAAATATGGACAATATTATTTAATTAGAATACTTTTTTCATAACTGCGCCATCTTTTGCAGATGAAACAAGAGTTGAATAACGAGCAAGCCAGCCTGATTTTACATTTGGTTCAGGTTTAACATAAGCTTTTCTTCTTTCGTCTAATTCTTCGTCAGAAACTCTTACATTGATTTTACTTGCAGGGATATCAATTTCGATAATATCACCTTCATAAATAAGACCGATTTCACCGCCTACTGCTGCTTCAGGTGAAACGTGTCCAATTGAGGCTCCACGAGATGCACCACTGAAACGACCATCAGTAATAAGTGCTACTGTTTTATCAAGTTTCATGCCTGCAAGGGCTGATGTTGGATTGAGCATTTCTCTCATACCAGGGCCACCAACAGGGCCTTCATAACGAATTACAACAACATCGCCATCAACAATTTTGCCATTGTAGATTGCGTCAATTGCTTCGTCTTCAGAGTTAAATACTCTTGCAGGACCAGAATGCACAAGCATTTCAGGTGCTACTGCTGAACGCTTAACTACGCAACCGTCTTTTGCAATATTACCCCAAAGGATTGCGATACCACCTGTTTCACTATATGGATTATCAATAGGACGAATTGCATCTGTATTCTTAATATATGCACCCTCAATATTTTCGCCAACTGTTTTACCTGTTGCAGTAATAAGTGACAAATCAAGAAGGTCTTTCTTTGCAAGTTCAGCCTGAACTGCAGGAATACCGCCTGCATTGTTAAGGTCGTGCATATGAGTGCCGCCTGCAGGTGCCAAATGGCAAAGGTTTGGAACTTTTGCACTGATTTCATTAAACATATGTAAATCAACAGGAACGCCTGCTTCATTAGCAATAGCAAGTAAGTGAAGAACGCTGTTTGATGAACAACCAAGAGCCATATCACAAGCAAGAGCGTTACGGATTGACTTTTCATTGATAATATCGCGAGCTTTAATATCCTTTTCAACAAGGTTCATAATTGCCATACCTGCGTGTTTTGCAAGTTGAATACGACCACTGTGTACTGCAGGAATTGTACCATTGCCAGGAAGAGCAATACCGACTGCTTCAGCAAGGCAGTTCATTGAGTTTGCAGTATACATACCTGAGCAAGAACCACAACCTGGGCAAACATTTTCTTCAAACTCAAGGAGTTTGCAATCATCAATCATATTTGCTTTGCGAGCACCAACTGCTTCAAACATTTTTGAAAGTGATGTTTCAACGCCATCAATAAGACCTGACATCATAGGTCCACCTGAACAAACAACTGCAGGAATGTTAAGACGAACTGCTGCCATAATCATACCTGGAACAATTTTATCACAGTTAGGAACAAGCACTGCACTATCAAAGCCATGAGCCATAATCATTGTTTCAACGCTATCAGCAATAAGCTCACGAGATGCAAGTGAGTATTTCATACCGATGTGTCCCATTGCAATACCATCACAAACACCGATTGCAGGTACCATTACAGGAGTACCACCTGCCATACGAACACCCGCTTTAACTGCTTCTGTAATTTTATCAAGATGAATATGACCCGGTACAATTTCGCTATGTGCAGACACAACTGCAATCAAAGGTCTTTCTAATTCTTCTTTTGTATAGCCCATTGCATAAAAAAGGCTTCTGTTAGGTGCTCTTTCAACACCTTTTACTACATTTTCACTTCTTAAGTTCATAAGTTTACGCCTCCGTTTATTTGTGGTGAAAACTAATCCCCCACTATACGTTAAATTATATTTTATACTCATACAACGAATTTTGCAAGGGGGAAATGTTTACTTTTATTTTTTATTATGCTAATATTGATTAAAGTCTATTTTAAGGAGAAAAAGAAAATGCTTGAAAATAAGATTCACATAGCTTATGGTTTTCACGTTAACTGTTATCACTCTTATCGTGGAGATACTAACGATAATTTAGGCTTTGGCTCAGATATTAGAATTATCAGAAAAACTCTTGATGTTCTTACTGAGTTTAATAAACAAGGTATTCCTGTTAAAGGCACTTGGGATACAGAAAACTTTTTCTCTTTGCAAAAAATATTGCCTGAATATGCTCCTGATATTATTGAAAAAATGAAAGAGCGTGTTACTAAATATGGCGATGAAAATATTATAATGGGTTATAACAACGGTGCTTTATCTGCCATGACTGAAGATGAGTTTTGTGAGAGCATTAACCTTGCTATTACAAATTCTGACGGTAGTGGACTTAATGATATTTTTGGTACTTGTGAAAAAATCGTTCGTCCTCAAGAGGTTATGTTTACACCATCTCAAGTTACTTTATATAACAAATTAGGCATTAAGGCACTTTGCCTTTATTATAGCTGTGTGCCTTTTGATGCTTTTAGAACTATTGTTCCAAAGCTTTCTGACGAAGAGGCATTTAACCCACTCACCTACACTTATAACGGTGAAAGTATAACAATTATTCCAACCTATTCTAACTCTGATGTTTGTGATGCAGGGTGTCTTCGTGCTTGGGTAAAGGATTTAAGAAGTAAACAAGAATCAGGCGAAATCAATAACGACCTTTTCTTGTTTATCAATATGGATGCTGATGCTATTTTCTGGGAAACTGTGGATATGGGCAAAATGACAGGCAAGGTCGCTAATACTGATGGTATTCACGGTCTTGTTAAAGAAGTTGCAGATTTACCATATGTTGTTTTTGATACTCCAAGTGGTTACATAAAAAGCCACAAGCCTATTGGCAAAATTGAGTTTACTCAAGACACTGCTGACGGCAACTTTACAGGTTATGCATCTTGGGCAGAAAAGCCTTTTAACAGACAAATTTGGACTCGAATCGAGAGAGCAAGAGCTATGGCTAAAATCACGAGCAAGCGTGATATGCTCTCACCTTCTTTCAAAAAAAGAGTTTTATTACTTTCAACTACTCATTTTGGACTTGCAACACCTGTACTTAATATTCAAAGAGAAAAAACTGCACTTAATTTAAGTGATAATGTTATAAATGATGAAGTTATGGCTATGCCTAAAACTAAAAAAGTTACTGTACATAATATTACAGATTCTTTATTACAATGTGTGCAAGTTGAAATCAATGAAAAGATTGACGATATTTCTTGCCTTAACATTAAATCAAAGGGACTTGAAAGCTTTGTTGCAGTTGCTACAGACGAAACAAACGAATCTGCTTTTTTAATGCTTAAATACAAAACAAAGAAAAAGAAATATGAATTAGAAATTACTTTTGACGAAGCTAAAGAAAAAACTGCTTTTAAAAATCTGCTTGAAACTTCACGAGTTTCACTTATGTTTTCACCTAACGGTCAAATCGCTTTTGTTCAATTTGATGGCAAAAAAATTGGCGATTATGACTTTTTACAATCATATATTACATATGGCAAAAAGAAATACAATTTTGAAAACGGTAAAACCATGCCATTATCTATTGCAGGTAATGGTGAGGGTGTAAGAATTCAAGGTGAAATTCACTTGCCTAACGAATTAAAACCAGGTAACTACACTTTCGATTTCTTTAAAACTGATTTTTCTGACGGTATTTTTGTGCGAACAACTGTCAATTACCCATACACTGCAGAAACTACTTCAATTTCAACTGAAAACTCTGCACTTGGCAGATACAGTGATATGAGTTGGAAAGAGGCTGTGCCATTCCAAATTACACCTAAACTTAATGATGATATTTCAGTTATTAAGAGAAACTTTATGAATGATATTTCTTCATTTAGGACTCAAAGTTTCCCTGAATGTGATGCAGAAAATGAGAAAATTGACTCCTTTAATCACCAATTAACAGGTGGTTTTGTTGGTCTTTATGACGAGCAAAATGGTATTGTTATTGCCAACTCTCGTCAAGTGCTTTCTTCAATGGCACATTGTCCGATGAGACTTGAAAAAGACAAGACAGTTAGAATGAATCCTTTTGGCACTTATTATGGTAAGCAAAGACACCATTTTGGACGAGCAAAAGACGAAATTCTTGACACATACACACTTGTTGCTGCACAGGGCAAAAGCATTGCACCATCATATAACGGAAGTCAAGAAACTGCTATGTTTGGGATTTATCCAATGCTTTGTGGAAAGCTTACTGAAGAAGAAACAGAAGAACTTTGCGCTTTTGCAGATGGTGCTTTATTGACTGCACCTGAAAATGATGTGATTGCTCCATTCACAAAAGATAATATTGTTTTAAAAGAAATAAGTGCAGACGGAATAAATGAAAAAGACCTGAAAAATCCTGTTTTAACGGGCTTTTCAGGTAATTTTGGAAAATACATTACTAATGGTGCAAGAGCAGTTGCACATATTATTACAACACAAATAAAGGCAAAATAATCTTTGCATTTTTTGAAAGAATGGTGTATAGTAGGTTTTAATGTTTTCTTGATTGGAGAATGTTTTATGGAAAATTTGTCACAAAGAACTGCTGAAACACTCAAAAGAATGATTGTTGAAGAGCATAAATATAACTATGGTGAAAAGTTACCTAATGAAAATGAGTTATCACAGGAATTGGGTGTGAGTCGCTCTACTCTTCGTGAAGCTATCAAAACACTTATTTCAAATGGTGTGCTTGTGGTTAAGCGTGGTAAGGGCACTTATGTTGCAGAAAAAATTGACCAATATTCACAAGATGTTGATGTAAATGATTTTCTCAACAAAAAGGTTACTCTTCGTGATTTATATGAAACTCGTCTTATTTTCGAGCCTGAGGCTGCATCTCTTGCTTGTAAGCGTGCAACTGATGAAGAAATCCAAGAGATTTTGCGACTTGGTGAAATCTGTCAAGCAGAACTCAAAAAAGACCCTCGTGGTGCAAAGAGAATTGAATCTGAAAGTGCATTCCACGGTGCAATCCTTAAAGCATCTCACAATGAGTTTTTAGGACACTTCTTGCCTATTCTTACAAACACAATTAGAAAAACTATTGAGCTTAATTACAATCTTGATGTTATTGCTGAAGAGGCATACAAAGACCACATTATGATAATGAACTTTCTTAAAAGCAGGGATTCAGTTGGTGTTAAGAGTGCTATTACCATTCACCTGCACCACGCTGTACTCAATGAAAAAATATCTTTTGACTAATTTTTCAATTTTTTCAAAAAAGGTATTGACAATTTAATATTACGATATATAATAGTTGTATGACAACGCAAACAAGATGTCAAACAACTATTATTTTTTATATAGGAGATTTTTATTATGACACAACAAAGAATGTTTTATCAAGAAGATTGTAACTTAAGCTTATTAGACGGCAAGACTATTGCAGTTATCGGTTACGGTAGCCAAGGTCATGCTCACGCTCTTAATGCTAAAGAATCAGGTTGTAACGTTATTATCGGTCTTTATGAAGGCAGTAAATCATGGGCAAAGGCTGAAAAACAAGGTTTTGAAGTTTATACTGCTGCTGAAGCTGCAAAAAAAGCTGATATCATTATGATTCTTATCAACGACGAATTACAAGCTGATATGTATAAAAAGGACATTGAGCCAAACCTTAAAGAAGGCGATATGCTTATGTTTGCTCACGGCTTCAACGTTCATTTTGGTTGCATTAACCCACCAAAATTTGTTGACGTTACTATGATTGCGCCAAAAGGACCTGGACATACTGTAAGAAG
>JAZNWZ010000038.1:0-2699 GCA_045593645.1 Candidatus Fimenecus sp. | reverse complement strand
ATTGATGCAATAAATGCTATTCTTGGTGAAAGAACATCTCGTGAGCTTATTAGAACAGGTAGTGATAGTGCTGATGTATCTGCATATTTTGAAGATATAAATAATGATGTTGTTTCAGTCCTTAATGAGCTTGGAATTGATTGTGAAGATGACAAATCTTTGCTTATTTCGAGAAAAATCTCTCTTGATGGCAAAAATATATGTAAAGTAAATGGTACAAGCGTTACTGTGTCTATGCTTAAAAAAATCGGACAAGCACTTATTAATGTTCACGGTCAAATGGATAACCATAATTTACTTAATGAAGAATTGCACTATACATATATTGATGGGTTTGCAGAAAACTTTGACATATATAACGATTATCTTGATGCATATAACAATTATCAAACATTGAAACGAAGATATGATAATTTAATTGTAAATGAAAGTGAGAAAGCAAGAAAAATCGATTTATTAACTTATCAAATAAACGAAATTGAAGAAGCAAATGTTAAAATAGGTGAATTAGAAGAGCTTGAAAAGCGTCAAAAAGTATTACAAAATGCCGAACAACTTATTTCACTTGTAAATAATACAGTTGAAATACTTAATGGTAGTGATAGTTTTTCAGGCGTTGCAGATATGCTTAATACTGCTTCAAATTCAATGCAAAAAGCATCTACATTTGACGAATCATTAAACGATATTTCAAATACAATTACAGAAATGTCATATAACATCTCAGATTGTGCAAGTGAACTAAATAATTTTTTATATTCACTTGATATTAATCCTAACGAGCTCGATTTAATTGAAGAAAGACTTGATGTTTTATTTAAGCTTTCAAAGAAATATGGTAAAACTGAAACTGAAATTCTTGAATTCCTTGATAAAGCACAAAAAGAATTAGAAGACATTACTTTTTCAGATAAGCTTAAGGAACAACTTGAAGTTGAACTTAATGAAAAATATAATATTATGGATAAAGCAAGCAATGTTTTATCTGCTAATCGTAAAAAATATGGTGAACTCTTCATAAATCAAGTTAAAGAAGAGCTTGCATTTCTTGATATGGCATCTATTTCATTTAAGATTGTTCAAAACAGAAAGTCTTTTGATGAAACAGGTGCTGATGAAATATATTTCTTAATATCTGCAAATGCAGGAGAAGAGCCTAAACCACTTTCAAAAATTGCATCAGGTGGCGAATTATCTCGAATTATGCTTGCAATAAAGAATGTATTAGCTTCAAAAGATAATATTCAAACACTAATTTTTGATGAGGTCGACACAGGTGTTAGTGGTCGTGCAGCACAAAAAATTGGCATTAAGCTTAAGGAGGTTTCAAAAAATAGACAAGTGCTTTGTGTAACTCATTTAGCACAAATTGCTTGCTTTGCAGACAACCATTTCTTGATTTCAAAATCTGAAAATGATAATAAGACTTATACGAAAGTTGAAAATCTTGATAACAATGGCAGAATTTACGAATTAGCAAGAATTATAGGTGGTATTGAAGCGACAAAAGCTTCTCTTGATGCAGCTGCAGAATTGATTGAAAATGCTAAAAAATATTGACAATTATTTTTAATTGTGTATAATAAACTCAATGACTTTGAAGCGAAGAAGTAATAAGATTGTTGCAGTTTCAGAGAGTGTCCGTTTGGTGAAAGGGCATACGCAATGCTTGTGAAATACATCGTGGAGTTGCACTTTTGAAATAGTAGTAGAGAGTGTCGGGTGTACCCGTTACAGTACAGAGTAATGTCAGTTACTCGTTGAGGCTGTATTTGTGAAAATACAGTAAACTGAGGTGGTAACACGAAATTTTTTCGTCCTCTGCAAATTGCAGGGGACTTTTATATTTTAAGGAGAAGTAAAATGAAAGTTTATGAAGAACTCGTTGCTCGTGGACTTATTGCACAAGTAACAAATGAAGAAGAAATTAGAAATCTTGTAAATGAAGGTAAAGCTGTTTTCTATATTGGCTTTGACCCAACAGCTGATAGCTTACATGTTGGACACTTTATGGCACTTTGCCTTATGAAGAGATTACAAATGGCAGGTAACAAACCAATCGCTCTTATCGGTGGTGGTACTGCTATGATTGGTGACCCATCAGGTAGAAGCGATATGCGTCAAATGATGACAAGAGAAACAATTCAACATAACTGTGATTGCTTTAAAAAGCAAATGAGCCGTTTCATTGATTTTTCTGATGGTAAAGCACTTATGGTTAATAATGCTGACTGGCTTCTTGGTCTTAACTATATTGATGTACTTCGTGAAGTTGGCGCTTGCTTTAGTGTTAATAGAATGCTTGCAGCAGAATGTTATAAGCAAAGAATGGAAAAAGGTCTTTCATTCCTTGAATTCAACTATATGATTATGCAAAGCTATGACTTCTATGAATTATTCCAAAAATACGGTTGTAACATGCAATTTGGTGGCGATGACCAATGGAGTAATATGCTTGGTGGTACAGAGCTTATTCGTAGAAAACTTGGTAAAGATGCACACGCTATGACAATTACACTTCTTCTTAACTCAGAAGGTAAGAAGATGGGTAAAACACAGTCAGGTGCAGTGTGGCTTGACCCTGAAAAAACATCTCCATTTGATTTCTATCAATACTGGAGAAATGTTGATGATGCAGACGTTATCAACTGCTTAAAGCTTATCACATTCCTTCCTATGAGCGAGATAAACGAACTTGC
>JAZNWZ010000037.1:0-4472 GCA_045593645.1 Candidatus Fimenecus sp. | reverse complement strand
GGATTGTTCAAATCCTTATTGCAACAATGCTCAGGTTATTGTTGTTCCTGCTGACAAGGCTGACCAATATAAGACAGTTGCACATTGTAAAGACCTTACATTCGCAGTAGAAAATGGTTCTGCTGGTAAAGACCAAGCTGAAGCAAACGGCTTCAAATATACTGAAGTAGTTGACCAAGCTACAGCTCTTGCTGTAGTTGCTGCTGGTACTTGTGATGCAGCTATTATTGATTCACTTATGGCTGGCGCTATGATTGGTGAAGGCACAGGCTATGCAAACCTTACATATACTGCTGCACTTAATAGTGAAGAATATGGTGTTGGTTTCCGTAAAGGCTCAGACCTTGTTGCTGAATTTAATAAATTCTATGCTGCTGAAGTAGCAAACGGCAATGTTCAAAAGGTTGCCGAAACATATGGTGTTCAAGAAGCACTTATTAAGTAATTCTAATTGATGTTAATTTGAAGAAGAGAGTGTTGATGCACTCTCTTCTTTTGGTGTTAATAAATAAATGATAGGGTGTTTTTATTGTCATTTTTTGAACAATTTCCGATTGTATTTAATGCATTAAATGTCGGATTTCTGCAAACATTAAAACTTTTTATAATAACACTTGTTGGTGCTTTACCATTGGGACTTATTATTTCATTTGGCTCAATGTCAAAGTTTAAGCCTTTAAGTTCTCTTGTGAAAACTATTGTTTGGGTTATTAGAGGCACACCTTTGATGCTTCAACTTTTAGTTATTTACTATTTACCTGGACTTGTTTTTCACAACAATATTTGGGGCAGTGGTGAAGACGGACGTTTTATAGCTTCAATAACAGCTTTTATAATTAACTATGCTTGTTATTTTTCTGAAATCTTCCGTGGTGGTATTCAAGCTGTTCCTTATGGACAACAAGAGGCAGGTCAAGTGCTTGGCTTAACAAAATCACAAATCTTCTTTAAGATTACTCTTTTACAAATGGTTAAGAATGTTCTTCCACCATTGTCGAATGAGATTATAACTCTTGTAAAGGATACGTCCCTTGCAAGAATAATTGCTTTACAAGAGATTATTTGGGCAGGTCAAGCATTTATGAAAGGTTCACAAGGCATTGCAGGTGAGATATGGCCATTATTCTTTACGGGTATTTATTATTTGTTATTTAGTGGCTTGCTTACTGTGGTTTTAGGCAAAATTGAGAAAAAACTCAGCTATTTTAGAACTTAAGGAGGAAATATATGTCTTGGCTTGAAGTTAAAAATATTTATAAAAGCTTTGGTAAAACAGAAGTCCTTAAGGGTATTGATTTTTCTCTTGAAAAAGGTGAGGTTTTAGCTCTTATTGGTTCTTCTGGTAGTGGTAAAACTACATTGCTTCGTTGCTTAAACTTTCTTGAAACTCCTGATGAGGGTACAATTACAGTAAAAGATGAAGTGCTTTTTGACGGTGCTCTTCACGAAAAACTTAGTGATGAGCAAGTACGACAAAACAGACTTCACTTTGGACTTGTTTTTCAAAACTTTAATTTGTTTCCACAATATAGTGTTCTTAAAAATATAACTCTTGCACCAACTCTTCATAAAAAGGGCACAGAGGAAGAAATAATCAATAAAGCAATGGAACTTATTAAAAGTGTTGGATTAGAAGAAAAGATTAATTCATATCCATGTGAACTTTCAGGTGGACAACAACAGCGTGTTGCTATTGCTCGTGCATTGGCACTTTCACCAGATGTTCTTTGCTTTGATGAGCCTACAAGTGCACTTGACCCTGAGCTTACTGGTGAGGTTCTTAGAGTAATAAAAGAACTTAAAAATGGTGAAAATACAATGGTTATTGTTACTCATGAAATGAACTTTGCCAAGAATGTCTCTGATAAAGTTATCTTTATGGCCGATGGTATTATTGAAGAGTGTGGCACACCTGAAGAGATTTTTGATAATCCTAAGAGTCAACGTCTAAAAGATTTCTTACGTTCATCATTAAATAAATAAAAATTTAAGTCCCAAGTTATTCCTTGGGACTTTTTTGTTGTATTATTATATTTTTTATGATAAAATAATATTGGTGATATAAATGATTAAAAAATTAACTATTATTTTATTATCTTTAGTATTAATAATCTTTCCTTTTTCAATTTTAGCATTTGCAGAAGGTAACCCTACTATTATTATTGATGCACCAGCAAAAGTGAATAATACTGATGATAGTTTTGCTGTTCAACTTAAAATAAGTAATTTCTCTTATTTAAAGAATGCAACTATTGTTGTTGGCTACGACACATCTGCCATAAATTTAGTAGATTATCAATTAGGCGGAATTTATGAAAACGAAAATGTTAGAAGTGTTTCAAATGGCGATGGTGAAATAGTTCTGACTATTCAAAATGAAAGTGGTTTTAGTGTTTTTACAGACGGCGTTTTATTAACAATGTATTTTGTTGCAAATGAAAGCGCTGGAGGTAACTCTGATATAAATGTTAGAGCATATAATGCTGTTGACGATGCTGACAATTCATTAAGCTTCGAACAAAAGGGTGCCACAATTTATATTACACCTGGTCAAACCTTTATACCTGGTGAAATATCGACTGAAACAACTGTTCCTGAAACTGAAAGTTCAACTTTTGTTGATATTACAACAACTGAACCTGTAACTGAAGATAATTCTGCTAATGAAGATAAGCCATCTGTTGTTATTTATGTTGTAATTGCAGTTGTTGGTGTTGCAGTATTAGGTGCAGGAGTAGGTTACTATATCTATAATTCTAATAAACGAAAAGGTGATTAATATGAAGAATATTATTATTGAAGAATGTCCATATTGTGGTTCTAATAACTTAACAAAGGGTTATCAAACTGAAGGTGGAATGATTTATAGAGATAAAGTTGCAGCATTTGGCTCTCCAGTTGAAATCACTGTTTGTAAAGAGTGTTGTAGCGTAGTTTATAGTAAGGTTTTAAAACCTGAAATTCTTAAATAAAAATTAAGCCTCACAAGTTTTCTTGTGAGGCATTTTTTATTTAAATGGTTCAAAATCTTCAGCACCATGTTTGCACCACGGACAAACAAAATCATCAGGAAGTGTATCACTTTCATGAACATAACCACAAATTCTGCAAACATAACCCTTAGGCTTTTGAACGGGCTTTGGTTTAATATGCTCAAAATAATATGCATAAGTAACTGATGGCTCATCAGATAAAACATCAGCTTCAGTAACATCTGCAACAAATAAAAGGTGAGTGCCACAGTCGATTTTTTCTATTACAGAGCAAGATATATATGCATTAGTGTATTTTGTAACATAAACAGTACCATTTTCAGCTCGTTTATAATCTTCAAAGTCTTTAAACTTATTTGTATCTCTACCACTAACAAAACCAAACTTTTCAAATATTGAGAATGGAACTTGTTCAGTAAGGACTGAAACAGTAAATTTACCTGTTTTTTCTATCATTTCACAAGTGTAGTTTGCCTTGTTAACAGCAATAGAAACTCTTTTAGGCTGGTCTGTTATTTGAGTTACAGTGTTGATAATACAAGCATTATCCTTTCCGTCATTTGCACTTAAAATAAACAAACCATAACTTAATTTGAACATTGTAGTATTGTTAATCATATTTTGCACCTACTTTTAAAAGTTTTCTGATATTTTATCTGCAATTGCAGATAATTGCTCAATGTTGCTCTCTTTTACTGAAGATGAAATCTTTGCACTCTCTTCAAGAATAGTAATGTTTTTCATTGATTCAAATATTTCTTTAATTTTCTTGCCGGCAATTGCACCCCAAGTGCCATTTTCAATAATAGCAACAGTTCTATTTTGAAGAAAATGTGCTTTTAAGTCAAGCAAAACAGTTTCCATATTTGTATAAATGCCACCATTATATGTGCTTGAAGCAAAAACTAAATGGCTACATCTAAAGCATTCAGAAACGATATATGAAGGGTGAGTCTTTGATGCATCATACATTACAATATTATTTATGCCCTTTTCTGCAAGTTTATTAGCAAGAATATTTGCAGCATTTTCTGTGTTGCCGTAAATTGAGCCATAAATAATCGCAACAGACTTTGATTCTGGTTGATAAGAACTCCAAATATTATACTTGTCCAAAATATAACCAAGATTTTCTCTCCAAACATGTCCATGAAGAGGGCAGAGCATCTTAATTTCGAGTTGACTTGCTTTTTGAAGTAATGCTTGAACTTGAACGCCATATTTACCAACAATGTTTGTGTAATAGCGTCTTGATTCGTCAAGCCAATCTCTGTCATAATTTACTTGGTCAGCAAAAATGTTGCCGTTTAAAGCACCAAATGAACCGAATGCATCAGCTGAGAATAAAACCTTGTCAGTATTATCATAAGTAACCATTGCTTCAGGCCAGTGTACCATTGGAGCCATTATAAATGTGAAATTATGTTTACCTGATGAGAAAGTATCGCCATCATTTACAACAACTGCTCGAGACTTAAT
>JAZNWZ010000036.1:0-6454 GCA_045593645.1 Candidatus Fimenecus sp. | reverse complement strand
CATGGCTACGATCCGACTTCCCGTCCAAAGCGAAGATGTTTTTTATTTAGGGTCGTCGTGGACGCCGACCCCTACACACTTTGTATTTTGCATTCACATCAACAAACTATAATTTATCACATAAATAATCTTCATTTTATGTGAGAAATATGTTACAACTGGCATTAAAAAACGGACAGGTTTTTAATCTGTCCGTTTTCTTTATATTTTATTCTTATTTAATTGGAACAATCTTAAATGTGTAAGTGTATTCCTTGTTTGGCTTGAGTTGATATTTTTCACGAACCTGTGCATCACCAGGCATATCGCCACCAATACCATTTTGATTTAAGTCAACATTGAATGTTGTAAGGTCATAGTGTGGTAATTCGTGGATATGCTTTGCAGTTTGAAGCTGGTCTTGTGTGTAGTGCCAAGCACTGAAGCAAATTGGTGTTTCACCCATAGCCTCAAAGCGAAGACCCTTGCCTTCAGCATTTCTGATTTCAACCCATCTAACATCAGTTCTGTTACCATTTTCTTGTGGTCTCATATAGTGATGCTCAAGGTCAACGACTTTTCTTTCGTGAAGAGTAATCTTGCCACCAGTTTTTCTGTCAAAGTAAGTTTCTTGTGGACCACGACCATACCATTTAACTTGGTCAAACTCACGAGGAAGAGCCATCTTTGTACCAAAACGAAGAAGGTTAAAGCTCTTTGGTGTACCTGTATGTGTAATCTCAACAGTACCGTCAGGATTTGCAATAATTACACTTGAAACACCTGAGAAGAATTGAACACTCCAGTCAATGTGAACAATAACTTGACCGATACCGTTTTTAGTAACAGATTTAAGTGTACCCTTTGCAGAGTTTGTTGCTCTTTGCCAGTTGAAATATGGGTGGAAAGGAATTGTAAATGGTACAAAGTTAAGATTTGAAAGGTCGTTATCTGTAACTGCTCTGAAATAGTTAGGAGCGATAGGGGATTTGATAAATTCCTTATCGTCATATTTAAGAGAAGCAATCTTGCCACCGTTTATTACAAGTGAGAAACCTTCACCCATAATCTTAACATTACCGTCTTCCTTAACAAATGAAACATTTGCATTTGAGAAAACAGGCTTTTCCTTAATTTCTTCTTTAACAACAAATTGGTCAAAGCTTTGCTCATAGCCTGCTTCACACCAAGGCTTTGCAGTTTTGTTAAGGAATGAAATAATAAGCACACACTCTTTGTTTGGAAGTGTTGTTAAATCATAAGGAATTGTAAAGTCGAGAGTTTCTTTTGGTCCACAGTTAAGGTCAAGTGTACCACTTTGTTGCTCAACGCCCTCTGCTTGCAAGCTCCACTTGAATTCGATATCAGAAAGGTCAGTGAAGTTTTTCTTGTTAATAAGAGTGTATTCACCCTTTTCAGTATCTCTTGCTACAACCTTGATTTCACAGTAAACCTTTTTAACCTCAAAGTATGATGGGTGAGGCTTTCTGTCTGCTGTGATAATACCGTTAGCATTAAAGTATGTATTTGAGCCTGTCATAGCAGTTGTGTTTGGAAGATGTGTAAATCTGCCTGGTTCATACTTTTCAAAGTCTGTACCATAAAGCCATTGGTCGCCATCAGGTGTCTTTTTACGAATTGCTTGGTCAACAAAGTCCCAAATATATCCACCTGCCATATGGTCGTATGCTTCAAAATCGTCCATATATTCTTGGAAGTTGCCAAGGCTGTTTTCCATAGCGTGAGCATATTCACAAAGAAGAACAGGTCTGCAATAATCTTCCTTCTTAATTGGCTTTGAGTCAGCAGCAAGTGCATTTGCAATGTTGTCATAAAGTGTGATTTCAATAGGCTCTTTGTTGCAAAGCTTTTTCATAACGCTCTCAACAGGGTACATTCTTGAAATAACATCACTCTTTGTAAAGTTAAAGTCGCCTTCATAATGGAATTGACGAGTTGTGTCAAGTTTGAGAGCAGCCTTTTTCATTTCCATAAAGTTACTGCCGTCGCCAGCTTCATTACCTAAAGACCACATAAATACGCAAGCGTGGTTTCTATCACGAAGCACCATTCTTTCCATTCTGTCAACAACTGCAGCAGTCCAAACAGGGTTGTCGCCAGGAACACCCTTTCTACGAACACCGTGAGTCTCTAAATCACATTCGTCCATAACATAGAAACCGTATTCATCGCAAAGCTCATAGAAATATGGGTCGTCAGGATAGTGAGATGTACGAATAGAGTTAATATTCGCATTCTTCATAAAGTTAAGGTCTTGGTGATATCTTTCAGTAGGAACTGCCCAACCGTTGTCAGGGTCAAAGTCGTGTCTGTTAACACCACGAATTAAAAGTGCCTTACCATTAAAGAGAATTTGTTCACCAACAATTTCAACCTTCTTAAAGCCAAAACGGATACATTTATATGTTGTTTTGCCGTCAGCAGTAATCTCAATAAGTAATTTGTAAAGATATGGGTCTTCTGCAGACCATTTCTTTGGATTTTCAATTAACTTATTAAAGATAATCTTGCCACCGTCAGTTTCAACTTCACCTAATTGGATTTTGTTATCACCATCAACAACAAAAGCCTTAACAGTAGCAGTGCCCTTGTTGTCATAATTATTTACTTGAATTTCAAGTGAAGTGTAGCTATCCTTATACTCTGCATCTAAATCAGTTGTAATAAAGAAATCACGAACACATTTTTTAGGCTCTGCAAATACATAAACCTCTCTGTAAAGACCACAAAGAAGCCACATATCTTGGTTTTCAAGATAAGCACCGTCAGAAAAACGATAAACCTTAACTGCAACTCTGTTTGAGCCTTTACGAGCATATTTTGTAATGTCAAACTCGTGTGGTGTCATTGAGCCTTGAGAATAGCCAACATATTCACCGTTAACATAAACCTCAATAGCAGATTTTGCTGCACCAAGGTGTAAGAAAATTTCTTGACCGTCAAAGCTTTCAGGCATCTGGAAATCTCTTACATAAATACCAATTTCTTGCATTGAATGGTCAATTGAAGGAATTTTACTCTTGCTTCTGCTTAAAGCACGACAGAATGTGCTTGCATAATAATAAGGGTAACTGCCAAACTCTTGACCAATTTGCCAAACTGATGGCACAGTGATATCTCTCCAAAAAGAAATATCAAAATCGTCCTTGCAAAAGTCAACAGGACAATCTTCCAATCCTCTTTGCCAATGGAATTTCCAAGTGCCATTAAGAGTTAACTTTGACTCAGGCTCTTTACGAGCTAAAGCGTCAGACTCATTATCATAAGAAAAGGCAATAACGTGTCCGTCTTCCTTGTTCTTTTTGAAAATAGCAGGATTTTCCCAATCGTATTTATAATTTCTCATAAACACTCTCCTTTATCATCAATCCTCACTTTTAGAAGCGAGATATTCTACAAATTGTTTTGCTGTTCGTGGACTTCTGCCACCATTTCTCAATGCAAAAGCTTCAGCCGAAACGAACAACTCGTTTTGCTCAACATTTATATTATACTGCATTGCGAGATTTTCTACAATAGATAAATACAAATCTTTGTTAGGTCTTGAGAAAGTTACTTTAAGACCAAAACGAGCAGAAAGGCTCATAACCTCTTGAATTGTATCCTGAAGATGCATATCTCCACCGTTTCTGTCGTTAAAATTCTCTTTAACAAGGTGCTGACGATTGCTTGTAGCATAAATTGCAAGATTTTCAGTTTTGCCTGCAACGCCACCTTCAAGAATTGCCTTGAGTGCACCAAAATCACTATCATTTGTTGAGAAGCTTAAATCATCAATAAAGATAATGAATTTAAGAGGATTATCTGCAAGTGCCTCAATAACATCAGAAAGAGAATAAAGTTGGTTTTTCTTAATTTCAATAAGACGAAGTCCCTTGTCGTAATATTCATTGACAATGGCTTTAATGGTACTGCTTTTACCACTGCCTGCATCACCATATAAAAGCACATTGTTACAAGGCTTGCCGTTTAAAAGTGCCAAGGTGTTATCAATTACCTTTTGTCTCTCTAACTCATAACCACTCATTTGTGAAAGACGTTGAGGGTCAGGATATTTAACAGGTACAATTTGTCCATCTTTAAAAATGAACATTCTGTGTGTAGCATAAATACCATAGCCTGTTGTCTTTATATTGTCTATTTTATTTTCATATAAGGATTTAATATCTATATCACTGTTTGTCCAATCTGCAAGTGGAATGTAAATTCCAAGCTCGGCTTTTAACTCATCACTTTTAATTTGTGAAAGAGCAGTGAAAAATTCAAGCTCGTTTGCCAATGCCTTTTTCATCACAGGGGACATTTCACCCTTTGCTGAGGACTTAACAAAAGCATTTTCGTCATTAAGAATAAGATTAGATATGTATTCTGATAAATTATCTGTTGTTTCATAAAGGGAAGCAACAAAGTCAGAATAATTCTCTATAAATTTATTTTTTTCACTTTCATCAGTTGCAAGTGTTTTGAGCAAAAGAGAAACAGTGTTGTCGTTAATAACATTTTTAAGTACAACAACTGTTTTTGCAGCAAGACAAAGCTTTTCATATTTTTTCATTAAAATCACCTTGAGAAAAAAATTCCAAAAAAATTAAATTTGCTATTGACATATTGACTTGACAAGTCTATAATTGTAAATTGCTATTAAAATGGAATTATATACGCTGGAGCATTTTCGGTAAGTGAAATTTTACCATAAAACCTACTGAAAATCAAGCAAATATATGACGAAATTTATAGTTATTTTAGTAATCTCCACGCCCCATATATATTATTAGTATATATGTGAGGCTGATAGGATAAAAAAACGAACGGAGAGTGATTAAGCCCTATGGTAAATGTCAAACCTGTAAAACTTGGCAGAAATACCCGTATGAGTTTCTCAAAAATCAATGAAGTTATGCAAATGCCTAACCTTATTGAAGTACAAAAGAACTCTTACAAATGGTTCCTTGAAACTGGACTTAAAGAGGTGTTCCGTGATATTGATGCTATCACAGACTACACAGGCAATCTCGAACTTACTTTTATTGATTATCGTATGGACGACAAGCCTAAGTACACAGTTAAGGAATGTAAAGAAAGAGATGCAACATATGCAGCTCCACTCAGAGTAACTGCACGTCTTCTTAATAAGGAGACAGGTGAAGTCAAAGAAAACGAAGTTTATATGGGCGACTTCCCACTTATGACTGATAGCGGTACATTCGTTATTAACGGCGCTGAGCGTGTAATTATTTCACAATTAGTGCGTTCACCAAGTGTATATTATGGTATGACTCACGACAAAACAGGTAAGGAGCTTTACACAACAACTGTAATTCCTAACCGTGGTGCTTGGCTTGAGTATGAAACAGACCAAAACGACCTTTTCTATGTAAGAATAGATAAGAACAGAAAAATTTATATCACTACATTTATCCGTGCATTAGGCTTAAGCTCAAATGCAGATATTCTTGAATTCTTTGGCTATGATGAAAGAATTCAAGCAACTCTTGAAAAGGATACAACAGTGAACACAGAACAAGCTCTTATTGAAGTTTATAAGAAGCTTCGTCCAGGTGAGCCACCTGCACTTGAAACTGCACAAACTCATCTTGACAACTTGTTCTTTGATGCTCATCGTTACGACCTTTCTCGTGTTGGTAGATACAAATATAATAAAAAGCTTGATATCGCTTCAAGAATTGCAGGCCACACAGTAAAAGAGCCAGTTGTTAGCCAACTCACAGGTGAGATTATGGCAGACACAGGCGACGTTATCAGTGAAGAGCTTGCATACAGAATGGAACAAGAAGGCGTTAACACAGTAATTCTTGATGTTGACGGCAAGGATGTAAAGGTATTCTCAAACGGTATGGTTGATATCGCAGAATATGTTCCTATGTTCACAGAAGACGAGCTTGAAGAAATCGGCATTAACGAAAAAGTACGCTTCTCAGTACTTATGGAAGTACTTGACAAGTGTGGCGATGATAAAAATGCTCTTCGTGAGGAAATGGCTCTCCGTGCTGACGACCTCATTCCAAAGCACATTATCATTGATGATATTTTTGCATCAATTAACTACTTAAACGGACTTGCATCAGGCGTTGGTGTTACAGATGATATTGACCATCTTGGTAACCGTCGTATCCGTTCAGTAGGTGAACTTCTTCAAAACCAATTTAGAATTGGCTTTAGCAGAATGGAAAGACTTGTTAAGGAAAGAATGACTCTTCAAGGTCAAGAACCTGACAAGGTTACTCCAGCAGCTCTTATCAATATTAGACCGGTAATGGCTGCAATTAAAGAGTTCTTTGGTTCATCTCCACTTTCACAATTTATGGACCAAACAAACCCACTTGCAGAGCTTACACATAAGAGAAGACTTTCAGCACTTGGCCCTGGTGGTCTTTCAAGAGACCGTGCAGGCTTCGAAGTTCGTGACGTCCACTATTCACACTATGGTAGAATG
>JAZNWZ010000035.1:0-57287 GCA_045593645.1 Candidatus Fimenecus sp. | reverse complement strand
ATAATACCACCCTTTGAAATAGTGGTATTTCTGTCAAGCCCTGACAAACGACAAGTACCATTAAGCCCTGTTTCATAGGTTGATGATGTATAGCCCAACTCACCTGTTCTGATTTCATAAGCAGCAACAGAAACAGTAGGGTCAAAGACAGAACGTACAACTGCACTTGTAGGATTTACCTCTGTTACAACGCCAATAAGATATTCACTATAAATAACAGCGTCGTTTACCTTTATACCGTCTTTAGAACCTTTGTTTATTGTAAATGAGCCATAAACATCTGCTGAATCTCGACCTATAACATCGCAAGAAACCCAAGTGTAGTCGGGATTTTTTTCACGGACATCAAGGAATGCAGAATATGATTCTAAAAGCTTCTTTGTCTTTTCATAGTCAACCAAATCTCTTTGATATTCAGCAACCTGATTTTCAAGCTCTGCAATACGAGCCTGATATGAATTTGAAGAAACAAAAGAGCCTTTTATATCGGTAAATTTTGATGAAACATAAGATGCTATGCTTTGCAATGGGGAAGTTATAATCCCAAGTGCATCAGTTAATGGTGATGTGCCTGTTGGCACAACTGTTGCAAGGACAGTTGCACAAACTAATACAATGGCAATCACAGAGAGCACCTTAAATGTTGTTCCTTTAAAGAAAACGTTCATTATTTTAATTCAAGATAGATTTATCTTGCCTTTCTGTTAAAAATCAGATGTTACCTCTTTCAAGACAATAACCCATACCATTTGCAACACAGTCCATTGGCTCAACTGCAACATGAACAGGGATTTTCATTTCACGAGAAATAAGCTTGTCTAATCCACGAAGAAGTGCACCGCCACCTGCAAGCATAATTCCATTATCAACAATATCTGACAAAAGCTCTGGTGGTGTTTTTTCAAGTGTTGAACGAATAGTTTCAAGAATTTCTGAAAGCGGCTCACTAAGTGCTTCACGAATTTCCTCTGAAGTGATTTCAATGTTCATTGGAAGTCCATCAACAAGGTTTCTTCCGCGAATATCCATAGCGCCTTCACCATCATATTCAGTTGCAGAGCCGATTTTTACCTTTATATCTTCAGCCGTTCTTTCACCGATAAGCATATTGTGTTTTTTACGTATGTAGTCAATAATTGCCTCATCAAAATTATCGCCTGCAACACGAATTGACTTTGCAGTAACAACATCACGGTAAGAAATAACGGCTACCTCTGTTGTACCACCACCAATATTAACAATCATACTACCTACTGCTTCAGTAATAGGAAGACCTGCACCCATAGCAGCAGCAAGTGGCTCTTGAATAAGAGAAGCATATTTAGCACCTGCGTTTCTTGCAGCATCGTGTACTGCTTTACGCTCAACCTCTGTAATACCTGATGGAACACAAATAAGCACTCTCGCTCTGCTGAAAAGTGAACGCTTAATTGCTTTTTTAATAAACTCTTTGAGCATTTCAGAAGTAATTTCAAAGTCAGCAATAACGCCATCCTTAAGTGGTCTTACTGCAGAAATTGAGCCAGGTGTTCTACCAATCATTTCCTTTGCTTCGTTACCAACTGCCACAACTGATGGTGGGTTAGTTTTTTCATTTACGGCAACAACAGATGGTTCACGAAGAACAATCCCCTTGCCTTTAAGATAAACTACTGTATTAGCAGTTCCTAAATCTATACCGATGTCTTGTGCAAAAAGCATTTTATCGTCTCCTTTTTAGAAGTGGAATAAAACATACATAATCTATTTTATTATATCAAAAAAGCAGGCATTATACAATACCTGCTTTTTAAAATTACTGTGAATATTTATTATTTATTTTTTAAAGCTTTTACTATTTCTGTACCTGCTTTTGCACCCTCATAGACTGCCTTTGAAATTTGTAAAAGTCCACCTGTGCAGTCCCCTGCAGAATAAAGGCCTTTAATGTTTGTCTGCATATTTTCATTAACTACGATTTTATTGCCATCAATAGTCGCACCAACCTTTTTAGCAAGAGCAGTGCTACCTGCAGTTTTATATGCAATAAACATACCATTAAGAATAATAGTTTCTTTTTCTGTATTTATTTCAAGTGCCATTGGTTTTCCTGAAAAACTATTAATTTTGTCTTTTACAACCCTCACATTTTCTGGGAAAGCTACCATAGGCTCTTCACCGTTTGTAAAAACTGTAACAGAGCCGACAATATTCAAAAGCTCTTGCACTTCGTGAAGTGCATATTCACCACTGCCAAGCACACCCACACTTTTATTTCTAAAGAAAAAACCGTCGCACACAGCACAGTAGCTAACACCCATTCCCTCGAAGTCTTTTAAACCATCAATATTGGGTGCTAAACGAGATGCACCTGTAGCAAGCAAAACTGCATCTGCTTCAAAAGTGCTTTTTGTTGTGCTGACAGTAAAGTTTCCGTTAAAAGAGAGCCCTACAACTTCATCTTCAACAAATGTTACACCAAGCCTTTTTGCTCCGTCAATTCCGTCGTTATAAAGTTTTTCGCCACTTATAGCGCCAGAAAATCCATAATAGTTTTCAATTTTTTCTGCCTTTAATAAGGCTCCACCGTTAAGTGCTATAACAGTTGTATCACAACCTGCTCTTTGAGTATATAAAGAAGCAGAAACACCTGCAGGACCTGAGCCTACTATAACAACCTTTGGCACAAAAACACTTCCTTTATTAGAGATAATAAAAGGGTGGAAAACCACCCTCAAATTTTAATACTTAACATCGCTATAAACGATTGTTGTAACAGCTTCACCTTTACCTTGAACATCAAACTTTGTGATAGACAAGTCTAATTTAAGGTCAAGAGTTGCATCAAATGTGTATGTTACTTTAAGTGATGTAATTTTGCCATCAACGATTTCTGCTTCTACCCAAATCTCTTTGTAGTTAACTGTTGAAGTTTCGCCAACCTTTGCAATATCTTCAACACCTTCTGACTTGATTTTGTCAACAACATCTTGCTTTGTAAGAATGTCATTTGTAACACGGCTCATTGAATTCTTTTCGTCGCGTTCTGGGTTTGTGCAATTAACGATTTTGAATGTGTGCTTGTTGCCGTTTGCAACATACTTTTCAACATCTGCTTCTGTAAAAACAGTAGCTTTCATAAGATAGTTCTCTTTAATGTTTGTTGTTGATTTGCCACCGACAACAGTTGCATCAATATCCTCAAGCCCGATAAAGTCAGCAACAACGTGGTCAAGGTCTCTGTAATCACCAAACATTGGGATAATATCATTAAGAGTATCTGTGTATTCGCCAACGTCAGGGTTACCACCCTCAGTATAAGCACATCTTCTTTCAAGAGTATAATCACCCTTTGAAGCCTTTGCAGTTTCTGCATTGATTAAAGCAATAACATCTGCCATTGTCATTTCTTCAGGCTTTTCTGTTGTTGTTTCGGCAGAAACAGTTGTGCTTGGCTTTTTGTTGTCGTCTGTCTTATCTTTTTCACCACCACAGCTTGCAAGTGTAAACACCATGCAAAGTGCGAGAATAAAACTAAGAATTACTTTTACCTTTTTCATATTTTTTCTCCTTGTTTTTTAATTATTCATAATATATTAACCAGGTTTCTTCAACCCTTAAACCGACTTTATAAGACGTGCCAACGCCTTTCATATTAAGGACAACAGGCATATTTACATAGTATTCTTCCATTTTACCTGTTGTCTTGTTAATCTTTGCAGTGCAAGATACATTTTCATAATGGAAATCAGGTTCCAAATTACTTGCAACCTTATCCCCAGAAATAGGATTTTTAATAGATTGAACTGTCAATATTGACGCAATTGAGCCAACGCCATATCCTGCGATAGGATTATCTTCGTTGAGAAGGACTATATTCATTATATAATAACCCTCTGCCTCTTCGCAAGTAATATCTTTAATATTTTCAATTTTCAAGTTACAAACTGCACCGGCAGGTGGGAATTTCTCGTTTATTCTGTCTTTTCCCTTATACGTATTCCACAAAGGGTTGTCTTCACCCACCATACTGTTCAAAATACTGTTACCAATTGTTTCACTTATTGAGCCCTCGTCTGCACCTTGATAATCAGTATATCGTGAGCCTGTTTTATCCTCAAGAACAACGCTTGTTGCATCTGATTTAACACCGTTAAAAGACCTTAAAAAGTAGTCAAGCTTGCCTCTTGCTGTTGAAAGACCATATTTTTCATAGTCCCCCACATCACTTGTATCAGCCTTTTTTGTTGTGGTTTCAATCCAAATTTTCTCGTATTCTGAAGTTGTTGTTTCGCTGGTGTTGGCATCATCATTATTGCCACAGCCTACAAAAGAGCATAGCATACCCATAATCAATAAAAAGCTAATGACAAGTTTTGCTTTTTTCATTATAGTATGCCCCCTTTTTAATCACTACTGTCTTGCTTTCATACTGTTAACAAGTGATGATGTTGCTGCAGAAATATTGTTGATATAAAGAACATCTTGAACGCCATAAGCCTTTACAAAATCACTGATGCTCTTTTTATAATGTCTGTAGTCAATAACATAAACCTTGTGATAGTTTTCAACAAGGAAAGGTACAAAAGCATTGCCAAAAGATTCTTTAACAACAACAATTGATGAGCCGTCAGTAATATCCGGGTTTGTAATTTCCTCAAAAGCTTGGTCCCCTGCAATAAATGCTAAATATTTACCGCTTGTACCATAACTTGCACCATTTGCAACAATAGGGAATTTTGTTTTTGCATTATTTTCATCGCTTCCATAATACATTGTTGCATTTGGATTTGGTCTGTAGCCGTAGCAAACATCAGGATTTGCTTTCATTTGTGCACCAACTGTTGAATTCGCTTTGTTAACTGATGAATAAAGTGTACCCAAGAAGTTGCCAAAATTGAGTTCAGTATATTTTGAAAGTGGGTGTGTTGTAATGCCCCTTACTTTTGTAAATTCTGTATATGCATAATATGCACCGAGAGCAGTCCAATGGTGGTCTGTTCTAAAATAGAGATATTCGTCTCTGTGTGCAAGCATTGTGTTGTAAATAGGTACTTCTTTAACATTTGAGTTAAAGCCGTTATAAAAATATTCTAATGCAGTTTTTTGATTTGAGCCTGAAACCTTCGCTTGAAGTTCGTCTGACAAACCAATTGCAACATTTTTAGGTATAACAATAACATACACATTTGCAATGCCTGCAAGATTGTTTGCTTGTGCATTTATCATATTGACATATTTATCTGCATAGCTTTGATTAAAATAATAAAGCTCATAAGCAGTTGTGCCCACAACTGCAAGACCATTTATATATCTAAGATTTGCATCTGGAGTTGATGGTTGTGTTTCAGGCACAGGAGCATCATTTGGTGCTGATGTTGTTGTTTCACCACTTGGACTTGTAGTTGTTGTGGTTGTTGTGCCATCTGGATTTGTTGTAGTAGTTGTAGTTGTACCATCAGGGCTTGTTGTAGTAGTTGTAGTGCTACCATCCTCATTCACAACTGTTGTAGTTGTGCCCATAGCCTCTGTGGTAGTTGTAGCGCTTGTTTCTGCCTTTTTGCCACAGCCTGCAATACTTAAAACAGTTACTAAAACAAGCAAAAGACTAATTATAACTCTTGATTTGTTCATACGCTCATCTCCTAACTATATATTATATACAAATTATGAAAAAAAGCAATAAAAAAGACATCTATCCAAAATAGATGCCTTTTCGTTTGTTTAATATGTAATGTTTGTGTAGCTTTCTGCCAATTCCAGTGAAATCTCACCTGTAATTCCCACTGAAGAAATTTTCATATTCAATGTTATGTCAAGATGGTATGCAATTTTAACTTTTGTGATTTTTGAACCACTTGTCCACACCTCTAAAATGATTGAGTTGTAGTCAAAAGTCGAATCGTTGACAGTAATCGCACTTGAGCCAACTACAGAATCAATACTTGCTTTGACTTGTGCTTGTGTATAAAAATCATTTGTTATGTGGTGAAGACCATTACTGCCATCAAATTGTGGATTATAACAGCTTTTAAGCGCTATAAAAGCATAAGAGCCATCAATAGAATAAGTGTCAATGTCGCTTAATTTTAATGACATTGCTTTAAGAAGATATGCGCTATCTACACTTGCACTACCATTTTTAACGGTTGCTGTTGTTGTACCTGCGTCAAAAAAGCCATTTATAACTGTATCAAGTGTTGCATTTTTATCGACAGCATATATGATGTTATTTAAAATACTTGTTCCCTCTCCAAAATCTGCGCCTAAAACAAAGCAATCTCTTGTTAATTTATAATTACCTGCACTTGCTTTTTTTGTTTCAGTGTTAATCAAAGCAACAAACTCTTCTATTGACTTTTCAGTTGTGCCACCTGAAGGAGCATCAGGCTTTGGTGTTGATGGGTTTGTTGTTGTAGTTTCATCACCTGATGGTTCGTCTGTTGTAGACTCTTCTGCTTCTGGTCTTGTTGTTAAAAGATTACCGTCTTCATCAAATTCAAAAGTAACTTTTTCTTTGTTGTCTTTTGTTGTTTGCTCTATCTTTTTAGTTGTCTTTTCTTCTTTTCCTTTTTTCTTGCTTGTTTCTTCTGCTGTGCAGCTTGCAAAAGCAAAAATCATTGATAATACCATAAGTATACTTATAAACTTTTTCATAAAATCATCTCCTAAAAGACATTATATACCCTTTTTCTTTTTTTGCAATAAAAAAACGCCCATCCTATTGGATGGACGCTTTAGCTGTGTCGGCATTACCTATTTTTCCGGGCCGCTTCCAGCCAAGTATCTTCGGCGCGAATGAGCTTAACTACCGTGTTCGGGATGGGAACGGGTGGACCCTCATCGCAATCAACACCGACTCACGAAACGATTTATCTCGTGAACGCAAGAGATATTCTAACACCACGCAACTCAAATTGCAAGTGTTTTTTTCATATTTTTTCAACTTTTTACACTTTCAACAATTTATAGTCAGATTTCTACTTAACACAAGTCAATTTATACAATAAAAGGGTGGTTTCCCACCCTTTTATCATACTTCAAGCTTTGAAATATCAATAATTGTGTAAGTGTTACCGTGCTCACTTCTTGGGTCAAGTGCAGTATAAATAAATGTTGTTTCATTTATAAATGCAAGATTTGAATGAACCGAGAAGTTTTCGTCAACATATTTTATATACTCCCCTGTTTCAAGGTTAAAGATATGCACTTGATAGTCCATAACACTTGAAACCTCACCCATCATTACAACATATTTTCCGTCAGGGCTTATCTCAAATTGAGAGACCTCCATTTTATATCCAAGAAGCGCTTTTTCTTCACCTGTGAGCATATTATAAATCTTGCCACTTCTCTGGTCGAAGATATATTCCCCTCTGAATATAAACTCGTTAATGTTACGAGAGTATTGCTTGATTAAAACCTCTTCTGCATCTACTCCACCCTTGCTATAATCTTTACGATAAATATCAAACCCAACGCCATTTTTTCTCATAAAGATTATGCTTTCACCGTCAAGAATAGAATGTTCACCGTGATAAACATTTTCAACGAAAAGCTTTTCACCGGAATCAGTTTTAATATAAATATCTTGTTTTACTTGACCTACATTTGAATTTCTGCAAGTAAGGAATGGGAAATAGCTTGCCTTTGTTTTGTAGAAATCTTCATGCACTTGGAAATGGTCTAATCTGTAATAAGGCAATGCCATACCGTTTGCATCTACAACAAAGTCTCTGTTTGCATTGTCAAAATAAGTTTGAGTAACGCTAATTGGAGTTGTGTTGCTATCTTCTTTTGGCATAGTAATTTCATAAATATCATGCCAAAGAATATCATTTTCTTGAAGAGCCTTTGTAACTCCTGCCTCTGTTTTTTCGTGAGACATTAAAAGAAGTGCTTTTCCTAATTTGTTGAAATTATCAGGAAGATTTGTAAGCTTAAACACCATCATTCCATAGTGTGAGAAAATCTGCTTAAAGCTATCGTCAAATTGGTCTTGGTTTTCTTCGTCAATATAGAAAATACCAAATCCAAAAATCTTGTTGTTAATTCTAATGTAATCTATTTCTGCAGGAACAACAATGCCACCCTTGCCAAGTAAAACATTTGCTTTTACTGTACCATTTGGCAAAACCGGAACATACTCACCGTTTTGATAGTTAAAGTACTGCACTTGATAATCTGCTGAAATAGCATAAAACAAGCCTGGAATATCAGACTCCAATAAACTCATATATGGAAAACTGTCGTTTTCTGCAATAGCATCTGAAACCATTGCCTTGCCTGTTGTTGACTCTGCTGTTGGTTGCTCTGGTGTAAGTGGTGCTTTTTTATATTTCATAAAAATCACTACTGCAACAACTGCAACTGCAACAAGAAGAATGGTGAAAAAGTCTTTTTTGTTAAACTTATCCTTTGGCTTTGGTTCTTTTGGAGGTTTAACCTTTTTCTCTTTTTTTGGCTTTTCAGCCTTTTCTTTTTTCACCTTTTCAGGCTTAACTTTTTCTTCTTTAACCTTTTTTTGCTTAGGTTCTTTTTCAGTTTTTTCCTTTTTAGGTTTTTCTGCCTTTGCCTTTTTAACTTTTTCTTTTTTTACTACAGGAGCAGATACTTCAATTTCAGGTTCTTCTGCAATCTCTTCTGCTTCAGAGTAAAAATATTTGCTGTAATCTTCATTCTCGTTCTCTGCGATATAATCGTTGATTATATCGTCAACTTGAATGTCGTCATTATGAAAAGTATATCCCAAATCACCAAAAGCAGACATATCCACTTCATCAGTTGTTTCTACAACAGTTTCTTCTTCAAAGGACCCTGCTTCTTCAACTAATTCTTCAAAAGTTTCTTCTTGTGGATGAATTTCGCTTAAAATTTCTTCAAAGTCAATATCACTTGCAACCTCTTCTTTTGCTGACTTTTCAGTCTTTTTTAAAACTTTCTTTTCTTTAACTTTTTTCTCTTTGATTTTCTTTTGTTTAGGCTCTTTTGGTGGCTTAACCTTTTTCTCTTTTTTAGGCTTTTCTGCCTTTTCTACTTTTTCAGGCTCATAAGCAGCCTCATCAATTTTGCCGTATTTATTATTGAGAGATTTGTTTTCGTCCAAAATAATACCTCCCTAAATTGCATATTAAGAATATTATACCTTTTTTCTTGCATCAATGCAACAACAAAATATCTCCTTAACAGTTCTTTAATAGTTTAGTCATTTTAATCGTGTTGATTTTTAATATGTATTGTGATATTATATATTTTGTAAAATTATGTTTATATTATATATGTATGGAGCGAAATTATGAATCTTGTAAGAGATATCAGTCTTTATGAATCCGGACAACAAAAAATCAACTGGGTAAAGGCACATATGCCGGTACTCAGAAGTATTGAAAAAGATTTTAGTGAATCAAAACCATTTAAAGATTTAAGAGTTGCACTTTCAATTCATCTTGAAGCAAAAACTGCTTATCTCTGCACAGTTTTAGCAGCAGGTGGCGCAGAAATGTATGTTACAGGCTCTAACCCACTTTCAACTCAAGACGATGTTGCTGCAGCACTTGCACACAACGGGCTTAATGTTTTTGCTTGGTATAATGCTACTGCAGAAGAATATAAAGAGCACCTTAAATGTGTTATCGAAGCAAAGCCTAATGTTATTATTGATGACGGTGGCGACCTTGTTAACCTTATTCACAACGAATATCCTGAGCTTTTACCTAATGTTTTAGGTGGGTGTGAAGAAACAACAACAGGCATTATCCGTCTTGTTTCAATGGCAAGAGATGGCGAGCTTAAATTCCCAATGATTGCAGTTAACAATGCAAAATGTAAATATCTTTTTGACAATCGTTATGGTACAGGTCAATCTGTATGGGATGGTATTAACAGAACAACAAACTTAATTGTGGCAGGCAAAACTGTTGTAGTTGCAGGCTATGGTTGGTGTGGCAAGGGCGTAGCTATGAGAGCAAAAGGTCTTAATGCACAAGTTGTTGTTACTGAAATTGACCCAATTAAGGCTATGGAAGCAAGAATGGACGGCTTTGATGTTATGGAAATGACAGAAGCTGCAAAATTCGGTGATTTCTTTATTACTGTTACAGGTTGTAAAGATGTTATCACTAAAAAAGCTTTCGAGAATATGAAGGATGGTGCTATTCTTTGCAACGCAGGCCATTTTAATGTTGAAATCAACCTTGTTGAGTTAGAAGAAATGGCAGTTGAAATCAAAGAGCAAAGAAAAAATATTATGGGCTATGTGCTTCCTGACGGAAGAACAATCAGTGTTATTGCCGAAGGCAGACTTGTAAACCTTGCTGCAGGTGATGGACACCCTGCTGAGATTATGGATATGAGTTTCTCTATTCAAGCTCTTTGTGCAGAATATATTGTTAAAAACAGCAAAAATCTTGTTGCAGATGTTGTTGATGTGCCTGAAGAGATTGATAAAAAAGTCGCTCTTCGCAAGCTTAACAGTTGGGGCACACACATTGACACGCTCACACCCGAACAAGAAAAATATATCAACAGTTGGAATGTTTAATATGAGCAATAATTATTTCAGATATTCAAATCAAAAATGCCCTATTTGTAACGAAGCATTTAAGGGCGACGATGATATTGTTGTTTGCCCAATGTGTGGCACTCCACATCATCGTGAATGTTACAAAAAGAATGGCGAGTGTGGAAACTACAACAAGCATCAAGATGGATTCCGTTGGGCTCCTGAAGTAGAAGACGCTCCTGTTGTAAACGAGGAGCAAAGCACACCTCCTCCACCTCAAAATGAAATCCCTTTTGGTGCACAACCTGCTCAATCAGCAGTTTTCTTTGGAAATCGTCCAAGTCCTTATGCTCTTTTTCCAAAAGAAGTTGTAGATGGCGTTGAAACCGAAGAGGTTGCAGAGTTTGTTCAAGCAAATGGTTTTAAATATGTTCAAAAGTTTTTCTATACAAAATCAGGTAAAAAGACTTTTAACTGGGGTGCTTTTCTTTTAGGGCCTTTCTGGTTCTTTTATAGAAAATTATATAAATTAGGTGCAATCTTCTTGGTGCTCTTAATGTTTTCTTCTATTGCCTGTTCTTTTCCAAATTCTGTTCAAAAATTTAATAACGATGTTTATGAATTTGAAATGAAATATGAAGAAGCTGGTGCAACAGAGCAAGATGCACAAGCTTTAGCAGATGAAATGACTCGTGATTTTAAAGCTCTTTTTGTTTCAAACAAGCTTGGTGCAGCAATTATGCTTGGCTATTCATTTTTCTATATTGCACTCCATATCTTTTTAGGCTTTAAGGCAGACAAATGGTATTATGACCACACAATCTGTGAAATTAAAAAGATAAAAGCAGAAACAGAAGATATTAATCAAAGGAAATTGTCATTTTTCAATCGTGGTGGTGTTGCAGTTGGCTATACAGTTTTGGCTATTTTAGTAAATTCAATATTCCCAGAAGTTGCAATTAGAGTTTTATTTGCTATTTTTAAATAAGGAGAATTATTATGAAAATCACAAAAGCGATTATCCCTGCAGCAGGTCTTGGAACCAGAGTTCTTCCTGCATCAAAGGCAGTTCCAAAGGAAATGCTTAATATTGTTGATAAGCCTGCTATTCAATATCTCGTTGAAGAAGCTGCAAAATCAGGCATCACAGATGTGCTTATTATCACAAATCGCGGTAAAGGTGTTATTGAAGACCACTTTGACCACGCTTATGAGCTTGAAGATAAGTTAAGCAAAAATCCTGATAAAAAAGAGCTTTATGAGGCTGTTCTTGAACCAGCAAAGCTCTGCAATACATATTTCCTTCGTCAAAAAGAGACAGGTGGTTTAGGCCACGCTGTGCTTTGTGCAAAGAATTTTGTTGGCAACGAGCCATTTGCAATTCTTTATGGTGATGATGTTTTCATTTCTGATAAAGAGCCTGTTACAAAACAACTTATTGATGCTTATGAAAAATACGGCAAGGGTGTTGTTGGTGTTAAAGAGGTTCCTACAAAAGACGTTACAAAATACTGCTCACTTAAGGTTGAAGAAATTGAAGATAAAGTATTCAACTGTACTGATATGATTGAAAAGCCAAAACCGGAAGAGATTTTCTCAAACTATTCAATTCTTGGTCGCGTTGTTATGCCACCTGAAATTTTCGATATTCTTGAAAACACACCAAAGGGGGCAGGTAACGAGCTTCAGCTTACAGATGCTATGAAAACTCTTGCACAGACTAAAGGCGTAATTGCTCTTGATTATTATGGCACACGCTATGATATGGGTAACAAAATGGGTATTATGAAAGCAAACTGTGAAGTTGCTCTTAAACATAAAGAAATCGGTGAAGATTTCAAAGCATATATTAAAGAATTAGCAAAAACTCTTTAATAAACCAAAAGAGATAGGGCGACCTATCTCTTTTTACTAACCGATGAAAGTTGAGGTTATGTATGAAGCGTATTGTAGCACTTTTTCTCTCACTACTTTTATGCTTTTCTTCAGCAATATGTGTATCGGCAGAGAACGCTGTTCTTGAAAAAGAAAGCGTTTTAGAGTCGTTATTTGATGCAGATATTGCTACGATTCGTCATGCTATAAATTCAAAATCCGTCAGTTGCGAAGAACTTACCAGATATTATTTATATAGAATTCAACGATACAACAGCAAATACAACTGCTTTATTTCACTTTGCTCTGATGCTCTTGAAACTGCAAAAGCTCGTGATGAAGCCTTGGCAAAGGGCGAAAACAAGGGTATTTTGTTTGGTGTGCCTATTGTAATAAAAGATAATATGGATTTGGCAGGCTATTACACCACTAATGGCCACAAAACAGATGAATTATCAATATCTGAAACTACTGCAGATGTTGTCAGATACCTTTTAAGTGAAGGTGCAGTTATTATCGGTAAAACAAATATGAGTACAGATGCTCAAGATGCTCGTGTCAGCACAAGTCTTATTGCAGGTGAAACAAAAAACGCCTATAATATAGGTCTTGCCTCAGGTGGCTCATCAGGTGGAACTGCAGTTGCAGTTAGTCTTAACTTTGCAACAGCAGGACTTGGCACAGATACAAACTCTTCTTTGAGAATTCCTGCCGTTTTAAACGGTTGCGTTTCACTTCGTTCAACCTTTGGACTTATTCCAATAAACGGAATTATTAAGCTTAACGGCAGCAGAGATGTTGCTGGCGCAATAACAAAAACTGTTTATGACCAAGCAATAATGATGGATGTGCTCACAAGAGGAGTATACAAATATACTGCGAATCTTGATAAAAACGCTCTTAACGGAATGAGAATTGGTATTCTTTCAGAGCTTACATATCCTATTGAAAACTTGGCTGACTATGATAAAAGCACCTTGAGTGAAAGGTCTTGGCAAGAGCTTATTGACCGTTCAAAAGCCTCAAATTTTGATACAGAGGTTTTAACCGCCTTTGAAAATGCTGTTAAAGAGCTTGAAAACTGTGGTGCAGAAGTTGTTACAGTTTCAATGCCTGAGCTTTTTAATCTTTCTGACAAAACCTTTAGATACAGTAATGGTTCTTATAAAGATGCACTTTATGACGATTTCAAAAAAGTACTTGAAGATAATGAAATTGATGCAGTGATTTATCCTACATATTCTTCAACACCACTTAAATCAGGCTACGATGCCAATGGTAAATACTGGAATGCTTGGAGTCAGGTTTTTATAAACAACTGTCGAACACTCTCCCCTTCTGCACGACTTCCTGAAATGTCTGTTATAATTGGTCAGCACTCATCAGGTGCAGGAATAGGAATGGAATTTGCCTCACTAAAAAACAGCGAGCAACTGCTTTTAAACATTGCTTATTCTTATACAACAAAATATAACCATCGTATAACTCCACAAAATGTGCCACACATTCAAGGTAGCCTTACTGAACCACTTACATTAAAGTTTTTTGAAAAGGTCTCAACAGAAATTGAAACTCCTTTGGAAGAGCCGTTAACTGAAGTTTTAACAGAAACAACAACTGTTGTTGCTCCAACTGAAACAACGAGCGAAACTCAAACATCAATTTCTGATAATGTTGACACAAGCCCTTCATTAACACCTCAATATAAAACGATTTTAGCAATTGTGATTATTATTTTGGCATTGTCGTCGACATTAGTAATAACAATAATATCTATAAATAAGAAACGATAGACCATTTAAGAGATAAACTTTTTTGTTTATCTCTTATTTTTTTCAATTTTAACAAAACTTAAATATTTTACAAAAATTTTAAAAACAAACAAGTATTATTATTCACCTGTAAACAAAATTAAAAACGAAAGAGGTATTACAGATGAACAAGAACGACCAACAATTTATGGCACAAAAAATTCGCACACAATATATGGAAAAAGAACCAAGTGAGCTTGATTCTTTAAAAGAACTTGACAAAAAAGTTAAACGCCCTGCTCTTTTCTTTGGTTATGTATTCGGCACAATCTCTGCTCTTATTATGGGTGCGGGTATGAGCCTTGTTATGACAGACATCGGCGAAATTCTCGGACTTCAAAACACAATGACTTATGGCATTGTAATTGGTGTTGTAGGTATGATTATGGCAATCATCAACTACCCTATCACAAAAAGTCTTTTAAACTCACGTAAAAAGAAATATGCTGACAAAATTTTTGCTCTCAGCAACAAAATTATCAATCAATAATTTTTTGAAGAAAACTTGTTATGAGTATTAAACAATTTTTTAAAAAAGCTTTTAGCGATATGAAAAACGATGCAAAAGCACAACACGAGGTAGACAAAGCAAACTTTGCTGCTGCAAAGGCAGAAAGCAAAGCACAATGGGAAGAAGCAAAAGCCATGAGCAAGCCTGAAACAAGAAAAGCTCAAATGCAAGCTGACCGCGATGCTCAAATCTCAAAAGCTAACGAACGCAAGGCAGCTGCTGAAGCTCGTATTGAAGCTACAAAGTAAAAGCAAAAAGGATATAGGATTTTGTCCTATATCCTTTTATTTTTTGTTTTTTGTAAACAAAACTTTAACATTTCCGTGTTATAATATGCCTATAGATTGGAAAAGTAGGTGTATTTATGTTTAAAATTTTAGTTGTAGAAGACGACAAAGACTTAAATCGTACTGTGTGTTCATTTTTAAATAGCAATGGTTATGAAGCTGTTGGTTGCTTAAATGCAAACATCGCTTATGATGCTCTTTATGACGATGTTTTCGATTTAATTGTGTCTGACATTATGATGCCTGAAATCGATGGTTTTGAATTTGCAAAAAGCGTTCGTGCTCTCAACGAAAACATACCTATTCTTTTTATGACTGCAAAGGACGATTTTGCATCAAAGCAACGAGGCTTTAGAATCGGCGTTGATGACTATATGGTAAAGCCTATTGACCTTGACGAATTATTTTTAAGAATCGGTGCTTTGCTTCGTCGTGCAAAAATCGCATCAAGCAGAAAACTTGAAATTGGCAACTTTACTATGGATGCTGATGAATTTACTGCTTATTTAAACGATGAAGAAATTCCAATGACTACAAGAGAATTCAATATTCTCTATAAACTTTTATCATATCCTAAAAAGACATTTACTCGTACTCAGCTTATGGACGAGTTTTGGGATGCAGATACAGAAACAGCCCCTCGTGCAGTTGATGTTTATATGACCAAACTTCGTAGCAAGCTTTCTGACTGTGAAGATTTTGAAATTGTTACCGTTCACGGCTTAGGCTATAAGGCGGTGATTAAATGAAACGAAGTTTCATAAAAAAACTTGCCTATGCAGTACAAAACTACTTAACCTTTTTTCTTCTTATTGCTTTTCTTGTAACCTGCACCACTACCCTTTTTGTGAGATTACTTACAGCTTCACTTAATGTAGTATTAACAAGTGAAAACCTTGCATCTGCAGCAAAACTCACTTTTGTAAATGTAATTTTCTTAAGCTTAATCCTTACAATTGTTGACGCTATTCGTAGAAAATTCACTGTTGAGCGTTCAACAAAACATATTGTTGATGCTACAAAAAAAATAGTTAAAGGTGATTTTTCAGTTCGAGTTACACCTATCAACAAGCTTGGCGTTGACGAAAATTTTAATGAGATTATTCGTTGCTTTAATCAAATGGCAGAGGAACTATCTGGTGTTGAAACATTAAGAACAGATTTTATCTCAAATGTTTCACACGAAATGAAAACACCTCTTGCAGTAATTCAAAATTACGGCAAACTTTTGCAGTCTGAAAACATCTCAAAGGAAGAACAAATTGAGTATGCCAAGGGTGTAACAAACGGTGCAAGACGTCTTTCTGATATGATGACAAACATTTTAAAGCTTAACCGTCTTGAAAATCAACAAATCTATCCAAAAACAAAGGCATTTGACCTTGGTGAACAGCTTTGTGAATGTCTTTTACAATTTGAAAGTACTTGGGAAAAAGAAAACATTGAAATCAACACAGATATTGAAGAAAACATTCTTGTTTCTGCCGATGATGAGCTTTTGTATTTAGTTTGGAACAATCTTCTCTCAAATGCTTTTAAATTTACAAGCTCAGGGGGAAAGGTTTCTGTTTCTTTGTCTTCAACAGAAAATCACGCTATAGTAAAGATTTCTGACACAGGAATTGGTATGTCTGCCGATGTTGGTGCTCACATTTTTGAAAAATTCTATCAAGGAGATACCTCTCGTGCAACTCAAGGCAACGGTTTAGGTCTTGCTCTTGTTAAAAGAGTAATTGATATTTTAAATGGTGAAATATCTGTTGAAAGCACACTTGGTGAAGGAAGCACCTTTACTGTTAAAATTAGGAGGGCAAAAAATGGAAACATTTAAGAAAATTTGCAAATTGATTTTTTTGCCACATTTTATAATAAGGGTTTTATTAACACCTATCGCAATTGTACTTTTAATATATGCTTTTGTTGGTAATGCTCACCCTATTTTAACATACACTTCTTATGGCTTATCTGCATATGTTTTAACCTTGTGGTGCATAAAAATCCCAAATATTATTGCCTTTTTTAAAACCTTTAAAACAAGAAATAAAACTATAGAAAAATATTTCACAGACAAGCATTTTCAAATTAAAATTTCACTTTACGGTACATTAGCAATTAACCTTTGCTATGTTATATTTCAACTTGTTTTAGGTTTATTACATCATTCAATTTGGTTTTATTCTATGGCAGCATATTATGTTTTATTGAGCATTATGAGATTTGCTCTTCTCCATTTTACTGCTCGTTTTAAACCGGGTGAAAATATGCTTTACGAGTTATGTTGCTATAGACTTTGTGGCGTTGGACTTTTGCTGACACACATTGCTTTAACAATCATTATTATTTTTATTACCTTTGAAAATAAAGTTTTTCATTATTCACAAATCACTACAATCGCCCTTGCTGCTTACACATTTACTGCAGTAGCTGTAGCAATTATAAATCTTTTCAAATACAAAAAAGCAAATAATCCTGTCTTTTCTGCAACAAAGATTGTCAGCCTCGCTACATCACTTGTATCTATGCTCACTCTTGAAAGCGCAATGCTTACAACCTTTGGTCAAAGTGAAGATAAAATCTTCCGTCAACTTATGAATGGGCTTTCAGGTATTAGCATTTCTGTTTTTATTTTAGTAATTGCTATTTTTATGATTGTAAAATCTAATAAAAAAATTAAAAAATTAACAAAACTTAAATAAATCTTTATAATTTTTTAAACAACCAAACATTATAATAAACTCAACAAATCAGTTAGGAGTAAATTATGGAACAAAATCAAAACAATTCTTTTCAATACACATACTCTGCAAAAGAGCAAAAAGAGCTTTACAAAATTCGTGAAAAATATTCTGCAAAGCCTGTTACAACATTAGACCAAATCAAACATCTTGATAAAAAGGTTACCAAAAAAGCAGTTGCTGTATCTGTTATTATCGGTATTATCGGTGCACTTCTTATGGGTTCAGGTATGAGCCTTGTTATGACAAACATTGGTGAAATTCTCGGCATACAAAACAATATGCTTTATGGCATTATTATTGGCATTGTTGGAATGCTTATTGCTTTAGTTGCTTATCCTATTTATAAAAGCATTTTAACAAAATCACGCAAAAAAATTGCCCCTGAAATTATTAGATTGACAGACGAGTTAATGAAATAATCGTCTTTATAATTCTCCTCAAAACCCCAAAAGAAAAGAGAGAGCCAACCGGCTCTCTCTTTTCTTTTTATTTTATTTGCAGAAATAATTTTTAATTCTTTCAACAGCTTTAATTGTATTTTCTGTTGAGCCGAATGCAGTAAGTCTGAAATATCCTTCACCGCTTGGTCCAAAGCCTTCACCAGGAGTACCAACAACTTGAATGTTTTCAAGAAGTGTGTCAAAGAATTCCCAACTACCCATTCCATCAGGAGTCTTGAGCCATACATAAGGTGAGTTTACTGCACCATAAACTGTAAAGCCACACTCCTTAAGTCCATTATAGATAATCTTAGCATTGTTTTGATAATACGCAATAATTTCACGAATTTGCTTTTTGCCTTCTTCACTGTAGCAAGCCTCAGCAGCTCTTTGAGTGATATAAGAAACACCGTTGAACTTTGTTGCTTGACGACGAGCCCAAAGAGCATTAAGCTCAATGCCATCTACCTTTAAATCGTGTGGAATAACTGTGTATCCACAACGAACACCGGTAAAGCCTGCTGTTTTTGAGAAGCTTCTGAATTCGATAGCACAAGTTTTTGCACCTTCGATTTCAAAAATTGAGTGTGGTACATTTTCTTCTGTAATGAATGCTTCATAAGCAGAGTCGTAAAGAATTACTGAGCCATTTTCATTTGCATAGTCAACCCATTTTTTAAGCTCATCCTTTGTGATAGCCATACCAGTTGGGTTGTTTGGGAAACAAAGGTAAATAATGTCAACCTTTTCTTTTGGAAGCTCAGGTAAAAAGTTGTTTTCAGCAAGGCAAGGCATATAGTAAATGTTGCTCCAACCATTTTCTGTCTTGTCGCCTGAACGACCACTCATAACATTTGTGTCAACATAAACAGGATAAACAGGGTCGCAAACTGCAACTTTATTGTCTGTTGAGAAAATGTCACCAATATTGCCACAGTCGCTCTTTGCACCGTCTGAAACAAAGATTTCACTATTGTCAAGCTCAACGCCGTATGCTTTGTAATCGTTAGTGTTAATAGCGTCTAAAAGCCAATTATGACCATATTCTGGTGGATAACCCATAAATGTTTTTTCATTTGCCATTTCGTCAACTGCTTTATGCATAGCAGTAATGCACTCATCAGCAAGAGGTCTTGTAACATCACCAATACCAAGACGAATAATTGCCTTGTCAGGATTTGCCTCTGTGTATGCTCTTACCTTTTTTGCAATGTTTGAAAAAAGATATGAGCTTTGAATTTTTAAAAAGTTTTCATTTATTTTCATAATTCTTCCTCCAAAATGGAATATTATATTTCACCCTCAAACACTTTGACTGCGTTTCCACTTAAATAAACACTATTATTTTCGTGCCATTTAACCGTTAAAACGCCACCTTTTGTGTGGATTTGAATTTCCTCGTTTTGTTTGCAAATACCATTGATAATCGACGCCACGCCTACTGCACAAGCACCCGTGCCACAAGCAAGGGTTTCACCACTACCACGCTCCCACACTCGCATCTTAAGATAATTTTTATCTACAGCCTCTACAAATTCTGTGTTAATTCGCTCTGGAAACATTTCGTGATTTTCAAATCTTGTGCCGATTTTTTCCAAATCCAATTTATATATATCATCACAAAACACTATGCAATGGGGATTACCCATAGAAACACAAGTTATTTTGTAATCATTATTTTCAACTTTAATTGTTTCGTCTTTTACAACGCTTGTGCCAAATCTTGTAGGAATTTGATGACCGTTTAATATAGGTTTGCCCATATCAACCCTACCACCTACAACTTTTTCACCATCAAAAATCAATTCTACTGTTTTTATACCACTTAATGTATCAACTGTAACGGTTTTTGACTTTTTTACATTGTCATAAATATATTTTCCAACACATCTAACTGCATTGCCACACATTTTTGCCCTTGAGCCGTCTTTATTATAAATGTCCATAAAGCAATCGGCATTACCTGACGGATAAATCAGTACAATTCCATCTGCCCCTATGGAAAAATGTTGACAACTTAATTCTTTAGCAAGCTTTTCAGGATTTTCGATTATTTCTTCAAAGCAATTTATGTAAATATAATCGTTTCCTGCACCGTGCATTTTTGTAAATCTCATAAAATCCCCCACTGCATTTTTTAAATTTTATGCAGTAGGGTTTTTATATTATGATTTATTCATATAAAGGATATTTTGCACAAATTTCTGCAACGCCTTGCTTAATATACTCTGCTTTGTTTTCAAAATCAGTAGCAGCAAGATAAATAAACTCTGCAATTTTATCCATATCTTCTACCTGGAGTCCTCTTGTTGTAACTGCAGGTGTGCCAAGTCTTACGCCACTTGTTACAAATGGTTTTTCAGGGTCATTAAGAATAGCATTTTTATTTGCAGTAATATGAACTTCGTCAAGGCGTTTTTCAAGCTCTTTACCTGTAATACCAACTGAACGAAGGTCAACAAGCATAAGGTGATTATCTGTGCCACCTGATACAAGATTGATGCCACGCTTTGTAAGTCCATCTGCAAGTGCTTTTGCATTGTCAACAACTCTTTGTTGATATGCTTTAAAGTCATCACTTAATGCTTCCCCAAAGCAAACTGCCTTTGCTGCAATTGTATGCATCAAAGGACCACCTTGTGTGCCTGGGAAAATAGCCTTGTTGAATCGCATGCCAAATTCTTCATCCTTGCAAAGAATGATACCACCACGAGGACCACGAAGTGTCTTGTGAGTTGTTGATGTAACAACATCAGCATAAGGTACCGGAGATGGGTGAAGTCCTGCAGCAACAAGACCCGCAATATGAGCCATATCAACCATAAAGTATGCACCAACACTATGTGCGATATTTGCCATTCTTTCAAAATCAATTGTTCTTGGATATGCAGATGCACCTGCTACAATAAGCTTAGGCTTACACTCCTTTGCTTTTTGTTCAAATGCTTCATAATCAAGGAAGCCGTTTTCATCAACACCATAAGGTACAAAATTATAATATTTACCTGACATATTTACTGGTGAACCGTGAGTTAAGTGGCCACCTTCTGCAAGGTTCATACCCATAATTGTGTCCCCTGTTTCAACAAGAGCAAAGTAAACTGCAAGGTTTGCTTGAGCACCTGAGTGAGGTTGAACATTTGCGTAATTTGCACCAAAAAGCTTTTTAAGTCTATCTCTTGCAATATCTTCAACTACGTCAACATTTTCACATCCACCGTAGTATCTTTTTCCAGGATAGCCTTCAGCATATTTGTTTGTAAGAACGCTTCCCATAGCAGCCATAACTGCAGGAGAAACAATGTTTTCACTTGCAATAAGTTCAAGATTTTGCTTTTGACGTTTAAGCTCACCTGCCATAGCAGAAGCTACTTCAGGGTCTGTTTGCCCAACAAAACCAATAGAATCCATTAAATTATTATACATATCTCAATATCCTTATTTTTATATTATATATTTCCTGAATAGTTTGGAGCTTCTTTTGTAATGTAAACATCGTGTGGATGGCTTTCTTTAAGACCTGCATTTGTAATCCTAATAAACTTTGTTTTTGTTTTAAGCTCTTCAATATTTGCACAACCACAGTAACCCATACCAGCTTTAAGACCACCCATAAGTTGATAAATTGTATCTGCAAGAGGTCCCTTGTAAGGAACACGACCTTCAACACCTTCTGGAACGAGTTTCTTGTTATTTGCTTGGAAGTATCTGTCTTTTGAACCATTGTTCATAGCTGCAATACTACCCATACCACGATATACTTTAAATTGACGACCTTGGTAGATTTCGCTTTCACCTGGAGATTCTTCACAACCTGCAACAAGTGAGCCAACCATAATAGCGTTAGCGCCTGCAGCGATTGCCTTAACAATTTCACCAGAATACTTGATACCACCGTCTGCAATTACTGTAATACCATGCTTTGCAGCTTCATTCGCTGAATCGTAAACTGCTGTGATTTGTGGAACACCAATACCTGCAACAACACGAGTTGTACAGATTGAACCAGGACCAATACCAACCTTAACACAATCTGCACCTGCATCAATAAGAGCCTTTGTTGCCTCTGCAGTAGCAATGTTACCACCAATAAGTGGAAGATTTGGATAAGCCGCCTTAACCTTAGCAACTGCATTAATAATGCCTTGGCTATGTCCGTGTGCAGAGTCAAGAGTAATCATATCAACACCTGCTTCAACAAGAGCTGCAACTCTATCAAGCACGTCTGCAGTCGCACCAACAGCAGCACCGCAAAGAAGTCTGCCCATTGAGTCTCTTGCAGAATTTGGATATTTAACGCTCTTCTCAATATCTTTAATTGTAATAAGACCTTTAAGGAAACCTGCCTCATCAACTAAAGGCAGTTTTTCGATTTTATGCTTCATCAAAATCTTCTTTGCTTCTTCGTGGCTTGTGCCAACAGGAGCAGTAACAAGGCCATCGCTTGTCATATATTCTTTGATTTTGCCACTATAATCAGAGATAAATCTCATATCACGATTTGTGAGAATACCAACAAGTTTACCATTTTCGTCACAAACAGGAACGCCTGAAATCTTATATTTGTGCATAAGATTGTCTGCTTCTGTTACTGTGTTTTCAGGAGATAAGAAAAAAGGATTTGTGATAACACCGTTTTCGCTTCTCTTAACCTTATCAACCTCTGCCTTTTGAGCTTCAATTGACATATTTTTGTGAATGATACCAATACCACCTTCACGAGCAATAGCAATCGCCATATGACTCTCTGTTACTGTATCCATAGCAGCAGTGATAACAGGTGTATTAAGTCTGATTGTTTTTGTAAGTTGTGTTGAAATATCTACATCGCTTGGAAGCACATTACTTTCAGCAGGGATAAGCAACACGTCATCAAAGGTAAGACCTTCTTTAACAAATTTGTCTGTCATAGTTTTATCTCCTTCACATTAAAAATCTTTATAAAACAGAGAGAAACTTTGAAAGTTTCTCTCTTTTAGTCGCAATTATTCCGCTGGGAAGAATGCTTTATGAATTGCACTTACTGCACGGTCTGCATCTTCAATATCAATAAGAACAGAAATTTTAATTTCACTTGTTGCAATCATATCAATGTTAATGTCGTGCTCATAAAGTGCTTCAAACATTTTTGATGCTGTACCTGGATGTGATTCCATACCAGCACCTACGATTGAAATCTTAGCAACTGATGTATCAACAACAATATCTTCCTCTTCAATATCAAATACGTTCTTTACACATTCAAGAGTTTCTTCTGCATTACCCTTTGCAACTGTGAATGTGATATCCTTTGTGCTTTCACGACCGATTGATTGAAGAATAATATCAACATTAATCTTGTGCTTTGCAAGAACATCAAAAAGTTTAAAAGCAATTCCTGGTGTGTTAGGAATTTTTGTAACAGAAACACGAGCAACGTCTGTATCCTTTGTAACACCTCTGATAAGCATTTTTTCCATTTTAGCAACCTCCTTAACGATTGTGCCAGGCACTCTCTTAAGGCTTGAGAGAACCTCTATCTCAACATTATATTTTTTAGCCATTTCTACTGAACGGTTATTAAGTACTTGTGCACCTAATGTAGCAAGCTCAAGCATTTCATCATAAGTAATTTCTTGAAGCTTCTTTGTGTTTTCAACTTTTCTTGGGTCTGCAGTGTAAACACCTTCAACATCTGTGAAGATTTGGCAACGGTCGGCACGCATAGCAGCAGCAATAGCAACTGCACTTGTATCTGAACCACCACGACCAAGAGTTGTTAAGTCGTCATATTTGTTAATGCCTTGGAAACCTGCCACAACAACAATGTTATGACGGTCGATTTCTGAACGAAGTCTGTCAGTTTTTACCGATTTAATACGAGCTGCACCGTATACAGAGCTTGTGTTAAATCCTGCTTGCCAACCTAAAAGTGAAACTACTGGACAACCAAGCTTTTCAATAGCCATTGCAAGAAGTGCTATTGAAATCTGCTCACCTGATGCCATAAGCATATCCATCTCTCTTTTTGATGGCTTTGCATTGATTTCATACGCCTTTTCAATTAAATCATCTGTTGTGTCGCCTTGTGCTGATACTACAACAACAACATCGTTGCCTGCACGATATGTGTCAGTAACGATTTGGGCAACATTCATCACTCTTTCGGCATCTCTAACACTTGAGCCACCGAATTTTTGAACAATAAGTCCCATATATTGCCTCCTGTTTGGATAATTTATAAAAATTAATAATCTGTTACTCTGATAAGAGATTTAATACTAATTGAAGAAATACCGTTAAGCTTTTCTACAAGTTCACCCTCTGGCATAGCGCCTGTTACAAAAGCAAGCTCATTTGACTTACATCCTGAGAATTCAAGAACTTGTACTTTACCAATTGTTGCAACAACATCTTGTAAAGCATTTGCTTTATCAGTAACTTCTGCACGAATATAAAGAGGAAGGCAAGAAGTTCTGTAATCAACTACATAATTCTCTTCTGCTTCACCCCAACCAATTGGTTTCTTTCTATCCATATTTCTTGCACAGTCAATAACGTCAGCCACAACTGCAGATGCAGTAGGAAGCTTACCTGCACCCTTGCCATAGAATACAACATCGCCTGTTGCATCACCACGAACAAGAATTGCATTAAACACATCATTAACTGATGCCAACTGACTACCGTCCATTACGATTGCAGGAGAAACAATTGCAAAAATTTTGCCATCTTCTCTTCTCTTTGCACGACCAAGAAGTTTAATTACGCCACCAAATGCACCGATATATGAAACATCGTCAAGTGTGATTTTTGTAATTCCCTCAGTGTGTACTGAATCAGGATAAACGTGCTTGCCAAAGCAGAGAGATGCAAGAATACAAATCTTTCTGCAAGCATCGTGTCCCTCTACGTCTGCTGTAGGGTCTTTTTCAGCATAACCGTTATCTTGAGCAAGTTTAAGTGCATCTTCAAAGCTCATATTCTTTTCAATCATCATTGTAAGAATAAAGTTTGTTGTGCCGTTTAAAATACCTGCGATTTCATCAATCTCGTTAGCTGCAAGACATTGTGAAATTGGACGGATAATAGGAATGCCGCCGCCAACTGATGCTTCAAACAAGAAGTTTACATTGTTTTCTGATGCAAATTGTAAAAGCTCACAGCCTTTTGCTGCAACAAGCTCTTTATTTGAAGTTACAACGCTCTTTCCTGCTTTAAGGCAAGATGAAACAAATTCATAAGCAGGGTGAAGTCCACCCATTGTTTCAACAACAACCTTAACGTCATCATCATTAAGAATTATATTAAAATCCTTAATCATTTTGCTTTCATGAGGGTCCCCAGGAAAGTCTCTTAAATCAAGGATATATTTAACTTCCATTTCCTTTTGTGTGCTACGTTTTACAATACTGTCATGGTTTTTTGTGAGAACCTCAACTACACCTGAACCAACAGTACCATAGCCCATTACTGCCACATACATCTTATTCACTCACCCTTTTAGGTAGAATAAAGCATTATAAAAATACTTTTGAATATTCTATCACAAAACTGTTTTTTAATAAAGAGTAATATACAATATATTTACATTATTTTTTTGCAAATTTTTTAGAAATAATTACATAAATTTTATATTTTTAATTGTATAATCACGAAAAATAGTTTATTATATTAGTATCACTAAATTGTTGAGGATTTTAAGATGGAAAACGTTGAAAGAAAGAAAAGGTTTATTGTAAATACTATTTACATAGCTCTTGTTATGTTTTTATTCTATGCATTTTTTAAATATGCCTTAGGATTGTTTTTGCCATTTTTATTTGCTATGTATTTAGCTTATATTTTACAAAAGCCTGTAAACTTTGTTTGCAAAAAAACTCGTTTGAAAAAAGGCTGGGTTTCAGTATTTTTTGTTTTGCTTTGTTTCTCTGCCTTTGTTGGTATTATTGCAACTGCAGTTGCTTGGCTTGTTGGAGAAATTGCCGACTTTTTCAGTATGCTTCTTTTAAAGCTTGACGATATTCCTGCTTTTATTGCAGAAGTTGAAAAAATGGTTTGCAACGTGCTTTCATTTTTACCAAGAGAGACTCAACTTTCTGCTGCTAATGCAGTTGGCGAAAAGCTTTTAAGTTTTCTTGACTCACCAAGCTCAATAGGTGGCTCTTTTGACTTGTCAGCCTTTGTTACTCCTCTTAAAGGAGTATGGGACACAGCAAAACAAGTACCTGTAACATTAGTTGCATTTTTAGTTTCTATTATCTGTTGTTGTTTTATGACAACAGATTTTGAAACACTTCGAAATATTATTCTTAGTTTATTCCCAAAACAAACTCGAGCAAAGGTTGTTCGTGCAAAACGCCTTTTATTCCCATCTCTTGGCAAAATGGCTAAGGCTTATGGGCTTATTATTCTCATTACATTTACAGAGCTTTGTTTGGGAATGTACCTTATGAAGCTCTTTGGAATTTTTGACAGCACTTACATTCCTATCATTGCCATTATAATAGCAATTATCGATATTGTGCCTGTACTCGGCACTGGTACGGTTGTTATTCCTTGGGCAGTTTATTCTTTGATAACAGGCAACACCGCTCTTGCCATTGCACTTTTTGCTATGTATGTTTGCATTACAGTTATCAGACAAATTATCGAGCCAAAGCTTGTTGCAGGACAATTAGGACTTCCTCCTTTTGCAACTCTTATGGCAATGTATATCGGCTCACAGCTTTTTGGTTTTATCGGACTTTTCCTTTTACCAATTACACTTGTTATGGTAAAGCTTCTCAATGACGAAGGAATTATCCACGTATTCCACAATGATGTTTACGAAACAGAGCAACCTGAATTAAAGGAAGATAATAATGATTGATATTCACAACCACATTCTTTTCGGTATGGACGACGGCTCACAAAGTCTTGAACAGTCTATTGATATGTGCAGAGATGCATATAACAATGGCTACAAGGCTATTGTTTGTACACCTCATTTTATCGACTATAAGGAGCTTGCTGATTTTGTTGAAACAAGAGAAGAAAAAGCACATTCTCTTCGTAAAGCTTTAAGAGAAGAAGGCATTTCTCTTGAAGTTTTAACAGGCGCAGAGCTTTTCTTAAACGATAATATTTTTACTGCAAAAAACATTGACGATTTAACAATAAATGGCTCTCGTTATATTCTTTGTGAGTTTCCTTTAGGACCTTTCAATGTAAATAAGGTTACAAAATGGGTTGACGAGCTTATTTCTCGTGGATATCATCCTATTATTGCTCACCCTGAAAGATATATTGAATTTCATAGAAATCATCATATAATTGACGAGCTTTTATCTCGCAAGGTGATTTTCCAAGTTAATGCAGATAGTCTTGCAGGTAAAAATGGCAAAGAGCCACAGATGATGGCAACAGATATGGTAACTCGTGGTCTTGCTCTTTTAATTGGCACAGATGCTCACGAAGAAACCTATCGTCATACAAGAATTAAAGAGAGAATAAAACAAATGCCTTATGAAATCTCTGAAGAAATGATTGACACCTGCTGTCATAAAATACCAAAAAGAATAATTTTTGACAAAGATATTTTTTAACTAAAACTTGACATTGTTTTTTTATAGTGCTACAATTACTTAAACCGTTGAGAAAGAGTAGTAATTGATTTTTCTTGTTTTTAGAGAGCTGTTGATGGTGAAAATACAGTAGCAAGAGCTTCAACGAATGGACTTTTGAGGGCAACTTGAAAGCGAAAGCGAGTAGATACGACGGAGGGCAACCGTTACAGTGCTAAGTGTATGTTCGTACACGTTGAGTGCGCATTTTTAATGCGAATTTGGGTGGTACCGCAGATTTTTCAGTCTGTCCCATATTTTTGGGATGGACTTTTATTTTTTGTAGGTGATATTATGATACTTTTAACAAAGCGATGGCGATTTTGCAAATAATACAAATTTAATCGGGTCGTCGAGGACGCCGACCCCTACGATATTAAAACTTAGGAGATATACTTATGATTTTGAACAATGTTGATTTTGAAACTTATTTTAACAATTACCCTGACAAGAATGGTTATTTCGGCAAATACGGTGGAGTTTATATTGATGACAAATTAAAGGCAGCAATGGCAGAAATTACTGAAGCATATTTCTCAATTTGTCAGTCAAGAAAATTCATTGCTGAGCTTCGCAGAATTCGTAAAGAATTTCAAGGCAGACCAACTCCTGTAACACATCTTGAAAGACTTTCAGACGCTCTTGGCGGTAAAGTTCAGCTTTACGCAAAGCGTGAAGACTTAAACCATTCAGGTGCTCATAAGTTAAATCACTGTATGGGTGAAGCTCTTTTAGCAAAATATATGGGCAAGAAAAAGATTATTGCTGAAACTGGTGCAGGTCAACACGGTGTTGCACTTGCAACTGCAGCAGCATATTTTGGTCTTGAATGTGATATTTATATGGGCTCTGTTGACATTAAAAAGCAAGCTCCAAATGTTGCAAGAATGAAAATTCTTGGTGCAAATGTTGTTGAAGTTACTCACGGCCTTGCAACTCTCAAAGAAGCTGTAGACGCTGCTTTTGATGCATATAGCAAAGAGTATAACGACTGTATTTATTGCATCGGTTCAGTTTTAGGCCCTCACCCATTCCCAATGATGGTTCGTGATTTCCAAAGTGTTGTTGGTATTGAAGCAAGAGAACAATTCCTTGAAATGACAGGTCATCTTCCAAACGCTATTGTTGCTTGTGTTGGTGGTGGTAGTAATGCAGCAGGTCTTTTTGCAGGTTTCTTAAACGACCCTGTTGATATTTATGGTATTGAGCCACTTGGTCGTGGTCCAAAGCTTGGCGACCACGCTGCAAGCCTTAAATACGGTGAAGAAGGTATTATGCACGGATTTAATAGCATTATGCTTAAGGATGAAAATGGCGAGCCTGCTCCTGTTTATTCAGTTGCAAGTGGTCTTGACTATCCATCATCAGGCCCTGAACACGCTTTTTTACAAGATATTGGCAGAGTTAAGTATGATGTAATTGACGACGAAGAAACTATTGATGCTTTCTTTAAACTTGCTCGTATGGAAGGTATTATTCCTGCTATTGAAAGCTCACACGCTGTTGCATTCGGTATGAAGCTTGCCCAACAAATGGAACACGGCTCAATTCTTATCAACCTTTCAGGTCGTGGTGATAAGGATATGGATTATGTTCTTGAAAACTATGGTTTAAGATAAGCTTAAATAAAAAAACCACTCTCACGAGTGGTTTTTTTATTTTATGTATCTTTTGAAAAATTCTGCAATTTCTGTATTTGACAAATCGCCTTGAACTGAAAATGGATTTACAACATTGAAAACGTGAGTAAGCTCACTTGGGTTATAAATCTCCTCACTAAAATCGTGGAAACAATACTCAATTCTATTTTCTGAAAGCAAATCCCTCAATTTATAGCATTGCTTTTTAAGAAAATCGTTCTTTGCGGTATTTACATAGAATGGTGGAAAATCTTTTGAGATAATTTGTGCCACATCAAGATATTTTTTAAGTGGACTTTGCTTATACTTTTCACCTAATAAAACAGGCACGTTGATATTCATAATAAAATTAGGGCTTAACAAATCAATTGCAGGGCAAATTGCTGCAACAGCCTTAAAATCAAAGCCACAATATTCAACATCAAAATCCTTTTGCATATCTTCACTCATATTTACTGCAGTGGTAACACAAGAAAAATGTCCACCTGCCGAGTCGCCTGCAAGGAAAATATTGTTTGTATCTGCAGGATAATTTTTAAGATTTTCACCAAGCCATTTTAAAGCAGAAAATATATCTTTAATTTGGTGGTCAAATCTTGTTTCTCCTCCTGCAAGACGATAGTTTATTGATGCAACAAGAAAGCCTTTTTCTGCAAGCTTTAAACAGAAATTTTTGTTTATTTCTTTATAGCCATACATCCAGCCACCACCGTGAATATCAATGATTACAGGAAGCTTTGCTGTTGTTCCCTTTGGATAATAAATGTCAAGAAGGTGTGCTCTTTCACCATCGTCAATGTATGGAATGTCGAGAATTTGCTCACAAGTGTCAGGCTCTGTTTGAGATGCTATTCTTTTAGCGTCCATTCTTTCTGTATTTTCCCAGTTTTTTCTTAAAATAGGTTCAAAAATGTACATAAAAACACCCCATCATATTGTGTTTGCAGTTGTTGAAACCTGCAAACTGTTTATTTTTTTGGCAACCTGCTTGCCAATTTTTTTATGCTCTTCTTGTTGGAAATTATTGTCCTTAAGCATAATTTCTTTTGCCAATTCTTGAGTTTCCATTAAGATTTTGGTATCTGTAATAACATCTGCTATTCTAAGCTTTGGAAGTCCGTGTTGCTTTGTACCGAAGAAATCACCTGGTCCACGAAGTTTTAAATCCTCATCAGCAATCTTAAATCCGTCAGTTGTTTCACACATAATATTCATTCGTGCCGTTGTTTCATCACTTGTTGCATCTGTAACAAGCACACAAGTTGATTTTGCCTTGCCACGACCAACACGACCACGAAGCTGATGCAGTTGTGAAAGTCCAAAACGCTCGGCATTTTCAATAACCATAACAACCGCATTTGGCACGTCAACTCCAACTTCAATAACAACTGTTGAAATTAAAAGTTGAGTTTCACCATTTTTAAACTTCATCACCACTTCGTCTTTTTTCTTTGGAGTCATTTTTCCGTGAAGTAAATCAAGCTTATAATTCTTAAAGCGTGGTTGGGCTTTTTTGTAATACTCTTCAGCAGAGAGTACACCCTGCATCATTTCACTTTCTTCAACAAGAGGGCAAACAATATATGCTTGATAGCCATTATCAAGATGCTTGCGAATAAAATCAAACATTCCACCACGCTTGCCAGAAGTAACAGCAAAGGTATCGATTTTTTGTCTGCCTGGTGGCAACTCGTCAAGAATTGAAACATTCAAATCGCCAAATATAACAAGTCCTAATGTTCTTGGAATTGGCGTTGCAGACATAACAAATACATGTGGATTTTCACCCTTTGAGCATAGTCCCGTTCTCTGCTTAACACCAAAACGATGTTGTTCATCAGTAATAACAAGACCTAATTTTTCAAAAACAACATCATCTTGAATAAGAGCGTGAGTGCCGATAATCAAATGAATTTCTCCATTTTGCAGACGCTCTTTAATTTCTTTTTTCTCTTTTGCCTTTGTACTACCAGTCAAAAGTTCACAAACAATTCCACTATCTTTAAAAAGCTTTTGGAATGTTTCAAAATGTTGCACTGCTAACACTTCAGTTGGTGCCATAAGTGCTGATTGCATATGATTTTTTGATGCAGTATATACAAGTGATGCTGCTACAACGGTTTTACCACTACCAACATCACCTTGTAAAAGTCTGTTCATTTGCTTGCCAGACTGCATATCTGCGACTGCTTCTTTTACGGCTTTTTTCTGTGCTTTTGTCAATGTAAAAGGGAGCTTGCTGAAAAATTCTTCTGAATAATCCTTCTTGACAATATTTTCTGTCGATACAGTTGAGTTGTCCTTTTTTAAGGTTAACAAGCTTAACTGTAAAATAAAAAGCTCATCAAAAATAAGTCTGTCTCTTGCTTTTTGCAAGTTTCCGTCATTTTCAGGAAAATGGATATATCTAATTGCACTATCAAGTGAAATTAAATCATACTTTTTAAGAATATAGTCAGGCAAATAATCAGGAATATTGTCAATTTCTTTCAAAGCATTTGCAACAGTTTGTTGAATGGTTTTTGAAGTAATATCCTTGTTTTGTGGATAAATAGGTCTAACCTCAACACTTTGACTTGTCTTAATAAACAAAGGTGTTGTCATTTCACGAGCATTATATTTGCCTAATGTGATTTTGCCATAAAAAAGATATTCCTCGTCAGTTTTAAGCATTTTGTCAATGTACTTGTTATTGAAAAAAGTCAACGAAATTGCATCATCACCATCAGTAACAGTACCTTTTGAAATAAGCATACCACCTTTTACTCGGTCAGTTTGCATAGGGAAAATAAGTCTACCCTTAATACAAACATTTTCGCCTAACGGACAACGAGAAATTGGTAAAATCTTACTCCAATCTTCATAAGCACGAGGATATAAACGTAAAAGCTCCCCGACGGTTGACACACCAAGACGGCGAAAGCCCTCAGCACGAGCTTCACCAACACCTTTGATGTATTTAATATCGTCAGAGAACTTCATAAAGATACCTCTTATAAGCCACTATAAAGGTCAAATGGCATTTCTAACAATTTAAGATTTACGTCAGCAGAGTTTACAACATAGCCTTTTCTAAAGCAAATTGGAATAAAAGGATAGTCCTCAACAAAGGCTTTGTAATACTCACTTGCAGTAATTTCACCTGCTCTATAACAGAAATATTCAACTGATGCCGACTCTGTTTGGTTTATATTTTTGCCTAAAACTGAGTCTGACATAAAGAAAGCAGATAGGTCAAATGTGCCATCAAGTACAATTTCACCTAAATACAAATCGTAATTTCCTGCAACAATTCGTTGCTCGTACTCGTCAAAAGGAAGTGTTTCAACTGTAATACCAAAGCCACATTCTTCAAGGCTTTGAGCAATACTATAAGCCGTTGCAACACGATAGTTATTATCCTCATTAACAATGAGAGTCATTGACAATGGATAAATACCATCTGTTTTAACTTTGCCATACCAACGAGTATAGCCACTACGGTCAAGAATACCGTTTGCAATTTCCGTATTACCCTTTGTATCTACTGTTAAAATCTCACTTATAAGCTTGCTTTCAGGATTAACTGGTATTTTTGTTGCAAAAGCATGGCCTTGATATGAAGAAACTGCAATATCATCACAGTTGAGTTTAGCAACAATTGCACTTCTTACATATCTGTTAAGAGCACCGTTTTTACTGTTTACTCCAAGATAAACCATATTGTTTAAAAGCACACTTTCTGTGTTACCGGTAATTGCAGAGAAAGAGCAATCAGAAAGGTCACTAAAATAAACATCTGTTTCACCGATTTTAAAAGCATTTTCAGAGCTTTCGTTGGTATCGATTTCATAAAGGAGAATTTCCTTTGATGAATTCATTTCGTGGATAAGCTTGTCCTCTTTAAAAACATAATCGCCACTACCAATTGGTGTGTTTATTTGCTCATCTGCTGTACCATATTTTACAATTGGAAAATCCAGCTTGCCTGCTACATAAATATCTTTAAATGCAAGTTCGAAATCAATAACATAGTCAGAAATAACTGTGGCACTTAAAATTGTGCTTAAGCAGTCTGCCCATGCATAAGAATTTTTTGCAAGATTAAAGGAGTATGCCACATCCTGTGCCTTAACTGCAGTTAAGTCAGAAAAACTATAGCCTGAGCTTAATGTTACTCTTGCTATATTTTCATTCACTACAACACTTGTTGCTATTTCACCAAACACATTATATTCGCTATCTATTTCATAAAGAGACTCATAAATAAGCTCACACAAATAAAGGTTTTCATAACTTTTTGCGAAAAATGGATTTATACTGTCGGTTGGATTAAAAGGTAAGGTTACCACACCATCAGAAACAGTTGGACTTTTTTCTGTTACAACAGGAACAGTAGTTGATTCTTCTTCATCAAGGTTAACTCCGGAGCATGAAGAAAAAAGCAAAACGACAGAGAGTAACAGAGAAATCACTTTTACAAATCTTTTCACACGCTCACCTCACTGTAATTGCTTCAACATTCACTGTTTTGCCTGTATCTCGGTCAATTGTGAAGATACAACCTTGCATAAAAGCAGGAGTATCTGCCACTTCAAACATAGTAGTAAAGCCTTTTCTGAATTTTTCTATAATAATCTCTTTTTTCACACCTAAAACGGATTCTTCAGGCCCTGTCATACCTAAATCTGTAATGTACCCTGTGCCACCTGCTAAAATTTGAGCATCACTTGTTTGAATATGAGTGTGAGTGCCAAAAATTGCAGAAACTTTTCCGTCAAAATAATAGCCAAAAGCCTTTTTTTCAGCAGTTGCTTCAGCGTGAAAATCAATGAGAATAATTTTCGTTTCTTTTTCTATTTCTTTTATAATTTTTTCAGCAGTTTCGAATGGGTCTAAGTGGCCATCAAGCCAAACTCTGCCTAAAAGATTAATAACGCCAACCTTATAAGCACCCTTATCGATTATGCCCCAGCCTTTTCCCCAAACACCCTCACCAAAGTTTGCAGGACGAATAATATTGTCCGTTCTGTCAAGATATTCATAAATTTCACGACGTTTAAGAGAATGGTTGCCACCTGTGATAAAATCTGCTCCACTTGTAAAAATGTGTCCACAAGAATTTGGCAACATACCATTTCCAACAGCAGAATTTTCACCATTAACAATGCAAATGTCAATATTGTTTTGTTTTTTAAAATCAGAAAGTTTTTTTCTTAAAAACTCACAACCACTTGTGCCGACAATGTCGCCAACACAAAGAATTCTAATATTGCGTGTCATAAGCACACCGTTTCTATGCATAAAGCTTTAATTTATTGTGCCCCGAAGCCAAAATGGACATCGGGGCATTTTTATGATTTTGTTTCAAAGTGTATAATTTTAGTTGATTTTTTGCTTTTGAGAGCTAAAATTATCACTTTGCAAAGTCAATTGCACGATTTTCACGAACGATATTAACCTTGATTTGACCAGGATATTCAAGTTCATCTTCAATCTTTTGAGCAATTTCTCTTGCTACAAGCACCATCTTTTCGTCAGAAACAGTTTCTGGATTAACCATAATTCTGATTTCACGACCTGCTTGAATTGCAAATGATTTTTCAACGCCCTCAAATGAAGTTGCAATTTCTTCAAGCTTTTCAAGACGTTTAATGTAGTTTTGAACATTTTCACGACGAGCACCAGGACGAGCAGCAGAAATAGCGTCAGCAGCTTGAACAAGTACTGCAACAATAGTTTTTGCTTCAATTTCGCCGTGGTGAGCAGCAATAGCGTGAACAACTGCGTCGTTTTCTTTATATTTCTTAGCAGCCTCAACACCGAGTTCAATATGAGTACCCTCAAATTCACGGTCAAGAGCCTTGCCAATATCGTGAAGAAGACCTGCACGTTTTGCTTGCTTCACGTCAGCACCAATTTCTTGAGCCATAAGACCTGCAAGGTAAGAAACCTCGAGTGAATGATTAAGAACATTTTGACCAAAGCTTGTGCGGTATTTGAGTTTACCAATAAGTTTAACAATTTCAGGGTGAACATTGTTAACGCCTGCATCAACAATTGCTCTTTCACCTGCTTGTTTAATTGTATGTTCAACCTCACGCTTTGATTTTTCAAACATTTCTTCAATGCGAGCAGGATGAATTCTACCATCTTGAATAAGCTTTTCAAGAGTAAGACGAGCAACCTCACGACGAACAGGGTCAAAGCTTGAAACTGTAATAGTTTCAGGTGTATCGTCAATAATAAGGTCAACGCCTGTGATTGTTTCAAGTGTACGAATATTACGACCTTCACGACCGATAATTCTACCCTTCATTTCGTCATTTGGAAGAGCAACAACAGAAACTGTTGCTTCGGCAGCGTGGTCAGCAGCACAACGTTGAATTGCACCTGAAATGATTTCACGAGCAAGATTATCACTCTCATCACGAGTTCTTTGCTCAAAGTCCATAATCTTAAGAGCCTTTTCGTGAGTGAGTTGTTCATCAAGCTCTTGCATAAGAAGTGCTTTTGCTTGTTCTTTTGAGTAACCACTAACTTTTTCAAGCATTTCAAGTTGGCTACGCTTAAGCATTTCAACTTCTTCCATTTTAGCATCAGCAGCTTTAAGCTTTTCTGCTAAAATTTCTTCTTTCTTTTCAAGGTTTTCTGTTTTCTTGTCAAGATTTTCTTCTTTTTGATTAAGTCTGTTTTCTTGACGTTGTACCTCTGCGCGTCTTTCACGAAGTTCTTTATCAACTTCACTTCTTAACTTGTGTATTTCATCTTTAGCTTCAAGAACAGCTTCTTTTTTCTTGCTTTCGGCAGTTTGAACAGCCTGATTAACAATTCTTAATGCTTCTTCATTAGCAGAGCCAATTTTAGCTTCAGCAACTTTTTTGCGATAAAGGTTGCCAAAAACGAAGCCAAGGACTCCAAATACAACAGCAGAGACAACGGCAAGAATAATGGTAATTGGTTCCATTATGTCGTTCCCTCCTTGGTAAAAGTATTTAATTTCAAAAAATATATAAGGAAAATATGTAATGAAATTAGATAAAGATAGAATAGGTCAATTTTTCCCCATACTATCCTTTATATTTTAGCACAAGTTTAAAAGTAATGTCAAGGCAATTAGGGTAAAAAGGTAAACAAAAACCCCAACGGGGATACCGTTGGGGAAAAGAATTTATTTTTTTGTTTTGTCAAACTGACAATCGGAGTTATTAACCCCACCAACCAGTTCCGTTTCCAGAATCTTCGTCAGGGTCAGCTCCACCGATTGAAACAGTGATTACATCTTCGATTTCGTAAACTGTTACGTCGAAATCTGGTGTTACGTATTCACGCATCATAGCTTTATTAGCCCCTTTCAATAAATTATAAAAATGTTTAATCATATTATTCTAAAATTATACCTAACAATTATGCTGGGAAAGCTTGTGAATAATATGTGTCATATAATCCACTGAATTGAGCGCTAGCTACTACTGGATAGAAGTAGATAGCATCAGCTGTCTTGATGTAAGCAATAGCAGAAACTGTGTTACCCTTATCAGCAGCAGGAATGTTGTCAATGAAGAGTGACATTACATAGTTACCGCTTGAAATGCTTGTGCTCAAGTAGTTAACCTTTGTTAATGTGTAACCATTAGCAGCTGTACCGTTAACTACACCCTTAGCTGTAGCCATATCGATAACTGAACCGTCATTAGAAATAGCATGAACGAAGCCCATTTCTGTAATATCTTCTTTAGCTGTAGCAACATCTGTAAATGTAGCTGTAAAGTCAGCGCCTGTGATTACAGCGAGCATTCTGTAGTCGAATGTGCCGTCTGAAGCACCTGTACCATCAACGCCGAACTTAATTTGGTTCTTAAGTGGGTTAAGGATTGATTTTTCAACGATTGTTGCATTGCTTACAACGTTCTTTGTTGGGTTAGCGTGGATAGCTGTTGTTTCTGATGTGTAGTAGCTCATGTATTCGTCTGTTGTACCGTCAACACCGAAGCAATCATCAGTATAGCAACCGAATTCTGCACCAACAACGTCAGCATCTGTAACACCTGGAAGTGTTTCGAAGTAAATTGTGAACATTCTTACATAATCAGTTGAATGTGTGATACCTGAAACTGTGTTAAGATATGCTGCCTTTGATGTAACTGATACGTCAAGTTGAGCAAAAACAATACCTGTGTCTGCAGGAAGACCTTCGTTCCATCTTACATAGTTAGGATGGTCAGGAGTAACGTATTGAGCTGTAAGACCAACGCTTTCTGAGTTTGCGTTGCCAAGACCGATACATTTTGCAAGAGCCTTTGTTGTTGCTGTTGCGCCAGATGCCTTATACATGCCTGTGTTGTTCATGTAATCGCCCATCTCAATAGCATAAAGAGTGCTGTCGCCTTCCATATCTGTATAATATGTGTCTACGCCTAATTCAGCACCTACTGGGAATGTCATACCTTCAGCAACAAGTGTGATTGGTGCGAAAAGTGTTTTGTCAAAGTGGATAGGTGCATTGAATGTATCAATAGCATGATTACACTTTGCCCAAACTGAAACAGCATAGAGATTGTCAGCAGTATATGCTTCAGAACCAGCAGCTGTATTTGCAGGAACAGTAGTTGCCTTTTCAACTGAGTACTTAATGTTGATGTAACCCTCAGTTTCTGGACCTGTTACGAAAGCAGCTGCAGAAGACATAACTGTAAACACTGAAGCGAGCATTGCTACAGCAAGGAGAAGGCTCAATAATTTCTTTGAGTTTTTCATTATTGTATTTCCTCCAATAAATTAATTACGAATAAATAAAATTATTTTCGATTAAGCAGCGTATGGGTTTGATGTAATTGTACCACCAGCGATAACACCCTTGATAGCAACAGAGTCAGCGTTTGTGATACCATCAGCACCATTAACGTCAGCAGCAAAAGCTTGTGCAGCATCGCTGATTGAACCACCAGCAATAACACCCTTAACTGCAACAGAGTCAGCGTTTGTGATACTGTTGTCGCCGTTAACATCACCGAAAATAATGAGTGTGTATGTTGCGAATGTTGCACCCTTGCTGTCAAGAACAGTAAGAGTTGCGCCTGTACCTTCACCTGTAACTGTGAATGAACCATCAGTTACTGTGAAGTAACCTGTAAGGTCAGTTGTAGTTGCAGGAACACCATAAACATACATTCTTGTAGCGTCTACATAGCCGCCATTAATACCTGTAAGAACAGGGTCTGCTGCTGCACCAACATTAACTGTTGCAGAAGCAGCTGTTACGTCGATATTTTCAACGTTTACTGGAACTTTAGTAATAGTTGTTCCTGAAGTTGAGCAACCAAAATAAAGTTTACCATTTACATTAGAAGTTGTCTTCTTTGCGCCAGCTGGAACAACGATTGCAGCAGCACCTTCAACGTCAGCTTTAGCTGTTACTGTGAAAGCAACAACTTCTTTTGCGCTAAGTGTGTCAGCAATTGTTTGACCTTGCTCAGCTGTGAATTGTACAAGTACAAAACCATATTTAGCTGCGTCTAAACCTGTGTTTGCATAAACAAGAGATGCATCAACAGCGTCAGCATCAGTAGTAATAGCTGTACCACCAACACTTGTAACTGCGATTGAAACGAGTGTCTTGTCATAGAAAACAGGAACAGACCATGTTGCAGCTGTAAAGTTTGTTGTAGCTGTAACTGTTACTGTAGCTTGTTCGCCAGCAGCAAGAGTATCAGCACTAACTGTAACATTAACAGAAGCAGCGCGAGCAGCTTCGCCTGGGTCAGCAGCGAATGCCATTGTCATGCATCCGAATACCATAGCGAGAGCTAAGAGAAGACCAAGAACTTTTTTAGAACTTGTCATTCTATTTTCCTCCTATTTTGCCTTTTGATTAACCACATTTATGCTCGGTGAAGCTCACAATTGAGAAACGGACAGTGTTTTTTTGAAAAAATGCAGATAGTTGGTACTAAAAACTGCACCCTTACACCAAACTTGCCGTGGAACAACGGCACAAATTCTCAAAATTGTGTGTGGGTCAAAAGAACTTACATTTTGATAAAGCGAAATAGTTGAAAACCTAACTATTTCAACCGTTTTTGGGTAAATCAAATGTGTTCCGAGTTTTTGTTTTTTGATACACCGTTATAGGTACAAAACGGTGCGAATGAAACGTATATATTTACGCGCAAAAGCGCACAAATATCCTAAAATTTGTCCGTAGCGAAAATTATAGCACCGAGAAATCACTTTGTCAACACCAAAATTTTGCTACTTTGGGGTAACACCCTTGGTGGGGGGTGCCCCACCAAGAGTTTGGAATAATTAGTTAGAAAATTAACCGATTACTTTGTTTGAGCAATTTGAACGCCAGCAGCAGATGCAGCGATGATAGCTGAGTAGTCAACGTCGCCGATTTGACCGTCGCCGTTTGTATCAGCAGCAGCAGCATAAGCACCTGAGAAGTCGCTTGATTCGTTCATATCAATTTCCATAGCGTCGTATGTATCAACAGCACCGTCACCGTTTACGTCACCGTAAATAACAACATAGTATGTTGAGATTGTACCGATAGCAGCAATGTTGATGTCAACCTTAGCACCTGTACCGAAAGCGTTAGCCTTAGATACTGTTGGAACAAGTGTTGCGTCAGCACTAGATGCTTCAACGTATGAAAGGAGTTGGTCCATAGTTGCGATTGAACCAGGAACGATACCTTCGATGAACTTGATTTCTTGTTCAACTGATGTGTAACCTTCACCGTTATCGTCAAGAGTTACAGTACATGCAAAGAGGTTAATTGCAGCCTTAAGAGCTTCTGTTGAAGCAGCAATCTTCTTAAGGTTGCTTGCTGTGTTTTCGCGGTCCCATGTGAGATATTCGATTGAGCAGTTGTCGAAGAGAACTACTTCATCGCCGAATTGGTTAGTATACTTGTAACCAAGAGCTTGGATGAGTTGTGCATATGCATATTCTTCGTCTGTGCCATCGAAACCAGCTTCAGCAGCAATACCAGCCTTAGCAGCATAGTATTCTGGGTATGCGAAGAGGATTTCAGCTTGGTCAGCAGCAGCTTGAAGGTCTGCAAGGTATGTACCTGCATTATCAAGAACTGACTTATCTTTTTCGATAAGGTTCTTAATTGCCTTCATAAGTTCCCACTTAGCTGAGAATACTTCTGATTGAAGTGCTGTAGAATCATTATTTACTGTAGTAGCGTTTGTATAAGCTTCAACAGCAGCTGTCCATGTTTGTGTTGAGTAGTTAGCTTCAGTGAACTTGCCTTGGCTAATCCAGTAATCAACATAAGCGATTTCTTTTGCAAGGAATTGCTTGTTAGCAGCCTTAGCGATTAAGAATTGCTTGTAGTAAACAAGTCTTGCAGCTTGGTCAAGGTTAGACATTTCTGTGTATGCAGGAGCAACCCAGTTTTCAACTGCTTCATTGTATGCAGCAACATCTTCTTCTGTTGGTTCCCATGTAGCAGCCTTAAGACCAACGAGCTTCTTGCCTGATGCAGAACCGTAAACATTGTTTGTAAGTTCAGCATAAACATTGCCGTTTTCGTCCCAAGCATTATCTGTGATGCCGTAACCATCCATTGTCCAGAGTGTTCCTGTAGGAGCAACTGGTACTTGGTATGCCTTAATTCTGTTTCTTACAGCTGTTCTGTAATCTTGATATTCGAAATACTCATAGAGATAGTAGTCTTGGAAGTTAATTTCTGCAACGTCTCCACCTGGTTCAGCAACTGCAAGAGCATCAGAGAGAATCTTTTCAAGGCTGTCAGCATCGCTATTTGCGCTGCCTTCTGCTAAGTAATCTTGAAGTGCTTCCCAAGTAGTTTCAAGTGTTTCAATGTGACCTTCAAATGCTTTACAAAGGTCAACATAAGTTGCAGCCATCTTAGGTTGTGTTGCGTCAATAATAATTTGTTTAAGAGCCGCAATATAATCATTGTATGCTGCAACAGCATTAGCGTCAGATGTATCAACATCTGTTGGAAGAATGTTCTTACCAACGTGGTCATTGTAGTAGTTTGTTACATCAAAGTCATCGTATAAGTAGAAGTCTGGGTCCCAAACCTTTGAGTCGCCTTCTGTTGAGAAGAGTGTCTTTCTGAAGTACTTGATAGCAATAGCACCCATATCGTATGTACCTTGAGGGAATTCAGTTTCCTTTGTAACACCTGATTTTGCAATGTAAAGTTTACCAGCTGTTGAGCCGATATCCTTAGTAAGTTTTGATTCCCAACCATATTGTGTAATGTCACCTGAAATGTGTTGGAAGTATGTAGCACCGTTACCTGTTGGAGCAACGTCTGAGTTTACAGTTGGTGTTTGACCAAGGTCAGGGTTTGAAAGTGTTGAACCCTTGTAGTTGATTTGTGCTGTATATTCAGTAATTGTACCGTAAATATCTTCTGTAAAGATGTGATATTTGAATGGGTCAATACCTGAATAGTTCTTATCACTGTCTTCTGATGAATACAAGTGTGTAAGAGTATCGTCACCTACAGTTTCTGACTTGTAAGCATACATAATCATTGTTTGTTCGCCGCCGAGTGCTTTACCGTCTTTACCTGTATATGAGTATGTAACAACGAATTGAAGTAAGTAGTTACCTGTATCTGTATATGTGTAAGTGATAGGAAGTGTAGCACCAGGAGCAACAGTTTGTGGGAATGTTGTTGTTGTTGAAAGTGCTGCTGTTACGTCTGCAACAGTACCATCATCATTTACAGCATTAATTACGATACCGCTAACAATAATGTTGTAAGGTTGGTCTTCAACTGCACTGAATGTACCGTTAACTGCTGAAGATGCTCTGTGTTTCTCAAGCATACCTGCAGATGCGTTACGGAACTTAAGTGTTGTTGATAAACCGTTAACATATGCCCAACCATTGTTGTTTTCAATTGTGATTGCTGGGTCAGCCATTTCTTGTGGGTTGAATTTCCAGCCAAGGAAGAAGCCTACGATTGGAAGAACTGTATCCATAAGGCCTGCATTGTAAGCATCCTTAAGGTTGTCAAGAAGTGAAACTGCTAATGATCTGATATTAGCTTGGTTAAATATTTCATCAACGCCTACGAATGTAGCATCTGGGAAGAGTTGTGCATTTTCATACATTACTTCTGTGAAGATGTTGTTGAGGAGTTTTCTAATAACTGTTACAAGTTGTGTAAGAACATCGCCTTGACGAAGAAGTGATGTTGTAGGAATGTTGATAAGACCTGTTGCTGAAGCGCCACCAACGATATTTGTCCATTCAAGGTTTACAAGTGAAAGAATGAACTTCTCGCGAAGAGCGTATTCAAGGTCTGTCATTGAAGAGTCTGACTTGTCAGCGAGGTTAAGAACGCCAGGGAAGTTTACAAAGCCCTTGAAGATTGTGTCGAGCTTAACCCATGGGTCTTGAACTGTAGCCATGTCGATTGTAGCTGAACCAACGCTAACCATGTTTTCCATCTTCCAAGCCCAAAGGAAGTCCTTATCAAGAGCCCAGTCAATGATGTAGTCAATCTTTGCTTCCCAAGGTTTAACACCGTTGATTTCGTTAAGGTCTGAAGCAACGTATGTCTTGCTGTCAGCCCAACCAGCAGCTGTCATACCTGCCCATGCTGTTGTGTCTTCACCCATATCAGCAAGGTTCTTGAGGTAGTAAACGCCGATGTCAGCACCGATTGTAAGAAGAACGTCAAGCCAGTAGCTATTGTCCTTACCTGAAAGGAATGTCTTTGTATTGTAGTCAGCGTAAATAAGTGCATCGTAGTTGTGGCTTGGAAGAAGTTGTGTTGCAAGTTCTCTAAGAACAGCTGCGAGAGGAGCACCTACTTTTACGCCGTTAGCCTTAACAGATTCCGCACTTGGGAAATCCATTTGAGGCATAAGAAGGTCGATAATCATGCATGCGATACCAACGAGAACTGTGTCGTTGTCGCTATCCATGATGAGTGTGTAGTAACCATCTGCATAGTTTGAACCAAAGATTGATTCAGGAGAAATTGAGATGATTGATTGAGCAACAGCCTTAATGTTTGGAATAAGCTTTGAGTTGTCGCCATCTTGAAGTGTGAACTTAGCAAGAACTTCTGGAGCGAGAACTTCGTTAGCAAGCTTAATAAGGAACTTGTTAAGGTGTTGGAGAATTGTTGTGTAACCGTGTGCTGTAGCTGTGTTGCCATCTGCACCTGGGATATATTCGTTAAGGAAATCAGCTGTGATTTCATAATCCCAGTTAATTACATCAAAGTATGGGTTGCAGTTTGAAAGGTCAGCAACATAGATTTGGTCTTCAAAACGGTAGTAGTGAGTACCATTGATTACAGCGTAATCTGACCATTCCCAAACATAACTGCCTTGTGCTTGTGTGAAGAATGCGTTTGAAGAATCAGCAAGAGCGAGAACTTCAGCATCGCCAACTTCACCAACATAGTTATAAACTGCACCGAACCAGCTACCAAGAATCTTCTTGAGAGAACCATTAGCAACTGTTGGAACTAAATCACCAAATACATATGGAATGAATTTGTAAAGAAGTGATGCAGCACTGTCTGAGTTAAGGTTGATTGTTACAGTGCCTGCGTCAAGAGCTGCTTTAAGTGATGGAAGAAGAGGTGAGTTGAGTTCATAATATTTAAGGTTTGCACCTGTATAAACTGGCTCGCCATCTTTATATTCGATTTCGTTGTTCTTGTCAATGCTAACTTGTGCCCATACGTAATCGCCAGTCTTTTCACCATTGATTTCTTCTTCAACGAGAACATACTTAGCTGAAATATAGTATGAACCTACAGTAACTGTGTTACCAAGTTTTTCTTGTGCATCAACATATTTTTGTGTTGCATAAGATTGAGCTGTAAGAACACCATCGCTTACTGAGTAAATTACACGAGTACCTGATGATGGAAGTGAGTGTTCACTTGTTGTTTTACCTGTTGAGTCAGCCTTAACTGTTGTGATAGACATATCATTTGTAAAGAGTGAGTTTACAAATGTGTTGAGAGTTGTTTCAACTTTACCACTACCAGTTTTGTTTGATTCGAGAGTTTGGATTTCAGCTGTTGTGTCATCCCATCTTTCGAAGAGGCCAAAAATCAAGCCTTTAAGCAAGCTTGGAAGGTCTGTAACGATTTCGTTGATACCTGAAAGGTCGAGACCTGAAATGAAAGATGAAACAAGACCAAGTTCGATACCGTCTGTAAGAACTGATTCTACAGCACCCTTGTTAGCTTCGAGCATTTCAAGAATTTCATAAAGGATTGTAAGTTGAGCTGTACCGTCACGGCTCATACCTGATTCCCAAGAATCGAAGTTGAGTTCTTCAAGAACACCAAGGTTAACGATACCAGCAGCAATTGTCCACATTGCACCGTTCATTGAGCTCTTGAATGAGTCAAATGAATAGCAAAGTCTGTCAACTGATGTAAGGTCAATAGTAATTGTAATACCAAGAAGGTTAATAACTTGACCCATGTTAATGTTCAATCCAGCAAGAAGAACGTCAAGAGTATCAAATAAAATTGACATTCTAGTTTCAGTGTCAACACGTGTTACTTGACCATATGGGCTGTAACCGTTGAGAGCTTCGATATTGTCAACTGTTTGATATGATGCTTTTGCAGCATAACCAGCAACGCTGAAGCATGAAAGAACTAAAACCATTGCTAAAAGAACACTTAACAATTTCTTAAATTTTTTCATAATAGTTTTTCCTCCTAATAAATTTTACATATTATAATGTAATAAGAGTTTTCACTTTGTTTTAATTGCTGTGAACCGGCAACTTTGGGAGCTTCTAATTCTTCCCTCTCTGACCCAGTCGTTACCTTAAAGATAACTGACAGAGTTCTACAAAAAGAGCTCTAATTTACTCGGACCGTCCTCCACCTCTTCCACTTAATAAAAAGCTTGGTGGAAGACTGATGATACACACCCGAGATATTACCTTAGGATGTGTATCCGGATATGGAAAAAATGCCATTTTCCTATAAAAGGGGGCACTTCACCCATTACACCATTCCTATGGTTATACCAATTTTACACCGAATTTTCAAAATTATCAATAGTTTGTTAACATTTTTTCACACTTTCTACAAAGTGCTCAAAAAAAATTGGTTAATTTGTGCAAATGGTCAAGTAAAAGTTGCAACATTTTAACGAAATTGTTAACAAATTATGAACATCAAAATTCAAGTCTATTATTAGACAAAATTTAAGAAAAATGTCTATTATATAGCAAAAACACAATATCTTGTGTTTAAAATTTTTTATCATGTCAAAATCTTGAAAAAAGGGGATTTATAACAAAAAAAGGACGGTCAAACGACCGTCCTTGCTAATAATAGTTGTTTTCTTATGTAAGTGTAAGATTTGCTCTAAGATATGCCGCAAAGTCAAAATCTGCTTCATAATATGCAGGGTCAAGAACTGCATATTCTGCTTTATAAACATTGCCTTCATGTTCAAAGAAATATCCGTCTGCCCATTGAACAACTTTGCCACTTGGGTCTTTTACAAGAAATGCTACTCTTTGTCCCTTAATGCCACTTGCAGTAATTGTTGCTTCGCCTGAAAATTGTTCAATTGTATAACCGTTCATTTCAAGAGCTTTAATAAGTTCTTGGTTACCTTCAAGAGCGCTTTGTGCTTGTTTTAAAACTGTGTTTTCAGCACTTACTTTTTTAAGGTCCATAATTTTGATATGTGCCTTATTGTTTGAGCCTTTTTTGAAAAGGTTTTGACCTTGACCTTCCCAACCTGTAGGAATACCAAGTTGATAAAAGTCAGTTACAATTTTATCTTCAAAAATCAAAATATTGTCAATTCCAACATAGTTGATAACTGGCTTTCCGTCGCCACCAGTAACAACCTCGCCATTTTCATCAGTAGGGTAAATAGCAAGATTATTATCATCATCAAAGAATGTGTTGCCGTCTTTATCAGTTGCAAGAACATATTCTTGGCCATTAATTACTGTTGTCAAAAGTTTTTTTGTACAGCCTGTAAAGCACACTACAAACATTAAGAGCGCTAACGCTGCTGCTATAATCTTTTTACTCATATATATTTCTCCATTTCATTGTGAGTCTGTTTATATTCTAAATTATACTCACAATTCTGTCAAGTTTTTATTTAGTTGTAATTTTTGTCATTGCTCTGTTTGCTGTTGGAACAACACAAATAAAGGTTGTGCCTTCATTTACAACAAGCTTTACGCCTGTTTCTTTATTTGAAAAGCTTAAATTACTCTTTGCACCATTCTTTGCCCAGTTTATTTGCTTGCCTGTACCATCAGAAATCCATAAGCCTTCACCGTTTTCAAGCACCCAGTCTTGTCCACCGTCATAAGTCTCAAAATCACAGTACATAACAATAACATTATCAACTTCTAAGCCTTGCTCGTTTACATATTTATCAGTTTCTTCATTATATTCAAAATACTGATAAGCATCTGTATTGTAAAAGACTTTTACTGTTTTACATCTGCCTGCTTGGTTACCTGATGCATCAAGGTCTTTACCTGAAATTACATTAAATGGTTTTTTGCTTATATCTGTTGCAATTTTGTTATAGCCCTTTGACTCAATAATGCTCTTTATAAGGTTACCGTTTGTGTTAACACCATTTTCACTCTTTGTAAATGCTGAAGATTCTTTTTCTGCATCAACGCTTGGCATTTCAAGTTGCTCAATTGCATAAGCACCACGATTTGTTACTCCATTATGAACGAGAACTGCACCCATTCCTCCTGCAATTTCAACAAGATTATGACTTGCCTTTGCAACTGAGCCAATTACAGGCATTTTTGATAAGTCTGCATAAACCCACATCATTTCAGGCTTATTGCCCTCCGTGATTCCTTCAAAAATAAGGTCAGGGGAGGAGAGTCCTGTTATTTCTGACTCCCCGTCTATCATAACTGCTATATATTGCTTTATAGCATTAGCATCCATCTTTTCGCCTGACAAAGGATTGTATTCCGCAATATCTTCGTCACCAACGATAATATGGTCAGGTTTTTGAGTTGTTGGAACAGGAGTTTCACCTATTTGCTCGTATTGTTTTCCGCCACAAGCAGTGAATGTAAGTGAAATAAGTGAAAACACCATCATCAACGCACAAATTTTAATGATATTTTTGTTCATTTATCTGCCCTCAAAATAGATTATTTCTCAATCTTTGTTTTGCCACCCATATACATTTGCAATGGCTTTGGAATATTAACACTTCCGTCTTCATTTAAGTTGTTTTCAAGGAATGCAATCAACATTCTTGGAGGTGCAACTACTGTATTATTAAGTGTGTGTGCAAAATAGTTACCATCTTTACCCTTAATACGAATGCCAAGTCTACGAGCTTGTGCATCGCCAAGGTTTGAGCAAGAACCAACTTCAAAGTATTTTTGTTGACGAGGGCTCCAAGCCTCAACATCACAGCTCTTAACCTTTAAGTCTGCAAGGTCGCCTGAGCAACATTCAAGAGTTCTAACTGGAATATCAAGTGAACGGAAGAAATCAACTGAATTCTTCCAAAGCTCGTCATACCATTTCATACTGTCTTTAGGCTTACAAACAACAATCATTTCTTGCTTTTCAAATTGGTGAATTCTATATACACCACGCTCTTCAATACCGTGTGCACCAACTTCTTTTCTAAAGCAAGGTGAGTAGCTTGTAAGTGTTTTTGGAAGCTCATCTTCCGGTGTAAATGTGTCAATAAACTTACCAATCATTGAGTGTTCGCTTGTACCGATAAGATAAAGGTCTTCGCCCTCGATTTTATACATCATATTTTCCATTTCTGCAAAACTCATAACACCTGTTACAACTTCGCTTCTAATCATAAATGGTGGAATATAATAAGTAAAACCACGGTCAATCATAAAATCTCTTGCATAAGAGAGAATTGCAGAGTGAAGTCTTGCAATATCGCCACAAAGATAATAGAAACCGTTGCCACTTGTCTTTCTTGCAGAGTCTAAATCGATACCGTTAAGGCTTTCCATAATGTCAACGTGATATGGAATAGGGTAGTCAGGTGTAACTGGCTCACCATAACGCTCGATTTCAACATTTTCACTGTCGTCCTTACCAATTGGAACACTATCGTCGATAATGTTAGGGATTACAAGCATAATCTTGCGAATTTCTTCTTCTAATTCTGACTCTTTTACTTGTAATGCAGCAAGCTCATCTGCCATATCCTTAACTTTTTGCTTTGCAACCTCAGCCTCATCACGCTTGCCTTGAGCCATAAGGCCACCGATTTCTTTACTTACTGAGTTACGAAGTGCTCGAAGTTCATCACCTCTGCCTTTTGCAGCTCTGTATTCAGCATCAAGCTCAATTACCTTGTCAACAAGAGGGAGTTTTTCATCTTGAAACTTCTTTTTGATGTTTTCTTTTACAACATCAGGGTTTGTTCTTAAAAATTTAATGTCTAACATATCTATTCCATCCTTATTTGTCTAATTCTTTAGCGAGTTTTGTTAAATCTTCTTTACCATAAAACTCAAACTCAACAGTGCCTTTTCCACCTTTGCCTAAATAAACCTTAACTTTTCTGCCAAGTGTTTGAGTTAATGCTAATTCAACCTCGTCATAATATTTATCACGCTTTTTATCGCGTTTAACTTTCTTTGCTTTCTCACCATTTGAAGCGTATTTGACCATCTTTTCAACCTGGCGAACAGATAATTGCTCTTTTGCAGTTAACTCTGCAATTCTAAGCATTTCTTTTTCATCGTCAAGACCTAACAATGCACGAGCATGACCTGCTGAAATCTTATTGTTTTCAAGCATTTCAAGTACAGAAGAAGGAAGCTTTAAAAGTCTTAAAGTATTAGTAATTGCAACTCTTGATTTGCCTACTCTGTCTGCAGCCTCTTCTTGTGTAAAGCCATAGGATTCAATTAAAGACTTAATGCCTTCTGCCTCTTCAACAACGTTTAAATCTTCACGCTGCAGGTTTTCAATAAGAGCAAAAACGCTTGCCTCTTCGTCAGTCATTTCACGAATTGTAACAGGTACTTCGTGAAGACCCGCCATACGAGAAGCTCTCCAACGGCGTTCACCTGCAATAAGTTGATAACTGCCATCACGCATTGGACGTACAAGCAATGGTTGAAGCACACCGTTATCTTTAATACTCTTTGCTAACTCTTCAAGAGCTTTTTCATCAAAATTTCTTCTTGGTTGGTCTCTGTTTGGCTCAATGTCATTAATTCCAAGAGTCATAACAGCTTTTTCACTGTCATTTTCAAGGAAAAGAGCATCCATACCTCTACCTAATCCACCTTTTTTTGCCATTCATTTCACCCCTATTTCTTCTGCTGTGCCAAGAATTCGTCTGCAAAATCCATATATGCTATTGCACCCTTTGAATTCTTGTCGTAATAAATGATAGGCTCACCAAAAGAAGGAGCCTCTGAAAGTCTAACATTTCTTGGAATAGTTGTTTTGTAGACTTTGTTTGGGAAGAATTTCTTAATCTCGGTAACAACTTGTTGAGTAAGATTAAGACGACCATCATACATTGTCTGCAAAACGCCTTCAAGCTCAATATGAGGATTATAAAGTCTTTTCACTTGTCTAACTGTTGCCATAAGCTGTGCAAGACCTTCAAGTGCATAGAACTCACATTGAACAGGGACTAAAAATGTATCAGATGCAGTCAAAGCATTGATTGTGATAAGACCAAGAGAAGGGGGACAGTCAAAGAAAATATAATCATACTTGTCCCAAAGCTTAGCAATGCCAAGCTTTACACGGCTTTCACGCTTAGGAATTTCAATAAGTTCAACCTCTGCACCTGCAAGATTTAAGTCGGCAGGAATAATATCAACATTCTTAAATTGTGTAGTAATAACAGCATCTTCCGTATTTATATCTCTAACGAGCATATCATAGGACGAGAAGTGTATTTTTCTTTTATTTATGCCAAAACCACTTGTTGAGTTGCCTTGAGGGTCAATATCCACAAGCAAAACCTTGTGCCCACGAGCACCTACTGCAGCAGCAAGGCTAACGGCAGTTGTTGTTTTACCAACGCCACCTTTTTGGTTTATTATGGAAATAACTTTAGCCAAAAATCCCACTCCATACATATTTTTCTTAATTTTTTAGGATTATATCACAAAGTATAGCACAATAAAATCAAAAATAAAAGTAAATTTCTTATTTTTTTAATTTTTACCAATATTTATTAAATTGTTTCACGTGAAACATAAGCAAAAGACCTCTCACAAGGAGAGGCCTTTCGCTGTGGATGTGGGGTGTGAAAGAGAAGGATATGGGTGGCTTTCGCCACTTATATAAAAACATTGTAATCGGGGGATAACAATGGTTTTACCAATCAGATTGCTACTTGCTGTGATTTATCTTCAAGCTTTGGAATTCTAACTATGTACTCTACATACTCATCAGTTTCTGTCTTAACTGAATCTGCATCAATTCCTGCTCGTCTTATTGTGTCAACTGCATTGTTCAATGTGTTAATGAAAATACGAATATCTTTAAAACCTCGAAGCATTTGTTTCTTTGGCATTTCGTTCTTTCTGAGCATCTGTTCAATTAGAGCTTCACTTTCGCTGACATTTAAATGTCTGTCAATGATTATTGATAACGCTCTTGCTCTTAAAACCTCGTCGTTTAAAGCAAGCAATGCTCTTGCATGACGTTCTGAAAGTCCTGCTTTTGTGATTTTATATCGCATTTCTTCGTTAAGTCGCAATAATCTTAATTTGTTTGAAATTGTTGACTGTGCTTTACCTAATTTTCTGCACAATTCCTCTTGTCCCATATGGTAATCACTCACAAGAGTTGCCAAAGCTTCTGCCTCTTCAAAGTAATCTAAATCTTGTCTTTGAAGATTTTCTAATACAGCAAACACTGCGGAGTCAGTTTCGGAAATATCGCTTATAACACAAGGGACTTTTGTCATACCTACAAGTCTTGCAGCCCTAAGTCGTCTTTCTCCGGCGACAAGCTCGTATTTACCGTTTTCTAACTCTCTTACTATAAGAGGTTGCAATATTCCGTTGGCACGAATGCTTTGGGCAAGGCCCTCAAGCTCATCATAGTCAAATCTTTTTCTTGGTTGATTTGGGTTTGGGAGAATATCACTCTGAGAAATTGAAAGTATTTGACTTTCTGTTCTGATTTTGTTCTGCCTTTTTAACATAAATAAAAACCTCCGCAGTGCTTGTCCTTGTTTAAAGGATACCACCACGAAGGCTAATTTGTAAAGGAAATCACATCTTCAAAAACACTTATAAATCAAGGGTTTTCGCCCTTATTTTAAAGGTTTCTTTGAAATTTGTGTCGAAGGTCTTGGATATTTTGTCGGAGTTTGCGAATTCTTTTTAATTGTGATAATTCTACGAGGCATATTTTCGACAAGATTAAACACAATATTCTCGTGAATTTTACCGCCAAGAATAGAAATTGCTTTTTTAGCATCTGCAGTTTCCTCTGCAATCTCTGCAGATTTCATTGAAATAAAGCTTCCACCTAGCTTTACAAAAGGAAGACAATACTCTGATAATACTGGCAAGGCTGCAACGGCACGAGCAGTTGCAAAATCAAACTTTTCTCTGTATTTTGGAAGTTGACCTGCTTCTTCTGCTCTCATATGAAGAATTTCACCTTTAACTGCAGTTGCTTCAAGAACCTGCTCAATAAACATAAGCCTTTTTCTTGTGCCGTCAAGAAAAGTCATTTGAATGTCAGGTCTTGCAAGTAATAACACAAGACCAGGAAAGCCTGCACCTGTACCTACATCAATAATCTTTGCATTTTCTGGAATATCTACATATTTAAAAATTGCAAGACAGTCTGCAAAGTGCTTGACAGTTACATCATCAGGCTCTTTAATTGCAGTAAGATTAAAGCTTTTGTTAGTTTCAATAAGCATTTCTGCAAATAAATCAAGTCGTTTAAAAGCATCTTCGTCAATAGTTATATCAAATTTTTCTATTGTTGAGTAAAATAAATCTTTGTTTAACATAATTGTTATCCTTTATACAAATATGCCTTCCCCTCGAGGGAAAGGGGGACCGCTTGCGGTGGATGAGGTGGTTTTTTCAACGATTGCTAACGCAATCTACACCTCATCAGTCGCTTCGCGACAGCTTCTCCTCAAGGAGAAGCAAATTATTATTTTCTTTCATTTTTGCTTAAATGAATAAGCAATACGGATATGTCAGAAGGGGAGACTCCACTAATACGAGATGCTTGTCCAACACTTTCAGGCTTAACCTTTTTAAGCTTTTCTCTTGCTTCAAGACGTAAAGAATAAACATCGTCATAATCAATATCTGCAGGGATTTTTTTAACTTCAAGTCGTCTCATTTCATCAACCTTTGCTTGTTGACGTTTAATATATCCCTCATATTTCAAGTCGATTTCAACTTGCTCAAACACCTCGAATGGCAATTCTGGACGAGTTGTGTCAAATTGCGTCAAACATTCATAATCAAGTTGAGGACGTTTAATAAGCTCTGCCAGACGAATACCTGTTTTCATAGGTGCTGTTTCACGTGAAACGAGCATTTCGTTAATTGCTTCTGATGGTGCAATAGTTACGCTTTCAACTCTTTCACGCTCGATTCTTATAAGTTCAAGCTTTTCTTTAAACTTATCATATCTTTCCTGGGAAATAAGTCCAATTTTATAGCCATAGTCAGTAAGACGAATGTCTGCATTGTCTTGACGAAGCAAAAGTCGATATTCACTTCGAGAAGTCATCATTCTATAAGGGTCAGAGCAGCCTTTTGTAACAAGGTCATCAATAAGTGTACCAATATATGAGCTTGCTCTATCAAGCACAAAAGGCTCTTTGCCTTGAACTTTTCTAACTGCATTGATACCTGCAATAAGTCCTTGTGCAGCAGCCTCCTCATAACCTGATGAACCATTAAACTGACCTGCACCAAAAAGACCGTCAATATTGTTAAATTCAAGAGATGCCTTTAATTCTAATGGGTCAACACAGTCATACTCAATAGCATATGCAGTTCTCATAACTTCAACATTTTCAAGACCTTTAATACTTCTTAAAAATTGAAGTTGTACATCTTCAGGAAGTGAAGAAGACATACCTTGAAGATATAATTCTTCTGTATCAAGTCCACAAGGCTCAATAAAAAGCTGATGTCTTTCTTTTTCTCCAAAACGAACAATTTTATCTTCAATACTTGGGCAATATCTTGGACCTACACCCTCAATTTTGCCTGAATATAAAGGAGAACGATGTATATTTTCAAGAATTATTCTCTTTGTTTCTTCATTTGTGTATGTAATGTGGCAAACCTCTTTATTTTTAGGAAGTTCAGTTGTCGAATAAGAAAAAGGAATGATTCTTTCGTCCCCAGCTTGCACCTCAAGGTCAGTAAAATCAACACTTCGTCTGTTGACTCTTGATGGAGTACCTGTTTTAAATCTTCTTAAAGGAATGTCCATCTTTTTTAGTGCTTCAGAGAGCTTTGTAGCAGGAAACATTCCGTCAGGGCCACTCTCATAAGAAACATCACCAATATAGACACGACCACCTAAAAATGTGCCTGTTGCCAAAACAACAGTTTTAGCAGAATAAACTGCTTCAAGCTGTGTTTTCATAAAGAAAAGCCCATCTTTTTTATAAAGGTCAACAATTTCTGCCTGCTTCATATCAAGATTTTCTTGCTTTTCAAGAGTGTGTTTCATATATTTTGAATAATCTCTACGGTCAATTTGTGCTCTTAATGAGTGCACAGCAGGACCTTTACCAAGATTCAACATTCTTGTTTGTATGGAATTTTTATCGGCAGCAATGCCCATTTCACCACCAAGAGCATCAATTTCTCTAACCAAATGCCCTTTTGATGTGCCACCAATAGATGGGTTGCAAGGCAAATTTCCAACCCAATCTAAATTTATTGTAAAAATTACTGTTGATGCACCAAGACGAGCAGATGCAAGGGCTGCTTCAATACCTGCGTGACCAGCGCCTATAACAGCAACATCATATTCTTTTGCAAAGTATTCCATAATATCATTCCTAAAAAATATGGCGGGAGCCAAGCCCCCGCCCTACCTTATAAATTACTCATTTGTTGAACGAATTTCAACTTTTCCGTAAAGTGATGCTCCGTCAATATCGCTTTTTGGTGCTCTGTCTGGTGAAATTTCTGGCTTATATGCCTCTCTCTTTTCACGACGACCACCACGATTGTAGTTGCCACCTCTGTTACGGCTTGAACCGTTATTTTTTGCACCTTCAACTGGAGAGATAACTACCCTTCTGTCAAGGTCAGAGCCTATTGAGTGTGATGTTGCACCCTCAACCTCTTGAACAGCAGTATGAATAATTCTTCTTTCATAAGGGTTCATTGGCTCAAGTGAAATATTTCTGCCTTGTCTAACTGCCTTTGCAGCAGTCTTTCTTGCAAGGATTTTAAGTGTTTCTTCACGTTTTGCACGATAGTTACCAACGTTAATTGAAACTCTCTTATAGCTCTTGCTACCTTTGTTTGCAATCATTCTTGCAAGATATTGGATAGCATCAAGTGTTTCGCCACGCTTACCGATAATAATACCATAATCATCGCCACAGTCGAGTTCGAAATAAATTTCATCTTCGTTTGACATTTCAGTAATTGAACATTCTGTCATACCAAGAGACATAACAATTGACTTGATATATTCTGCAGTTTCACCATAAAGATTTGTAGGAACTAAAGGAAGTTCTTCTTCCTTTTTAACTGTTTCTTTAGGAGCTTCAACTTTTTCAGTTTTTTCTACCTTTTTAGGCTCAACTTTTTGTGGTTTTTGAGCGTTCTTTTTATTGTTGTTAGGTTTGTTTTGTTTCTTTTCAGGTTTTGGGTCTGGAACTTCAATAGAAACCTTAACCTTTGCAGGACTTCCACCGAAAAGACCAAGAACCTTTTTTGTTGGAGTTTGTAAAACTTCAACGCTGAAATCGTCGTAATCGGAAATTCCGAGAGAGACCATAGCCGCAGCTTTTGCCTCTTCAACAGAAGTACCGGTTCCGATAGCTTCTTTAATCATATTACACCTCTTATTTATCTTCGTTTAATGTCTCTGCAACATTTTTAAATATTTTTTCTCTTGCACGACGGTTAATAGTTTCATCAACCATTGTTTTTGCAAGAACCTTCTTTGGTGAGTACACAATATTTGTAACAACCATTTGAATCATTGAAAAAATAGTTGAGAAAATAATGTAGATACCAACGCTTGCAGGGAACATAAATGAGAACCAAATACTCATAACTGGAGTTGAAAGAGTCATACAACCCATACTTGGATTTTTAGCCATTTCTGGATTTGTTTTTCTTTGTTTTAACCATGAGTAAATACCCATAGCAACTGAAGTAACACCTGTTAAAATTGGAATTAACCACAATGGATTACTAAGTGGTAAGCTTGTTTGTGGTTTATCCAGAAGATTCATTTCTAAGAAATTAAGGTTTGAAATAAATTCTTCAATTTCTGTAACATATTCAGTAGGAACAACACTCTTAATTTGGTCAAAATTCTGTAAAGCAATAATTTCAATTTGATATTCACTATTTTTATTGTTTGTAAAAGCTTCTAAGTTTCTTGTTGCTTCCTTAATTGTTTCCAAAACATCAGTTGGAATTCTAAGAACGAAAGAAAGAAGCTTATAGTTTACATAGTAAACACCCATCATAACAGGAAATTGAATAAGAAGACCTGAACAACCACCTGTCATAGAAGAAAAACCTTCACGAGCATAAAGTTCGTTCATTGCTTCATTCATTTTTTGTTGATTACCTGCGTATTTTTCTTTAATACGTCTGATTTTTGGCTGCATTCTTTGGGTTTTAGCCATACCCTTTTGTTGCTTTATCGAGGACGGAAGTAATATAAGCTTAACGCAAAGTGTCATAAGCAACAATGATAAAATAAAGTTGTTACTAATCTCATAGAAAAAACCTATAAGATAACCGAATGGTATTGAAAATACCTCTCTTATGAAATCAAACATTTTTGTCCTCCGAATTTTTTGGACTCATTTTTTCTTTTTTTCTGGGACAGGGTCATACCCTCCCGGAAATAAAATGTTACACCGTAATAGTCTTGAAATAGCAAGAAAAGTGCCTTTTATAGCACCAAATCTTTCAATAGCAGTAACTGCATATTGTGAGCAGGTTGGATAGTAACGGCAACGAGCCGGAAACAAAGGTGATATTTTTCTTTGATAAAATCTTATTGCTTTAATCATTAAGCTTTTTATCTTCATTTATAACACCTGCTTCTGTTAATTGTAAAAGCATTATTTCAGATAATTGCGTACTTTTTAAATATTTTGTTTTAGAACGTGCCACGAATACTATGTCATATCCTTCCAAAACTATATCTTCAATGGAAGCATAAGCTGCACGTATTAAACGCCTTGAATGATTTCTTTCAACGGCGTTACCGATTTTTTTTGATGTAGTAATTCCGATACGACAAATGCCCGCACGGTTTTTCATTACATAAGAAACCAGTGCAGGACCCTGAAATATTTTTCCTTTGCCGTACAGTCTACGGAAATCGCAATTTTCTTTTAACGTTACTGTCCGTTTCACTTTAAAAACCTGACTTAACAATTAATATGTTAAAGTCTTTCTGCCCTTAGCTCTTCTACGAGCAAGTACCTTTCTGCCGTTTCTATCAGACATTCTCTTACGGAAGCCATGTTCCATCTTACGATGACGCTTTTTTGGCTGATAAGTTCTCTTCATTTTTACTCCTCCGTTTCATTTTTTAGTCACACATTGTAAAAATATCTGCGGATAGACATTATATAAAAATTTTGTCAACTTGTCAACTTTAAAAAAAATCATATAAAAAAACAATATATGTTGAAAAATTCAAATAAATTCTTAAAAAATTACTATATATTGTGTTTTATATTTAAAAAACATAAAAAAATTTTTTATTCATAA
>JAZNWZ010000034.1:0-61785 GCA_045593645.1 Candidatus Fimenecus sp. | reverse complement strand
GTCTTTTACTTTGTTCTAAGGCCTTTGGGGTAGTGATTCTTTGCTCTGCCGTTGGAAACTTTTGCACCACCGACGGTGCAACCGTCAACCATTACTACTGCCCAGCCATTAGAACAATCTGTATTAAATTCTTCACCGTGAAGATATTTTTTGATTTCTTCGCTATTTGCAGTAAGTTCAATTTTTCTCTTAAAATCCTTGCCCATTGCCATAAAAAATTGGTGATGTGGCACTATATAATTTTTGCGGATTTCGCCTATTGTTACGCCACAAGCAAAAGCCACTCCCCTTGGCACAGGGAAATCGGGTGTAAAATATACGGGGTTGCCGTTATACATTTGCACATTATCTTTTTTGTATGTTGTGAGTGTATCATCAAGAAAATCAATAAGTGTTTTATCGAGTTTTTCTTTACCGAATGGAACAGAAAAATGTTCTGAATCAATTGGAGACTCCGCATAATGAAGTACTGCTACAAATTGTCCCTCACCTTTTGTCTTATGAGGATAACAACGACGAGTATACTCTATATTTTCACACTTGCAACCATCAAAATGTATTCCGTCAACAGTATTTTCACGGACTTTTTCAGGTACAGGTACAAGCTCAAATTCTGGGTGGCGCTGTAAAAATGCATCAACAGTCATTTCATTTTCTTCAAGTGAAAATGTGCAGGTTGAATACACAATATAGCCACCAAGCTTTACAAGCTTTGCGGCACAGTCAAGAATTTCGGCTTGTCTTTCGGCACACATTTTAACATTTTCAGGTGACCATTCATCTATTGCGATTTCTTCTTTACGGAACATACCTTCACCTGAGCAAGGGGCATCAACCATAATCATATTAAAATAGTTCTGGGAAAATATTTTCACAAGCTTTTGAGGATGCATACAAGTTGTAACAGCGTTCTTGAAACCCATTCGTTCCATATTACCCGTTAGAATTTTACAGCGTGATGGCACAATCTCATTTGAAACAAGAATACCGTCTTTGCCCAATTTATTTTTTATCTGACTGCTTTTGCCACCAGGGGCAGCACACATATCAAGCACTTTCCAATTTTCTAGGATTTCTATGCTTTCAACAGGCACCATTGCAGCAGGCTCTTGAATATAAATCATACCTGCATGGTGATATGGATGATTGCCTATTCCGTCATAATTGAAATAAAAACCGTTTTCAACATAAGGAATTTTCTCTCCACCAAACGGATTGATTTTCTCGAAATCTTCAAGTGAAATCTTGTCAGTATTTACGCGAAACGCACGAACAGGTGGCTTGTCAAAAGATTTTTTGAAATCTTCAAACTCGTCACCTAAAAGTGTTTTCATTCTATTTTCAAATTCTTGGGGTAATTGTTTCATTTTACTACTCACTTAAATTCATTTCTGCGTGCAACATACACATTGATACACTTGTAATTGCAGCAGTTTCAGTACGCAAAATGCGTTTGCCTAATGATATGACTTTTCCGCCTATTTCTAATGCTTCGTAGATTTCATTTTCATCAAATCCACCTTCAGGGCCGATTAAAATACCAACACTCATACCACTTTTTATTTCATTAAGAGCATTTTTTGTGTCTTCCATTCCGTTTTTACTCTCATATGGGACTAAAATCAAATCAAGGTCTTTTGCTTTTGCCAATGCTTGTTTATATGTAAGAATTTCGCCGATTTCAGGAATTTTATTGCATTTACTCTGTTTTGCAGCACTTTCGGAAATTGCTTGCCAACGCTCCTGCTTACTTTTCTTTTTCTTTTCTTCAATTTTAACTACACAACGACTCATCTGCACAGGAACGATTTCGTGAACACCTAATTCAACGCATTTTTGAATAATAAGTTCCATTTTATCCCCTTTAGGAAGCCCTTGAAACAGATATATTTTAATTGGTAAGTTTGTATCGTTATAATTTTCTTGGAGTATTTTAACGATTACAGTATCACTTTCAAAACTTTCAATTTCACAAAGACTACTCATTCCGTTTTCGCTAACAAGAAAATTGTCGCCTATATTCATTCTTAATACATTTTTTATATGATTAAAATCTGTTCCGTTTATGAAATAGCAATTATTCTGTTTTTGATTTTCATTAACAAAAAAATTGTACATAACATTATTCCTTTAATTAATTTAAGGGACGATTTTATCGTCCCTATGTTTTTACATATTCAAAAAATCTGAATTTCTTGGTACAACAAAGGTTATTGCTTGTTCTAAAAGCTTAAATTCTTTTTCAGTAACATAAGCACACTCCCCATCAACATTTACTGCTGCAGGATTGCGACTTTCAACCTTCACTTTTTTGCAACGACGCATTGTTGTAATGTCAAGGTCTAAATGCTCACCTTTTTTATAAACACTTATAAGTGGCAAAAGACGAATTGGGCTTCTATCACAACGAACCATAACACAGTCAATAAAACCGTCGTTTGGCATGGCCTTTGGTGCTGCTTGATAACCACCACCATACCAACGAGAATTGCCTATGTAACAGAAAAGATATTTGTCTTCAAAAACTTCTGTATCGTCAATAGTAATTCTAAACTCATTTTTTGTTTTGCCTTGTGCAATACAACCAAGGGCGGCAAGGGTATAAGCAAGCTCACCATTTACTAAAGGTATCTTTTTATAAGAGATTTGTCTGATACAAATTTCAGAGTCGAGTCCCATTGCACATTCGTTAATAGCAACTTGACCATCAGTTTCAATTAAGTCAAGCTTCATTGGAATGCCATTTACATGGTCATCAATATTCGTGTTTTTACCAAAAAGACGACAAAAATCGTTGCCTGAACCAAGTGGAATGTTTGCAACTTGACAGTTAGGGTATTTATAGCAACCATTCACAACTTCATAAAGAGTGCCATCGCCACCACAAGAATAAAAACGAACTTCTTCGCCTTTTTTTGCAATCTCTTCTACATATTTCAAGCCATCTCGACTTTCTTTTGTTATGTATATTTCTGCGTCAAGACCTTTTTCAGCTATATACTTTTCAATTTCAGGAATAAAGGCTTTTGATTCTTTGCCTTTTCCTGACACAGGGTTAACAACGAAAATGTGTTTCATACCCTCACCCACTTTTATTTATAATACATATATAATTGGCATTTAATCATACCATTGTAAAGCTTTCTACGCTTATCTGCCTTGCGACCAAAGCATTGTTCAAAATTCTCATCAGGACTGATTACATAATATGCCCAACCTTTTTCTGATGGAAAAATTTTGCCCATTGTGCGATATATATCCTCTGCTTGCTTAATATCAAGCATTCTTTCACCATAAGGCGGGTTACAAATTACTGTACCCTTTTCACTTTTTCTCTTGAAATCTGCAAGGTCGCGTTTAGATAAGTCAATTTTCATTGAAACCCCTGCACGACGAGCATTTTCTTTTGCAATTTCAAGTGCGTGGAAGTCAATATCAGAGCCATAAGCCATAAAGTCTGCATCTTTTACAACTAAATCAGTAGCTCTTGCTCTTTCTTGTTGCCAAACTATTGAGTCAATATTTTCAAATCTTTCAGAAATAAAAGCTCTCCGAATACCAGGTGCAATATTAAGTGCTTTCATTGCACCCTCAATTAAAATTGTGCCCGAGCCACAGCATACATCATATAAAGTATGATAATGACGAAGTCTTGCTAAATCTGCCATTGCTGCAGCAAGTGTTTCTTTAATTGGTGCATTGTTCGCAACAGGACGATATCCTCTTTTATGAAGGCCTACACCTGAAGTATCAATAAATAATGTTACAACATCTTTCATAATTGAAAACTGAATTTGATGAGTAACACCAGTTTCTTCAAACCAAGAGATATTGTATTTACTTTTTAATCTTTCAACAACTGCCTTTTTGATAATTGCTTGACAGTCGCTAACTGAAAAAAGCTTTGAATTAAGTGAATAGCCCTTAACAGGAAAAGCATCATATGAATTGAGCCATTCTTCCCAAGGAAGTTTTTTAACACCTTGAAAAAGCTCTTCAAAGGTTGTTGCTTTAAACTCACCCATACGAATTAAAATTCTTTCACTATATCGAGAGCAGATGTTTGCACGAGCAAGAATATTCTCGTCCCCTTCAAAATCTACCCTACCATTTTGTGCTTCAACATTCAAAGCATCCATATCTTTTAATTCCTGAGCCACAAGTCCTTCTAACCCTAAAAGGCATGGTGCAGAAAACTTAATTTGCATATTAAATCTCCGTTAACCTAAAAAAATCATTAAATTTATCCATTATATATGCATAGTATATCTTTTTTTAGCTTAATTGTCAATAAAATAGATATTTCTTACTTGTTTTGAAATATAAAAAGAGCAAGGATTTAAACCTTGCTCTTTTTATTTTTACCAATAAATATACTTATCGTTTAATGGGTCGACTAATTTATCATATTCCTCATTAAAGATTTCAGCACTAATACTTTCGCCCTGTGGATTGAGATACTTTCCATTTTTAAAAGTATAACCCGTTTTTGTGTATCCTTCTACAATCACATCGTTTTCATAACGTATTCTTGCAATTATATCATTTGAAGAATAAAAATAAACCACTTCATTCACTTCTACATCATTTTCATTGTATCTTATTTCTATTCCTCCACAAATGAGGTTATTTACTGTAAAGTTTTTGTCTGGACAAGTAAGTGCAATACATACATATTTGCCATCGTCAGTGTCGCATTCTATAACCATACAATACACTTCACAATCATTATAAATGCAGTCTGCTTGATATTTCCAACTATTCTTATTAAACTTATATTCTTCATACCCTTTTATAATCGGAATTTCAACAACGAATTGTTTTAATTTGCCGTTATCACTCCCGTCAACAGCACTTATCTCAGCTTTAATAAAATTATTCGTTTCTTTAATAGTTGTGGTTTCTTTTGTTTTTTCATTATTACCGCAAGCTGTAAATGCAAACAACAAGCTTATAATTAATAAAACTGAAATTACCTTTTTCATTTTACCATCTCCTTTATGGCAATTATGCCACAAATTCTGCCAAAAGTCAATGGCAGAATTTATGCCATATATAATAGTTTTGGTGATTCAAATGATATATAAAAGAATTAGAGATTTACGTGAAGACAAAGATTGGACTCAACAACAAATTGCTGATATGTTATTTATAAATAGACGAACTTATGCAGCCTATGAAAATGGTGTGAACTCTATGACGCCAGAAACTCTCATTAAAATTGCAAAAATACACAACGTAAGTGTTGATTATATTTTAAATTTAACTGATAATCCAACACCTTATAATAAATAAAACCGACAGATTTAACTGTCGGTTTTTCTTATTTTATTCAAACACAACTGTCATAATACTTCTTGCAGGCAAGTCGATTTCATCAACCTTACCACTATAGGTTTGTGCCATTTGCTTTGACTCGGTTGTTGTATAAACTGTCATTTTATCTGCATCAATATTGAAATCGAGTTTTCTTTCAACACCCTCATTTACAACAACACAAACGATTTTGCCGTCAGGACGCTTATAAGCCACCGCATTTGTAGTATATCGTGAAGAAACAATTCTTTCTTCGCCATCTACAACCTCTGTTATTTCTTGAAGGTCGTTTATATTCTTTTCAAGATACAAACGAGTGCTTCCAACAGGGATAAACTGGCTGTAATGTGCCATTGCATAATATCTCATTGGAATAATATAATCACTGATTTCAGCATCTGTCGCAACTAAAAGTCCGTCAGAATATTGCTTGCCATCATCACCAATTCCAATTCCATTAACTCCTACCCATGCAGTCCAAGAATTAGCATGAGTATATTCCAAATCATTAGCAATTACACGAGCTTGTAAAAGTGCACCATCCATTGAATCTATTGGCGCTGTGCAAGGAAGATGACACCACTCTGACATTTCAACAGGCACATTAAACTCTTTTTCATCAAGCCAATTGCCAAGACCGATTTTGTTGTTTACTAAATCATCTGACCAATAGCTATGATATGAAAGTGTACCGAGATATGGTCTGATTTCTGCATCGTTATAAATATATTCAAACCACTCATAAAGTCTATGACCGATTTCACCGGATTCAGGTCCTGAAAGAAGTACAGGAAGATTTCTCTCTTTAATCTCTTTTGCAAATGCTCTGTAAACACCATAAATATCTTCAGAGTTGTAGAAGCAACCTTCTTGTCTTTGGTTACCCTCAACACCCCAAGACCAGTTTGGCTCATTAATTGGGCTGATTAAAACCTTAATACCTTTATCTGCCAAGCCTTTTTCATACAAGAAATATTCTGTGATTTCCATAAAATATTCTGCATGTTTTTCATATTGGTTTGGAGCAATATTACTTACCCACCACTCTTCATTACCATAAGCCTGAGCATTTTTAGTCATTGTATAGTGTGGTGAATTTGCAAAAAGCACAACTGTATCAACACAACCATATGATAACGCCATATCTAAGCATTTTTGAGCATTAGCATCACGAGTAAAGTCGTATTCGTATTGACTTGTTTCTTCGTTATAGTAGTAAAAACTTTCTGTTTTTCTCCAAGGGTCTGTGATTTTTGTATCTTCTGTTTCAGAAGAGCCTGCACCGATGTTATAACGATAAATGTTAAGACCTAAGCCCTCTTTACTATAAAGAAGCTTCATAACCTCTTCTGCATTTTCGTTATCACCTAAAATTTGAGACCACCAACAAGCAGATGCACCCCAGCCATCAAATGTTTCAAAGGTTTTATCTACTGCAATAGTGATTTTAAGGTCTGCATCCTGTGAATACTCTTTAAACCATTTTGTATCCCACAAAATTTCGTCCCAAAACAGAGAGCCAAAAACAAGGCAAAGCACAATTACCACAGAAACTGCACTTATGATTATGTTTTTTGCTTTTTTACTCAATTGCTTTTTTGTTTTTTCCATATTCTTCACCCATTAAAAAAGTGGGGCAAAAGCCCCACTCTGTTAAATTTATCTATTCAAAGTCTGGCTCAATAAGACCATAACCACCGTCATTTCTCTTATAAACTACGCAAATTCCGTCTGTTTCTGCATTGAGGAACATATAAAATTGATGTCCTATAAGGTTCATTTGCAAAATAGCCTCTTCAACGCTTTCAGGCTTTAAGACAACTGATTTTGTTCTAACAACTTCAATTTCGTCGTCCTCACCTGCATTTTCTATTAACACATCATCAAATGAAACATCACGAAGTCTTTTTTCAAGTCTTGTCTTGTTCTTTCTGATTTGACGGATAATAGAATCAACACACATATCAAGTGCATCTTCTAAATCATCACTACGCTCTTGTGCACGGAAAAGCATACTATTTTTTGTAAGTGTAATCTCACAAATCATAAAATTCTTTTCCGCAGTAGCAGTGATTTTTGCCGTTGCATCTTTTCCAAAGAATTTTTCAACCTTCAAGAGTTTTTCCTCTGCTCTTGCTTTAAAGCTTTCTCTTGGTGTGCATTTGCGTCCAATAATTGTAATATTCACAACGACATCTCCTTTGCATAGGTGTTTAACACCTTATAATTGAACAATCTCTTGTTCAATTACAGTATAGCATAGTTGCACAGAAAAATAAAGTGTTTTATTAAATTTTTATATATAATTTACAAATTGTTTATATAATCGACGATTTATGCCTTGTTACATGGCATCCAACATTAACTGCAACAGGAAGACCTGCAATATGAGTAGGTGCAGTTTCAACGTTTACTGCAAGTGCAGTTGTTTTTCCACCAAAGCCTTGTGGACCGATATTTGTAGCATTAACCTTTTCAAGAATTTCTTTTTCTAATTCACAGTAAAACGCTTTTTCGTTTCTTTCACTAACAGGTCTGCAAAGTGCTTTTTTTGAGAGAATTGCACAGCCCTCAAAATCACTACCTATTCCAATTCCCAATACGATTGGTGGGCAAGGGTTACCTCCTGCAGTTTTCACCGTTTCAACAACAAAGTCTACAATATCATCTTTTGTTGCAGATGGAGTAAACATTTTTATCTTGCTCATATTTTCACTGCCAAAGCCCTTTGGTGCGACTGTGATTTTAATTTTATCACCATCAACAATTCTTGTGTGAATTATTGCAGGTGTATTATCCTCCGTGTTTACTCTTTCAAGTGGGTCTGCCACAACAGATTTACGAAGGAGTCCTTCCACATAGCCTTGTCTAACACCCTCGTTTATAGCAGCCTCAAAACTACCACCAACAATGTGCACATCTTGCCCAACATCGACAAACACAACTGCCATACCTGTATCCTGACAAATTGGTATATCCATCTCTTTTGCACAAGAAAGATTGTTCATTAAATCTCCCATTATTGATTTTGGAAGACTTTTTTCTTCTCTCTCATACCCACAAGCAAGGCACTCTGTCAAATCGTCAGGCAAAATTTTATTTGCCTCAATACAAAGCTTCTTAACTTTTTCAATGATTTCAATTACATTTATTTCTCTCATAAGCTTTACAACCTAAAACAAAAGGGCAGATTTCTTCTGCCCTAAAAATTTTATTGTCTATTACCCTTGCGATAGCCTGTGTTACCACCACGACGGTCAGAATTCCTCTTAATATCGCTCATTTTGTCTTCGCTTTGAGCCTTGAATTTTGCCATCATATCTTCAAAAGACATTGGAGTAGACTGTTCTTCTTGAGGCTTACCCTGCCAGCCACGATTTCCACCTTTATTTTGTGGTTTTGGTTTTCTTTCAGGCTTTGGTTTTTCTTCAGTTGCCATTGCTCTTTTAATTGAAAGGCTAACCTTACCCTTTTCATTGATTTCAAGCACCTTTACTGAAACCTTATCACCTTCAGAAAGCTTTTCAGAAATATCACTAACATATTCGTTAGACACCTCTGAAATATGTACCATTCCTGTTGTGCCATTGTCAAGCTTGACAAAAGCACCAAAGTTTGTCAATCCCGTAACTGTTCCCTCATAAACAGAACCGATTTCAACCTGCATAAATTTGCATATCCTCCTCGAATTAGGCAACAAGCTAATCAATCACAATAGAAGACCTTTTCACCAGGCATACCATATCCGAGTTCACGAGCGATTTTTTCCATATATTCACTCTTATCAGGATTTTCCACAACTGCTTGTTTTTGCTCATTCTCTGCAATTTGTTGTTGATATGCTGCTTCTTTTGCATTTAAAACTTCTTTGCGTTCTTTTGCTTGGATGTTAATGCTGATAATTTGGATTAAAAAATATCCCAAAAGTAAGCAAAGTGAAAGTGTGAGAATAAAGCTGTGGTTACCCATTGAGAGCTTTGCATTTTTCTTTTGCTTATCCATAGATTAAACATTCCTTTCTTCAGAACGACTTTTTGCCTTTTTAACATTTAAATTATACAACAACTTATTATTGAGTTTCAAGAGCAATTTTGATTTATTTTTAAAAAAGTGTCCATTTTTTCGACTTTTTTGAAATGATTTGTTGAAAAAAGATGTGATTTTTTTGAGCACCCATTTAAAAGGTGTAAAAGCAATGCTTAATATTTTATGAATTACTTTTTTAATTGTTAAAATTATTTTTTCACTTATTGAAAAAACTACAATGCCTAATGAAAAATAATAAATAGAAAAGCCTGCCAATTCTCCAAAAAGAATGTAGAAGCGTAGCTCCCCCTCGTTGACTGCAAGACAAAAAGAAAAAGTTAACACGCCCAACACTAAAAAATATAGAATATCACTTATAACAAACGCTATTTTCCCTTTTGAAATGCAAATTCTCACTATTCTGAAGACATCATATAAAACGCCAATTATAAAGCCAAGCCCCAAGGAAAGAAGAAAGTTAGTTGTCTGCTTTGCAAGGCTAACACTATATAGATAATCTGTCATCTTAACACCTTAGAAAACAGTCCTTGTGCTTTTGGTCTAATGTCTGTATATGTTATTGATGAAATATCCCCATCGACCATCAATTCTCCTTGTTCTAGATTAAGCCTTGTAATGTGCAAATTCCAACCACGAATTGTCAGCTCGCCCAATTGAGTTACTGCGATAATTGTCTGCTCGTCAAAAGAGTCAATATCTGTAACCCCTGAAACTGACATCTTTTTTCTATCTTCCATAACAATATTGTGTGGCATTTTTTGAATGTTTTTTTCTTCTGAAATCATAATAAACCTCCGTATTTTACTTTTAATGATAAATATGATTGTTTATACAATTATATTCTTGTTAAAAGTATATTTATGTGTTAAAATAAATTATCTATTGTATTTTAAGAGGTAGTCTTTTTGAAAATCGGTAATGTTGAAATTCAAGGGAAAGCAGTTTTAGCCCCTATGGCAGGTGTTGCAGACAGAGCCTTTCGTGAGCTTTGTGTGGGCTATGGTGCATCATATATTGTTAGTGAAATGATTAGCTCAAAGGGTGTTTCTATGGGCGATAGAAAGTCAAAGAATTTGGCTTTTATCTCACCTGTTGAGCGTCCTGCAGGTATTCAAATTTTTGGCAACGACCCTCTTACAATGGCAAAAAGTATTGAAACAGTTATGGAATTCAATCCTGAAATCATTGATATAAATATGGGGTGTCCTGCTCCTAAAATTATCTCAAACGGTGCAGGTGCAATGCTTTCAAAAAATCCTCAGCTTGCAGAAGAAATAATTCGTCAGGTTGTAAAGGTTTCTCCTGTCCCTGTTACCGTTAAAATTCGTAAAGGCTGGGACGAAAATTCTGTAAATGCTGTTGAAATGGCAAAAAGAGCAGAGCTTGCAGGTGCTTCTGCAATAGCAGTCCATGGCAGGACAAAAGCACAAATGTATGCTCCATCAGTTGACCTAAATATTATTGCAGAGGTAAAAAAAGCCGTTTCAATTCCTGTTATCGGTAATGGTGATATTGTGGATGGAATTTCTGCAGCAAAAATGCTTGAAGAAACAAATTGCGACCTTGTTATGATTGGCAGAGGTGCATTAGGCAGACCTTGGGTATTTTCTCAAATCAATGCTTATCTTGACTACGAGAGAATATTACCTGAGCCACCTGTGGCAGAAAAAATGCGAGTTATGCTTAATCACATAAAAACACTTTGTGAATATAAAGGCGATTACATTGGAATTCGTGAAGCAAGAAAGCATACCGGTTGGTACACAAAAGGTCTTCACGGTGCAACAAAATACAGAGTTGAATTGGGCACTATTGAAAATGTTGCTCAATTAGAAGAAATAGCATATAAAATTTGTTTAGAAAATGCTTAGTGAGAGTGGAAATATGACAGTTAAAAATTTTATTGACCTTTTTAAGCAAAATTCAATACTTAAAGAAATCAACTGTGACAAAAATCTCAAGGTTGACCATATTTCATACAATTCTCGTGATATTAAACCAAACACAGTTTTTGTATGCAAGGGTGCACATTTCAAAGAGCAATTTTTGATTGACGCTTTGCAAAAGGGTGCAGTTTGTTATGTTGCAGATAAAAAATACAATGTTGATGCTCCATATGTTTTAGTTTCCGACATTCGTCTTGCACTTGGAATTATGGCAAATGAGTTTTATGGCTATGCTCATAAAAACTTGTCTCTTGTTGGTATTACAGGTACAAAAGGTAAAACAACAACTGCATATTTCTTAAAATATATTTTTGATGAGCATTTAAAAACGAAAGGCAAGCAAAGCGGTCTTCTCTCTTCTATTGAAGTCTATGACGGTGTTATAAACGAAGAAAGCACTTTAACCACACCTGAGCCTTTTGAATTACACAAGCATTTTAAAAATGCTAATGATTGTGGTATTGACCTTTTCACAATGGAGGTTAGCTCTCAAGCGTTAAAATATGGCCGTGTGCAAGGTGTGGAGTTTGACATTGGTTGCTACCTTAACATAGGCATTGACCATATAAGTGCTGTTGAGCACCCTGATTTTGAAGATTATTTCAACTCTAAAATGAGGCTTTTTGCTCAAAGCAAAACTGCTATTATAAATCTTGATTCTGATAAATCAGAGAATGTGCTTGAAGCAGTGAAGGTTACTCCTGAGGTTATAACCTTTAGCACCTTAAATGACAGTGCAGATGTTTATGGCTATAACATTCACAAGAGCGATTCAAACACAATTTTCACAGTTCGTACAAAAAGCTTTACTGAAGAATTTACTCTTTCTGTCCCTGGTCTTTTCAATGTTAGCAACGCCCTATGTGCTATTGCAGTTTGTGAAAAGCTTGGTATAGATAAAGAAACAATTAAAATTGGTCTTTTAAAGGCTCGTTCAAGTGGACGAATGGAACTTTATGAAAGCGAAAACAAAAAACTTGCAGTCATTGTTGACTATGCTCACAACAAATTAAGCTTTGAAAATCTTTTTGACTCTGCAAAGAGAGAATACCCTGACAGACAAATTATTATTGTTTTTGGTTGCCCTGGCAACAAGGCAATTATAAGACGACAAGGAATGGCAGAGGTTAGTGGTCTTAATGCTGATATGATTTATGTTACAGAAGACGACCCTGCAGAAGAAAAACTTGAAGACATTTGCAAGGTTATTGCAGATTATATTGAGGGTGTAGGAGCAAAGGATAAATATAAAATTATTCTTGACCGTGGTGAAGCAATTAAGACTGCTATTGAAAATGCAGAGGAAAAAGCTGTTATTCTGTTAGCAGGAAAAGGTGCAGAAACTCACCAAAAACGAGGTCTTGCTTCAGAGCCTTATGAATCAGATGCATTCTTTGCAAAAAAATATCTTAATGAATACAATGAAAGGATGAAAAAATAATGGAAAAGCTTATGAAAATCGTAAAGGTTGTTATGAAAATAGTGCCTTTTGTTTCTGCAATTATTGGTATTTTCTCTTTAGCCCTTTCAAAGTATGAAGAAAAACAAGGCAACTACTCTCGTGAGTTTGGCGATATAGAAGACGAATTAAAAAGTGCGATAAGTGAGGTTAGAAATTAAAATGGCAAATAAAAAGAAATCAATTTTATCAACTGCATTGGGCTATGGTATTGGTGCTATCGGTCTTGATTTAAGCTATGGTATGTTCTATTCATACCTTTCATATTACCTTTCAAGTGTGTTGGGACTTGAAGAAGCATTCCTTCTTTTAATTACACCTCTTGCTCGTATTTGGGACGGTATTAACGACCCTATGATGGGTACAATTGTTGACAACACAAGAACAAAATTCGGTAAATACAGACCTTGGATTTTAATTGGTGCTTGTTGTAATGCAATTGTGCTTTTCTTGCTCTTTTCATCCTTTGGTATGAGTGGACTCCCACTTTATATTTACATAGCAGTAATGTATGTGGCTTGGGGTATGACAAACACAATGGCTGATATTCCTTATTGGTCAATGGTGCCTTCTTTCACAAGTGAAGAAAAAGAGAGAAATCTTGTTGCAACAGTTGCTCGCACATTTTCAGGTATCGGTCAAGGCATTATCTCAATTCTTACACCAATCCTTTGCCCACTTCTTTCAAGTGGTATGACAGATGAAAAAGGCTACAGTGCAAGTGGTTTCTCACGTTGGGCAGGTATTTGTGGTATTGCTCTTATCTTCTTTGCACTTGTTTGTATTCTTGTTACAAAAGAAACTAATGTTGTCTATGGTGAAAAGAAAAAGTTCAGCCTTAAACAAGTTTTCAAGGTTATTAAAAACAATGACCAACTTGTTGTATTTATCATCTTTGCAATGCTTTCAAATGCAGGTTGGTACTTAACAAGCTCAACTGCTGTTTATTATTTTACAGATACATTGGGCAACTCAAAATTGCAATCTCTTTTCCAAACAATCGGTACAGTTGGCTCTGTATTAGGCCTTTTAGTTGTTCCTATCCTTTCAAAATGGTTTTCAAAGAGAACAACATACACAATTTCACTTTCAACTGCAATTGTTGGCTATGCTTTAATGTTTATTACAGGTCCTATACTTAAACTTAATGTTGTTATTATGGATGTTTGCTATATTCTTGCTTCTGTTGGCGTTTCTTCAATGTTCGTTTCACAGACAATTTTCCTTGCAGATATTGTTGACTACGGCGAATATAAAAATGGTGAGAGAAACGAGAGTATTACTTTCTCAATGAAAGGCTTCTTACAGAAAATGGCTTATACTATTCAAACAGCCGTGCTTTTCGGTGGACTTGGTCTTATGAATTATAACGAGCAAATTATGACAAGTATCGGTCTTAACGATACAACAAAAACAGGTATAGGCATTATCTGTTTCGGTGTGCCAATGCTCTTCTTCCTTGCATCTTTAATTGTATTCCGCAAGAAATTCAAAGTTTATGGCGAACTTGCAGATAAAGTGCACGACTATATCATTGAAAAGAGAGCATCGGGAGAATAATTATGGCTGACTTAAAGTTTTATCAGATAACTGACTTGCATCACTATGCCCTTGAATTAGGTACAGAGGGAAAAGCTTTTGAAAAAATTTGTCTTTCTGACCAAAAGTGTCTTAAAGAAACAGGCGCTATGATTGATGCTCATTTTGATAAGATTATTGAAGATACAGAAACCAATATAGTCCTTATTACAGGTGATGTTACTTGTAACGGTGCAATGGAAAGCCATAAAGATTTGCTTCCAAAGCTTTATCGTCTTAAGGATGCAGGCAAAAAAGTTTATCTTACAACAGGTACTCACGACTATTTTATGGAAAATGGTAATGGCACTGGTAAGGCTGAAAAATGTGTTGGTGATGACCTTTTAACTGCGACTCGCACAAATCGTGAAGATTTACTTGAAATCTATAAGGACTTTGGACTTTCTGAAGCAATTTCTATACATAAGCCAAGCCACTCATATTGTGTAAAATTGCAAGAGGGCTATCGTCTTCTTTGCCTTAACGACGATGGCGATGAATTCTTCTGTGGCTATTATGATGATTGTCTTAAATGGATAAAAGAGCAAATTGACGATGCAAAAGCAAATAGTGATTACATTTTTGCAGTTACTCACCACCCTGTTTTGCCACCAAGCCCAATTTATCCGCTTTTTAGTCTTCGTGATATGCTTGGAGATTACGAAAAAACGTCAGAATTTCTTGCAGATAATGGTGTTAAATTCATTTTCACCGGTCATACACATATGATGAACATTGCAAAAATGACTACTGCAAAGGGTAATGATTTTTATGATATAAACACTGCATCAGCAGTTGGATACCCTGCAGTTATGCGCAAGGTTAAAATGACTGATACAGAAGTTAAGGTTGACAGCATTAAACTTCAGAATTTTGACTGGGATTTACAAGGCAAAACTGTTGACGAATATACAAAAGAAGCGTTTTTGCAATTCCTTAATGCTATTTTTGACTCAATGGCTTATGATATTGACAAGCTTGCTGAGCTTTCAACATCTTTCAGTATGACTCCTGAAAAAATTTATAAGTCAAAGCCATTTCTTGTACCTGCAGGTAAATTTTTACAAAAAGCAACCTTTGGTACTTTTGGCAAGCTTTTCGGCATAAGCAAATATGTTGACAAATCAATTAAAGACAGAATCGTTAAAGATTTCGTATTGGAAGTAATAACAAATCTTTATTACGGCAATGAGCCATATACTCCTGATACACCTGAATACAAAGCTTTGTCTGCTCTTTTTAACAAACGCTTTAAGAAAATTCTTAAACTCAAAAAAGGGTCAGAAAAAATATCAGTAATTCTTGATATTATTCTTGATGGAGTGCTTTATAATGCTGAGCCTGACGACTGGCAAGGTGTTTTTGCAAAATAAAATATTTATAATATTAAACGACCATTGGATATCAATGGTCGTTTTTTTGTCATATTTAAAATTATTCTCTCATAATTATATGTTGAACGTAAAGGGAGCATTAACTCCCTAATTAAAAAGGAGAGATATAATGGAATTTAATGCTCACAAAAATACTATTTCTGTTCTTGACTCTGCTTTAGGTGGAAGTGCAGAATATCCCGTTGACCTTGATATTACACTACCTGAAAACTTGCCTGACATTGTCAGGGTGCTTAACTGCTCAATAACCCCAAACATTCAATCTCATCAAGTTACAGGAGATAGAATTACTGCAGAGTGTGATTGCTCAGTTTCAATTCTTTATGTTTGTGAAAATAATAAAATGCATTGTCTTAATCAATCAATACACTTTTCAAAGCATATTGAATTAAAGCCAAATGAAAATAACGAAAACATCTTTGTTGGTGCTAAAACTGACTATGCAAATTACAGGGTTGCAGGTCAGAGAAAACTTGAAATTCACGGCTCAATTTCTGTTTTTTCTAAAATCACAAAACAGAAAAACTATGAATATATTGGCTCTGCTATTGGTGATGGTTTAACTGCAAAATGTGAAAAAGCAGAGGTTTGTCATCTTGCTTTAATTACAGAAAAACTCTTTTCTATTAACGAAACCTGCGAAGTTACAAATCCATCAAATTCTGCTGATTGCATTGTTTCATCTTCTGCATCTGCAATAATTGACGATATTAAAATAATTGCCAACAAGTTTTTTATTAAGGGCGAGCTTATTCTTCACACTGCTTTTCTTTCTAATGAGGAGTGTGAAATTCAAAATTACGATACCACAATTAGTTTAAATCAAATTATTGAAGTGCCTGATTTAACAGAAGATATGCAATTTGATGCCCACCTTTCTGTTTTAGGTCTTGACATTCGACCTAAAATTGACTCAATGGGCAACAAATGTCTTCTTGATGTTTCTGCAACACTCGGTTTTACTGCTTACACTTATGAAAATAAGACAGTTACCTTTATAAAAGACGCTTACTCAACAAAATATGAAAGCGAGCTTAAAAAAAGTAACATTTATACTGCTTCACTTGAAGAAAAAATTGATGACACATTTCTTTGTCGTGGTATTGTAGATTTAAAATCTACTGGAATGACAAAGGTTTTAAGCTTTATGTGCACTGACATTACAAGTGGTTTTTCTCTTCGTGAAGATTCAATAGCAATCAATGGTGAAATCACTGCTCAAATTATTTATGAAGATGCAAAGGGTGAAATTTGCTTTGCTACTCGTCAAATCCCTTATGAATATCAACGAAACAGCGTAACAGAAAATGCTATTCTCAACTGCAAACCGATTTGCACAATTACTGCTTGGGGCTTTGTTTTAAGTGAAAAAGATACTTTAGATGTACGCGTAGAAATAAATATTCATGGGTTCCTTTTCCGCGAGGAAGAAAAGCTTGTTGCGACAGAGATTATTCTAAACAAAGAAAAAATCAAGTCCGTTAAAACTGCAACTTTAACCGTATATTTTGCAGACGAGGGTGAAAGTCTTTGGGATATTGCAGAAAGCTTCAATACAACAGTTGACGCTATTATAAAAGAAAATCATATTCAAGATGGCAACATACAGAAAAAATGCAAGTTGCTTATACCAAAGGTTTAAGGAGGTGGCATAATGAATAACAGTATTTATAAAGATATTGCAATCCGTACAGGTGGCGACATTTATATTGGTGTTGTTGGCCCTGTCAGAACAGGAAAATCAACCTTTATTAAACGTTTTATGGACACTATTGTTTTGCCAAATATGGAAAACGAAGCAGTTCGTGAAAGAGCAAATGACGAATTACCACAATCTTCTGCCGGAAGAACAATTATGACCACCGAGCCAAAGTTTATTCCTGAAAATGCAGTTACGGTTACTTTACCTGACAACGCTGAGTTTAATGTTCGTATGATTGATTGTGTTGGCTATATTGTTCCAAGCTCTTTAGGTTATATTGAGGGCGACGGTCCAAGAATGGTTCGTACACCTTGGTCAAAGGACGAAATGCCTTTTAATATGGCTGCAGAAATCGGCACAAAAAAGGTTATCACAGAGCACTCAACAATAGGTTTAGTTATTACAACGGACGGTAGTATCAGTGATATCCCTCGTGAAGAATATGAAGAAGCCGAAGAGCGTGTAATTTGCGAATTAAAGGAACTTAACAAGCCATTTGTAGTGCTTCTTAACTGTATGTATCCAAATGGTGAAAGTGCTAAACTTTTAGCCTCGGAGCTTTCTGCAAAGCACAACGTACCTGTTATGCCTGTTAACTGCCTTGAATTAGATGAGAAAGAAATCAAAGAGATTATTACTCAAATTCTTTTTGAATTTCCTATTAAAGAAATTGGCATAGATTTTCCTATGTGGCTCGTTACACTTTCTGAAGACCATTGGCTCAAAAAAGAAACATTTAAGAGTGTTATAGATTCTCTCGACAGCGTTTCTTTTGTACGAGATATAAGTGTAATGACCGACTCATTGAAAAATTGTCAACACATAACAAATGCCAACATTTCAAAAATGGATTTAAGCATTGGTAGTGCTTGGATTTCTGTTGAAATGAACAACGATTTGTTCTATAAAATCCTTGAAGAATCAACAGGACTTTCTATTGAAAGTGAGCAAGGTCTTCTCAAGTGCCTTAAAGAGTTGTCGAAAATCAAAAAAGAATATGAAAGAATAAAGTCTGCTCTTGATGAAGTTTCAGAAACAGGCTATGGAATTGTTATGCCGACTATTGATGAATTAACTCTTGAAGAGCCTGAAATTGTTAAGCAGGGCGGTAAATATGGCGTAAGACTTTCTGCATCTGCGCCATCAATTCATATGATGAAAGCCAATATTCAAACAGAGGTTGCACCAATTGTTGGCAGTGAAAGTCAGTCAGAAGAATTAGTAAGATACTTGCTTCAAGGCTTTGAGGAAGACCCTCACAAGATTTGGGAATCAAATATTTTTGGCAAATCACTTAACGAGCTTGTAAACGAGGGACTTCGTAACAAACTTTATCATATGCCAACCGATGCTCGAATGAAATTCCAAGAAACGCTTGAAAGAGTAATTAATGAAGGCTGTAACGGACTTCTTTGCATCATATTATAAGAAAAAGCGATAGGTAAAGCATTTACCTATCGCTTTCTATATTTTTTCACCGGTTTCACCATTTAAAAGGTCCTTATAAACTGCTCTATAAGTATTTGAAATGTATTTATCTAAATGAAGTGAGCCGAAATACCATTTTTTATATTTACACCCTGCTGCAAGCTCTTCAAAATAAGCATTTAAAGCAGTAACAGAAAATGTTGTGCCATCTTCAAGATTAATAAAATCTTTTACTTTAAGTGGTGGCTCGTGAGTGATAACCATATCAATGTCATACCCTGCCACTTCAAGATTTTCTGCACCCTCTAAAAGCTCTTCTTGTGTTGGAATTTCATCCTTTGACCAAGCATTGACATCTTTTCTTATGTCAATGTCAGCACTCTCTCCACCACCCATTGTAAAAATTCTTTTGCCTTCAATTTCGAAAATCTGTCCACGCATAAGGTGATATAGATTACCATAAATCTTATGAGCCTTGCCACCATTCCAATAGCAAATTTCATAATCATTTATAAGCTCAAAATTTTCGTGAGTACCATCAATAAAACAGATATTATATCTTCTTCTGCCTAAATCCTTTAAAATTGCCTGCTCTTTTAAGCTGTTGTTCCACATAAACCCAAAATCGCCACAAACTATAAGTGTGTCGCCCTCTTTGAGTTTTCTTAATGCCCACCTTGAAAGACGAGCAAAATCGCCATGTGTATCGCCTGTAACATATATCATATTTGTCGTCTTCCTTTCTTTAAAAAAAATCACAATAATTTGAATTTCTGTATTGGATAACAAAACTCTTTGTGCTATAATGATATTGTATACTTTTCTATGCAATTTTTCAAGTGGGTGATTTTTTGAAAAAGCTGATTTCTGTTTTTCTTGTACTTGTGGTGCTTTTATCTTGCCTTGCAGTACCTTCAAGTGCAGCCTTTAACTCTTTAATTGATGTAAAGGCTGATATTGTGTTGCTTGTAAACACTGATAGCGACACTGTAATTCTTGATAAAAATGCAGATAAGAAAACAAATCCATCAACACTTGCTCAAATTGTTACTTGCATAGTTGTACTTGAAAATTGTAATGACTTGTCAGTTAAATACACCTGCAAAAGAGAAAATATTTCTTTTCTTAATGAACAAAAAGCTCCAAATGTTGGTATTCTTGCAGGGGAAGAAATGTCTATTAAAGACTTGCTTTATTGTATGATGCTTCACAATGCAACTGATGCTGCAAATGTTTTAGCATATAATGTCGGTGGTAATTCTATTAACAATTTTGTTAAGATGATGAACGATTTTGTTAAAGGTCTCGGCTGTGAAAATACAAATTTTATAAATGCTCATGGTCTTGATGATGACAGAACAGGATACACAACTGCTCGTGATTTATATACAATCACTTCTTATGCTATGAAAAACGAAACCTTTAAAGAAATCGTTGGCACAATGCGTTATGATATTCCTGCTACAAACAAGTACACAAGCACTCGTTATCTTCATAATTTAAACAGAATGTTAGGTCGTGCTTATGACGACTATTATTCATCTGCAGTTACAGGCGGTAAAACAGGCACAACTGACAAAGCTGGTTGTTGTGTTGTTTCAACAGCAAGTAAAAACGGGTATGCTTATATGCTTGTTGTTATGGGTGCAGAGCAATATGACATTGATGCTGACGGCATTGCTGAAAATATTGCTTTGACAGAAAGTCGACGAGTTTATGATTGGGTTTTCAGCAACATTGTTCTTCAAAAAGTAACAAGCACAACCGACGTTGTTACTGTTGTTGATTTAAAATATAACTCTAATGTTGACCACGTCAGACTTGTACCTGCACAAGAGATTTCTACTCTTATTCCAAAGGGTACTGAAACTGGTAGCCTTGAAATTGTTCCTATTCCTGAACAGACACCAAAAATGCTTGAAGCACCTGTAAAAAAAGGTGATATCGTAGGTAAAGCAAACATTTTTTACGGTGATACAATCATTGGTACCGTTGACCTTATGGTAGCAGAAGATGTTAGTCGTGATACTTTTCTTTACATATTTAGCAAGATAAAATACTTTTTCGACAACCTTTTCAATACCATTATTTTTAAAATCCTTGTTATTCTTGCTTTAGTTCTTATTATACTTTATATTTTGCTTATTTTCCGTAAAAAACGTATTATTGCAAAACGCAAAAAGATAAAAATGGTTAAGGGATAATTGTTATATAAAAATAGGGGTGTTTTTATGGCAGCAACAACTAATCTTCCACGAGCAAAAGTTCCACAAAATGCAGGTGTAAATGCAAAGATTGTAAATGACTTTTTTCAAAATGCCAAAGAAAAAGGTCTTGACTATCATTCCTTGATAGTTATTCGTAACGGAAAGGTTGCAGTTGAATGGTATAATGAGCCATTTGACAAAAATACAGCTCACTCAATGTATTCTGTCAGCAAGTCCTTTACTTCAACAGCAATAGGCTTTGCAGTATGTGAAGGTCTTATCTCTCTTGAAGATAAGCTTCTTGACTTTTTCCCTGAATATGCACCTGAAAATCCTGACGAAAGATTTGAAAAGCTTACTATTCATAATCTTTTGAGAATGTCTTCAGGCAAGCAACCAAGTTTTCTCGCTGACAAAGCAAAAATTGATTGGATTGAGGATTATATTAACTCTCCTTGGGTTTTTGAGCCAGGTGAAAAATTTCTTTATATAAATGAAAATATTTTTATGCTTTCTGCAATCATCAATAAGGTTACAGGAATGAGCATGCGTGAATACTTGCGACCAAGACTTTTTGAGCCACTTGGAATTGATTTTCCATTCTGGGAAACTGACCAAAACGGCATTGAAGCTGGTGGTTGGGGACTTTATCTTAAAACAGAAGACCTTGCAAAGTTTATTCTTTGCTATCTTCAAAAGGGCAAATTTAAAAATCGGCAGGTTATTCCTGCAAAATGGGTTGAATTGGCAACTGCAAAGCAAATTGATAATGAATATAACCGTCCTGGCACAGATGCATCCTACGGCTATGGCTATTGCTTCTGGCTTGACCATTTTGGTGGCTTTAGAGCGGACGGAATGTTCTGTCAATTTGGTATTGCTTTTCCTAAATACAATGCAGTTGTAGTAGTAAACTCTGCAATTACAGATGAGCAAGACGGTCTCGACGGAATTTTTGAATTTTTCCCTAAAGCTTTTGAAGAAAAGGATGACGACACAGCACTTGAATTAGCAACAACTGTGCCTCCTGTTTTAAGTGAGCATCCTGCAAAAGAGCAAGAAATCGCAGACAGATATATTAAATTCCGTAAAAAACTTTTACTTAATCTTGTAGGTTTTCAAGTAAGCGTTTTACCTCTTGCTGTTACATATATGATGAATGACAAAGCAGGTAACATTGATATGGTCAAGTTTGACTTTGACGGTAATGAATGTACATTCCGTTGGAGCGAGGGTGATGAAAATAACAAGATTTTACTTGGTATGGATGGTCATTACAGATATTCAACAATGACATTAGGTCAAATTGAATTTAAGGTTTGCTCAAATGCAACTTGGATTGACGACGAAACCTTGCTTGTTTCAATAAGGCCAATTCAAACAGTCGGCAAACGAAATATGCTTTTCAGCTTTAGGACAAATGACAAGGTTGTTATGACACCTTCAAGCACACCTTATGTTGGTGATATTCTTGCAACACTTGGGGGCTTCTTTGACCAAGTTATTCCAAATAAGGCAATTTGCTCGGTATTTAAAAAAGCAATTCAATTTTTACCACCACTTGTTGAGCCAAAGCATTACGGTAAATTTATTGAGAAATAAAAAGAGATAACGAAAAAGCAAAACCGAGAGTTTTCACTCTCGGTTTTTTATTATTCGCTTAACACTTTTATATCTTTATAGCATTCAATTCACTTCACACTGACCATGTTCATTATCACCAGCAGCAACAACCATGCCATCCGATTTCAAACCGACAGTATGATAAATTCCTGCTGAAATTGCTACTATATCTGTCCATTCACCCACATTGCATTGTCCATCTGCATTATCACCAACAGCAACAACCGTGCCATCCGATTTCAAACCGACAGTATGGTAATTTCCTGCTGAAATTGCAACAATGTCCGTCCATTTTGTCGTCGCATTCTTAATATCGTCATCACTTCCAGCAACAACAACTGTGCCATCTGATTTTAAACCGACTATGTACCAATTACCTGCTGAAACCGCAACAATGTCCGTCCATTTTGTAGTCGCATTCTTAATATCGTCATTACTTCCAGCAACAACAACTGTGCCATCTGATTTTAAGCCGACTATATACCAATTACCTGCTGAAACCGCAACAATGTCTGTCCATTTTGCCACCTCATTCTTAATATCATTACCATTTCCAGCAACAACAACTGTGCCATTTGATTTCAAACCTACTGTATGAGTAAAGCTAGCCGAAATCGCAATGATATCCGTCCAACTGTTCACATTGGTTTTGCTTGCCTTTACATCTCCAACAACAACCACTGTGCCATCTGATTTTAAACCGACTGTATGGTCATCACTAGCTGAAATCGAAATGATATCTGTCCAACTGCTTACGTGAGTTTGGCCATAATTAGCAATACCAACACCTCTTTTATACAAAGTAGCAACAACCTTGCCATCGGCTTTTATAGCTACCGTATGTGCTCCACCTGCTGAAATTGCAACGATATCTTTAAATTTTACTTTTGGAATAATAACTGTAACAAATACAATTGAAAATGCAACAAGCAAAGCCACAAAAGCAAGCAACGCTGAAACTATAGTTTTCTTTTTCTTTTTTCTCTTTCTTGTAGACTCGTTATATTCTTCAAACTCTTTCACTGTCTTTTCGTCAGCAAAGCTTAAAATTTTAGCATAGTTATTGCTTTTTTCAAGAAGTTTTTTGCTATCTTTCAAACCTTCTTTTCTGCGAGATTTTGTCTCTGCCATAAGTTTGCCAATATATGCATCTACATTTTCTGGGTCAATATCAAGCACTTTTTCGCAATATGCCTTTGCAGTTTTCCAGTCCCCGTCTTCAAGGAACATATACACTCTCTTCAAAAGCGGTGCTATATTATTGCTAATCTCGTTTATATTCATGATTTCTGCCATGCTCTTTTCCCCCAAACTATATATCCATTCCACCGTTTACGGCTAAATCTTGTCCTGTGATAAAATCTGCATCACTTGACGCCAAGAAAGCAACTGCTCCTGCAACATCTTCAGGTGTGCCTATTTTATTAAGTGGTGTTTCATTTTTAAGCTCATTCATTGTATCTTCATCAAAATGGCTTGTCATATCAGTTAAAATCACTCCTGGGGACACACAATTAACTGTTATTCCTGAAAGTCCAACCTCTTTAGCAAGTGCCTTTGTCATACCGATAAGTCCTGCCTTTGATGCAGAATAGTGAACCTCACAAGAGCCACCCGTTTCACCCCAAATTGATGAAACATTGATAATTTTGCCACTTTTTCTGTTAATCATATATTTAAGCACTGCACGAGAGCAATAAAATGCACCTGAAAGATTTGTTTCAACCATATTGTGCCACATTTCATCAGTTATATCTGTAAACAATGCTTGCTCAGCAATACCTGCATTGTTGACAAGCACAGAAATCTCACCAACGGTTTTTTCAATATCTGCAAAAACGGCATTTACTGAACTACTATTAGTAATATCAAGCTTGTATGCCTTGCAATTCTCACCCAACTTACCAACAAGTGCTTTTGCCTTATCTTCTGAGTAATTATAAGTGAAAACGACCTTATATCCATCTTTTATAAATCTTTTCACAATAGCAGAGCCTATTCCTTTTGCCCCACCTGTTACAACTGCAACCTTTGTCATTTATCTCGCCCCTTTCGGACTATAAATGTATTGTACCATATATTAAACCAAATTGCATTAAAAATACTTGAAAAAGTTTTTTAATTATTCTATAATCATTTTACAAATTATGCTTGTGTAGCACAGTTGGTAGTGCAGCTCATTCGTAATGAGCAGGTCGCGTGTTCGAGCCACGTCGCAAGCTCCAAAAACAAAAGCCAAGTCATTTGACTTGGCTTTTTTATTTAATATTAGTCAACCTTTACTGTCCAACCAAATGTATCTTCAACCTTGCCGTATTGAATACCTGTAAGAGTGTCATAAAGTTTTTGTGTAAGTGTGCCGATTTCAAAGTTGTTGATTTCAACAACATCTTCTTTATAACGAAGTGAGCCAACAGGTGAGATAACTGCTGCAGTACCTGTACCGAACACTTCTTCAAGAGTTCCGTTTTTACCTGCGTTCATAATTGTTTCAATTGCAAGCTTGCCTTCGTTTACTTTATAGCCCCAATTTTTAAGAAGCTCAATACAACTCATTCTTGTGATACCTGGAAGAACTGTACCTGAAGTTGCTGCTGTATAAATTTCACCGTCAAGCTTGAACATAATATTCATAGCGCCAACTTCTTCAACATATTTTCTTTCAACACCATCAAGCCACAATACTTGTGAATAACCAAGCTTATGCGCCTTCTCACCTGCTGCGATTGATGCTGCATAGTTACCACCACATTTGATAGCACCTGTACCACCAGGACAAGCACGAACATATTCTTCTTCAACATAAATCTTAACCGGGTTAAGACCTTCTGCATAATAAGCGCCTGATGGCGAGCAAATAACGATGAATTGATATTTAGCAGATGCTTTAACACCTAAAACAGGCTCTGTTGCAATTGTGAATGGTCTAATATAAAGGCTTGTATCTGGCTCTGCTGGTACCCAGTCTTTGTCAACTGAAACAAGTGTTTTAACTGCTTCAACAAAGTCTGCAACAGAAATTTGTGGAATACAAAGACGGTCGTGAGTTGACTGCATTCTTTCAGCATTCTTGTCAGGACGGAAGAGTTGAACACTACCGTCTGCAAGGCGATATGCTTTAAGCCCTTCAAAACATTCCTGTGCATAATGGAAAACAAGTGCAGATGGGTCAAGCATTAATGGTTGATATGGTACAACTCTTGCATCGTGCCAGCCTTGTCCTTCATCATAATCCATAATAAACATATGGTCTGTAAAAATATGACCGAAACCAAGATTTTTCCAATCTGGTTTTGCCTTTGGTGTTGTTGTTTTTTCAATTCTGATTTCCATTTTGAATATCTCCTGTGCTAAGAATTATTTTGCGTTATAATTTGGAACAAGTCGTTTAAGATATGTACGGACCTCTTCAGGCTTAAGCTTGCTAATTGCCTTAATATCTTTTTCAAGTTGTTCGTCATCAATTTCAAGTGGAGCAGTTACGAAAATCTTGTCGTTACTTGTTTTCTTTCTGCCATCAAGCTCTTCTTCCATTGAAAGCTCTTCATAAAGTTTTTCACCAGGACGAAGACCTGTAAATTGAATATCAATATCCTTATATGGCTCAAAGCCTGAGAGCTTAATAAGATTTTCTGCTAACGACACAATCTTAACCGGTTCACCCATATCAAGAACAAAAATTTCGCCACCCTTTGCAAGACCACCTGCTTGTACAACAAGCTGGCTTGCTTCAGGAATTGTCATAAAATAACGAGTAATGTCAGGGTGTGTAACTGTAAGTGGGCCACCTTGTTCAAGTTGCTCTTTAAAAATTGGAATAACACTGCCGTTTGAGCCTAAAACATTACCGAAACGAACTGCTGCAAATTTTGTACCCTTTGTAATCTTGCTAAAGTGTTGAACAACAAGCTCACAAACTCTCTTTGTAGCACCCATAACATTTGTTGGGTTAACTGCCTTGTCAGTTGAGAGAAGCACAAAATTTTCAACTCCATATTCATTTGCACAAAAAGCAGTATTGTATGTGCCAAGAATATTGTTTTTAACTGCTTCATAAGGACTATCTTCCATAAGTGGCACATGCTTATGTGCAGCTGCATGGAAAACTGAAGATGGTCTAAACTCTTCAAAAATTTCTTTAAGTCTGTTTAAATCTCTAACAGAGCCGATACGAATTTCAATTTGTGGAGCACCACAGTAACGTCTATCTAACTGATTTTTAAGTGTGAAAGCATTATTTTCATAAATGTCAAAAATTACAATCTTTTCAGGTTGATATCTTGCAATTTGTCTGCAAAGCTCACTACCAATTGAGCCACCACCACCTGTTACAAGTACAGTCTCACCTGTAACATATTTACAAACATCAGGGTCTAACTTAACTTCAGGACGAGAAAGCAAGTCCAAAACATCGACCTTACGAATTTTATCTGTATATGTTTTGTTGTTAACATCGCCCTTTAACTCATCAAGGTTTGGTGCGATTTTAAGCTCACAGCCTGTGCCCATTGCAATTTCAAGAATTTCACGTTTTCTCTCAGCACTTGCTGATGGAATACAATAAATAATTTCGTTAACATCATATTTTTGAACAAGTGAAGGAATATCGTCAATTCCACCTGCAACAGGAATACCACGAATACTCATATGCTTTTTCAAATCATCGTCGTCAACAATAACAACTGGTGTGCCGAATTTATATGAAGTAATGTTCATTTCAAAGAGAATTGAGTTACCCATATCGCCTGCGCCGATAATCATAATTCTCTTATCACTAACTGCACGTCTACGTTTTTTTGCAGATACCAAAGCATTATATGCCTTATACATTGTTCTAATGCCAACCGAGAAGAAACAGATAAACATAAATGCATCAATATAAACAATAAAAGGCATACAGTTAAACATTGGTGGATGAAAAATCTTCATACCAGCATATTCAATAATCCAGAATATCGCCGTACCTGTTCCTGCAGCAAGAACTGCACTTACGAGCTCATAAAAGCCCATATATTTCCACATATTTGTATAAAGTCTTCTTGCTAAAAACAATGAAATATAAATAACTGTAATAAGTGGAACTCTTGCAAACAAAAACTTTGCATATTCCATTCTAAACTCAAATTGATTATGTAAAAACAATGACAAGAAATATGAACCATTTACTACGATTAAATCTACAAGGAATAAAAGTATTTGATTGATTTTTATTTTTTCAAACAATTTATTCATAACATCACCTCGCATATTTAGTATATTTTACTCTTTTTACTAATCAATGTCAACGAGTTATGAAAAAAAGAATATGGAAAAGCATTCCTATGTGTATTTACTTTTTATCGATAAAATGGTAAAATTAATTAAATATGTATTAAGGAGAGTTTTATATGATTGGTTTGGGCAAATGGACAGGCGATATTGAAACCTCAATGCTTAGTGGCAGTGCTATTGTAGAAATCAAAGATAATAACGGTGAATATGCTTTTTCTGTTGAAACTGACTCATTAAAAACTATTCCTAATTTTACAGTTTATAACATTATAGAAAACGGCAACACCTTAAGTGGCAAGGCAGATGTTGAACTTATGGGTAAAATCACCGTTGATATATTTGTTGAGTTTACAAGTGAGAGTACTTTTGAAGGCTATATAAAAGTGCCTTTCTTTGGGAAGTTTGAAATTAAGAATGGCAAGAAAATAGGTTAATTATGAACAAATCGAAACAAATTTGTCCCCATGCTAAAAAATGTGGTGGATGTCAATTATTAAATCTTTCATATGAAGAGCAATTACGCCATAAGCAAGTTAAGGTTATTCGCCTTTTAGGTAATTTTTGCCATGTGCAAGAAATTATTGGTATGGAAAATCCATATAATTATCGCAACAAGGCACAATATGCTTTTGGGCGTGGCAAAAACGGACAAACCATTGCAGGCGTTTATCAGTCATCAACTCATAAAATTATAGATATTGAAAGTTGTATGCTTACTGATACAAAAGCCGATGAAATTGCAAATACAGTTAAAAAACTTTTGAAAAGTTTTAAGCTTAAGCCTTATAACGAAGATACAAAAGAGGGCTTTTTAAGACACGTGCTTGTTAAAACTGGTTTTAAATCAGGTGAAGTTATGGTTGTGCTTGTTACTGGCACACCACAATTTCCATCAAAGCGTTCTTTTGTGAATGCTCTTGTCGGCAGGCATCCTGAAATCACAACAATTGTGCAAAATGTTAACAATAGATTTACAAGTATGGTGCTTGGTGATAAAAGTGAAGTGCTTTTTGGTGAAGGCAAAATCACAGAAGAGCTTTGCGGACTCCAATTCCGTATCTCGCCAAAAGCCTTTTATCAAATTAACCCTATTCAAACTGAAATTCTTTACAACAAAGCACTTGAATATGCTAATTTCAAAGGTAATGAGAGAATTATTGATGCCTATTGTGGCACAGGTACAATTGGTCTTATTGCAAGCAAAAATGTAAAAAGTGTCATTGGTGTTGAAATCAACAAAGATGCTGTTAAAGATGCAAAAGAAAATGCAAAACTTAATAATATTGGCAATGTAACCTTTGTAGCTTCTGATGCAGGTAAATTTATGGTTGACCTTGCTAATAACAACGAAAGAATTGATGCTGTTATTATGGACCCTGCAAGAGCAGGCAGTGATATTCCGTTTTTATCATCACTTGTTAAGCTTTCACCTGAAAAAGTCATATATGTATCTTGCAACCCTGAAACTCTTGCAAGAGATTTAATGTACCTTTGTAAAAATGGGTATAAAGTTAAAAAAATTCAACCTGTTGATATGTTCCCACACACAGACCATGTAGAGTGTGTCTGCTTAATTGATAAAAAAACCAACTCTAAAAATTAAGGAGTACAAATATGCTTCAATACATTTTTAAAATTTTACAAGGCTCACTTGTTGGACTTGGTGCAGTGCTACCGGGTATATCTGGTGGTGTTTTGTGTGTAATTTTTGGCATTTACAAAACAATAATGGAGTTTTTAGCTGACCCATTTAAACGACTTAAGTCTCATTTCCCTAAGCTTTTTCCTTATGGTTTAGGTTTTATAGTTGGCTTTTTGGGAATATCAAAGCTACTTGGCTTTTTACTTGAAAAATATCCTAACCCATCGGTTTGCGTTTTCATAGGGCTTATTGTAGGTATGATGCCTTCACTTTTTAAGGAAGCAAGAAAAAAAGGCTCAACAAAATCATCTTATGTTGCAATGATTATTGGTGCTCTTGTTATTTTTGCAACGCTTATCAGTCTTAAATTCCTTGAAGTGGCAATAGAGCCTAACTTCATTTGGTATATTTTCTGTGGTTTCTGTCTTGCATTAAGTCTTATTGCACCTGGTATGAGTTTTTCAACACTCTTAATGCCATTAGGACTTTATCAACCATTTGTTGATGGTATTGGTGAGTTGAACTTTTCTATTTTGATTCCTGGTGGAATTGGAGCATTAATCACAATTATTCTTTTGTCAAAAGCAATCAATATGCTATTTGATAAACATTATTCTGTATCATTCCACGCTATTATCGGTATTGTACTTGCAGCAACAATTATGATTATTCCGTTTTCAAGTTTTACTGTTTCCATTATAAGTTGCATCATTAATGTTGTTTGCTTTGTTTTTGGTGTAACAACTGCAACGGTACTTGATAAGGTTAATACAAAAATTATAAACAAAAACAAAGAATAAGCAGGGGGAAAAATATGTTTGAAATTAAAAACAAGCAATTTTATATGGATGGCAACCCTATTAAAATTTATTCCGGTGCTATGCATTATTTTCGCACAGTGCCTGAATATTGGGAAGACCGTCTTAGAAAATTAAAGCTTGCAGGCTTTAACACAGTTGAAACATATACTTGTTGGAATTTGCACGAGCCACGCCCTGGCGAGTTCCATTTTGACGGTATGCTCGATATTGAGCGTTTCGTGAAAACTGCACAGAAAGTTGGTCTTTACTGTATTGTAAGACCCGGTCCATATATCTGTGCTGAATGGGATTTTGGTGGACTTCCTGCATGGTTACTTAAAGATAAAAATATGCAAATTCGTTGTATGTACCCTGATTTTCTCACTTGCATTGAGCGTTATTACAAGGAATTGCTTGGCAGATTAAAACCACTTTTAGAAACAAACGGTGGCAATATTATTATGATGCAAGTTGAAAACGAATATGGCTCTTATGGTAATGACAAGGACTATCTTCGTTTCGTTGAAAAACTTACACGCGATTGCGGAATTGATGTGCCACTTTTTACATCTGACGGTAATTGGAAGAATATGCTTTCAGGTGGCTCATTACCACATATTTATAAAGTTCTCAACTTTGGTTCTCGTGCTAAAACTGCTTTTAATTGCTTAAAGGATTTTGAGAATGACGGTCCTAATATGTGTGGCGAGTTCTGGTGCGGATGGTTTGACCACTGGAGAGATAAACACCACACAAGAAAACCTGAATCTGTTGTTAAAGAAGTGCAAGAATTCCTTGACTGTGGTGCAAGTTTTAACTTCTATATGTTCCACGGTGGTACAAACTTTGGTTTTAACGCAGGTGCCAACCATAATCCAGGTAGTGCTTATGAGCCAACAATCACAAGTTATGACTACTGTGCATTACTTAACGAGTGGGGCGACTATACCCCTGCTTATCACGCAGTACGCGAATTGTTACATAAACACCAAGGACTCGAAAAGCAAGAATTGTTGCCATCTCCAAAATTGCAGACAATTGGTAAAGTAGAACTTACTGAATCTGCAAGTCTTTTTGAAAATCTCGATGTAATCGGTGAAAAGCACAGAGTTGCTGTTCCTGAAAGTATGGAATATTTTGGTCAAAACTTCGGTATGATTTACTATGAAACAGTAATCAAAGGTCACTATGACCCAATTCCGTTAATGATTAGAAATGTTCACGATTTCGGCTTTGTTTATGTAGATGATAAATATAAGAAATTCATTGACAGAACAGTTTATACACAACGTGGAAAAATCACTCTTGGCTCAATCTTCAAGAAGTTCACAAAAGACGACCAAGACACAACAACTGTGTTTATCGGCTCTGTTGACGGAGAAAAGAAAATCGGCTTACTTGTTGATACTATGGGACGCGTTAACTACGGTGAAAAAATGATGGACAGAAAAGGTTTTTCTGACATTTACATTGCTAATCAGCGTCAGATGGGTTATGATGTGTGGACTTTACCGCTTGATAACCTTGAAAAACTTACATACAAACCTGTTGAAAAATTCGACAAAGACAATGGTGCTATGTTCTATAAAGGAACTTTCAAAGCAAACTCAAAAGCTGACTGCTTTGTTCACCTTGACGGATTCCAAAAAGGTTATGTTTGGATTAACGGTTTTAACCTTGGCAGATATTGGGAAGTTGGCCCACAAAAGTCACTTTATCTTCCTGGTTGTCTTCTTAAAGAAGAAAATGAGATTGTTGTCCTTGAAACATTGGGTATGAAAAAACCTGAAATCACAATAACAAATCAACACGATTTAGGGTAAAATAAAACAAAATAATTGCTCCCTCTGACGAGGGAGCTGTCAACGAAGTTGACTGAGGGAGAGAATTAGTGTGCGATTAAGCCTATCTCTCCCTCCGTCTTTTTGCTACGCAAAAATCCACCTCCTTCGTCAGAGGGAGGCAAAATAGCACTATTCACTTTTGTAGGGGCGATTCACAAATCGCCCGATTTTATTTTATCTATCCTTATAAATAGGACACTTTTCATATTCTTCGCCATAATCAACCTTGCAGGTATATTTAACTTTCAAATCGTCAACATTCATTTTCATACCTGTAAGTTTACATATAAACTTATCTCCTGAATTACCAAAATATGAATTGCTTTCGTAATCAAGATATGGACATCTCGCCATAAGTAAGCCTCCTTCATTAGTGTTTTTTAATCAAATAAATCTGCCCAAAGAAAATTTTGAAGTTTCTGACAATCATTATGAGTTTTACAACATTCACAACCCTTAACTGATGAACCATCAATGCCGCAAACAAAATCATAACCAGTAAAAGTTGCGCAACCCTTATAACCATAACGAGCCGATTCGCTAAATTCTGGTAAACAGGAAGACTTGATATCTTCATATGTCATAACTTTTAGACCTTTCTTCAGATACTTTTCTCTAAGCGCTTCTTCCTTTTTCTTTCGTCCAAACAAAATCGGTAAATTAGAAATTTCTCTTTCACATTCTTTGCTTAACGGATTATGATAATAAATATATGCCTCTTTTATACAATCTTTCATAGTGATAATCCCCTTCTTCTTTCATATTTTGAGTATATTTCAATTATTACACAACTTTTGTAACCTGTCAAGTTATATTTATAACTTTTTAAGTTGTCGAAAGTGTTGCAAAATAAGGTTATACTATATGTATGAGGTGACATTATGGAAAAGCAACAACTCGACAATTACAAGCAATTAGGACTTAATATTGCATATTATCGTAAAGCAAAAGGATTTTCACAAATTCAACTTGCTGAAAAAATCAATATAAGCCGAACTCATATGAGCCGAATTGAAACTGCCGATTGTGCTGTTTCGTTAGATGTCATCTTCAATATTTGTGATGCATTAGATATTAAACCAAATAAATTATTTGATTTTAGAGATTAAGAGCAGATTTACTGCTCTTTTATTTTTTACAAAAATAAAAAAGGCTTCCCCTTGAGGGGAAGCTGTCGAGCGTATGCGAGACTGATGAGGTGTAAAAAATTGTTACTATTAAAACACCTCATCCACCGCAAGCGGTCCCCCTTCCCCTCGAGGGGAAGGCGAAGTCAATATTATCTAAAAAATTTCGTTTTCAACACTTGCACAGAGATAATGGTATATTGGCAAGTGGTATTCTTGGATTTTGTAAGTTTCGGTTGATGGTGCACAGATTGTAACATCTGCAAGTTGCTTTAACTCCCCACCCGTTTCGCCCGTTAGTGCTATTGTTTTTACTCCAAGAGATTTTGCGACTTTTACTGCATTAACCACATTCTTTGAATTGCCTGATGTTGAAATCGCAATCAACAAATCATTATCTTTTGCATAACCATAAACTTGTTGTGCAAATACCATATCTGCATCGTTATCGTTTATAGTTGCAGTCATAAGGGAGGCATGTGCTGAAAGTGAAATTGCAGGCAAAGCACCTTGCAACTTTTCTCTTAATTCTTGTGGTATTCTCTCGTCAGTTACCTTTCTTGATTTGAGAAATCCTTTCATCAATTCCCCTACAATATGGTCGGCATCTGCTGAACTCCCACCATTGCCACAAACAAGAATTTTACCACCCTTTTTGTATGTATCAATCATAAGTGCAAGAGCGTTTTCAATGTCGTTTTTGCAAATATTCAGTTGTGGGTATTGTTCAAACAAATCCATATTATTCACCCTTGAAAAGACTTAATAATTCTTTATCGCAAAAGTCTTTTATTATAATGTTTGTACCGAGTTTTTTATGTAATTCTCGTTGAAAGTCGGCATTTTCGGGAAGTCGACTTACTACAAATGCACCCATCTGCACGCCCGCTTGAATTTCGGCACGACCGTCCCCTATTACAAGCACATTTTCGCCTTTTACGCCTAATTCTTTAAGAAGTTTTTGCATAACCATATCTTTTGGCATTTTCTCCGTCCAAGTTGAGCCGATTATATCTTCGACAAGCTCACCTTTGCCGATTTTATAGCCAAGTGCTTCGACTTCCTCGTGCATTCCCATACCTTTTTCCACAACTGCACCCGTTACAAAGTAATTTTTAACGCCATTATCTTTTAAGAATTGCAAAAACTCCATTGAGCCTTTTATTCTGAACTCATTGGGGTTTTCTTTTGCTTTTTGTAGGTTTTTATCGCGACAAAATCCGTTGAGCACCGCCTCATAAAGTTTGAAAAGTCGAGGTGTCTGCTCTTTTAACATTTCGGTCATTTCGTCTGTTTCGGGCAAGTCGTCATAATACTCAATACCGTTGTTAATTCTCTCAATTATTTGAGAATTTGTCTGCATATCACAACTAACTTTTATTGTTCCCTCTTGCACTGCTTTGCGGATTGCCCATTCCATTTGTGTAAGTGCTGAAAGCCCCGCTGACTCAATGCAAAACTGGTCAGTTTCAGGGAGTTTTTTAGTGCCTGCAAGAGAAATCAGCCGATTTTGATTTTCGATATTGTCAAAATCTTCGGGTAAACCATTTTTGATTACATCAAAAAGACAAATGCTCATAACAGGTGGCCAATCACGAATAAGAGAATGCGTACCGTCAATATCGTGAAAAGCGTATTTAATTTTGTGATTATTAATTACAATTTCATTCATAGTAAATACTCAATATCTGATACAGAACTTCTTATTTCGCTCCCTCTATGAGGGAGCTGTCTGCAAAGCAGACTGAGGGAGTACGCAAAACAACAAACTCCCTCCGTCAACGCTAACGCGTTGCCACCTCCCTCTATGAGGGAGGGTTAAAGGCGATTTGTGAATCGCCCCTACAATACGGGTCGTCGAGGACGCCGACCCCTACTTTTTTGGTCCCGGTCTGTGTTTTGCGGTGTATTCAAGTGTGTTGATTTTGATAATTGTAACTATTTTTGTCATTTTTTCTTCAAATTCAAAATCCTTGCCCGTCTGTGTTTTCATAAGCACAGATAATGCTAATTTTTTCTCTTCAACATCTTCAACAATTTCGGCAACGCCTCTGCCCATAACACTAGCATAAGTAATGCCATATTTACAAGCAACTTCGCCCTCAAATGGCACAATATCGCAACACATTTCAAAGAAAACTTTTGGATTTGCACGGATTAAATCAAGTTTTCTGCCACGATTTGCACCATGAAGATAAATTGTAAGTTTACCGTTTTCCATTATGTAGCCATAATTCATTGGCACAACATAAGGCTCGTCACCATCAACAAGTCCTAAATGCAAAACTTTAGATTTATCAAGAATTTTAATAATTTCATCTATTTCAGCAACTTGACGCTCGCGTCTTGTCATTCCGTTCATAAAATACCCCTACTCCTTAATATCATACTTTTTTGACATTTTGCTTAACGCTTCTTCTCTTGTGATTTTACCTGTGTTGCAGTCAATCATAATCTGAACATCTTTATCCTTCAAATCATAGAAACACCAAACGATATATGATAAAAGACCGCCTATTGCAGGAATAAGCATAAAGATAAGCCAAAGCATATCTAACGCGTGTTGTGTTTGTGTTACTCCGCTTTGTTCAAGTTCTTGGAATGAACCTACCTCTACTACTTTCCAACCAACTGATTTAAGACCAAGTATGAAAAGTCCTAATGCACCGGAAATTGAGCCTGTAAGTTTTGCCATAAAGGTCTGTACTGCAAAGGTAATGCCCTTTGCTTCTGTACCACTCTTAAAATAGCCATATTCAGCACAGTCGGGTGTGAACATAAACATTTCAAGGCTGACTACTGCCAATGGAACTGAACGAATAGTAAAGAGAATTATATAAACAACTGCATTGTCATAGCCGATTGCCCACATAACAAAACTAAGTATTACATACATAAGCAAGCACACGCGATTTACTTTCATTTTGTCATACTTGCGAATAAGTTTTGGCAACCACAAAGCAATAATAAGTTGTGGTATTGTTCCTACTGCACCTACAATCAATGAGAACAACGCACTATTAAACAGATAATATGAAACATAAAGAGTGAATGCGTTGCCGATACTGAGTGATGAATAGAAGAAAATACCTAAATAATATATAAACAAGTACTTATTTTTAACAAGATATGAGAACATACTTCTGATAGTAAATTTCTCTTCACTTTCGGTACTGAATCGCTCTTTTAGTTTGAAAGATGCAGGCGACATTAAAGCAAATGCGATAACGCAAATAATTATTGATATCATACCGTAATTCATACCAACTTTTTCGCTGACAAGAATAGTTGATAATGTAGATGTAATACCAACACCAATATAAGTGTAAATGCTCTTGTATGACTGAATACTATTTCTTTCGTCAACGCTTTGGCTCATAGAAGTAAGTACGCCGAAAATCGGCACATCGCAAAGAGTGTAAGCGGTATCCCAAAGAATATATGCAACTGCAAACCAAGCAAGTTTGACAGTTTGTGAAGAGCCGGAAGGAATGATGAATGTTAATATTGTTGCAAGTGGAATAAGTATTGTTGAAACGCGAAGCCAAGGAAGATATTTTTTGCCACTTTTGAACTTGATTGAGTCAAAAATTACGCCGAAAAGTGTGTCATTAACTGCGTCCCATACTTTAACAATAAGCATAACTGTTGCTGACTTAATTGGGTCAATACCCAAAAACAAAAGATATGTCGTAAGACACACATTGAAAAGAGTGTAAATCATATTCTGACCTGCAAAATATGAATAATAACTCATTCTTTCAACGGGCTCGGTTGTCCAACCATCTTTGGTTGCAAAAACCTTTTTACCTAATGAAGAAACTGCCATATTTATTTCTCCTTACCTACTTGTATATGTAATAAATCCGTCAACCCAAAAAGTTTTATTTATTAACTTTGGGTTGAAAAACCTAAAAGTCTTTTTTATTCTAAAACCGTCTTGTGTATCACAAAAACCTTGTTTAGTTTTCAATTCTTCAATAGCTTTTTCAACTAATTCATAAGAACTATACACACCTATATTTTTGTATTCAGTATGCTTTTGTAATTTGTATTTGTGAGTTACTTTATAAACAATCATTTTATTATTCCTCACTTATTGCTTTTTGCTGTTGTAATGGACGCGATTAATAATTTTCTAATTTTACTACATTTCCCAAACATATCTTTGTACTCATCTTCAGTGATTATATGTGTTTCCTTAAAAATAGAAAGCCAATAATCCGTTTCATAACACTCTTTTAAAGCTATTTGTAATTTATTTGTAAAATCAGCTTTACTTGATGCATAATTTGCCTCGTGTATATTTGCTCCAATACTTGTACCACTACGCAAAAGTTGGTTTATTAAAATATTACTTTTTCTATTTTCTTTTATGTCGGTACAAAGATTTATAATGTCAACAGCAAACTGTTTTGATAACTCTACAAGCAAATTTTCTTTCATAATAAATCTTCCTTAAAAATGATTTGACGCTATGCGTCATGAATTGAAACTTCGTTTCATGATTTCTCGCTTCGCTCCATGATTTGAATTGCAACTAATGCACTTTAGTGCAATTCATGGCAAAGCCAATTCCTGAGCATTTATGCTCAATTCATGCAACCGCAAGGTTGCAATTCATTGTCGCACAATCAGTGCGACTGACTCTGTATGACTTGTGCGAGGGAACATATCAACAGGTGTTACCTCTTTTGTTTCATAGCCCAGTTCTTTTAATATTGCACAATCACGAGCCTGAGTTGACACATCACAAGAAACATACACTATTTTCTTTGGTTTCATTTCTGCCACATATTCTAAAACTTCTCTGTCGCAACCTTTTCTTGGTGGGTCAAGGATTACTGCGTCAGGCTCGATATTTTTATCTTTAAGAATTTTTACTGCATCTTTGGCATCACCGCAGTAAAATTCGCAATTTTCAATATTGTTGTTTTTAGCGTTGACTTTAGCATCTTCAATAGCTTCAGGGATAATCTCAACACCGATTACCTTTTTCACTTTGTTCGCCATTGAAAGCCCGATTGTACCTGCACCACAATAAAGGTCAAGTACAGTTTCATTACCCTTAGCCCCTACATATTCACTTGCTTTGTTATACAACAATTCGGCACAATCGTGGTTTACTTGGTAAAACGAAAGTGGCGAAAGACGGATTTTCACTCCGCAAAGCACATCTTCAATATAATCTTCACCCCAAAGAGTTTTACACTCAAGACCTAAAATCACATTAGTTTTTTCTTTGTTAATGTTGATTACAACTGACTTTAATCCGTCAATTCCTAATAAATCGTCAACTAATTCGTGTGCTTTCGGGATTTCCTCCCCATTGATTACAAGGCAGACCATAATCTGCCCCGTTACAAAGGCTTTTCTTATGTAAATATGACGAACAAGCCCTGTATGGTTTATTGAATCATACGCTGAAATACCGAACTCAGTCATCCAATTCTTAATAATTTCAACAATATGGGCAAATTCTTCCGGTTGCAAAACACAGTCTGCAGAATTTATTATTCTATGGCTTTTTTGTGCATAAAAGCCTACAACTATACCCTTTTCAAAGCCAACGGGGTATTGTGCTTTGTTTCTGTATCTTTCGGTTTTACAAGTGATAATATCATTCACTTTTACATCTAAATGAGCAAGGCGAGTGAATGCGTCGACCACTTTTTGCTTTTTGAGTGTTTTCTCTGCCTCATAAGAGATATGACGATATGCACAACCACCACAAGAACGGAAGTGTGGGCAATCAACATCTATCCTATCTTGGGATTTCTTCAAAATCTGCTTGATAATGCCGATAGCATAGGTCTTTTTTGCCTTAATAATGTGGGCGATTATAGTGTCCCCTTTAGCCGCACCCGAAACGAACACAGCTTGACCATCATAATGCCCTACACCATTACCCTCGGCAGTATAACCCTCAATATTCAATTGTATGTCTTGATTTTTTTGAAGTGACATACTAACAAATCCTTAAAGTTTTAATAAAATACCTGCAACTGCACCTAAAATCAACCAGAATGCAGGGTGTAATTTTTTAAGTTTCTTAATAAACATAAGACCAAATACTACAACGGAAATTGCAATAACAGGTAATACAAATTCGCCATTTTGATAGAAAATCGGCTTGATAATACCGAAAACTGCAAACAAAACAAGGGCAGTAACAACAGGGCGAATGCCTGAAAAAGCACCTTTTACATATTCGCTTTCCTTAAACGCTTTTAAGAAACCTGCAACAAGAACAATTACAATAATTGATGGTGTTACCAGTCCTAAAGTGGCAACCATTCCACCTAAAATTCCACCAAGTGTACCGAACTCCCCAAAACCCGCATTGTAGCCTGCATAAGTTGCCATATTTACGCCAATTGGTCCCGGTGTGCTTTCAGCAACTGCAACCATTACGCCTAACTGGTGTTCATTAAACCAACCGTAATCGCTTCTTGCCAAATCTTGCAAGAAAGGAATTGTAGCAGGACCGCCACCAACTGCGAAAAGTCCGATTTTGAAAAATTCAAAAAACAATCTCAAGAAGGTCATCATTTTGCTTTTACCCCCTTGATTTTACTATAAATAACGCCAACAATACCACCAAAAATAACAAGAAGTATCGGTGTAACATCAAGTATAAAGCACGCAACAAGTCCGATTATAAACAGAACAACTGACATTACATTTACAAGACTTTTTTTACCAAGTGTGATTACAGTATGAGAAAGCAATGCACAAACGATTGCGTTAATGCCTGTAAGTGCTGACGCTACTATTGGGTAATCCATAAACGACTGCAAAACAGATGCAACAATTGTGATAATGACTATTGATGGTGCAACCATTCCAAGTGTTGCGAAAATTCCACCCAACACACCAGCCTGATAATAGCCAATAAATGTTGCAGTATTTACTGCAATAATTCCCGGTGTGCACTGACCAACTGCGTAATAGTCTAAAAGTTCTTCTTCAGTTGCCCATTTTTTCTTTTCTACTATTTCTCTTGTAAGTAGTGGCAACATTGTAAGTCCACCACCAAAAGTGATACTGCCTATTTTTGCAAATGTCAAAAACAAGCTTAGTAATTTTTTAACCATTGTGTTTTTCCTCGTGATATTCTTTCTCTGTATTTACATTCCAAATTTCATTTTTGTCTGCATTTTCCAAAATACAGTCAACAGTTCTAAACGCTGTAACCATTGAATGGTCCATATTATTGTACCTGTGTTGACCGTTTCTACCGATACAAAAAAGATTATTTATACCGTTTAGATAATTTATAACTATTTCTATTTTATCATAAGTGTCAAAGTAAGCAGGATATGCTTTTTTTACTTTTTCCACATGATAATCTTCAATTTTTCCCTTTTCTATTATGCCGATTTTTACCAATTCTTCTTCAGCTAACGCTTTTAATTGCTCATCAGATAAATTCCAAAAATCGTCATTCTCTGTGCAAAAGTATTCAAGACCAACAAACACCTTGTTTTTAAAATCCTTCACCATATATGGCGACCAATTATTGAAAATCTGAATTCTTCCAAGCTTAACACCTTTATCCTGCACATAAATCCAACAGTCTGGGATAAGATTATTTACTGTTTTTAATTTTGTTTCATTTTTAAGCTGTAATTTATCAACTTGAAGTCCAATTGTTATGAAATCACGATAAGGCAAGCCACTTGCAATATGGGTTATTTCTTGTGGACAATCATTTATTCCCTCAACCAAATCCTTAATTGGCATTGATGAAATAAATGCATCACCATCAATAGATAGTTTTTGACTATTTTGAATATACTCAATTCTTTGCACTTTGTTATCTTCAAGCAAAAGACTTTCAACCTTTGCATTAAAGATAATTTTGCCACCTAAAAGTTCAAATTCTTCTGCTGCCTTTTCCCAAAGTTGACCTGGTCCAAGCTTTGGATACTGAAATTCTTCAATAAGTGAGGTTTCTTTTTTTGTACTACCAAAAATATTTTTTATAAGAGCGATAATTGAAAGCCCTTTTACTCTTTGAGCACCCCACTCTGCAGAAATATCTCGTGGGTGTCTGCCCCAAAGTTTTTCAGTATAGTCTTCAAAAAATGTGCTATACAATTCTTTACCAAATCTGTTTATATAAAAATTTTCAAGGTTTGTTTCATCTTTTTTATTAAGCACAGATGAAACATAAGAAAAACCTGCTTTTATAGTTTTACCTAACCCCATATTCTTAAAGGTTTGTGGCTTCATTGAAATTGGATAATCAAAGAACTTGCCTTTATAGTAAATTCTTGAAACTCTACGACGCTTTAAAAATACATCATCTTCAGTTTCAGGATTGCCACAACCCGAAAGGTCTTTTTGGGTATTTGTAAGTATATCGTCAACAGATGGCTCACCTTGTTTTTTAAGTATACTTTCCCACCAAGCGTTAACTTGGTCGTCCTTTGAGAAAAATCTGTGGCCACCCATATCCATTCTGTTGCCATTGTGATTTACGGTACGAGAAATACCGCCTACCATACTTGTCTCTTCAAGAATAGTAACAGCGATATCTTTGTTTCTCCTTTTCAATTCAAGCCCTGCGGTAATTCCGGCAGGTCCTGCTCCGATAATCACAATTTTTTTCATTTTTTGCTTTCTCCACTCCAGAAAATATAGTCAGCAATAAGCATTGCTCTGACAGGTGCAGCCTCTGCCCCATCAATTTTTATAGGTGCTGCTAAAAGAAAATACTCACCAGGCTCAACTTTTTCAAGGTCAAGATTTTCAAGAAGCACTACATTATTCACAAAGAACATTCTGTGTGTACGACCATCTGCACCTTCTGGCTCAACTGTCATACTGTCTGTGCCAACAAGCACATATCCACCATGAGCAAGCTCTGATGCTGCAGATTCGTGAAACACTGCTTTTCCGTGGCTTTTTACAAGTATTCTTTTCGCATTTCTTGGAAAATATTCGTCAACGAATGCACCTGTTATCATTCCTTCAGGAACTTCAACAACAACACAAGGGCCGATAAATACTTCAGGTGAAATTTCACAGATATTTTCTCTTTCAGTTAAGAAATGCAAAGGTGCATCCATGTGTGTTCCATTATGTAAACACATTTGAACTTTACCCAAGTTATATTCACTATTTGGACCTATAGTCTTGACCATTTCAAGACTTGGCTTTGGGTCTCCCGGAAAAACTTCACAACTTAAAAGCTCTTTTGAAATATCAATAATCCTCATATTTTCACCCCATCTTTTTATACACAAGAAAATCGAAATGAATTTCTGTTTTAACCTTACCCACAGACAACAGTTTTTTTGTTGCATCCTTTTCTGTTTTAAAATAATATGGTGTCATTTTAAAAAGGTTTATGAGATTTTCACCCTCAACCTCAATTTCACTTTTCACTGACACTCTTTCTATAAACTTAAAACCATCATATTCTGTATGCTTTTCGTCATTTTCGTAAACATTTTCATAAAGAACTTCTTTAAGTCCCATTAAATGTCGTTTTCCAGGTACAGCATAAATAAAATATCCGTCATTTTTTAAAACTCTATACAGCTCTTTTTCCACCATAGGTGCAAAAATATTGATTGCAAGGTCAAAGCCGTCGTTTACTACAGGCATATCAAAACAACTTGCCACTGCAAAGGTAGCATTCTTACATTTTCCTGCACTAAAACGTACTGCGTTTTTTGAAATATCAAAGCCAAAAAGCGAATAGTTAATTTTTAACCTATCTAATTTTTCCATTATTCTGCCATCATAGTATCCTTCACCACAACCGCAATCAAGAATAGATATTTTTTGACTATCGTCAGTATATTTCAAAACAAGCTTGTTAAGAGCATCTGAAAAACATTCATATTTGCCACTTTCAAGAAACCGACGACGAGATAAAACCATTTCTTTTGTGTCCCCAGGGTCATCAGAATGGCGTTTATTAACAGGCAGAAGATTTACATACCCTTGCTTTGCAATATCAAAGGAATGGTTATTGTCGCAAATATATGTTTTACCCTCAATATTCAATTTTGATTTGCAAATAGGACAAACGAACATAACAACACCTATAAAAATAGCGGTAAAGGAATCCCTCCACCGCCTATGGCGGTCCCCCTCCCTTTAACAAGGGAGGCAGAAGAAACGCCTTACATTTTTGTTTTATTTAGCAACGATATTTACAAGCTTACCTTTAACATAGATTTCTTTAATAATTGTCTTACCGTCAATTTCAGCTTTGATTTTCTCGTCAGCCTTTGCAAGTGCTAAAGCATCTGCTTGTTCAATTTCTGCAGCCACATTAAGTTTTGCTCTGATTTTACCATTGATTTGAACAACAATTTCAATCATATCATCAATGCACTTTGCTTCATCATAAGTTGGCCATATACCATCTTTTGCAAGCATTTCGCCATAGCCACAAGTTTCCCAAAGCTCTTCAGTAACGTGTGGTGCAAATGGGTTTGTAATAAGAAGAAGTGCTTTAAGCTCTGCCTTATTAATAGCACCCTTATCATAAATATTGTTAAGAAGAGTCATAATTGCAGCGATTGCTGTGTTATATTTAAGAGTTTCAATATCTTCTGTAACCTTCTTAATTGTCTTATGGAATGCAGATGAGAGTTCTTTTGAGAATTCATCGCCATCTACAAGAATTTCTTGTAAATTCCAAATTCTGTCAACAAATCTCTTACAACCCTTAACTGAATTTTCTGACCAAGGAGCAGCCTTTTCATAGTGGCCCATAAAGAGTACATAAGTACGAAGCACGTCTGCACCAAATGTTGTTACAACTTCGTTAGGGTCAATAACATTACCACGAGATTTACTCATTTTAACACCGTCAGGTCCTAAAATAAGACCTTGAGCAGTTCTCTTTGCATATGGTTCTTCATAAGGAACATAACCTAAATCATAAAGGAATTTATACCAGAAACGAGAGTAGATAAGGTGGCGTGTAACGTGTTCCATACCAACATTATACCAGTCAACAGGCATTCAGTATCTTAATTTTTCCATATTTGCAAACTCATCATCGTTATGTGGGTCAATGTATCTTAAGAAATACCAAGATGAACCTGCCCATTGTGGCATTGTGTCAGTTTCTCTCTTTGCATCGCCACCACATTTTGGACATTTGCAGTTTACATAAGAGTTAATCTTAGCGAGTGGGCTTTCACCATCTTGACCTGGTTCAAAGTTTTCAACCTTTGGAAGTCTTAATGGTAATTCTTCATAAGGCACTGCAACCATACCACATTTTTCACAGTGTACGATTGGAATTGGCTCGCCCCAATAACGTTGACGGTTAAATGCCCAGTCCTTCATCTTGTACTGAACGCCACCTTCACCGATGCCTTTTTCTTGAAGCTTTTCTATCATCAATGCAATAGAGTCCTTCTTGTTATCCATACCATTAAGGAAATCAGAGTTGACCATTTCACCATCGCCAGTGTAAGCTGCTTCACTGATGTTGCCACCCTTGATAACTTCAATAATGTCAATGCCAAATTTCTTTGCAAAGTCATAGTCTCTATCGTCGTGTGCAGGTACAGCCATAATAGCACCTGTACCGTAGCCCATCATAACATAGTCAGATATGTAAATTGGAATATCCTTGCCGTTTACTGGATTCTTTGCAGTAACGCCTGCAAGCTTAACACCTGTCTTATCTTTTACAAGTTGTGTACGCTCAAACTCTGTCTTTTTAGCACATTCTGCACGATATGCAACAACTTCATCCATATTTGCAATTTTATCTGCATACTTGTCAATAATTGGATGTTCAGGTGCCATAACCATAAATGTAACACCAAAAAGTGTGTCAGGACGAGTTGTATAAATCTTAAGTTGTTCAGGAATTTCGTTAAGAGTAAAGTTTACGAAAGCACCACGAGATTTACCAATCCAGTTAACTTGTTGAAGCTTAACATTTGGAAGATAATCAACCTTTTCAAGACCTTCAAGAAGCTTGTCTGCATATTCTGTAATTCTTAAGTACCAAACATCCTTTGACTTTTGAATAACATCACTATGACAGATATCACACTTACCACCTTGAGAGTCTTCATTTGAAAGAACAACCTTACAAGATGGGCAATAGTTAACAAGAGTCTTATCACGGAAAGCAAGTCCGTTTTCAAACATCTTAAGGAAAATCCATTGAGTCCACTTATAATAATTTTCATCAGTTGTGTCGATTACTCTGTTCCAGTCAAAAGAGAAACCAACCTTTTTGAGCTGACTTGTGAATTTTTCAATATTGGTATCAGTTACTTGACGAGGGTGAATACCTGTTTTAATCGCATAGTTTTCTGTTGGAAGACCATAAGCGTCAAAACCGATTGGGAAAAGTACATTGTAGCCTTCAAGTCTGCGTTTTCTTGAAACTACTTCAAGACCTGAATATGCCTTAATGTGTCCAACGTGCATACCTGCACCTGATGGATAAGGGAATTCAACAAGACCATAGAATTTAGGTTTGTCAGAATTATCTTGAGCGTTAAATACTCCTTCTTCTTCCCATTTCTTTTGCCATTTTTGTTCACTGGCTTTAAAATCGTAGTTCATATATACAACCTTCTTTTAAAAGTTTTTTATTCTGTAATAATTGTGCTGATGTCATATTCTTTTGCATCGCCCCAAAGATGCTCTAAACTATAAAGTTCTCTTTGGTCTGGTGTGAAAACGTGAACAACAACTGTTCCGTAGTCAATTAAAATCCAACCTGTTGACTTGCCCTCAATATTTTTTGGATTAACGCCAAGCTTTGAAAGTGCATCGTCAACCTCGTTAGCAAGTGCTCTAATGTGAGTGCCTGATGTACCTGTTGCAATAACAAAATAGTCTGCAATAGCAGTAAGCTCTGTGATTTCAAGGGCTTTAATATCAACTGCTTTTTTGCTATCAAGGGTTTTAACAATATTGTTTAAAAGTTCAATTCTTTCCATTTATTTTATCCTTTCTGCAAGGTAATTATATGCTTTTACTGTATCAATGTGAATTGGTCTGCATTTTCTTGCATTGTCTTCAATAGTAAATGAAAGTCCACGAAGACAAGTTTTGTCTAAATCCTTTAGTGCCAATTCTCTCACTTCATTAACATCAGGATATTCTCTGTCTTCTGAAGTTAAATCGGCTACATATATAATTTTTTCAAGCAAGGACATATTTTCTTTACCTGTTGTGTGATAACGGACTGCTGAAAGTATTTCTTGGTCAGTTACATTTAACTCTTTACGAAGATAAATCTCACCTGCAATAGCGTGAAGAGTAACAGTAATGCTTTTTTCACTATCTGAAAGGACTTGTCCGTCCTTTTCAATCATTTCAAGCATTTTTTCAGCAGGCTCATATCTCATAATATCGTGAGCAAGCCCTGCTGTGTATGCTTTTTCCACATCGCCATTAAATATTGTTGCCAATTCTTTTGCTTTTTCAGCAACACATATTGAGTGATATAAGCGTTGTGGCGTTAAACGAGTTTTGAGAATTTCTAAAATCTCACTATCTTTTATCATAGCCATATAACTTATGATTCTCCATATACTCAATAATTTCAGGCTCTACAATACCATAAAGGCTTTTGCCATCTTTGATTTTTTCTCTAATTTCACCTGAGCTTACAATATAAGCGTCAAGTGGTGAGATATGAATATTTTTTCCATCAAGACCGTTAATATAAACACCTAATTTTTCAAAAGCATAAGCTCGAAGAGTCTGAATATCATCATCAACATTTCTTGAAGCGACACAAAGTGTGCAGTTTTCAAGAATTTCTCTGTGCTTATACCATTTGTGGAAAATAAGAAACATATCTGAGCCGATTATTAAATACAAATCGTCATTTGGATATTTCTTTTTCAAATCATAAATTGTAAGAATTGTGTAGCTATCAGAATCTCTGTCCATTTCCATTGTGCTGATTTCAAACTTTGGATTTCTAAAAGCCATTTTGCACATTTCAACACGCTCTTTATTATCTGCAAGCTCATCACAACGCTTGTGAGTAGGAACTTTATTAGGAATAATTAAAACCTTGTCAAGCTCTAACTCCTCTGTCATTTTTTCTATCATTCGAGCGTGTCCCTTATGTGGAGGGTTAAATGTGCCACCGAAAATACCTATTTTCATAATTATTTTCTTCCTTTATTTTTTGCCTTTTTTTCATCTTTATGAAGTTCAGGATTATAACGATAGAATATCATACTACCACCGATTACACCAACACAATCGCTATTTGTTGCTTCAGCAAGCTTTTGTGCAATCTCTTTTGGCTTTTCAGGGCTTGTTTCAAGAAGCACTTTGAGTTTGATAAGCTCACGAGCCTTTAAAGCATCGTCTGTTTGCTTAATAAGTGCATCTGAAACGCCACCTTTACCAACTTGGAATAATGGTTGAAGTGAGTTTGCCTGACTTCTCCAATATGCTCTTTCTTTACTTGTCATATATTTCTCCTATTTTGAAATTTAAATCAAAGCTATCAAAAATACCGCTATGAAACCGCCTATAAGTATTAAAGCAAGTGTTCCATAGTATTTTACTATTTCTTCATTAACCTTTACCGTTGCGTGAGGTCTGTATTTTTTTACCGACTTCAAAAACAATAATGGCATATGTGTAATTTCATATACATCTTTTTCACATGCAATTACGGTGTGCTCCAATTCTGATTTTCTTCTTTTCATATATTTAAATGGAAAATATTCAACAGAACAAATTTCGTTCCATTTTAAGGAAACCTGATTTGTATAAACACCCTCATCGTTTACAACTGCAACTGTTTTTCCCCACAACAACGTAGTTATTGTCGAAAGAATAAAAGTTAAAAGTGCTACTGTAAAAAACAATGTTGGGGCACTTTTAAGCCACGCTATTAACATAACACAGAACAAAAAGATTTTGATAAATGTGTTTACAGAATGCCATTGTTTACGAAGTTTTGTGCCTTTAATATCGCTCAAAGAGCCTTCAAACCCTTTTTTGTTAGAAACAAAAGAGTCGCACTTTTCATACTTGTATTGACGAAAGCATTTTGCACAGTCTTTCCCTTTTTCGCGTTCACAATAGCCATCTGACATTTTAAGATAAATTGGTAATTCTTGTGCTAAATTTCTCAATGCGTTTCCACGGTGGCTGATTTTGTCTTTTTCTTCTGCTGAAAGCTCACCAAAAGTTTTATCGCCTACAAGGAACAGTGGGTCATATCCAAAACCACCTGTACCGTGTACCTCGTGAGCAATTTTACCCTTGCATGCACCTGCAACTGTAAAGCTTCTGCCATCAGGGAAGCAACAACAAACGCAGCTTACAAATTGCGCTGTTCTTTGCTCATCTGGAACGCCTTTCATAAGGTCTAAAAGCTTTTCATTGTTCTTTGCATCGTTTCCGTGTTCGCCACCAAAACGAGCCGAATAAACGCCTGGTGCACCGTCAAGGTAGTCAACCATAAGACCTGAATCGTCTGCAACACAGACCATTCCACTTTCTTTACAACCACTAAAAGCTTTTAAATATGCATTTTCTGCAAAGGTTGTGCCTGTTTCTTCAACTTCAGAAAGTTCAATTCCTGCCATTTCAGCAGTTAAAACATTTATACCGAGAGGTGCAAGTATTCTTTGCAACTCTGCCTGTTTTTTCATATTATGAGTGGCGATTAAAAAGTCCAAAGAATCCCCTCTTTTCTTTCTTTTCAGGAGCTTTTTCTTCTACTATTTCTTCAACAAGCTCTGCTTCTTCAACTACTTCTTCAGCAGTTTCTTCAACTTCTTCAGTTTCTTCTAATTCAAGCTCTTCAGCAATGACCTCCATCATTTCTTCAACATCAGCCATTGTGAGTCTATCATCGTCCTCAACTGTTTCTATTTTTTCAACCTCAACAATATTTATGTTAATATCGTCTTCGTCTTTATAATCAATTCTATCAAACAAGCCGTCTGCAAAAGCTTTTGGATTAAATGGTTGCAAGTCGTCGATTTGCTCACCAACACCGATAAATTTAACAGGAATACCCAAATCGTTTTTAATTGCCAACACAACGCCACCACGAGCAGTACCATCAAGCTTTGTAAGAACAATACCTGTAATATCTGCAACTGCTTTAAACTCTTTTGCTTGATTTACAGCATTTTGACCTGTTGTTGCATCAAGTACTAAAAGCACTTCACGGTCAGAATATGGAAGCTCACGGTCAATAACTCTGTAAATCTTATTAAGCTCATCCATAAGATTTTTCTTGTTGTGAAGACGACCTGCAGTATCGATAATAATAATTTCACTATCTCTTGCCTTTGCAGCACTGATTGTGTCAAATACAACTGCAGCAGGGTCTGCACCCTCTTTATGCTTAACAATATCAACGCCTGCTCTGTCAGCCCAAATTTGAAGTTGGTCAATAGCAGCAGCACGGAATGTATCTGCAGCGCCTAAAATTACTTGCTTGCCCTCTGCTTTATATCTTGCAGCCATTTTACCGATTGTTGTTGTTTTACCAACACCGTTAACACCGATTACAAGGATAATTGATGGCACTGTGATAAGTCCCATATCCTCGCCACCATAAAGCATTTCAGCAACGATTTCTTTGATTTTTTCACGAATTTGTTTTGAGTCTTTAATCTTACCCTTTGCAACCTCTTCACGAAGCTTTTCCGTAATCTCAACAGCAGTTGTAACACCAACATCACCCATAACAAGAATTTCTTCAAGTTCTGTGTAAAGGTCGTCAGTAATTTCATCAAAGCTATCGAGCATATCGTCAATAGCCCCTGCCATTTTATTTCTTGTCTTTGTAAGACCAAAGTTAATTTTTTTGAAAATTCCCATAATGATTTTCCTTTGTTGTATTTTCGGGCGATTCGTGAATCGCCCCTACATTATTCTGTCGTAACTTAAATTTTACTTATATTGTGCTTTTTTGGGATGGCTAAGTGTATGCAGATACACGAGTTGCCGTCGCGAAAAAGTGCACTATGAGTGAATTTATGCAAGACCTAATTTTCTTGCCATCTCTGCAGTTTTAAGTTCAAGAATTTTTGAAACGCCCTCTTCTTGCATTGTAACACCGTAGAGCATATCTGCTTCTTCCATTGTGCCACGACGGTGAGTAATAAGAATAAACTGAGTATTCTTTGTCATTCTTCTTACATATTGAGCGTAACGAACGACGTTTGTATCGTCAAGTGCAGCCTCAACCTCGTCAAAAATTACGAATGGTGCAGGTGTAACCTTAAGAATTGCAAACAAAAGTGCAATAGCAGAAAGTCCCTTTTCACCACCTGAAAGAAGATTGATATTTTGAACATTTTTGCCTGGCGGTTGAACCTTGATTTCAATATCACATTCAAGCACATTCATTTCGTCTTCAAGTACTAACTCTGCTTTACCTCCGTTGAAAAGTTCTGCAAATGTTTCACCAAAAGCAACATTAATTTTTTGGAACTGTTCACGGAATTGAACACTCATATTTGTTGTGAGCTCGTCAATAAGCTTAATAAGCTCTGCCTTTGACTTTTCAACATCGCCGATTTGGTCAGACATAAATTCATATCGTTCAGATACCTCTTTATACTCGTCAATAGCAGAAACATTTACGCTGCCAAGTGCCTTAATCTCATTTTTAAGAGCAGCAAGTCGAGTACGAGCATCTGCAAAATTCTCAACAACAATATTGAGTGCCATAGCCTCTCTGCGAGTTAATTCATATTCATCATAAAGCTTTGAGTTGTATTCTTCAAACTCAATAAGCATTGATGCTTTTCTTTCTTCAAGTCGTGCAAGCTCACCACCCACACGTTCTCTCTCTGAAGATTTTTCTTTTTCAAGATTACGAAGATTTGTGTTATCTCTTTCAAGATTTGCACGCTCTGTAATTAAGTCGTCAACATTTGTTCTTGCATCTCCACACTTGCTACGAAGCTCACTTGCAGATGCACGAAGTGCTTCAATATCTTTTGTAAGCCAGATATTTTTATTTTTAAATGCTTCAATTTCTTGGTCTAATTGTTCAAGTCTTGAAGTTTTTGAGCCCTTGAGAATGTTGAGTCTGCGAATATTGTCATCTGCTGACTCTATATCCTTTTCAAAGCCAAGAATTTCAAGTCTGATTTGCTCGGCAACAGAGCCTAAATCCTCACGAGCCTTTGAAAGTGATTCTCTATCACCACTAACTGCTTCAAGGCTCTTTTCTTTTTGAGCAATTTGAACATTGATTTCTTCAACTTTTTCACGAGCAGTAACACTATCACTATTGATTTTTTCAATTCTCTCATTAAGAAGCTTTTCTTCATCAATAAGCTCTTTAACGCCACTTGAAGATGTGTCATATTGCTCAAGAGCTAACTTATATTCACCCTCAAGTCTGATTTTTTCTTCATTAGCAGAAAGAATATCGCCCTCAATACCGTTAAGGTCTGCCACTGCAAGTGCTAATTCTTCACTAATTTGCTTTTCGTTAGCAGAAAGAATTGCTTTTTTCTCTTCCAACTCTTTAACTTGAGCCTTCAGCTTGTCAATCTCATTACTACGAGAAAGCATACCAACGCCTTGAGCCTTGCTACCGCCTGTCATTGAGCCACCGGCATTGATAACTTGTCCGTCAAGAGTTACAATTTTAAATCTGTTATTATATTTTTTAGACATTGAAATAGCAGAGTCCATATCGTCGCAAACTACTGTTCTGCCTAAAAGGTTTTCAATAATTTCCGCATATTTTTTATCTGCAGTTACAAGGTCTGATGCAAGACTTACAAAGCCATAAGCATCGTCAAGATTTTTCTCTTCAAGTCCACGAGCCTTAATTGATGTGATTGGTAAAAATGTCGCTCTACCACCATGAGTTTCTTTAAGGAACTCAATAGCACGCTTTGCATCCTTTTCATCATCAACAATAATGTTTTGAAGAGCTGTGCCCAAAGCAGTTTCAACTGCTACTGAATATTTATCTTTAACTGTTATGAGTTGTGAAAGTGGTCCATGAACACCACGAAGTGCTCCACGCTTGCTTTCTTTCATAACACTACGAACAGAGCCTTGATAACCCTCCATATTCTTTTCAAGGTCATCAAGAATTCTAATTCTTTCATTTTTACGGTCGATTTCACTATCAAGAGCAGCGATTTCTGCTTTTATCTTTTCACTCTTTGCAGTTCTTGTTTCAACCTTTATTCTGTATCCATCAACAGCATTTTTATATCCATTGATTTTTTCTGTACATTCGTCTAATTCCTTTTGAGCGTTGTTTTTCTTTTCTTCAAGAGCTAAAACAACATCTCTACGATTACCAAGCAAATCTACAATAACAGAAATTCTTGACTTGATTTCTTCAATTTGTGAATTTGCAGTTTCACTTATAACACGATTATCTGCAAGACTAACTGTTAAAAGAGAGATTTCTTTTGAAAGTTCTGCGGCAACTGATGCAAACTCGTCATTTTCAGTTTGAAGCTTTTCAATTTCACCAATTTGATTTTGAAGTCTCTCTTGTGCTAACTTAAGACCTTCTTCTGCCTTTGACTTATCTGCATTTGCATTTTCTATTTGTGTGTCAATGTCAACCTCATCATCATTTGCAGATGTCTTATCTTTTTCAAGTCTTTCAATAGACTCGTTATTATGAGCAATAGAGTTTTCATAAACCTTTGCTTGACTTTCAAGCTCGGCTGCTTGCTCTTCAAAATGAGATGTTGAACCACGAATTTCTTCAATCTTAACATTGATTTCGTGAGTTTTTTCCATTATCTCATTCATCTTGTTTTCAATATCTTCAAGTTGCTTTTGAGCATCGTTATATTGAACTGAAGCAATATCGATTTTTCTGTCTTGCTCTTTTAATTTTTCTTGAGTTTTTTCAATGTTATGTAACCAAATTGCAATTTCAAGATTTTTTCTTTCTTCTGCAAGCACTAAGAATTTTTGTGCCTTTTCACTTTGAGTTTTAAGTGGTCCAACACGAGATTCAAGCTCAGTTAAAATATCACGAAGACGAACAAGATTTTCTTCAGTTTGAGTAAGACGCTTAAGAGCATCGTTTCTTCTATAACGAAAATGAGAAATACCTGCTGCTTCTTCAAACATTTCACGGCGTTCACCTGATTTTGAAGAAATAAGCTCAGCAATTTTGCCTTGGCTGACCATTGAATAGCCATCACGACCAAGACCTGTATCCATAAACAACTCGTTAATATCACGAAGTCTTACACTTTCACCGTTAATCTTGTATTCACTATCACCACTACGATAAAAACGGCGTGTTATGTTGACCTCGTCCTCATCTTTACTAAGGGCTCTGTCTTTATTATCAAGGCAAAGTGTAACCTCTGCAAAGCCTGTTGCTTTACGAAGCTTTGTACCACTAAAAATAACATCTTCCATTTTTGAGCCACGAAGACTCTTTGTTGACTGTTCACCAAGTACCCAACGCACAGCGTCAGAGATATTACTCTTACCACTACCATTAGGGCCAACAACACCTGTTATTCCTTTATTAAATTGAAGTACTGTTTTATCTGGGCACGATTTAAAGCCCTGCATTGTGATTGATTTTAAAATCATTCAATTACTACCTCTACTTCAAAATTCTGTAAATTTTCTTTACCCTTTATTATACAACAAAAGCCTTGACTTTTCAATGCTTTTTCGTTTCTTTTCTGTTGTCCTTTTGCCTTTGAAAGTGCTTTTTTCGACACAAAAATTACATAGCTTTGATTTTTGTCTTTTCCCTTTAATTTTTCAAGCATTTTTTGAAGATAAATGTACCCTTCACAAAGCTCACGAAAGGCAGGATGATATGCTCCACCTATCATATCGCCCTCAACAGTTTCACTACTGTGAAGACCTAACTTTATGACTTTTATATTCTCTTTTTCAAACATTTCCAAAAGCTTTGCACAAAACGGTGCAGTTTCCTCTGCTGTTGGTGCTATGTATTCGCCTTTTTCTTGCAAGAACCCTAAATGGGTGTTTTTAAGCACGACTGTTGGATAAATCCTCACAGTATCTGGCTTTATTTTTATGATTTCAAGAGCAGTTTGCATATCCTTTTCAAAGTCGCTTTTATAAAGCCCCGTCATCATCTGAAGACCTAATTCAAAGCCATATTCTTTAATAAGCTTTGATGCTTTTCTCACATCATCTGCACTGTGCCCACGACGATTTGCAAGCAAAACGTCATCACACATACTTTGAGTGCCTAATTCAATAGCAGTTACACCATAGTTTTTAAGTGTTAAAAGTATGTCTTCAGTGATACAATCAGGACGAGTTGACACACGAATCCCTTTAAATTTATAAGTATCTAAAAAATGCTTTGCGGCGGTTAAAAGAGAAAGCATATATTCCCTTTCAATCGCCGTAAAACTACCACCGAAGAATGCAATTTCAGTATTCTTCGGCTCAACTTTATATTCAATTGCAGTTTTAACTGCTTCTTCAACATCCTTTGGTGTTGCAGATACAGTTTGCCCACTTATTGCCCGTTGATTGCAAAAGCTACAATCATTCGGGCACCCCTTGTGTGGCACAAAAATGCTTATATTTGAATGGCTCATAATCCCATTAACTCCAAAGCAGATTTTGCTGCCTGCTGCTCTGCTTTTTTCTTACTACTGCCTACACCCTTACCAATAACATTGCTATTCATATGAATTTCAACAATGAATTCTTTATCGTGGTCAGGACCTCTCTCACCAACTACAACATACTCAAACTTTTCAGTTGGGTTTTGTTGTAAAACCTCTTGCAATGTGCTCTTATAATCTTTAAAAACAGGCTTTTGCTCATTTGCAATTTCAATAAACGGAAGAACAAATTCTGTTGCTTTTTCAATGCCACCATCAAGATAAATTGCAGCAATAAGCGCTTCAAAAGCATCAGAAACTACTGATGGACGATGTCTGCCACCAGTTAATTCTTCACCTCTGCCAAGTTTTATTTCATTGCCAAGCCCTATTTTTTCTGCATATCCAAAAAGAGTTTTTTCACAAACTGCATAAGCACGCTTTTTTGTAAGTTCGCCCTCTTGCTTGTCCTTATAAAGTTCAAAAAGATATTCAGCAGTAATAAAGCCTAAAACAGAGTCCCCTAAAAACTCAAGACGCTCATTTTGGAGTCCTGTGCCTTTTTCATTAGCATAAGACGAGTGTGTTAGAGCCCTTTCTAAAAGGCCTTTATTTTTAAATTCATATCCGATTTTCTTTTCAAAATCAGTCATTTTTATTCACCCAAATTATTGATTTTTGCAAATTCCTTTAATGAATTCATTCCACGATTTGCGAGTTGCATATATCTTTCTTGCTTATCTTTAATCTTGTCAGGAAGTGGTGGTAATACACCAAAATTCGCACCCATTGGTTGAAAATTATCAACGCTTGCATCACTTATGTAACGAGAGAGTGCACCAATCATTGTATCGTTTGGCAAAACTACAGTATCTTCACCCTTAAGTCGTCTTGCAAGGTTAACTCCTGCCATGAGTCCACTTGCTGCAGATTCCATATAACCCTCTACACCTGTAATTTGCCCACCAAAGAACAAATATGGATTACTTCTTAAGCTAAAATCGCCATTTAAAAGTCTTGGAGAATCAATAAATGTGTTTCTATGCATAACGCCATAACGAACAAAATCTGCATTTTTAAGAGCAGGAAACATTGAAAAAACTCGTTTTTGTTCACCAAATTTAAGATTCGTTTGAAATCCCACAAGATTATACATTGTGCCATCTTTATTCTCTTTACGAAGTTGAAGATTTGCCCAAGGTCTATGACCTGTTCGTGGGTCTTTAAGTCCTACTGGCTTAAGTGGGCCATATCTCATAGTATCTTTACCGCGAGAAGCCAACACTTCAATAGGCATACAACCCTCATAAACATCTTTTCTCTTATCAAAAGAGTGAACATCAGCACTTTCTGCACTTATAATTGCATCATAAAACGCCTCATATTCTTCTTTGTTCATTGGGCAATTAATATAATCATCTGCGCCACCTCGGTCATAACGAGATTGTGTAAAAGCACAGTCCATATCAATACTGTCTGCACTTACAATAGGCGCTGCTGCATCATAAAAAGAAAGTCCATTGCCACAAAGATTACGAATAGTGGCAGAAATGCCATCACTTGCAAGTGGACCTGCACAAATAACAACTCCATTATAGCCCTCTGGCAATTCTGTAACTTCTTTTTCGATTATGGTTATATTTTTATCGCTTTTAATTTTTTCAGTTATTATTCTTGAAAACTCGTGTCGGTCAACAGCCAAAGCACCGCCCGCCTCGACCTTGCACTCATAAGCAGTTTCAACACAGATTGACCCTAAATATGCCATCTCGTGCTTTAAAAGTCCTGCTGCAGAGTTAAGTCTTTCTGCTTTTAAAGAGTTTGAGCAGACAAGCTCTGCAAGAGTGTCAAGCTTGTGAGCAGGAGATTTTTTAAAAGGCTTCATTTCAAACAAATCAACCTTTATATCGTTTCTTGACAACTGCTTTGCACATTCAACGCCTGCAAGACCGCCACCTATTACTGCAACTTTCATTGCTTATTCTTCCTTAGCTTTTCTTTTTCTTTCAACTTTCTTCTCAAAGCCACAACCCTCGTTAAGACAAACGAGTAATCCACCCTTGCGTTTAAAGAGTGATTTGCCACATTGTGGGCAAATGTCGTCAGTTGGCTTATCCCAAGTCATAAAATTACAGTCAGGATAGTTGCCACAGCCATAGAAAGCATAACCACGCTTTGACTTTTTCTCAATAACCTTGCCACCACAAACAGGGCAAGTTGCCTTTGTTTCAAGTACAAGTGGTTTTGTGTTTTTACATTCTGGGTATCCAGGACAAGCAAGGAATTTACCAAAACGACCTGACTTAACAACCATATTACGACCACATTTGTCGCAAGGAATATCAGTTTCATCTTCTTTAAGCTTGATTTTTACACCCTGCATTTCGTCCTTAACCTTAGAGAGATTTGTACTAAAATCGTCATAGAATTCGTGAAGCATTTTAATGTAGTCAGTTGTGCCATTTTCAACATCGTCAAGCTTATTTTCCATACCTGCTGTAAACTTAACATTTACAATTTTAGGGAATTTGCTCTTAAGCAAATCTGTAATAGCTTCACCTAATTCAGTTGATTTAAGTTGCTTTTGCTCACGAACAACATACTCTCTTTGAGTAATTGTAGTGATAATTGTTGCATATGTTGAAGGACGACCTACACCTGTTTCTTCAAGCGCTTTGATAAGAGATGCTTCTGTATATCTTGCAGGTGGTTGTGTGAAATGTTGATTACCTGCAAGGTCCTTAAGCTTAATGTCGTCGCCCTCGTTGATTTTAGGAAGCTTGCCTTCTTCTTCCTCTTCTTCATCTGTACCAAACTCATAAAGACGAGTATATCCGTCAAATCTAACTGAATAGCCGTTAGCAACAAATGTTATAAATTTACCTTGCTCTTTATCTGCTGAATTTGAACCTTGAATTTCTGCCTTTACTGTATCTTGCACACAGTTTGCCATTAATGATGCTACAAAACGCTTCCAAATAAGGTTATATAATTTATATTGGTCTGTTGTGAGTGATGCTTTAACTCTTTCAGGAGTCAAATCCATCATTGTAGGACGAATAGCCTCGTGTCCGTCTTGAGCATTAGCACGAGTTTTATAATATCTTGGTTTATCAGGAAGATAATCAGCACCAAAAGTATTTTTAATATACTCATTACCGTTTGCTCTTGCCTCATCAGAAATACGAAGAGAGTCAGTTCTCATATAAGTAATAAGACCTACTGAGCCAACACCTTGAATTTCAACACCTTCATAAAGCTCTTGAGCAACCTTCATTGTCTTTTTAGCTTGGAAATTGAGCTTTCTTGATGCTTCTTGTTGCATTGTTGAAGTTGTAAATGGAGGAGCAGGTTGACGATTACGAACACCTTTTTTTACTGAAACTGCAGTAAAATCTGCACCGTCAAGACGAGCAAGATACATATCACTTTGCTCTTTACTTGTAATCTTAACCTTTCCCGTTTCATCTCCTGAGAAAGTTGCTTTGAACGCCTTTCTTGAAGATGGAGCAAGCATAGCAGCATCTAATGTCCAATACTCTTCCGGCACAAAATCTCTGATTTCTTTTTCACGGTCAACAACAAGACGCACTGCAACTGACTGAACACGACCTGCAGAAAGTCCTCGTCTGATTTTTTGTGAAACGAATGGACTTAACGAATAACCTACCAGTCTGTCAAGAATACGACGAGCTTGTTGAGCATTAACCAAATCGAGATTGATTTTTTCAGGATTTTGAATTTCTCTTGTAACTGTTGCCTTGTTAATTTCATTAAACTTAACACGGTTGCACTCATTCATATCAAGGTCAAGAATTGTTGCAAGGTGCCAAGAAATAGCCTCTCCCTCACGGTCAGGGTCGGCTGCAAGCAAAACTGCATCTGACTTGCTTGCCAACTCTTTAAGGTCTTTAACAAGCTTTTCTTTACCTTTAATTATTGCATATTTTGGTGCGAAATCCTTTTTAACATCAACACTAAGCTTTGCAGCAGGCAAATCACGAACATGTCCCTTTGAAGAAACAACGTTATATTCTTTGCCCAAGTATTTTTGAATACTTTTTGCTTTTGATGGAGATTCGACTATAACAAGTTTTGACATAAAAATATCACCTATTTTATCTTGTATCGTCTACCACTAATTTGAGTGATAAGACCATAAATTTCTAATTCTGTAAGTGCAGAAAGTGCATCGCTGACACTTAATTCACTATTGTTTATAATATCATCTACATGAATAGGCTCGCTATTCACAAGAGAATATACATTTTTTGCATTTGCCGTCAAATAAGACGGTGTTTCTTTTTTAACTGCTTTATTTGGCATTTGTTGTGGCTTTTCACTCACAATTTTTTGCTCTGTTTTTACAGTTTTCCCTCTTAAATAGCCTTGAGCACGATGTATAAGCTCATCTTCACGAAGTTCAATGTCGTTATTAAGCATATCATAATATTTATTATAATATTCTTCTAAAATATCGTTTATTGAAACAACCATAATGGCGCCATCACGAATAAGCTTATTTGTACCAACATAAGAAGAGGTTACCAAGTCCCCAGGTACAGCAAAAACATCTCTGCCCTGCTCTAATGAAAGTCGAGCAGTAATAAGTGAACCACTTTTTTCACCTGCTTCAACAACAACCGTACCAAGACTTAAGCCTGATATAATTCTGTTTCTAAGTGGAAAAGACTCTCTTGAAGGCTTTGTAAATGGTGGAAATTCAGTAACGACTGCACCACTTTTTGCAATTTCTTCACGAAGAGGCTCATTTTCCATAAGATAATTTGCACCAAGTCCACAACCTAAAACGCAAACTGTTTTACCTTTTTCGTCAAGTGCACCTATGTGAGCTGAACTGTCAACACCTAAAGCTCCACCTGAAACAATAATAAAGCCCTTTAAAGCAAGAGATGATGAAATCGCCCTTGCCATTGCTCTGCCATAGTCAGATGCATTACGAGCGCCAACTACTGCAATAGACAATGTGTTGTTCAAAATTGTTTCATCGCCTTTTACATAAAGCACAACGGGAAAATCATTAAGCTCCAACAATCTTTCAGGATAACACTCACTTGTTGGCGTAATAACCTTCCATCCGTTTTCCATTGAAACTCTTAAAATCTCCTCTGCCTTTTCGATAGGGAAGCTTTTAAGCTTTTCAACCTGTTTACGAGTTAATGCTCCGTATGATAAAATCTCGTTATTTGAAGTGCCATAAATCAAATATGGATTCCAGTTAAAATCAGTTATTAAGTTTCTAACATTTTTACCTGCACCAAGTCCAAGACTTAGCCATACCCAATACAAATCGTAATTCATTTTACTAATTCCCACATTGTGATTGACGCTGCTGTTGCCGCATTTAAAGATTCTGCCCTACCAAGCATTTTTATTGTGATTTTATCTTTACAAGCATCAATAACTGACTGACTAACACCATTGCCCTCATTACCAATAACACACAATGCACCCTTTGAAAAATCAAGGGTTGTAATGTCCTTTGCATCTCTGTCAGGTACAGTTGCAAAAGTATCTATTCCTGCTTTTTCACAAGCTGCAAGGTCGTTTAACAAGTTGTCTGTCAATTTAATTGGCAATCTTAAAAGAGAGCCCATTGACGCTCTTAAAGCCTTTGGATTATAAATATCACAACCACCAAAAATTATAAGACCATCAATTCCAAGTGCTTCTGCAGTACGAGAGATTGCTCCTAAATTGTCAGGATTTTGAATTGTGTCAAGAGCAATATACTTTTTGCAGTTTTCATATTCAAAAGTATTTTGTTTCATTTTAACAGTACAAACAACGCCCTGTGGTGAAACTGTATCACTAATATTTTTGAGCACATCTTCAGAAACCGTAAAGAAGCCTTTACAGTTGTTTTTAAGGCCTAAAACCTCATCTCTATATTTTTTCATACAGTTTTCTGTACAGAAAACATTTACAATTTCACAGCCTGTTTTAACGGCATCAACACAAAGTCTGACACCCTCAAGCACAAAAAGAGAAGCTTCTTTTCTATCCTTTGATGAAGTTAAAAGAGCCTTTGTTTCTTTAATTTTAGGGTTATTTTTAGCAGTTATAATATCCATAATTTTCGTTTTTAAAAAATGCAAAACCACGCGCGAGGGATTTTCTCGGCGTGGTTAAAATTCTTATTTAAGAGCTTCTTTAGCTTTTTCTGTAAGAGCTGTGAATGCTGCAGGGTCTGCAATAGCAATTTCTGAAAGCATCTTTCTGTTAAGGTCGATACCAGCTTTCTTGAGGCCATTGATGAATGTTGAATAGTTCATACCGTTCATCTTGCAAGCAGCAGAAATTCTTGTAATCCAGAGCTTTCTGAAATCACGTTTCTTTTGCTTTCTACCAACATAAGCGTAGTTACCGCTCTTCATAACAGCTTGTTTAGCTGTCTTAAAAAGGCTATGCTTTGAGCCATAGTAACCCTTAGCAAGCTTTAATACTTTATTTCTTCTTTTGCGAGTCATCATCGCACCTTTTACACGTGCCATTTCTCTTTACCTCCGATTGATTAGATACGTTTACAATTATTTATAAGGAATAAGACGCTTAATCTGTGCTGTATTTGTCTTATCAGCAACAGCTGTCTGACGAAGTCCTCTTTTTCTCTTTGTGCTCTTCTTTGTCAAGATGTGTGACTTGTTAGCGTGTGCTCTGATTGGCTTGCCGTTCTTTGAAAGCTTAAATCTTTTTTTAGCTCCGCTATGTGTTTTAATCTTTGGCATAATAATATCCTCCTAATTATAAATTCCTTTTACTTTGTGCCCTTAGGTGACAAGAACATAAGCATCTGACGACCTTCAAGTTTTGCAGGTTTATCAACTGTGCC
>JAZNWZ010000033.1:0-12886 GCA_045593645.1 Candidatus Fimenecus sp. | reverse complement strand
GTTGGTATTCACGCAGGTTTACAGTCAGTTAAGATTGCTCTTGCTGCTGAAAAATCAGCAAATGAAGGCAGACCAGTTAAACTTTCAGAAATTAACTAACAAAATAAATTGGCCGAGTTCAACTCGCCCATATTTTTAAGGAATGATTAAAAATGTCTATTGAAAAAGGCAGAGAGTACTTCCGCCAGTTCGGTATGGAAGACAGAGTGCAAGAGTTTGAGGTTTCAAGCGCAACTGTTGAACTTGCAGCACAGGCACATGGTGTTGAGGGTGCAAGAATTGCAAAAACTCTTTCATTTATGGTAGGTGAACAGCCAATTCTTATCCTTATGGCAGGGGATGTTAAGGTTGACAATTCAAAGTATAAAGGATTTTTCCATACAAAAGCAAAAATGATGTCACCTGACCAGTTAGAAGAATATGTAGGTCATCAAATCGGTGGCGTTTGCCCATTCGGTATTAAAGACGGTGTAGATGTTTACCTTGACGAGTCAATGAAAAGATTCCAGACTGTTTTCCCTGCAGTTGGTGGCTCAAATAGTGCCATTGAGCTTACAATAGAGGAATTAGAAAAATACTCAAACTATAAAGAGTGGGTAGATGTTTCAAAAGTAATTGAATAAAATGAAAAATAAAAGGACGATTCTTACGAACCGTCCTTTTTGTTTTGAGTAGTTTATTCAGCTTGTGCTCTTCTTTCTGCCAAATCTTTTTCAACTTGAGCTTTTTGCTCGTTTGTGTATCTGATAAAGAGAAGTGGGATTATATAGAGAAGTGCTGCTATTGCAGGGGTAAGCATTGTAAGTGGCCAAATCCATTTTTCAAAAGCAGGTGTTTGTGTGCCGAGATAAACTGCACCTTCAACATCGGCAACTGCAACATAGCCAAGAACACTAAGAGCAAATGTTGAAAGTCCTTGTGTAACACCACTTGAAATCTTTGTAAAGAATGTTTGCATTGCAAAGGTAACACCCTCTGTACGCTTGCCTGTTTTCCATTCCATATAGTCAACACTATCACAGAAAAGTGATGTTTGAGCAATACTTGCAGCACCTGATGGAATTGAGCAAATTGCCATAATAATCATACCAACAAGGATTCTATTCCCTTGGAAACCAATAGCCCAAGCAGCAACCTTACCTATGATTGTACAAATTTGAATGAAAATAAGAAGGTTTCTATAGCCCTTAAACTTAACCTTAAGCTTGTCAGCAAAAATCATACCTAAAAAACTTGGAGCATAGGTGATAGCACCATAAACTGTTGTGAGAGTTAAAGGCCCAAGCTCGAAACCTGCAACAACAACCGGCTCCATCTTGTATTTGAAAAAGTATGTAACAAGGTTATTACCAAATGCCAATGCACCAAAAAGGTTAGAAAGAGTAACAAGCATAAGCATTTTGTTTTGGAACAAAAGCTTGAAGCATTCAGCCATTGAGGTTTGTTGTGCTTCAGGCTTAACAAGACGAACTCTCTCTTGCGCATTATAGCACTTTGCACTGACTAAAGCACCACCAAGACCAAATATTGCTGCAAATAAAACAGTCATAAGTGCTAATGAGTTGCCTGAGTTTTTAGCAACGATTTCCATAATCATAGGGATAACTGCACTGAATACACCATAGAAAATTGAGCCGATTGTTCTTGCTAATTGAACAAATTTGTCGCGTTCACTTGAATCAGGAGAAACAACGGCTGTCATACCCCAAATTGCAACGTCCTGCATAGTGTATGTAATATCCCAACAGAGATACATAATTACAAAGTAGCCAACACGAAGCCACAAAAGCTCTTCAGCAGTTGAGAAAACTACGAAGATAAGCACTGTGAAAATACCAACAGGCAATGGTGTATATTTAAGAAGTGGACGAAGCTTTTCACCATTCTTAAAACGATGACGGTCAACTATTGAGCCAATAATAGGGTCGTTAATACCGTCCCAAAGCTTCATTAAAATTAAAAGTACACCAACAACGCTTGCAGGAAAGGCAGCAATATCTGTCAAAAAGTATTGAAAGAAAGATGCGCCAATAAAGCAATAAACAATGTTTTGACCTGCAAGACCGGTCATAAAACTGTTTCGCTCTTTTTTAGAAATATAATTCATAAAAGAGAACCCCCTTTTCCATTATGGTTTAATTATACACTATGTCTAAAAATTTTTATATAGTGATTATTTATAAAAAACACAAATAAAATTATACATTTTGATAGGTTTGACTTTGTGTGTATATAGTGATAAAATTTATCTATAAATGATTGGGGGAGAATTTATGAAAAAGTATGATGTTTTAGTAGTTGGTGCATCAACAACAGGCTGTTGGTTTGCAAACCAAATGGCAAAACAAGGCTTTAAAGTTCTTGTAATTGAAAAGCAAGAGGCAGATAATGTTTCAAGAGAATATGATGTTTTTCATATGGGCAAGGAAGATATGGAAAAATTCCAAATGCTTATGCCTGAAGAAGACAGTCCTTTGCGTGAATTTTGTTTTGCACACTCAACAATGGTTTCCCCATACGGTAACTATCCAAAGGCTTGTGCCGAAGCTCCTGTAATTGGCCTTCATAAGCACGATTACATAATGGAAATGGCAAAAGAGGCAAAGAAAAACGGTGCAGATATTGTTTATGGTGCATCATTTGAAGACTTGATTTTTGACGACCGTGGAAGAGTAATCGGTGGAAAATACAGTACAAAAAAAGGAGTAAAAGAGGCATATGCTCGAATTGTTGCAGACTGCTCAGGTATTCCTGCAGTTGCTCGTACAAAGCTTCCTGACTCATCAGTAGTAGGCAATTTTAAACTTACTCCAAAAGACATTTTGTATGTTGTGCTTTATTATGCAGAATATCTTAACAAAAATTTCAACCCAAGAGACCTTGATGGCTTCTTTATGCAATATAAATCTTGGTCTGCACCATCAGATAATCCAAATGGCGCAATTTTAGGTATTGGTGCATTTTGCTCTTATGACTATGCAGAGTGGGTGTTTAAAAATCACTTTATGCAAAATACGAATTTCCCGGAATATACAGTTGAGCGTATTGAAAAGGGAATGACTCCTTATCACACATCAGTTTATTCTCTTGTTGACGATGGATTTATTGTACTTGGTGATGCTGCTTGTCATACAAAGCCTACTTGTGGTGAGGGTTGTACATCTTCACTTGTAGCAGGTGAAATTGCTGTTGAGGTTATTTCAAATCTTCTTAAATCTGATAAATTTCTTACAAAAGAGAGAATGTGGAGCATAAATAAGCGCTATATGGTGGCTCAAGGTAAGGACTTTGACTCAATGAGACCACTTCTTATGGGCGTAATTTCAATGGATTATGACGAGGCAGAATATCTTTTTGAAAATGATGTTATCTTCTGTGAAAAAATTCTTGGTGGAATGGATACAGGGCTTAATCTTACAGGTGAAGATATTGCAAATATAGTCAAAGGTGTTGTAAAGGGGATTGCAAAGAAGAAAATCAAACCTGAAACAATCGGCAAGCTCTTAAAGGGAATGGCTCAAAGTGCTCAGGTAGGTGCACTTTATGATAATTATCCTGCACATTATGAAAATTTTGCTGAATGGAAGCAAAAGGCTGACAAAATGTGGGAAAGTATTGGCCCTGTTGCTGCAACCTGCGACCCTGAAATACTTAAAGCAATTGGATTTGAAGAATAATTCTATATAAAGAGGTAAAATATGGCTTATAAAATTACAAACCCTTATGAAAGCGTTGTGGCTCTCATAGAAAGCAATGAAAATCACTACAAAACAAACTTGCACACACATTCAACTTATAGTGATGCAAACGACACTATGACAGATATGATTATTGGCTTTTATGACAATGATTTTGACATTTTAGCCTTTGCAGAACACGGTATTCTCGGCAAATACTGGAATGAAAAGCCAACTCATATTCCTTTTTTCAATTTCCAATATCTTTGGCACGGAAAAAGAAGTTATTTGACAGAAGAACAATACAAAGCAATTAAATCAGGTACATATAAGTCAGAGAAAAATACAAGAACAAAGGCTCGTGGACTTAATGATGTGCCTAATGCTATTGAGTGCAATATGTTTACTATTATGAAAAATCACGTAAACGGTTATTTCACTGATAATGCTTATGAGGGTGTTCAAGGACTTGAGTTCGACTATGAAATTCCACTTGCACTTATTGAAAAAAGTGGTGGTATTTCTCATATTAACCATCCAACAGACCTTTTACAAGCAAAGAAAAATCCTAATTGTGCAAAGGTGCCTGAAAATATTGAATATTTTGCAGACCTTTTGAGACGATACAAGTCTTGCATGGGCATTGAAGTGCTTAATATGTATGATATTCCTAATCGTAGTGATAGAATTTTATGGGATGAGCTTTTAAAGCTTCTTATTCCACAAGGCAGAACAGTTTTTGGCTTCTCAAACAGTGATGCTCATCAGGTTGACCAAATTGATACTGCATTTATGGACTTTATTCTTCCAGAATATTCACTTGACACACTTCGCAAGGCTATGGAAACAGGCACATTTTTCTCTGTTGCTCGTTATGCTAAAAATGAGCTTGGTGAAGATTTTAAGGGTGAGGGACCAACACCAAAGGTTATTGCTCTTGATGTAAACGAAGAAACACAGCAAATCATAATAGGTGGTGAAAATTGCCACACAATTGAGTGGATTGCAGATGGTGAAATCCTTAAAAGTGATAAAATTTCAACAGATGGCAAAATTACAAGCACATTAAACCTTGCTGACTATACTGACAAAATCAGTTGTTATGTTCGTGCACAGCTTCTTGGTAAGGGTGGTATTTGCCTTACTCAGGCATTTATTCTTGACGATGGCAATATGGCTCGTTTTAAGAAAGAAGTTGTTAAAAAGGAGCTTACAGAAGAAGAAAAGAAAAAGAGAAAGTTCTATTCTAAAAAGCGTGGCGTTATCTACGGAAAGCTTACAAAAAAGATTTAAGGTAGATTATGACTGATTAAATTACAATAAATGGCAATTTGTGTTGATAAAAGTCTTTACAAATTGCCATTTTTTTATTACAATATAATGGTATATTTATATAGTGGGGTAATATTCCGCGAGTTGAAAGGATGAATGAAATGTCAAATGAAGTAAAGATATTTCTCGCTATGGCAGGGTATATGACAGTTGTTATTGGTATCGGCATATTCTTTGCACGTAGAGCAAACAAAAATACAGAAAACTATTTCTTAGGTGGCAGAAGCTTAGGTCCTTGGATTGCTGCTATGAGTGCTGAAGCATCAGATATGAGTGGTTGGCTCTTAATGGGACTTCCTGGTGTTGCTTATTGGTGTGGCCTTGCAGATGCTACTTGGACTGCTGCAGGTCTTGCAATCGGTACATACTTAAACTGGCTTATCGTTGCAAAAAGACTTCGTAACTATTCAGCAATTAGTGGTGATGCTATCACAGTGCCTGAATTCTTCTCAAATCGTTTTCACGAAGACAAAAAGGTTATCAGAATTATTGCTTCTCTCTTAATCCTTGTTTTCTTCACAGTATATGCAGGTAGCTGTTTCGTTACTTGTGGTAAGCTTTTCAGCACATTGTTTGGATATTCATATCACTCAATGATGATTGTTGGTGCACTTTTCGTTATTGTTTACACTTTCCTTGGTGGTTTCCTTGCTGAAAGTGCATCTGACTTTATGCAAAGCATCGTTATGATTATTGCTCTTGTTTCAATTCTTGTACTTGGAACAATCAATGCAGGTGGTATTGGTGCAGTTATTGAAAATGCAAAGCTTATCCCTGGATATTTCTCACTTACAGAAATTGCTAACCCTGAAGTAACTGCAGAGGGTGTTCAAATTGTAAAAGACGGTGTTGCTTTGTTTGGTAAGGCTTCTCCATATCCTGTACTCACAATTGCTTCAATGCTTGCTTGGGGTCTTGGTTACTTTGGTATGCCACAAGTTCTTCTTCGCTTTATGGCTATCCGTAAAGCAAGTGAACTTAAAAAGTCAAGAAGAATTGCAACAGTTTGGGTTGTTGTTTCTCTCTTTGCAGCAGTTGCAATTGGTGTTGTTGGACGTGCAATGCTTCCTACAGAGGCAGAGCTTCTCACAAAGGGTGGCGCAGAAAACGTATTCGTTCTTATGAGTGAAAATCTTCTTCCTGCACTTTTGGCAGGTGTGATTATGGCAGGTATTCTTGCTGCTACAATCAGTTCATCTGACTCATATCTTCTTATTGCATCATCAGCCCTTGCAAACGATGTTTACAAAGGTGTTATTGACAAAAAAGCAAGTGACAAGAAAGTTATGTGGGTATCTCGTATAGCACTTATTGTTGTTGCACTTATCGGTATGATTATTGCTCTTGACGAAGAAAGTGTTATCTTCAACGTTGTTTCATTTGCATGGGCAGGCTTTGGCGCTACATTTGGACCACTTATGCTCTTCTCACTTTTCTGGAAACGCGTAAATCGTGCAGGTGCTATTGCAGGTATGCTTTCAGGTGCTGCAACAGTATTTATTTGGAAACTTGTACTTAACCCAACACTCGGTGGCGTATTTGCAATTTATGAGCTTCTTCCTGCGTTTATCGTTTCTTCAATCTTCATTGTTGTTGTTTCTCTTGCTACAAAGAAGCCTTCTGCTGAAATTGAAGAAGAGTTTGAAAAAGCAAAAGTTGGTATTACAGAATAATTTTTACTAATAATAAAATAAAGGCAAAGGACTGAAATTATTTATGCTTAACACAGAAAAAACACTTGATAAGCTTGTTGCTCTTTCAAAGGGTAGAGGCTTTGTATATGCAGGCAGTGAAATTTACGGTGGCCTTGCAAACACTTGGGACTACGGCCCATTAGGTGTTGAACTTAAAGAAAATATCAAAAAAGCTTGGAGAAGAAAGTTTATCCAAGAAAACAAATACAATGTTGGTCTTGACTCAGCAATTCTTATGAACCCACAAACTTGGGTAGCATCAGGACACCTTGGTGGCTTCTCTGACCCACTTATGGACTGCTGTCAATGTAAGACAAGACACCGTGCTGACAATCTTATTGAAAACTTTGATGGCACAAATGTTGCAGGTTGGTCAAATGAAGAAATGGCTAACTACATTAAAGAACATTCAATTCCTTGTCCTGACTGTGGTGCTCACAACTTTACAGATATTCGTCAATTCAACCTTATGTTTAAGACATTCCAAGGCGTTACAGAGGACTCAACAAGTGAAATCTATCTTCGTCCTGAAACAGCACAAGGTATTTTCGTAAACTTCCAAAATGTTCAAAGAACAACAAGAAAGAAAGTCCCATTTGGCGTTGCTCAAATTGGTAAATCTTTCAGAAATGAAATCACTCCAGGTAAGTTTATTTTCCGTGTTCGTGAGTTTGAACAAATGGAGCTTGAATTCTTCTGCAAACCTGGTACAGACCTTGAATGGTTTGAATATTGGAGAGCATTCTGCCGCGATTGGCTCTACTCTCTCAACATTAAGCCTGAAAATCTTCGTCTTCGCGACCATGACCCTGAAGAGCTTTGCTTCTACTCAAAGGCTACAACAGACTTTGAATATCTCTTCCCATTTGGTTGGGGCGAGCTTTGGGGTATTGCAGACAGAACTGACTACGACTTAACTCAACATATTAATACAAGTGGTAAGAGCCTTGAATATTTTGACCCAACAACAAATGAAAAGTATATTCCTTATGTTATTGAGCCATCATTAGGCGTTGAACGTCTTTTCTTAGCAGTGCTTACTGAAGCATATGATGAAGAGGTTGTAGATGCAGAGAAAAACGATACTCGTGTTGTTATGCATTTCCACCCAACACTTGCACCTGTTAAGGCAGCAGTTCTTCCACTTTCAAAGAAACTTGGCGATAAGGCAGAAGAAATCTACGATATGCTTTCAAAACATTTTAATGTAGAATATGACGATGCAGGTTCAATCGGTAAGAGATATCGCCGTCAAGACGAAATTGGTACACCTTTCTGTATTACTGTTGACTTCCAAACAGTTGGTGACGAAACTACTGAAGCGGACAGCTGCGTAACAGTTCGTGATAGAGATACAATGGAACAAGTTAGAATGCCAATTAGTGAGCTTGTTGCATATATTAATGAAAAATTGGAGTTCTAATATGGGTAAAAAGCTTTTACTTATTGTAAACCCTACCGCAGGAAAAGGCAGTGCTAACAAATACTTGCCACAAATTGTAGGCAAGCTTGAAAAGGCTGATTTTAAAGTCCAAGCACGCTACACTGAAATTGACAAAAATGCTACTTTTGTTACTCGTGAATTCGGCAAGGGTAACGATTACATTGTCTGTGTTGGTGGAGACGGTACACTCAAAGAAACAATTTGTGGTGTTATGGAGTTGGGACTTAAATGCAAAATCGGTTATATTCCACTTGGCACAACAAATGACTTTGCACATTCCTTGCACATTCCAACTGACCCAATGAAAGCCGTTGAGGTTGTTATCGATGGTGATGAAATGCTCATTGATGTTGGTGATTTTAACGGTAAAGAGCAATTTGTTTATGTTTCTTGCTTTGGTAACTTTTGTGATGTTTCTTATAAAGCAAAACAAAGCCTTAAAAATAAAATAGGCAGAGGTGCTTATTATTGGGAAACTGCAAAAGAGGTTCACAAAATCAAGGGCTTTAAGGCAAAGGTTGAATGTGATGACGGTGAAATTATAGAGGGCAAATTCTTCTATGGTGGCGTGTCAAACTCATATTCAGTAGCAGGCTTCCCTGTGCTTAAAAAAGCAGGTGTTAAGTTTGACGATGGCTATCACGAATTAGCAATGATTCGTATGCCTGAAAATCCTGCTGACCTTTTTACAATAGTAAGAGATATGTTTATTACAAAAGATGTGCTTCACAATGAAAATCTCGTTGTAAAGCGTGGTAAGAATTTTAAATTCTATTTCGATAATGAAGTTGACTGGACTCTTGACGGTGAAAGTGGTGGCAAGCATAAATTTGCTGAAATCACAACAAAAGAAAATGCCGTTACTATTTTAGTTGACGACTAATAAAGAAAATAATCTGCATTACACTTTAAGTAGTGCAGATTTTTTTAACGGAGAAATTGTTATGAAGACAAAGCTTGAAAAAGGCATATTTTTAGATTCACAAAAAATAGGTGAAGAGGTACTGTTAAAACTTTCTGCAGACAGACTTATAGCACCTGTTTATGAGGCTATGGGCAAAGAACCAAAGCAGACTCGTTATGGTGGCTGGGAGGCAAAGGGCATTTCAGGTCATACATTAGGTCATTATATGACTGCTCTTTCTCTTGCTTTTGAAACAACCGAAAATACTGAGTTTAAAAACAGAGCAGAATATGTTGTTGATGAGCTTGCAAGTTTGCAACAAGCAAATGGCTATGTTTGTGGTTTCCCTGAAAAAGAAGGCTTTTTAGGAGTTTTCGAAAATCCTGAAGACTTTACAGTTGGTGGGTTTGACTTAGCAGGTTGGTGGGTGCCATATTATACTCTTCATAAAATTTTTCGTGGTCTTATAGATATTTATGAAAAGCTTGATAACAAGAAAGCACTTGATGTAGTCAAAAAATTAGGCGTTTGGGTGTATGATACTACATCTACTCTTAACAACGACCAAAGAAAACGAGTGCTCAAATGTGAATACGGTGGAATGAATCAGGTTTTATCTCGTCTTTTTAAAATAACAGGGGACGAGAGGTTTGAAAAAGCATCACGATTTTTCTGTGAAGATGATTTGCTTTTGCCACTCTCACAAAAACAGGATATTTTAAGTGGCAAACACGCTAACACTCAAATTCCTAAAATTGCAGGTGCTCTTGAGATTTATAACAACTGTGGCGACAAGGCATATCTGGACTGTGCAGAGTTTTTCTTTGATACTGTCAATGAAAATCGTAGCTATGCTATCGGTGGCAACAGTGTAGGTGAGCATTTTCACGATTTAAACACTGAGCCGCTTGAAACAAACACCTGTGAAACCTGTAATTCAAATAATATGCTTGTCCTTGCAAGAGAGCTTTTTAAGCTTAAAAAGGACTCAAAATATTATGATTATTGTGAAAAGGTTTTATATAATCACATTCTTGCTTCACAAGACGAAACAGGTATGAAAACATACTTTGTAGGACTTAAAAGTGGTCACTTTAAGGTGTTTTCTACTCTTGAGGACTCTTTTTGGTGTTGCTTTGGCTCGGGACTTGAAAACCCTTTTACATATAATCAACACATTTTTAATTACGACAAGGGCTTGTATGTGAATTTGTATATACCATCAACAGTGGAATGTGAAAAACTTTCTGCAACTCTTAACAGTGAATATCCTATGGGTGAAAAGGCAGAACTTGTTTTTAATAGTGATATTGACGATACAGTTTATTTCAGAAAGCCTTGTTGGTGTAAGAACTTTTCTGTTGAGTATAATGGTAAAACTTACACTGAAGCAGAAAATGGCTATGTGAAAATCGCAGGTCAGTTTAAAAAAGGTGATGTTGTAAAAATCAATTTGCCAATGAGCCTTGCAATTCATAAAAAGCGTGATGATGAAAAGCAGGTGTATTTCACATTCGGTGGCATTGTTCTTGCTGAAAGACTTGGCAGAGAGAACTTCCCTCAAGACGACCATACAAAAGGTGAAAATGATTTGACTAATTATGAGGGAATTTCAATTGAGCCTATTCATAATACTAATATATATAGTATAGGTAATCTTGAGTTTTCTGTTGACGGACACACACTTTGTCCGTTTTATGAAATTCTCCACGAGAGATACAGAGTATATTTTGAAATTGGTGATTGATTATGCTTATTAAAGGTTTACAAAAATTAACACTTTTAGACTATCCCGGCAAAATGGCTTGCACCGTGTTTACTGCAGGGTGTAATTTTCGTTGTCCATTTTGTCATAATGCTTCACTTGTTACTAATATTGATGATGAGAGAATAAGTGAAGAGGAGTTTTTCAGTTTTTTAAATAAAAGACAAGGCATATTAGAGGGCGTTTGTATAACAGGTGGTGAGCCTACACTTCAACCTGATTTGGCAGAGTTTATGAAAAAAATCAAGGATTTAGGCTATGCTATAAAGCTTGATACAAACGGATATCGTCCTGATGTGCTTAAGGATATAGTAAACAACGGCCTTGTTGACTATGTTGCTATGGATATTAAAAATTCAAAAGAGAAATATGGCTTAACTGTTGGAATTGAAAAAATGGATATTGCTAAAATTGAAGAAAGTGTAGACTTTTTAAAGAACGGTAACTGTCCTTATGAGTTCAGAACAACAGTTGTTAAAGAACTACACACACCACAAGATATTGAGTCAATGGCAAAGTGGATTTCAGGTGCAACACAATACTTTTTGCAAAGCTTTGTTGACTCAGGGGACCTTATTTGTACAGGATATAGCGGATATGACAAAAATGATATGAAAAATATGTTGAATATTGCTAAAAAACATTTTTCTAACACAGAATTGAGGGGAATATAACACATTATCTTGTGTCTAAAAATTTAAAAAATCACAATATATTGTGTTTGTTCTATTGACAAACACAATATTTTTTTATATACTAATACACGGACCGAAAAAATTAAGAATTATATAAAAGGGAGGACATATTATGTATAACGTTATTAAAAGAGATGGCAAAATTGCAGAGTTTGATTTATCAAAAATCTCTGAAGCTATCAAAATGGCATTCGAAGCACAAGAAACAGATTACAATGACAACATTATCGACTTTTTAGCACTTAAGGTTACTGCAGACTTTAACTCAAAAATCAAGGACCACCAAATCGCTGTTGAAGACATTCAAGACAGTGTTGAGTCAGTTCTTGTACAAGCAGGTTATAGTGAAGTTGCAAAGGCATATATCCTTTATCGTCGTCAAAGAGAAAAGGTTCGTAACATTAATGCAACAATGGTTGACTACAAGGCAATTATCGACAACTATCTTAATGTTAACGACTGGCGTGTTAAAGAAAACTCTACTGTTACATATTCAGTAGGTGGTCTTATCCTTTCAAACTCAGGTGCAGTTACTGCTAACTACTGGCTTTCAGAAATCTATGATGATGAAATCGGCAGTGCACACAGAAATGCAGATATTCACATTCATGACCTTTCAATGCTTACAGGTTACTGTGCAGGTTGGTCATTAAAGCAACTTATTACAGAAGGTCTTGGCGGCGTTCCTGGTAAGATTACATCTGCTCCTGCAGCACACCTTTCAACACTCTGTAACCAAATGGTAAACTTCCTTGGTATTATGCAAAATGAATGGGCAGGTGCTCAAGCTTTCTCATCATTTGACACATATCTTGCACCATTCGTAAAAGTTGATAATCTTTCATATAAAGAAGTTAAACAATGTATTCAAAGCTTCATCTATGGTGTTAATACTCCTTCAAGATGGGGTACACAATCACCATTCACAAACATCACTCTTGACTGGACAGTTCCAAACGACCTTGCAGAGCTCAACTGTATTGTTGGTGGCAAGGAAATGGACTTCAAGTATAAAGATTGTAAAGCTGAAATGGATATGGTTAACAAAGCATTCATCGAAGTTATGGTTGAAGGCGATGCTAACGGTCGTGGTTTCCAATATCCAATTCCAACTTACTCAATTACTCGTGATTTTGACTGGTCAGAATCAGAGAACAACAAGCTTATCTTTGAAATGACTGCAAAATATGGTACTCCTTATTTTTCAAACTACATCAACAGCGATATGGAACCATCAGATGTTCGTTCAATGTGCTGTCGTCTTCGTCTTGACCTTCGTGAACTCCGTAAAAAGTCAGGTGGTTTCTTCGGTAGCGGTGAATCAACAGGTTCAGTTGGTGTTGTTACTATCAACTTACCAAGAATTGCTTACCTT
>JAZNWZ010000032.1:0-7924 GCA_045593645.1 Candidatus Fimenecus sp. | reverse complement strand
CTTTAGGATTAATTCTGCAATCAAGAACTTGCTTATAGAAATCGTCAATAAGCCAATCTTCAATGAAATCTACCATATCTTCTGCAAGAGCATCATCAAAGCTCATTGATTTAACATCCTTAAACATATCTGTTTTTTGGATATATTCATAAGTTTTTGTTGCAGCCTCATCAGTCATTTGATAGCCATTAGGGTCATAGCACTTATAACCATTATATTTTGATGGATTATGACTTGCTGTAATAATAATACCTGAAGAACAATTAAGTCGTCTAACTGCAAAAGAGAGCATTGGAGTTGGTACTAATTCTTGGAAAATGTAAACTTTAATTCCGTTTGCAGCCAAAACTCCTGCTGCACTTTTAGCGAATTCTTCTGATTTAATTCTTGAATCATAAGCAATTGCAATTGAAGGCTCGTCAAAATTAGCATTAAGATAATCTGCAAGCCCTTGAGTTGCTTGATTTACAGTATAAACATTCATTCTGTTTATGCCTGCACCAATAACTCCACGAAGTCCTGCAGTACCAAACTCAAGATTTTTATAGAAACGGTCAAGAATTGCTTCCTCGTCCTCTTTTATACTTTCAAGCTCAGGAATCAAATCAGCATCTGCTGTTGCTAACTCTAACCATTGATTATAAAGCATATTTATATCATTCATAAAAATACCTCCATATTTTTCTAAATTTAATTTACTCTATTTATCATAAAAAGTAAATACAAAAATACATTGAAAAATTAATGTAATAATAGTATAATTTGTTGTAGTATATTGATAATTGTTGTTTTAAGGAGAATTGTATGTTTGCAAAAATTACAAGTCTTGGCCTTTTTGGTATGGAGGCATACAAGGTAATAGTTGAAGCTGATATTACAGGTGGTCTTCCAAGATTTGACATTGTTGGACTTCCTGATACTGCTGTTTCTGAAAGCAGAGAAAGAGTTCGTTCAGCAATAAAAAACGCTAACTTGCAATATCCTGTTAGCAGAATAACAGTAAACTTAGCCCCTGCTGATATGAAAAAAGAAGGGCCTTTGTACGATTTACCTATTTTTATCGCCTTGCTTTCAGCAAACGAACAATTAACCGGTATTACTGAAGATATGGCTTTTATCGGTGAGCTTTCACTTGACGGTATGCTCAGAAAAATAAATGGCGTTTTACCAATGGTGCTTTGTGCAAAGAAGAATGGCATTAAAAAGATTTTTATTCCTGCTGATAACATAAAAGAAGGCGCAGTTGTTCAAGGTATTGAGGTTTATCCAATAAAATCTGTTATTCAACTTATTAACCATTTAACAGGCATTGTAAATATTGAGCCAGTTAGTGCAGATGAATATACAGAATACAGAAATCCTGACAATTTACCTGACTTTGCAGATGTCAGAGGTCAAAGTGAAGTAAAACGAGCATTAGAGGTTGCTGCTGCAGGTGGACACAATGTACTTATGATTGGCCCTCCTGGTTCAGGTAAAAGTATGCTTGCAAAGAGAATGCCATCAATTTTGCCTGATATGACTTTTGAAGAGTCTATTGAAACCACTAATATTTATTCAATTGCAGGTGCTTTACCTTCAGGTATATCTCTTTTACGTTCTCGACCATTTCGCTCACCTCACCACACGGTTTCACCTGCAGGTCTTTCTGGTGGTGGTGCAATTCCTCGACCAGGTGAAGTTTCTCTTGCACATAATGGTGTGCTTTTCCTTGATGAACTTCCTGAATTCACAAGAAACACTCTTGAGGTTTTAAGACAACCTATAGAAGATGGTGTAATCAGTATTTCAAGAGCTGCTGCAAAATTCCAATATCCTTGCTCTGTTATGATGATTTGTGCTATGAACCCTTGTCCTTGTGGATATTATGGTCATCCTACAAGACAATGCACTTGCTCACAAGGTATGGCTCAACGATATTTAAACAGAGTAAGTGGTCCACTTATTGACAGACTTGACATTCACATTAACGTGCCACCTGTTGACTTTGAAAATCTTTCAGGCACAAGCAAGGCTGAGCCTTCAAGCGTTATTAAAGCAAGAGTTGATAAGGCTCGTGAAATTCAAAACAGACGATTTGCAGGCACAAGCATTACTTGTAATGCAAAAATGGATGCTTCCAGCACTCGTAAATTCTGCGTTATGACTGATAATGCATTGCTTATTTTAAAAACTTCTTTTGAAAAGCTTTCGCTCTCTGCAAGAGCATACGATAAAATTTTGAGAATTGCTCGTACCATTGCTGACCTTGACAATGCAGAAATCATTGATACAAAGCACATTACAGAAGCAATTCAATATAGAAGCTTTGATAGAAATTTTGAATAAAACAAAAGATGCTATGATAAATTCATAGCATCTTTTTTATTTATTTGAAAAAGTTTTTTTGATATGAAATTCTACCAATTTGTAAAACACCATCTACAAGTGTATAGCCTTCAGGACTTTCAACTAAATCGGCTTCATAATGCATATAGATAAAGTTATCGTCAGCAGTCCATACGCCTTTTTTCTCATAATTCAAATCCACAAGTAAGCCTTCTTCAAGCTCTGTTTTATAGAAATCATTTGCATAATCTTCAACTGAATCATAGTTATTCTCTTTTAAGAAGCTTTCAATTTCTTCGTCAGTTTTTTGATTTGCCTCTGCAATAAAGTCATTAATGAATTTTTCTTTATCTACTGTAAAAACGCTTTTTTTGATAAAAGTACCATCTTCTAAAAGCCTTAAAGTGGTTACAACCTTGCCATATTCTTCATTATCAAGCCCCATTGACTCTTCAAAAACCCAAGTGCCTATTAACTCGTTTTTTATGCTTTTGTTTCCAGTAACTTGAGTAGTAGTTGTGCTTGTGTCAGTTGATATGTTTTCGCTACAAGAAGTTAGGCAAAGAGCTAAAATAATTATAGATATAAAAACAGATAAAAGTTTAAGCGATTTTTTCATTTTTGTCCCTCGTTTTTTTAGGATAAAAATATTATATACTAATAAATAGAAAATTACAACAAAAAAGGGAGTTTTTTAAACTCCCTTAATTTTTACTGTTTAGTTTTTGTGATTTGTGGAACTTTTCCTATGATAAATGCAACAATTGTTGTTATTATGATTTCTGGAATCATATACATTCCGTTGTAGATAATTGAATAAACAAGTGAGAGCGAGTTGCCACTAAATGTCTCAACAATTTTTTGTCCCCAAGCATAAAAACCTTCTTGTGTAAAGAACCATTCTGCCCAAGCACCATAAAGAATATAGCCTGAAACAATGTGTGAAACATATCTTAAGAATACTACTGTCATTGCACCAAGGCCTAAAGAAACGCTATTGTTTTTAATAGCCTTTTTATAAATTGCACCTAAACCTAACACGGTAAATGCAATTATGTAGTCAAATAAAAACATTAAAACTACATTGGCAAGGCTTCCTAAGTAATCCTCTGATGATGGCATCATAAGAGCACTGATAGTTTTAACGCCTAAAAGCATTTCTGCAATAGAATAAACAAATCCTGTAACAAGACCTTTGCCTATTCCATACTTCCAACCTACAAGGACAACAGGAAACATACTTGCAAGTGTTACCTGACCGCCAAATGGCATTTCAGGTATAAACATTTTGGCTGTAAGTTCAAGCACTATTGCTAATGCAATCATAATAGCACTTTCAACAAGCCAGTTAAGGTGTTTTTTCCAATTGATTTTCTTTTTCATTCAATATCATCTCCATATAAAAAAATTCAGCCAAGGAATACCGCAAGGCTGAATGAAGAATTTCCTACGCCGGCATTATCCGTATCAGGTTCAATGGTCAAGAGTGGAACAACTCTAATCTCAGCCGACTTGCCGTCAGCACCCATATATTGAATTTTCTTGGCTTGCTTACATTATACACCCATAAAATTACTTGTCAAGTAAAAAATGTTTAAGTGCAGAATATCGCAACTGTGTTTTGTTATTTTCAATCATACTATTTACACAGCCAACAGTACCTACCATAATCATAAGTTTTTTAGCACGAGTTACTGCAGTATAAAGAAGATTTCTATAACAAAGTCTGCTATTTACAGATATTGTTGGAATGATTACTGCATCAAACTCACTGCCCTGACTTTTATGAACAGTTACTGCATAGGCTAACTCAATTTCTACAAGTTGCTCTCTTGAATATGTTGCTCGTTTACCTGAAAAATCAATGATAACAGTATCTCTTGGAATATCAATCAGTTCAATAAAACCGATATCTCCATTGAATATTCCGTCGCCCTCTTCATCATAAGATTCCCAATGAATATTATAGTTATTCTTTGTTTGCATAACCTTATCGCCTTCTCTAAAAATGCGATAACCAGTGTTATACTCTTTTTTATCGTTTGATGGTGGATTTACTGTTTCTTGAAGTATTTTATTAAGGTTTACCGTACCTGTATCACCTTTTTTTGATGGACAAAGAACTTGAATTTGAGCAAGTGGGTCAAAGCCATAAGCATCTGGAAGTCGGCTTATATATAAATCCTTAATCGTTTTAACTGCATCAAGTGGGAAGTTTCTTTGCATAAAGAAGAAATCGCCCTCTTTATAATCGAAGTTAATACCTTCACCTTTTACTATTTTATGAGCATTTAAAACAATGTTACTATCAAGTGATTGACGGAAAATTTCTTTAAGTTGTACAACTGGTAAAAGTTTACTGTCAATTAAATCCTTAAGTACGTTGCCTGCACTTACAGATGGCAACTGGTCGCTATCGCCCACCATTACAAGTCTGCAACCTAATGGCAAAGCATCTAGAAGACTTGAAAACAAGAAAATATCCACCATTGACATTTCATCAACGATTACCACCTGACAATCAAGTGGATTTCTTAAATTTCTCTTGAAAACCGGTCTATTCTCGTTATTCCACTCAACCTCTAAAAGTCTATGTATAGTTTGTGCTACACGACCTGTTGTTTCAGTCATTCTTTGGGCTGCTCTGCCTGTTGGGGCACAAAGTGCAATATCAAGGTTATCCTTTTCAAACATTGTTATAATGCCGTTAAGAGTCGTTGTTTTACCTGTACCAGGTCCACCTGTTAAAATAAGCACACCTTTATTGACTGCAGTTATAATTGCTTCTTTTTGCTTTTCAGCATATTCAATATTATGCTTCTTTTCAATTTTTTGAATTTGTGATTTAACATCAATTGGATTTTCCGGTGGATATCTTAACAAAATGCTTATTCTGTTTGCTATTGATTTTTCTGCATTATATGCTTCAGGAATAAAAACAAAATCTTTACCATCTATATTTTCAATTACAAGTCTTTTTCTTGCCACAAGATTATCGATTGCGATTTCAAGATTGTCTCGGCTTTCTTCAAGTAATTCACTTGAAGGTAAAAAGATTTTTTCAAGTGGTAAGCAAGTATGCCCGTTGTTAAGGTTATGACTGATTACATAAATAATTCCTGCCTCAATTCTGTATTGAGCATTAGGTTTAGTAGGCAACATTTCTGCTATTTGCTCAACTCTTTCAAAGGATATACGATTTTCACCCTCACAAAGCACATAAGGATTTTCTTCAATTATATCTAATGCACCACTACCGAGTTTTTCATAAGCCACTAAACACTCATTAGTTTTAAGTCCATATTTTGACAAACTAATAATAAGGGCGCGAGTTGAGCATTGCTTATTATACTCGTGTCCTATCTTTTTGGCTTTTTCAAGAGAAATACCCTTGATTTCTGCAAGTCGCTCAGGCTCATCTGATAAAACATCAAAGGCTTTTGAGCCAAAATGCTCAATAATTTTTCGAGCAGTTGATTCACGAATCCCCTTTATTACGCCACTTGCAAGGTAATGATACAAGTCATCAACAGTTTCAGGCAAAGTTGCTGTTACCATCTCTGCTTTAAACTGTCTGCCATATAAAGAATGATATGTATAATCGCCAATTACTTCAATTTTATCTCCTAATTTTACGTCAACCGTTGTACCAACAACAGTTAACTCTTCATCACCTTTATCAAGTGTAAAAACAGTATAACCATTAACATCATTTCTATATGTTATATCTGTTACTGTGCCTGATAATTTGATTTTTGTTTCAAAATCTTCCATCGATAAAATCCTTTATACTTTCTTGTGGAATTAGATAAATTCCATTGCAATCACTACAAATTTCAATTAGATTTTCTCTTTCTTCTTGAGAAATTCCTGCATCTAAAACAACAATTTTACTACATTTTTCATCGCCAATAAGATTAAATTTTAATCTTGTACCATACACTTGCTTTCTTATGTCTTTTGAACACTCATCACATTGAATGAAAACATAATAGCTATCATTATTTTTAGGTAATAATAATTTTAACATAAGTACATAGCAAAATGCAACTGTTCCAAACAGTATTAAGCACATAAATACGGACATAATTATTGCATTAAACATTAAATCACCTCAACACATTATACGTGTTTTCTGTGATTATGTTAAAAAAATAGGGACTTTAAAAGTCCCTAAAATAAATATGAGTCAGTCTGTAAGCCGAGTTCTGTCGTTTAAGGCAATTATCTATCTGCGACACATATTGCTATATGCCTGAAGCCATCCTTCGAAGTATCTGCCCAGCTGACAACTTCTGTCGATGTTGCATCGGGTAGGGTTTGCTCAGCCGTTACATCTCTGCAACGCTGGTGAGCTCTTACCTCACCTTTCCACCCTTACCACATAAAGTGGCGGTAATTTTCTATGCACTTTCCCTAAGGTCGCCCTCGGCGGCTGTTAGCCGTTACCCTGCTGTATGATGCTCGGACTTTCCTCACAAGTAAAACCTGCGCAACTGCCCAACTGACTCATAATTTAATTGTAATTCAAACAATTGTTATTCGAATTTCTCGTTAAGATAAACTCCGTCTTTTTTGATTTTAATGAGTTTTTCACCATCTACAAGAAATACTGTTTTTGAAATATCCATCATTGGTTTATCACTCATTGAATCAGTATAAAACTCGTCAATTTCAACATCGCCATAAACATTACGAAACATTTTCACTTTGTTTTCGTTATAGCAGATTTCGCCAATTTCACCTGTTTCAGCATCAAGTTCAGTAGAAATCACATTTTTAACACCGAGACGGTTTGTCATTATGCTTAAAAGACAATACGGACAAGCTGAAAGAATAACATCATCTTCTTTTTGAATTTTAGGATAAAATGATTTGATATTTTTTTCGTTTATGTCCCAAAAATGTTCAAAATCTTCTTGAATGTTTTCAATCCGTTCAAAATATTCCTTAACATAAGAAGCGTATTCAGTTTTGACTTCTTCAATTGTAATAAGATGGCGTTTATATTTGAGAAAGCCTTCCATAAATTTCGGAACAAACTTTGCTACACCTTTTGGGTCTCTCTTCAAGTAATAAAGAAAGATATCCATTCCGCTTTCACCATCATAAATAGTATTATCAAAGTCAAAAACTCTCATATATAATCCCCTTTTTATAAGCGTCTTGATGCTCCTCCACCACCGAAAGAGCCACCGCCACCTGAAAAACCTCCACCACCGGAGAATCCCCCTCCACCGTGGTGATGTCCTCCACCATGGCCACCAAATCCACCAAAACCACCATGACCTATGAATGGTCCGATGAATATGTGCCCACGTCGTTTTGTTAATACAACAATAACAATTATTATAATAACAATTGCATGAATAATATCACCAGCACTAAGTGAATATCCATCACTTACAACATAGTTATCATAATCATAATCTATTTCAGGTGTAACGCCATATTCTTCATAAACTACAGTTGTAATTGCTTTAAATGCTTCTGTTAAGCCTTGTGATGTGTCACCTTCTGACAAATATGGTATAGCATAATCATCAAGAATTCGTCCTGATTTTATGTCAGTAAGACAACCTTCAAGACCATAACC
>JAZNWZ010000031.1:0-12544 GCA_045593645.1 Candidatus Fimenecus sp. | reverse complement strand
TACTTACAGCAACACCAACTGCTGAACGCATCCAATCACCAAGGCGTGCACGAACAGAGTCTTTTGTCCAATGGCCTGCAATAACCTTACGAGGCATACGAAGTCTTGCTGCGATAAATCCATGTTCACGGTCACCATGAGCAGCCTGATTAAGGTTCATAAAGTCCATATCAATTTCTTCGTTTGGAATTTCAACATTATACTGTGTTGCAAGATGGCAATATGGTTTCTGTAAATCTACAAATCCATTTATCCACATTTTTGATGGACTGAATGTATGACACCAAGTAATAATACCTGCACACTTTTTATCATAGTTTGCTTCACGACAAACATCAGCAATTTCTTTATTTGTTTTTGCTGTTACTTTATAAACGATTTTGCAAGGAAGTTTATCAGATTTGTTCAACTCGTCAACCATTTCTTGTGCACGAGCAGCAACTGTTTCTAAAACTTCAGGACCGTAAAGGAACTGACTACCAACTACAAACCAAAATTCATAATTTTTAAGACTCATAATAATTTTCTCCTTTTATTTAAGAGTGTTGATTGCACATTTCTCAATTGCAACCGCTGACTCGTATCTCTTGATATATTCGTTAAAGCCATCAACATCTGTTTTATCAGGTTCAATAACTGATGCTTTATAATCAGCAAAAACTTTATTTTCAAGATAATCTTCAAGAGTTTCATTATCACTCTTATTTACCATATAAGATGCAAGAAGTGCAATACCCCAAGCACCGCCCTCGCCTGCAGTTTCCATAACCGCAACAGGCGTATTAAGTGCCCCTGCCATAAGTTTTTGGCCAACGATTGGTGTCTTGAATAAACCGCCGTGACCTAAAAGCTTTTCAATCTTAACATTTTCTTTATCAAAAAGAATGTTCATACCAAGGCGAAGTGTTGCCATTGTGCCATAAAGTTGTGCACGCATAAAGTTTGCAAGGCTGAATTTACTATCAGGCATTCTAACAAGCAAAGGTCTGCCCTCAGCAGTATCAGTTACAGGCTCACCTGAATAATAGTTAAAACTTACAATACCGTTACAGTCTGCATCACCTTTAAGTGCTTCTGCATAAAGCATATCGTAAAGTGCAGGTTTATTAACCTCTACACCACTATTTGCCAAAACCTCTGCAAAAAGTTTTACATAAGCATCAAGGTCTGATGTGCAAGTGTTACAATGCACCATAGCAACAGGCTTACCAGTTGGAGTTGTAACCATATCAATTTCTGTATAAACATCTGAAAGTGCTTTATCAAGAACTATCATTCCAAAAATTGATGTACCTGCTGAAATGTTGCCTGTTTTTGCAGCCACACTGTTTGTAGCTACCATACCCGTACCTGCATCGCCTTCAGGTGGGCAAAGTGGAATATCTGCTTCTAACTCACCTGTTGGGTCAAGAAGTAACGCACCATCTTTGGTGAGTGTACCTGCACGGTCCCCTGCAACAAGGATTTTGGGAAGAATATCAAGAAGTTTCCAACTATAACCTTTTTCTTCAATCTTTGCGTCAAAATCTGCTACCATTTTTTCATCGTAGCAATTTTTTGTGCTGTCAATTGGGAACATACCTGCTGCTTCACCAATACCGATTACTTTTTCACCTGTGAGCATCCAATGAACATATCCCTCAAGTGTTGTTAAGAAATCAATGTTTGGAAGATGGTCTTCACCATTCAAAATTGCTTGATAGAGATGAGCAATACTCCAACGTTGTGGAATATTAAATTTAAAAAGCTTTGTCAACTCTTCAGCAGATTGCTCTGTAATAGTATTTCTCCAAGTTCTAAACTCTGCTAATTGTTTACCGTCTTTATCAAATGGAAGATAACCGTGCATCATAGCAGAAAAGCCCATTGATTTGAGTTTTGTAAGCTTTACGCCATACTTTTCTTCTACATCTGCTTTAAGATTTTTATAAGCATCTTGAAGTCCTGCCCAAACATCGTCCAAATGATAAGTCCAAACACCATTTTCAAAGCGATTTTCCCAACCGTGTGAACCACTTGCAATAGGATTATGCTTTTCATCAATCAAAACGGCTTTAATACGTGTTGAGCCCATTTCAATACCAATTATGGCATTACCGTTTTCGATTGTGGTTTTAATTGCTTGAATATCCAAATTTTCCAACTCCTTATACGAGTATATATCTTATAAATTATACCATTAAAAATACCAATAATCAACAAAAACTATATAATTTGGCTCATTTCTTCTGCATTAAATTTAAAAGAATCTGTTTTGGTATTTTCAGTAATATATGCAATGATTTCTTCATAAGATGCAGTTTTAATATCAATTCGGTCAACATCTTTATTGAAGATACCCCACTGCTCACCTACATTAAAGGTTTTATAAGTCCATTTAACTCGGCTAATGTCATTTTTATCATATAATTTTTGAGCATAGTATTCAAAATCGCCATTGTTATATTCACCAACAATTACTGCAACTCCCCAATCCTTACGAGCTGTTTTAAGTTCCTTGACACGATATTTAATCATACCCTTGTCTTTATCGTAAAGATGCAACTGATAAAGCATATTTTCATAGCCCATATCTTTTGGATTTGGTAAAACTGTTGTTGACCAAACGCCCTCAAATGAGATTATATGATTTTTGTCAATTTCTCGAATTGCTTTGTAAAGTATATCGTATGCTTTATTTGTTCTTGATACGGCTTCTTCACTTTCTGCTGTCCAAGAATAATCGCCTTCGTAGCCACTATTGTTTTGTGGTTCGTTAAGCAAGTCATATGCACACACAGTTTTATTATCTTTATAACGATTTGCAATTGCACACCAAAGCTCAACAGTTGCATTCATCATTTCTTCGTTTTCATAAAGCTCATTACGACCTGCTTTGCCTGTACAATGGTTTTTACTTTGTCCACCTGGGGCACCATGTAAATCGAGCATTACATAAATGCCATATTTTTCACAAGTTTTAATAAGCCAGTCAAGTTTTTGAAATCCTCTGTTATCGTCGTGGTTTTCTGCAAGCCATTCAAGGTCTTCCGTCATAAAATTACGATACCAAAATGGTACACGGACACAGTTAAAACCAAGTTTTTCAATTTGCGCAATATCGTTTTCTGTTATAAAGTTATCTTCATAAGTTTTTATGATTTCGGTTGTTTGCTCTTCGCCAAATCTTTCAACAAGCAAATCTATTGTGTCAAAATATGACCAGTCTTTTGTATATTCAGGCACAATTCCCATCCAAGTTTCCCACAAAAGCCAGTTACCAAGATTAACACCTTTTAGCACAACATTTTCGCCTTTTTCATTAACTATGTAACCATCTTTAACGGTTAAAAGGCTCATTTCTTTTGGGTTTGAGTTATTATATTGGTCTAAAGTTTTTACCTCAGGTTTTGCACAACCAAACAACATCAAAATCATTGTGGCAACAAGTAAAAGTGCAACAAGTTTTTTCATAAAATCTCCCCTTTTCAATATATTATCATAATTTAATACAAAATAAAAGAGTGGCAGTTAAAAACTGCCACTTTAACTTTTAGAGTATGTATGGATTATTCTTTATTGTCTGAATAACCACAACAGCAACAGCCAGTTTCAGTTGTTTCTGTGTTTTGTGCAGAAGCACAGCCACTGCACCCACTACAAGCTGATGCATTTTTACCACACTCACTGCCTGATGGACAACCAACACACTTTACCCCACGTTTTTTAGCTCTAACGAGATAAACTGCTGCTCCACCAAGGATTAAAACAAGAATTGCTATTATAATTAAATTATCCATACTATTTTCTCCTTAAAGGAAGATTATTTTTTGCTTTTTTGAGCATATTCAGCCTTAAGCTTTTGGTTTGAACGAATGCAAAGGAATACGATAATTGCTACGAATACTGCTACTGCAATAAGTCCTGGGAAGAAGCCTGCACCAAGAGCACCTGTTGTAATAAGTGTACCAATTTGATATACGAGATAGCCTACTGTAAAGCCTGTGCCAAGTTGAAGTGCAATGCCACCCCAAAGCCACTTTGCACTCTTCATTTCAGAGTTCATAGCACCGATTGCTGCAAAGCAAGGTGGTGTATAAAGGTTAAACATAAGATATGCAAGAGCTGCAACCTTTGTGATTGCCATTACAGCACCAACCTCTGCACCTGCACCTTCCATAAGAGCAAGTTCTTCTGTATCAATAAGGTTTTCAAGTCCAACAAAGCAAACTGCCAATGTACCAACAACATTTTCTTTAGCAATAAAGCCTGTAACTGCAGCAGCTGCAAGTTGCCATGAAAGAACGCCTACAACAGGAACAAGTACATATGCGAATGGGCCTGCGATTGAAGCAAGAATTGATTGGTCAGCACTTTCTGCAACTGTAAAGTTCCAACTGAATGTTTGCATAATTTGAACTGCTGTATTGCAAAGGAGAATGATTGTTGCAGCCTTAACTACATAAGCCCAACCACGTTGACACATTGAGAGAAATGCTCTTTTAAGTGATGGTGCTTTGTACTCAGGAAGTTCAATAATAAAGAATGATTTTCTTGCTTTGTAGCCAGTAATTTTATTAACGAGAAGGGCACCTAAGAAGATAATAACAATACCAACAAAGTACATAAGTGGTCCAACCCAAGAAGCATCTTCAAAAAATGCACCTGCAAAAAGTGCAATAACTGGAAGTTTTGCACCACAAGGCATAAATGGTGCAAGCATTGCTGTTGCTCTGCGCTCACGCTCATTACGAATTGTACGGCAAGCCATAACACCAGGGATAGCACAACCTGTACCAATAACGAATGGAATGATTGATTTACCACTTAAACCAACCTTTTTAAAGATTGGGTCAAGAACAACTGAAGCACGAGCCATATATCCACAGTCTTCAAGGAGAGCGATAAGGAAATACATTACCATAACAAGTGGGAGGAAACCGATAACTGCAATCGCACCACCAATTACACCATCAACGAGAAGTGCTGAAATCAATGGATTTGCATTCTGGAAGAAGCCTGCAATCCACTCTTGACCACCTTCAAGAAGTCCAACAAGCCAGTCAGCAATCCAAACGCCAGGACCTGCTTGTGAAATCCAGAAAACAAGGAACATTACTACTGCAAAAATTGGAAGACCAAACCATTTGTTTGTGAGAATATCGTCAATTTTATCTTGGAAATTTCTGTCTTTTGTAAGAACTTTTCTTGTTTCAACTGTATCAACAATTTTATTTACAAAAGCAAAACGCTTTTTATCTGCTTCAACAACAGTGCTCTTATCAGAAAGGTTAATAGAGCCTTGAACATAAGGTGCTTTTTGCCCTTTACCTAAAAGGCCAACAGCTGCTGTTACAACATCTTTAAGTCCGTCAGCAGATGTTGAAACAGTTTCAATAACAGGACAGTTAAGTGCTTTGCTAAGAGCATTAACATCAATTGTTGTTTCTTTCTTTTCATTGATATCTGCCTTGTTAAGTGCAACAACAACAGGAATTCCAAGTTCAAGAAGTTGAGTTGTGAAGAAGAGGCTTCTGCTTAAGTTTGTAGCATCAACAATGTTGATGATAGCATCAGGATTTTCATTCTTAACGTAAGAACTTGTAATACTTTCTTCTGATGTGAATGGAGACATTGAGTATGCACCTGGAAGGTCAACTGCAATAAGTTCTTCTGCACCATCATAGTAAGTTTTTTTAATTGGGCTACTTTTTTTGTCAACAGTAACACCAGCCCAGTTACCAACTTTTTCATTTCTGCCGGTCAATGCATTATACATTGTGGTTTTACCGCTGTTAGGATTACCTGCTAAAGCAATTCTCATAGTTTGACTACATCTCCCTTTTTATAATAACTTTTAATCATAAACATATAAAGCACAATTTGTTAGCATGTGCTAACTTATGAGAAAAAATAAAACAGTTCTTCGACAACCATTTTATATAATAATTGCCGAAGCTAACTGATTATCAATGTTATATCTGCTATCTTTAATTGAAACTACACAGCCACCTTTTTTGTGTGCTACAACTGTGATTGGCTCACCTGCATAACAACCCAAAGAAAAAAGGAAAGCGTCAAGTTCTTCATCATCAGTTTCAATTGACTTTATGATATATTCAATTCCCTCTTGTGCATTTGTTAAGTTCATTTTTTCACCCCGATATATGGGAAAAGATATTTTTGTTAACTAAAAATTAGCATATGCTAACATTTTAGCGATATATAAAGTTAGCAATTGCTAACTCACATATAAATATATATCAGTTTTTCCATTTTGTCAATACTTTTTATGGTAAAAAATAGAAAAACTGATATGTTTTTTAAATTATTTTATTTTTTTACAAACGAAGCAAAGCCAACCGCCATCTTCATATCTTTCAACGATTTGGAAATTATTATCGCAGAATGCTTGTGTTACCTCTTCTTCACGAGGGGCAATAATTCCTGATGTGATAAATACACCATCATCATTTAAGAAATCCCCTACTTGTGATGAGAAAAGAATGATAATATCAGCAACGATATTTGCAACAACTACATCAAACTTGCCTGTTACCTTATCAACAAGGTTACCTTGAAGAATATTATATTTAGGTGCTTCAAAGCCATTCACTTTACCATTTTCAATAGCTGTTTTTACTGCAAGCTTATCAATATCAACACCTGTTGCATTATCTGCACCCATTAAAAGTGATGCTACTGACAAAATACCACTACCACAGCCGCAGTCAAGGATACTATCACCTGCTTTGACATGCTTTTCAAGTGTTTCAAGGCAAAGACGAGTTGTGTTGTGTCCACCACTACCAAATGCAAGACCAGGCTCAATACTTAAAACTGCACGACCCTCCGCATCATAATCATCAATCCAAAGTGGACGAATAAGAAGCTTTTCGCCAATTTTCATTGGTTTGAAATACTCTTTCCAGTTGTTTTCCCAGTCTTCATTTTTGCAAGGCTTATACTCGATTGTATGAGGAATGCTTTCACTTTCATATCTTTCAGTCAAAAAAGAAATTGCTTCTTTATAATTCTCTTCAGGTGAAATATAGATATGAACGCAACCTTTTGTGCGGTCTTTCGCAAGCAATTCTTCATCGATTAAATCAATGTTTGCAATTTCCCAAGCCTCTTGCTCAAGCGTGCGATAATCTTCAATATAAATACCATATGGTACTGCCATTGATGCTATATCAGCAGCACGGTCAATATTTTCAGCATCTATTTCTATTTTGATTTCTGTCCAGTCCATAGATTTCTCTCTTTTCTTATTATTTTCGGGCGATTCGTGAATCGCCCCTGCGACTCACTAAGTCAACTTGTAGTGAACGAGAAAACAAAAAGCAGAGATTGCTCTCTGCTCTGTTTGCTTTTCGATGAAAATCGGTTAAATCTGCTCTTTAACTTTAGCAGCCTTACCAACTCTGTCACGAAGATAGTAGAGTTTGCTTCTGCGAACCTTACCGCGTCTTACTGTTTCTACCTTTGCAACATTAGGAGAATTTACAGGGAATACTCTTTCAACACCAACGCCGTATGATACACGACGAACTGTGAATGTTTCAGAAACGCCAGCACCCTTGCGAGCAATGATTGTTCCTTCAAATACCTGAATTCTTTCTCTTTCGCCTTCACGAATCTTAACGTGTACTTTAACAACGTCACCGACTCTGATTGCTGGGTTTGCTTCTTTGATGCAACCCTCTGCCATTAATTTTAATGCGTCCATAACTAACCTCCGATAAAAATTTTTCAAGTGTTCGTACCGAATGTCAGCAGAGGACCACCCGAGATAATAGTTATTTTTTTGCAGTTTCCCACAAATGCACAAATATAATATCACAAGTCAAATAAAAATGCAAGAGTTTTTTTTAAGTTTTTATAAAGAAACAATAATTGTTTCGCCTTGTCTTGTTTTAACATTTACAATTTCAAAGTTTTTATATTCCTTTGACTTTTTTATTATTGGTTTGATATGTTTATATTTAATTTTAAAAAGAGGATGAAACTTTAAACCAAATAACATTTTAATTAACCAAAAAGAGAATCGATTAATTATAAGTGCATTGGGTATTTTTAAACACATTGTTTTCTGGTTAACAGGAAATACGATTTTCATTTTTCAACAACCACCCGTATGTCGTCACCATTTTGAGTTTCCACAGTAACTATTTCACCGAGTACACCCATTTCAACCATTTTGAAAATGCTTTCGAAATTCACCTTACCTAAATCTATACCTGTGAACATAAATGAAATATCTTTCCCCACATTTATAAGTTCTTTAACCAATAAATATGGAAGATTAACTTTAATATCATCACCTTGTGCAGTATCAACATATACTCTTAAAACAAGTTCATTTTCATTGACTTTTTCTGTCTTTTCATATTTCACATTTGATTGAATATCATCATTTTTGAATAGTTCATCAACCGTTATTCCGTAAAGTTCTGCAATATTAGGCAAAGTCATAATATCGGGACAAGCAATATCATTTTCCCACTTTGACACAGCTTGTGCAGACACACCTAACTTTTCTGCAACATAGTCCTGAGTAAAACCTGACTGTTTTCTTAATTCGTGAAGTTTCTTACCAATTGTTTTTTCCATAAAAATCTCTCCTTTGAAATTTTTGAACCGGTTTCAACTGCATTGTATGTGTAAAATTTCAAAAAGTAAATGTAATAAAAGTTGATTTTTCATTTTTCAACCGTTGGTTGAGTTTGTTTTGATTGTTTTAACATAACAAAAGTAGATATTGCTGTCATTAAAAATGCAATTATCTGGAATATGCTGAAAATATCGGTTGTAAATCTTTCAGCAAGAAGTCCGAAAGTAATTGGCGAAAGAAGAATACTGCAATATGATATTGCTCCCTGAAGGCCTATAAACGATTGAGAAATATCTCTGCCCATATGAACAGGTGTTAAATGTGTCATATTCGGGAAAACAGGTCCGTTGCCGAGACCGATAAGGAAAAGTCCTGCACTTGCAATAAGATAATTTTTACTAAATGTCATTATAATTGCAATAAATACTATCAATTCTCCAACAACAATTATAGTTTTTGGTTTAATCTTGTTTACAATTATACCTGACAAAAGTCTGCCGATTGTCATTCCAAGAAAATAAAATGTCATCATCTGTGCAGCTTTATCAGGAGTAAGTCCTTTTGAGTTTACAAGAAATGTACTCCCCCACGCAAGACAAACGGATTCTATTGCGCATGAACCAAAATAAATAACAAGGCTACTTCTTGCGATGGGGATTTTTAATAAATGGGAAATGGATACTACTTTTGTTTCTTCTTCCTCTGCTTTTTGTTCCTTTACCTTTTTCCAAACAGGAATTGATAAAAAGCACATTAATGTAAGAGCAAGTTGAAATAAGAACATTGTTCTATATCCACCCTGCCAATCGTTGCTGTTTTTCAAAGCAAATGACATTAAAAACGGACTAAGTGTTACACCAACACCATAAGAACAATGCAAGAAGTTCACATGAGTTGCTTTGTAATTCAGTGCCACATAACTGTTAAGTACATTGTCAATAGCACCTGCACCAAGTCCTAAAGGAATTGAAAACAGACAAAGCATAATTATATTGTGTGAACAGGAAAAACCAAAAATTGCAACCGCAGTAAGTGCTGTACTTATCGCGACAACAAGAGGTGTTCCGAGTTTTTTAGTCAATCTCGCACTTAATAGGCTTGATATAATTGTGCCTAAATACATAAGTCCTGTTACAAAATTCGAATATGAAATGGGCAAATCCATTTCGGTGTATATAGCAGGCCACGCAGTCCCGAAAAGAGAATCGGGAATACCAAGACCTATATATGTAACAAAAATAATAATTACCAATAAAGTTGCCATATTATCTGAATACTTTCATATCCTCTGTATAGGATTGAACTTTTATTATATCCACATCCTGCTCATCGGTTGCAGTATCTTTAACTAACGCACCAATTAAAAGCATAGGATTGATATTGATACTTGTACCTGAAGAAAGAACTGTTTGAAGAATAAGCTTACCATCTTCTTCATTAAGTGCAAATGATTTAATGTGTTCTTTAATATTAACTTCTTTATCCACCTTTTTTCTGCCTTGTTTTGCTTTTTTAAGCACTATTATTTCATCGGCAGAAAGAACTGAATGAGCCTTGTCAAGTAACAAATTATCAGGATTATTGAATATGATTTTATATTCTGCCCAACGGATATCATTAGGAGAAGTTTCATAAACATAAATTTCTTTAACTGTTATATCAACCGGTAATGCATCGTTAATTTTTTTTGCCAGTTCATTCAAATCAACTTCTTCCATAAGACGGAAGTCAACTGTTTCACAAAGGCTTTCAAACCCTAATGAAAGTGGCATTGCAAATGTAAGAAAAGCATGAGGATTAAACCCTTCTGTAAACCATATCGGAACATTCGCTCTTTTCATTGCTCTTGTAATACAGCGAACTGTATCAAGATGTGAGATAAACTTTGCCATACCTGTTTTTTCGAAGGACATTCGCACATCCATTGCCCACTTTTTAACTTCTGGCATCACATTTACCTCCATTCAACTTATTAGCACCACAGGCAGCACATTTGATTCTGCATTGTGGAGTTGTCACACTCATATGTGCTTTTTTGTTTTCTTCAATAAGGAATTCCTTACGAATACCGTAATCCATAACATCCCAAGGAAGAATCTCATCATATTCACGACGACGATTAGCGTAAAATTCTGTTGTAAGTCCACATTCATTAAATGCTTCTGTCCACTTTGAAAAATCAAAGAATTCATCCCACGCATCAAACTTACAGCCCTTTTGCCATGCCTTATAAATTACTTCACCAAGACGACGGTCACCGCGAGCAAATACACCTTCAAGAACTGATGTTTCAGATTGATGATAACTGATTGTAATTTTACGGCTTGTTGTACTGCTGAGAAGGTGTTTCTGCTTTTCGGTAAGACTTTCAGGAGTATCCTGTGGTTCCCATTGGAATGGTGTAAACGGCTTTGGAACAAAGGACGCACAACTGACACTTACCTGAACACCCTTGCCCTTTTCTCTGTTTGGATTGCGATAGAATGTATCAACTACTTTTTGAGCTAAATCGGCAATTCCCTTGATGTCATCAAGAGTTTCTGTGGGAAGTCCCATCATAAAGTAAAGTTTAACGCTTGTCCATCCGCCATCGAAGGCTTTTAACGCTGTGCGAAGAACTTCTTCTTCCGTAACATTTTTATTGATTGCGTCACGAAGTCGTTGTGTACCTGCTTCAGGAGCAAATGTAAGACCACTGCGACGGACTTTTTTAAGTTCTTCCATAAGTTCGTCAGAGAAATTATCCACTCTTAAAGATGGTAATGAAACATTGATATTCTCTTTCAATGCCCAATCAAAAAGCATTGGAATAAGCTGTTCAATTTTAGTATAGTCACTTGTTGAAAGTGAGCATAGTGAAATTCCATCATAACCTGTGGCGTTACTTATACTGCGACATTGTTCATTGATAACTTCAGGTGATTTTTCACGAATTGGTCTTGTGATAAAACAAGCCTGACAAAAACGGCAACCACGAGTACAACCACGGAACACTTCGCCCACCGTTCTGTCCTGAACAACATCAATAAATGGTACAACAAAATTCTTTGGATAATGTGCTTTATCAAGGTCCGATACAATTCTTTTTGTTACTTTTTGTGGAGCATTTTCTGTATTTTCAATTGATTTTATAGTTCCGTCTTCGTTGTACTTGACATCATAAAATTCAGGAACATAAACACCTTGAATCTGTGCTGCTTCTTTTAAAAATTCAAGTTTTGTTGAGCCTGACTCCTTGTGTTTAATGAGCAAATCAATAAGGTCATTTGTGACTTCTTCACCTTCGCCCGGCAAGAAGATATCAACAAAATCAACCATTGGTTCTGCATTACACGCACAAGGTCCACCTGCAATAACGATTGGAGTAAGGCTTGTTCTGTCCTTTTTAAGTACAGGCAAACCACCTAAATCAAGCATATTAAGTACATTAGAGTAACATAATTCGTATTGTAATGAAAAACCGATTAAATCAAACTCATCAAGACTGTCGCCACTTTCAAGAGCATAAAGCTTAACATCGTTTTCACGCATAAATTTTTCCATATCTTCCCAAGGTGCAAAAACGCGTTCGCACCAAGCATCCTTACGCTCATTTACAACGCTGTAAAGAATCTTCATACCAAGATGTGACATACCGATTTCATAGCTGTCAGGGAAACAGAAAGCATATCTAAGTTTTACATCATCTTTATTTTTAACCACACTATTAAGTTCTCCACCTGTGTATCTTGCAGGTTTTTGAACTTTTTTTAACAGTTTTTCAACTTCTTTTTTTACCATAATAGACCTCACATATAGTTTTTCAATTTATTGTACTATAAAATAAAATTTATTTCAATATTCATTATCGTTAAAGTATGAAATAAAGAGAAATACTGCAATTATAATCAAGGAAAAGTTATAACTGCTGACAACGAAAATGTATATTCCCCAAACAAATATAATTGA
>JAZNWZ010000030.1:0-16694 GCA_045593645.1 Candidatus Fimenecus sp. | reverse complement strand
TTTGCATACAACCCGCAGTGGCGGAGAGAGTGGGATTCGAACCCACGGTACGTTGCCGTACGACGGTTTTCAAGACCGTTCCGTTATAACCACTTCGGTATCTCTCCGTATTGGGCTTGTATATATTATCATAAATATAATATGTTGTCAAGGACTTTTTTGCAAAATTCTATATAAAAATATTTGCAAAATTTCGTTATTGAGTCCGTTTTTTTACACACCGTTTTGTTTACAAAATTATGAAGAAATGGTATAATGACTTTATTATATTTTGGAGGTGATTTTGTGAATTCAACATTTATTATTTATATCGCTTTGCTAATTATTTTTCTAACAATGCTTAGAGATAATAGAATGGCAGTTGTTCGCAAGCATCTTCGTAAAAAAAGGGGAAAGACAAATATGACAGAGCTTATTGAAAAGTATATCGGTAAAGAGTGCATTATTTACACTTGCATTTCAAACTCACAAATTACTGGCACAATTCTCAGTTGTAAAGATGGTTGGATTGAAATTGAGCGTAATGGTGAAACTGATATCGTAAATTGTGAATATATTATTAGAGTTCGTGAATATCCACGAAATAAAAAAGGTAAGAAAAAGAGCGTTATCGTAGATTAAGGGGATTGTTATGGATAAAAATGGATGTGCAAAAACTCCACCTATGGGTTGGAATAGCTGGGATTGTTATGGTGCTGCAGTTAATGAGGAACAACTTTTAGGTAATGCTGAATATATGGCAAAATACCTTAAGGAATACGGTTGGCAATATGTAGTTTGTGATATCCAATGGTATGAGCCAAAAGCAAAAAATAACGATTACAATAATTTCACAGAACTTTGTATGGATGAGTATTCTCGTCTTATCCCTGCTGAAAATCGTTTTCCATCATCTGCAAACGGACAAGGCTTTAAGCCTATAGCTGATAAAATTCACGCTATGGGACTTAAGTTTGGTATACATATCATGCGTGGTATTCCTCGTCAGGCAGTTCATCAAAACGCACCTATTTTGGGTACAGATAAAACTGCTCGTCAGGTTGTTCACCATTTCTCTGTTTGTCCTTGGAATACTGATATGTATGGTATGTACACTTGTGATGGTGCACAGGCTTACTATGACAGTATTTTTGATATGTACGCAAAATGGGGCATTGACTTTGTTAAAGTAGATGATATCTGCGTTACAGAGTTTAGAAAATGGGACAACCCATATTCAGCTCGCGAAGAAGTTGAAATGATTAGAAAAGCAATCGACAAAACAGGTCGTGATATTGTTTTAAGCCTTTCACCTGGTCCTGCAGAGTTATCAGTAGCTGACCATTTATGCGAATACGCTAATATGTGGCGTCTTACAGGCGATTTTTGGGACTGGTGGGACAAACTCTATGAGATGTTTACAAAGTGCGAAAAATGGGCTCCTTACGTAAAAGAAGGTTGTTGGCCTGACTGTGATATGCTTCCACTTGGTAACATTTCAATAAATGGTACTTGTCATGGTCCACAAAACAGATATACCCAGTTTACAAAGGACGAGCAAATTACACTTATGACACTTTGGTCAATTTTCCGTTCACCACTTATGTTTGGTGGCGAAATGAGAAATAATGACGAGTGGACTCTCTCTCTTATGACAAATGCTGAAGTTCTCGATGTAAACCAAAACTCACACGATGGCAAGCAGGCTTATCGTGATGAAAATACAATTATCTGGACTGCTGTTTCTGCTGATAACAAGCCACTTGTAGCAGTGTTTAATGTGTCAAGTGAAGATGCAGATATTACAGTTGATTTAGCAAATCTTAACTTAAAAGGTGAGTACACACTTCGTGATTTATGGGCAAAAGCAGATGTTGAAACTGTAACTGACAAATTCACTTGCAGTGTAAATACTCACGGTGCAAAACTCTATAAATTTAAATGAAAAAGGAGCAAAACAAATGCTCAACATTATCACTGGTCGCACAGGCAGTGGAAAAACTCGATATATTCGTAATCTTGCAACAGAAATAGCAAAAGTAGAGAGTGATTCTGTTGTAATGATTGTGCCTGAGCAATTTTCTTTTGATACAGAAAAAGCATTGCTTGAGCTGTTAGGCAATGAAAAATATAATAATGTTGAAAACACAAGCTTTTCTCGTCTTGCAGATAAGCTTTTAAATAGTTATGGCAAAATTACAAAGCCTATTGCTGATGATGCAACTCGTACTGTTTTAATGAGTATGGCAATTGATGAGTTGCAAGATAAAATTACTTTTTATGGCAGATATAAAAAGAATCCATCTCTTTTGAATGATTTGTTGAGCTTTAACCGTGAACTTAAAAAATGTCAAATCTCTATTGACGACCTTGTAGGCACATCAATAAGTAAAGCAACATTTAAACAAAAAATTGAAGATTTGTCTGTCGTTTTCAAACTTTATGAAACTTTGCTTAATAAGAAGTTTCAAGACGATGCTATTTTACTTGATATGTTGGCAGATTTACTTGTTGATGTTCACTATTTCAAAGACAAAACTGTCTTTATTGATGCTTTTACAGGTTTTTCTAAACAAGAGCTTAACATAATCAAAAGAATTTTAGTTGATGCTCGCGATGTTTATGTAACCTTGTGCTACGACCCAACAAAAAATAATGATGAATTCGAACTTTTTTATAATACAAAGCTTGTAATCAAAGATTTAGAAAATATTGCAAAGCTTGCCAATGTAAAAATAGCACCAAAGGTACATTTAACTCCTGATAGAGCATAAAAAAATGAAGCACTTAATGTACTTGAAGAAAGTATTTTTGATTATAGTAATCCTCAATATGAAGGGGAGTGCGACTGCATTTCAATTGTACCTTGCAAATCAATTGTTGAAGAATGCGACTTTGTAGCAAGTGAAATTAAACGACTTGTAAGAAATGAAGGATACAGATATCGTGATATTGCAGTAATTGAGCGTACAAATGGTGATTATAAAAATCAACTTTTGTCATCATTTAGAAAATATAATATTGAATGCTTTAATGATAGCCGTCAACCTGTTCTTTCACAACCTTTAATGGCATTTATGCTTTCACTTTTTGATATTTTAGGTGAAGGCTTCCAAAACGAAATGGTTTTACGTTTCTTGAAAACAGGACTATATGGATTTACAATTGAAGAAATTGCTTTAATAGAAGAATACACTCTAATGTGGAATATTCGTGCAGGCGAATGGAAAAAAGAGTGGAAAAACAACCCTGATGGCTTTGGAGAAGAATTCAAAGAAAGCAGTATTCAACAACTTGAAATGCTTAATAAGCTTAGAGAACGAATTGTTGCTCCTATTCTTTCTTTACAAAAGAAGATAACAAATGCGAATGGTGAAACGATTTCTCGCGAATTGTTTGCATTTTTGCGTAGCGTAAAGGTAGATAAAAGCCTTAAAGAATTCACAAAACAACTTATTGATAATAATGAAACAGATTTAGCTCTTGAACAAGGCAGAATTTGGAAAATCTTAATGGATATTCTTGATAATCTTTGCTCTGCAATAGGTCAAGAAAATATTACACTTCAAAGATATAGAGAGCTTTTTGAAATCATCGTTTCAACAAAGGATTTAGGACAAATACCAAACGGTATTGATGAAGTGATTTTAGGTAGTGCAGATAGAATTCGTGCTACTGCACCTAAAGCAGTTTTTATAGTTGGTGCAAACACTGACGTTTTCCCTAAAATGTCGGAGTGTGGTGTTGTGCTCTCTGACAGTGAGCGTTGTGAATTACAAGAAAAAGGCATTGAACTTGTTTCAAACCTTGAATATAACAGTATCACCGAAAAATTTATTGTTTATCATGCAATGACTCTTGCAACTGATAAACTTTATGTGTCTTTTTCTGCTTTAAATAGCGAGGGTACAGCTTTAACACCGTCAGATTTAGTATCAGAGCTTAAGAGAATTTTTAAAGATATAAAAACATTAGAAGTTTCTGCAACAACCTTGATAGAAAGTCAAAAGTCTGCTTTTTCTGCTTTTGCAAAAGAAAAAGATTGTGGCTCTGTACTTGGTGCAACTCTTTATAAGCATTTTGAAAATCAAAATACACAAATTGAGCTTGAAATGATTAATAAAATACAAAAGGACTCTTTTGAAATAAAGGATAAGGCACTTGCAACAGAGTTGTTTGGAAAAAATATGTATATATCTGCATCAAAAACAGAGAGATATTATAGCTGTCCTTTTGGATATTTCTGTGAATATGGAATTAAAGCAAAACCTCGTCGAGAAGCAGAAATGGACCCTGCACAGACAGGTACATTAGTCCACGAAGCACTGGAAAAATTCTTAAGAGAAAATCCTAAACAAGATTTTATTAAATTTAGTGAAAAAGAAATCAGAGATAAAATCAACACAATCATTGACGATTATGTGGAATTCAAGCTTAGTGGTTATGCTGATAAGCCTAACGATTTTTTACGCTCTATTGCACTTATAAAAGAGAACACATTTAAAATTGTTTTACAGCTTGTTGATGAGTTTAGTAAATGTGAGTTTGTACCGGTTGATTTTGAACTTTCTATTAATAATGATGGGGATATTAAACCATATTTAATTGAGCTTGAAAATGGTGGCACAGTTAAAATTATTGGTAGTGTTGACCGAGTTGACTCTTATGCTGACAATGATGAAAACTATATTCGTGTTGTCGATTACAAAACTGGTGGTAAAGACTTTAATTTATATGAGGTATTTGCAGGAATAAATATGCAAATGCTTATATATCTTTTTGCTATTTGGCAAAACGGTGCTGAAAAATACGGCAATGTTGTACCTTCAGGAATTCTTTATTTTCAAGCTAAGAATAAGCGTGTTACAAGTGGCACACTTTCACGCTATTCTGATAAAGAAAGCATAAAAAAGGAAATTCATAAGAAATTTAAAATGAGTGGTATGGTGCTCAATAGTTCAAAAGTAATCAATGCTATGGAAAGAGATGGTGCAGGAGTATTTATTCCTGCAAAGTTCGATAAAAAAGGCAATATTTCAGGTAATGTTATTTCTATTTTTGCTTTACAAGAGCTTAAAAATCGTGTTGATAATTTGATAGGTGAAATGGCTTATGGTCTTCAAGATGGTAAAATTTCTGCTACACCTATTGAAGAGGGTTGCAAATATTGTAAATATAATGATGTTTGTCTTCGTGAAGAGCAAGACCCTATCCGTGAAATTGAAAAAATAAGCTTTGGAGATGCTATTGATACTTTAGGAGGTAATGCTGATGGGAACTAAATGGACTGAAGCTCAACAACAAGCCATAGATTCTCGTGACGGAACAGTGCTTGTATCTGCTGCTGCAGGCTCAGGAAAAACAGCTGTTCTTGTTGAACGTGTTATCCAACGAGTGATTGATAGAAAAAACGGCTCAAAGATTGAGAGAATTCTTGTTGTAACCTTTACAAAGGCAGCAGCAGGGGAAATGCTTGAAAGAATTTCACAAAGACTTACTGACGAAATTAAAAGAAATCCAAACGATTCTTTTTTGAAGCGTCAAAAAACATTTTTGCCAAATGCTAATATTTGCACAATGGATAGCTTTTGTGGTCAGATTGTAAAAGAAAATTTTCAAAATATTGATATTTTACCAGACTTTAAAATGATGAGCAGTAGTGAGAATGACTTGTTAAAACAAGAAGTTCTCAACGAAGTGCTTGAAGATGTCTATAATGATGAAAGTGCTGAAGCAAAATTGATGCTTGAGCTTTTCACAAATAGTAGAAATGATAATGATTTATCAGATGCAATATTGGATATATATGATTTTTCAATGTCTGCACCAAACCCAAAAAGATGGATAGATGAACACTTTAATTGCTATTTTGAAAATACAACAGTTGAAAATAGTATTTGGGGTAAATATTCTCTTGAACGACTTGAGAGTGTTCTTCAATATATACTTATTAAGATTGATAAAATTCTTCTTGATGCAGGTGAAGATAATGATGTGGGCAAAACTGCACACAAATCATTTGAGCAAGCAGTAGTTGACATAAAAAAAGCACTTGAAATAATAAAAGAAGATAATAAGTGGGACGAACTCAAAGCTTTGGTTGACGGCTTAAAGCTTAAATCCTTCGGTAGCTTTTCTGATGATGAAAAAGATAGCTTTTATTGGGAAATTAAAGACCGTACAGATGCTGTAAAAAAAGACTTTGAACAAGCACAAAAACTTTTAAGCTGCTATTCAAGGGAATACTATGACGACATTGAATATTTAAAGCCAATAATTGCTTTGTTCAAAAAATGTATTATAAAGTTTTCTGATTTGCTTTTACAAAAGAAAAAAGAAAAGAATGCATATTATTTTGCAGATATTCTTCATTTTGCACTTGAACTTCTTTCTTATGAAGATGAGAATGGTGTTGCATACAAAACACCACTTGCAATTGAGCTTTCAGAAAAATATGATGAAATTTTAATTGATGAATTTCAAGATACAAATGAAGCCCAAGACTTTTTGTTTAATGCAATCTCTCGTAACTCTGGAAATATTTTTATGGTAGGGGATGTTAAACAAAGTATTTATCGTTTCCGTCAAGCAGAGCCAAAAATATTTATTTCTTATAAAGACAGATTTTCACAGTTTAACGGTGATAATTATCCTGCCAAAATTTCCCTTGATAGAAACTTTAGAAGTCGTCAAGGTGTAATTGATGGTATAAACTTTTTCTTTGATATGTTGATGACTCGTAAAATGGGCGATGTTGATTATCAAAATGGCGAACAACTTGTTTATGGTGCTGATTATAGTGAAAGTGACAACACCGATGTTTCTGTTCATATTATTGAGTCAGATGATGCAAGAAAATCCAACATAAAAAAAGAAATTGCTTATATCGGTAATCTTATTCAAGACACAATAAAAAGTGGTATGCTTGTAGGCAAAAAGGGTGAGGAACATCCAGTTTCTTACAAGGATATTTGTATCTTAATGCGTAGCGTTAAGAATAAGGCTTGTGATTTTGCAAGAGATTTAGAAGAAATGGGAATTCCAACCTATCATAAAAAAGAAGGGGGATTTTTTGATAACGCTGAAATTATGACTGTAATGTCTCTTTTAAGCGTAATTGATAATCCTGTTCAGGATGTTCCACTTGTTTCTGTAATGCTTTCACCAATGTTTTCTTTTACTGTAGATGACTTGGCAAAAATGCGTTGCCAAGATAGAAAAAACTCGTTTTATGTTATTCTTAAGAATAGCTATGAAACAGATTTAAAGGTGAAATATTTTCTTGATACAATTTCACATTTGCGTATGTTGTCAGTAACATCAAGCATTGGTGAGCTTATTCGTCGAGCATTTGAAATTACTGCTTATGATAGTGTCGTAGGTGCTATGGCGAATGGTGAAAAACGAGTTCTTAATCTTCAGTTGCTTATAAGCTATGCCGATACATTTGAAAAAAATGGTGGGCACGGTTTGTCAGGCTTTGTTCGTTATGTAGAAAAATTGCGTAAAAATGACTGCAATTTTGAGGATGCAAGTGAGTCTTTAGAAGAGTCAGATGTGGTTAGAATTACAACAATTCACAAAAGCAAAGGACTTGAATATCCTGTGGTAATTATTGCAAATTGCTCAAGTGATATGCTTGGTGGTGAAGATGGCAAAGCAATAGTTGACAAAGAAATGGGCGTGGCACTTCTTCGTTATGATAAAGAAAATCATAAGGAGTTTCAAACACAGCCTTTTGTAGCCGTAAAGCTTAAAAACAAAATTGAAGAAATGAACGAGTCAATGAGAATTTTATATGTTGCTATGACTCGAGCAAAAGAAAAGCTTCATATTGTCGGAAGTCTTTATAACCCTGAAAAAGCAATAAAAAATTTGTATAGCAGATTTTATACAGGTGGTGAGGATAACTCAGTTGCCCTCTCTCTTTGTAGTTCATTTTTACAATGGATTTTGCTTTGTGTGATTCAACATCCAAGCTTTGCAAAACAAATTAAAGAATATGGAATTCTTAATTGTAGACCTATAGCAACTAACTGTAAGCTCACATTGAATATTGTATCTGATGTAATAAATATTACAGAACAATCTGAAGATGAAAAACCTAATGCTTCAGCAGATGAAGACTTGCTTAAAGAAATTGAAAATAGAATTTCTTATGAATACCCATATAAAGAACTTTCTAATACTGCTATAAAATATTCTGCATCTTCTATCAACAAAACAGTTGAAACAGAATACATTGCAACTGAAAGCCCTGCGTTTATGGGTAAGAATGAGTTAACACCTGCACAAAGAGGTACTTTAATTCATAGATTTATGGAAAAGTGCAATGTTCTTTCACTTAAAGGCAATGTCCAAGCAGAGCTTAAAAGACTTATAAGTGAAGGCGTGTTTACTGAAAATGAAGCAAAGGTTGTTGATTTAGATAAAATTGAAGCATTTACATCAAGTGATTTGTACTCAAGAATTGTAAATGCCGAGGACTTCCATCGTGAGAAACAATTTGCAATGTCCTTGCCATTATCACTTGTTAACGAAGACTTTAAGGATATCGACAATGAAAAAGTTGTTGTGCAAGGTATTATGGACGGTCTTATCGTCAATGGTAACAGTGGTGAAATTGTTGACTATAAAACTGATAAAGTAAGTAGTGAAGATGAGTTAATAGATAGATACATAAATCAAATGCAGGCCTATAAGCTTGCAGCAAAAGAGTGCTTTGGATTAGATAATGTGAGTGTAACTTTATATTCATTTTCTCTTTCAAAAGAAATTTCATTAAAACTTTAAAAAAATACTTGATTTTTGTAAATCTCTGTGTTAAACTTATTAGGCTAATGAAAACACAGTAATCGAAAGAGGTGACAATTCAATGAAAGAAGGACTTCATCCTGCGTACAAAGTAACAACAGTTAAGTGTGCATGTGGTGCAACATTTGAAACTCGTTCAACAAAAGAAGATTTAAGAGTTGATATCTGCTCAAATTGCCACCCATTCTATACAGGTAAACAAAAGCTTGTTGATACAGGCGGTCGTGTTGACAGATTTAACAAACGTTACAATCTCTCTAAATAAGTTAAATGACATTACGGTGGTACTTTATTTGTACCACCTTTTGTTTTATAATTATATTTTGGCTACCAAAGAAGGTGTACGGAAATGCCTAATGAATACAGAACAATAAAAGAATTTAATAGTGATGAATATATTGTAAAACGCTCCCGATTTATAGGCTATGCAAAGCCTGTTACAACTGTTGAAGAAGCAAATGCTTTTATTGCAGAAATAAAGTCAAAGCATTGGGATGCTACACATAATGTTTATGCATACATACTTCGTGATGGTGGAGTTAAACGATATTCAGACGATGGTGAGCCACAGGGCACTGCAGGAGTACCTGTACTTGATGTGCTTGAAAAAGAAAATGTAGTTGATGTTGCTGTTGTAGTTACACGATACTTCGGTGGAATTTTGTTAGGTGGTGGGGGACTTGTCAGAGCATACTCTCACAGTGCCAAAATCGCCATTGATAGTGGAAAAATTATTACAATGGCTCTTTGTCTCGATTTAGAAATTAAATGCGACTATACATTTTATGGTAAATTAGGAGCATTCTTGGCAAATGAAGGTGCAGTTGTTCTTGACACACAATTTACCGATGAGGTTACCGTAATATTTAGAATAAAAAGTGATTTTTTGAATGAACTTAACAAAAAATTGACAGAATTAAGTAATGGACGAGTTTCTGCAACTGTAATTTCTGAAAATTTTTGCGAATTTTAAAATTTTTTGAAAAAAATAAAGGATTTTTATTTATTTTCGGCGTATAAGTATGTGTAAGGCTTTTAGGAGGTGTTTTTATGACTATAAGAGAAAAGTTTGAGGATAAAGAAGCTGGCTTCCTTTCTGAAAAAGCGTGCCTTTCTGCTAAAACAAAAGGTCGTGTTATATTAGAACCAAAGTGCGATTTGAGAACAGATTTCCAAAGAGACCGTGACAGAATTATTCATTCAAATTCTTTCCGTAGATTAAAGCATAAAACACAGGTTTTCTTATCTCCTGAAGGGGACCATTATAGAACTCGACTTACTCATACTCTTGAGGTATCACAGGTAGCTCGTTCAATAGCAAATGGACTTCTTTTAAATGCCGATTTAACTGAGGCGATTGCATTGGGACACGATTTAGGTCATACACCATTTGGTCATGCAGGCGAGCGTGCTCTTGACAGAGTTGTACCTGGCGGCTTCCGTCATTACGACCAAAGTCTTCGAGTAGTTGATAAGCTTGAAAAAGACGGCAAAGGTCTTAATCTTACTTATGAAGTTAGAGATGGTATTGTATGTCACACAAGAGGTAAAGAGGCGTTTACACTTGAAGGCAGAATTGTAAAACTTGCCGATAAAATTGCATACATAAATCACGATATTGACGATGCAACTCGTGCAGGTATTATTACAGAAGAAGAGATACCATTTGAAATTAGAAAAGCATTAGGCTTTAATAAGTCTGATAGAATAAATACAATGGTTAGAAATGTAGTTGAAAACAGCGTTGATACAATTCAGTTTTCTCAAGATGTTCAGCAACCATTTGATGAGCTTCACGCTTTTATGTTTAGCAATGTTTATACAAATCCTAAATGTAAAGGTGAAGAAACAAAAGCGATTGATATAATCATTCAACTTTATGATTATTTTATAAAACATAGTGATAAAATCCCTGCAGATTATTCATATATAATTGAGCAAGAAGGCGTTGAACAAGCAGCTTGCGATTATATTGCAGGTATGAGTGATAGATATTTATTAGCAGTTTATAAAAAAGTCTTTATCCCTGATGTGTGGGTTGATTTAGGCTTTGGGGAGGGAAAATATTGAGATTTAATGATGAGTTCTTGATGGAGCTTCGTCAGCGTGCAGATATTGAAAATATTATTTCCTCTTATGTAAATATAAAAAGAGCAGGCAGAATCAGTAAAGGTGTTTGCCCATTTCACAATGAAAAAACACCGTCATTCACAGTCTATCCTGATACACAATCTTACTATTGCTTTGGTTGTGGTAATGGTGGCGATGTAGTTACATTTATAAAGAATATTGAAAATCTTGACTACATTGATGCAGTAAAGTTTTTAGCAGACCGTGTTGGTATGGATATGCCTGAAGAAAATACCTATGATGCCACAGTTAATAAGAGAAGATTAAGAATGTTAGAGGCGAATCGTGAGGCAGCTCGATTCTTTAATAAAACTCTTTATACTCAGGCAGGGGCAGAGGGATATAAATATTTCAAAAATCGTGGATTAAGTGATGAAACAATAACAAGGTTTGGTTTAGGCTTTGCTCCTGATTCATTTAATGCCTTGACTAATCACTTAATGGGATTAGGCTATACTAAAGATGAGTTAGTGTTTGCCAACCTTGCACGACGCTCCACTAAAAATCAAAACAATATATATGATAACTTCCGTAATCGTGTAATGTTTCCAATTATCGATGTTAAAGGCAATGTGATTGCTTTTGGTGGTCGTGTTATGGACGACTCAAAGCCAAAATATCTCAATACATCCGATACAATGGTTTATAAAAAAAGTCAGGGCGTGTTTGCACTTAACCTTGCAAAGAAAAGTGGAAAAGACAGTCTTATTCTTTGTGAAGGCTATATGGATGTTATTGCAATGCACCAAGCAGGCTTTACAAATGCTATTGCAGGCTTGGGTACAGCCTTAACAAAAGAACAAACTGTACTTTTATCTCGTTATGCATCAGAAATTTTAATTGCTTATGATGCAGACGAAGCAGGACAAAAGGCTGCAACGAGAGCACTTGAAATTTTTAAAGGCACTCCTGCAAAAATTAAGATTTTGCATTTGTCAGGTGGTAAAGACCCTGATGAGATAATCAAAAATTATGGCATTGAAAAAATGAAGTCCATAATCAATGGCGCTGCAAACGAGGTTGAGTTTGCTTTGCTTCGTGAAAGAACAAAATATGACATTTCAAGTGATGATGGTAAGCGACAATATCTTAATGCTGCAATTAAGATTTTAGGCACAGTTGGTGCTATAGACCTTGATATTTATGCATCAAGACTTGCGAACGAGTTATCAGTTGAAAAAAGTGTAATTGTTAATGAAGCAAAACGTTCGGTCAAACGAAATGCTTATGCAAAGCAGAAAAAAGAGTTTAATGACATTCAGCAAAAAGGTGATTTGCTTGACACATTAAACCCTGAACGAAGAAAGTACTATGGTGCTGCAAGGGCAGAAGAAATGCTTATAGCAATTTTAATGGCAAATCCTGAACACCTTGCAAAAGTGGACGAGCAGTTGTCTGCCGAAGATTTTATAACTGATTTTAATCGTAGAATTTACGGTGCAGTAACAACACGACTTCGTGAAGGTAAATCTGCAGAAATATCGTTTTTATATGGTGAACTTACAGATAACGAATTAAATGCAGTTGCAAGAATTCAAACTATTTCTCATATGCTTGACAATTCTTATGAGGAATGTAGTGATTGTATAAAAGTTATTTTAAGTGAAAAAAATAAAAAAAGTCTTAAATCTATTGATGCTAATGACATCAGCGATGAAGAGTTTTTGAAATATTTTAACAACAAGGATTAGAAGGAGAAAAATATGGAAAGTGTAGATAAGAAGGGTGCTATAAGAGCACTTGTTGAAAAAGGTAAAGCAGTAGGTAAACTCACAACACAAGAAATCGACAATGCTATTGTTGAGCTTGATATTGAAATGGAAGAGCTTGATAAGCTTTATGAGCTTATTGAAGCAAACAATATCGAACTTATCGACGACCTTGACGATATGGCAAGAGATGCTATTACAGATGAGTCAGATATGGCAAAAAGCGATGATGGTGGTATGGGCGATAGCAAAGCACTTGCAATGGATGACCCTGTTCGTGTTTACCTTAAAGAAATTGGACGAGTTCCACTTTTAACATCAGAAGAAGAAATTGAACTTGCAATTCGTATTTCTGATGACGATAAAAAAGCAAAGCAACGTCTTGCAGAAGCAAACCTTCGTCTTGTTGTTAGTATTGCAAAGCGTTATACAAACCGCGGTATGCAATTCTTAGACCTTATTCAAGAAGGTAACTTAGGTCTTATTAAAGCAGTTGTAAAGTTTGACTACACAAAGGGCTTTAAGTTCTCAACTTATGCTACTTGGTGGATTAGACAAGCTATTACTCGTGCTATTGCAGACCAAGCAAGAACAATTCGTATTCCTGTTCATATGGTTGAAACAATCAATAAGGTTAAAAAGACAAGCAGTCAGTTGCTTCATAAAAATGGTCATGACCCATCTGCAGAAGAAATCGCAGTTGAACTTGATATGGATGCAGATAAGGTTCGTGAGATTCTTCGTCTTGCACAAGAGCCAGTTTCACTTGAAACACCAATCGGTGAAGAAGAGGATAGCCACTTAGGCGACTTTATTCCTGATGATGACGCTCTTTCACCAGCTGATGCAGCATCAATCTCACTTCTTAAAGAGCAACTTGCTGAAGTACTTGAAACACTCACACCAAGAGAATCAAAGGTTCTTTCACTTCGTTTTGGTCTTGAAGATGGCCACCCAAGAACTCTTGAAGAAGTTGGTAAAGAGTTTAACGTTACTCGTGAGCGTATTCGTCAAATTGAAGCAAAAGCACTTCGTAAGCTTCGTCATCCAAGCCGTAGCAAAAAGCTTCGCGACTTCCTTGATTGATTTAATAATATTATATTGTTGTATGGGACGATGCCACATCGTCCCATTTTTTATGTATAAATTCTCAAAACCCCTTGACAGTTGAACATTCACTCAACTATAATATAGTTGAATAAATACTCAACCGAAAGGATGCTAATATGTCAAAAAACGAATTTATTTGTGATTGCAATATAGTCCACAAAGAAATGGTAGAAGATACACTTTCAAAAATGCCTGAAAACCAAATTCTTCATAATTTGGCTGATTTCTTTAAAATAATGGGGGACTCAACAAGGTGCAAGTTGCTTTTTGCTCTTTTACAAAACGAAATGTGTGTTTGTGATTTAGCAAATGTATTATCAATGACAAAATCTTCAATATCTCATCAGTTAAGCAAAATGAAAGACGTAGGACTTGTTAAATGTCGTAAATCAGGCAAAACAGTTTATTATTCATTAGATGATGAGCATATTTCAGAAATCTTTGAAGTAGGTATTGAACATATAAATCATAAAAGGGGACAAAAGTAAAATGAAAACAGAAAAGAATATTTTAGTGGCATTTATACTCAACTTGTCGTTTTCAATATTTGAAATAATTGGGGGACTTTTCACAGGTAGTGTTGCAATTATTTCTGACGCTGTCCACGATTTAGGTGATGCAGCAAGCATTGGCATATCATATTTTCTTGAAAAGAAAAGCAAAAAGCAACCTGATGATACTTATACTTATGGCTACGCTCGTTTTTCAGTAATGGGTAGCGTAATAACAACATTAATATTGCTGTTTGGCTCAGTAACCGTTATTTATAATGCAATATTGAGAATTAAAAACCCTGTTCCAATCAATTATAATGGAATGATTATCTTTGCAGTTATCGGTGCACTCGTGAATTTCCTTGCAGCATACTTTACTAAAGATGGCGACTCATTAAACCAAAAAGCAGTAAATCTTCATATGCTTGAAGATGTTATGGGCTGGCTTGTAGTTCTTTTTGGAGCAATTATAATGAGATATACAGATATATCTATAATTGACCCTGCATTGTCTATTGCAGTTGCTGTATTTATCTTCATAAATGCATTAAATAATCTTAAAGAAGTACTTGATTTGTTTCTTGAGAAAATTCCTAATAATATTAGTATTGATGAAATAAAAGAGCATATAACAGAAATTAACGGTGTAATTAGCGTTCACCATATTCATATTTGGAGTATGGATGGCAATCATAATTACGCTACAATGCATATAGTAGCAGAAGAGAATTCTCATAAGCTTAAAGATGAAATTCGTGAAGAACTAAAAGAACACGGAATAGGTCACGCAACTCTCGAAATAGAAGATAAAGATGAACATTGCCACGAAGAGCATTGTCATATAGAACATCCTTCCCATTCTCATTTACATCATCACCACCACCATCATCACTAATTAGCCTTCCCCTTGAGGGGAAGGTGTCACGAAGTGACGGATGAGGTGTCGTAGGTGTCGGCGTCCACGACGACCCGATTAAAAAAATAATCAAACATTGTAGGGGCGATTCACGAATCGCCCTTTTATGCAAATTGACATCAAAACCCAATTATGCTATATTAAACTAAACCATAAAGTTCAACTAAAAGGATGGGCAATATGAAGAAAGCATTAAAAATAATTACAGTATTCACTTTAATATTATCACTTACTATGTCTATGACGGGTTGCAGTTCACTTCTACAAACTATGCAGTCAATTCTTCCAACTGAAGAACCAACTAAACTTGGTGATGGCAATTCAGATACTGGAGTTTTTAATGGTGAAAGATATAATGAATTACCAACAATTAACCATAGAACTGAAGAAGAAATAGCACAAACAGGACTTACTGCACAAGATGTCTTAAATGCTTATGACCAACTTGTTACGGATATTGCAAAAACTATATATCGTGATGACAATTATTCTTTTATACCGCAATATAAAGAATTAGCAGATAAAGTGGTAGCACAGTTTAATTGTATAGGTCCTTATTCTTATCAATTCTGGAGTGATGATATACAGGGTAATGAAAAAATTGTCACTCCTTTTTATGCTCTTAACCCTAATTATTGGCCAGATTACAATGTTGATGATGTGAAATTCCCTGCATATCCAATAACCTTATATATGCAAGTATACATTGATGGTGTTGCTTTTGAAAATGAAGACTGGGTAGCTGTTGAAAAAACTCAATTTGAACATACTATGGATACACTTGGTCAGAAATCATATTTTTTAGATTATGACACGCTTATGGAAAAAGTTGAAAAAGTAGATGACTATAATTACTTTGCTCAATTCTATGAACAAAATGCATATGAGCCAATGGAAATAACAAGAGAAACAATTATGAATGCAACACCAGAACAGTTAAAAGCGCTTTACACAATGATATCTTCTATTCGCTCTATCAAATTCGAACATAAATTACCAGAATAAGAATACATTTTAAAACTAAATAATTATTTATGGCGGGACCTTGCTCCCGCCTTTTTCTTTGCCTCCCTCTGACGAGGTGCGGGTGTCCTGCGGACACCTCTGCAAAGCAGAAGCACCGACCGAGCCGACAGGCGAGAATTAGGTGGATTTTGCGTAGCAAAAGACGGAGGGAGAGATAAATAAAAAATAAAGCTAAAAATATAAATATTGTTTTAATTTAAATGTTTAATTCCGCATTACGAATTACGTTTTTTGCATTGCTTTGTCAATTTGCACACAAAAATCACCAAAAATCAAACTTTTTTATTTATTAAAAATACCAAAAACGAAACACGCGGATAAGTTTATAAAAACACCCAAAAAAATTGAAAAAAGTTGTTGACTTTTGTCTTGCGTTTTGTTATTATATACGAGCGCCAAGAACAGAGCTCACAAGAGCACGAGTTCAAAGCGAAAAACTGAACCTTGAAAATTAAACAACGACGAGATTAAGTAAAAGGAACCCTGTTAATCTTTGAGGGTACGGAAGTACGAATC
>JAZNWZ010000029.1:0-15370 GCA_045593645.1 Candidatus Fimenecus sp. | reverse complement strand
ACAAATCCTCCAAAAAAATTTATAAAAAAGGTTAATTTTTAATATCTGTTTGTTTATTTTACACTAAAAAAAGCATTTTTTCAACTGTAATAAGCAATTATTTTAATCTTTTTATATAAGAATATGAAAAATATTGAAAATTCCGCACAAAAACAAGAAAAAACCACTGTGAAAAGTTCTTCACAGTGGTTAAAACTATTTAAAATTACTGTTGCATATCTTCTTCAGGAATTTCATCACCTGAATTTGTATAGTTGTTGAAGCCAGCTAATACCCAGCAAACTTGGAAAATGTTACCACTTCTCTTATAGAAGTCTGTTGTTGTTGAAGTTCTGTTTGACTCTTCAACAAAGCCACACCAGTTACCCTTAAGGTCAACAACATTTTTAAGACCTTCTTCAAAGCCATCTGCCATAGCTGTATCAAACATCTTAAATGTCATAATCATAACACAGCTATTTGAACTACAATAGCCAAACTTAAAGCCTGTGAGCCACCAGTGTTCTTGAAGTTCTCTTTCAAAACTCATATTCTTTTTATTGAAATCAGAAACTGTCTTATAGAATTTAAAGCTCATTTCAAGAAGGTGTTCGTCAGATGCACATTCATAGAATGTTGTTGAAACATCATTAGGGTCTTTTGTATAAACACCCATTTCACCACCTGCAAGAACGCCGTATTGACCTTTCCAGCATTGAATTCTCCAAAGAAGCCCATCGTATTCAAAGTCAACCTTAATTGTTCTGTATCTCATATTAGCATAAACAGCAAGCTCGTCATATTCAGAACCGAAGCCCATATGTCTTTGCCATGGATTAAGTGTTGAATAGTAAACATTTTGCTCTGCATCATATGCATAACCAGCCATATTGAGATATTGTGTCATCTCTTCTTGAGTAGGCATATCCATACCTGAGCCACCTTCAGTTGTAGGCTCATCTGCACCTGTTGTGCTTTCATCAGGAATTTCAAAATCAGGAATATCAAGCCCCTCAGTTGTTGTTTCTGTTGTTGATGTATTATCAGGACCGCTAATTGTTGAAGCCTTTGTAGGTGCTTCTTCCTTTTCTTTCTCGCCACAAGCAGCAAAGCAAGTAACCATCATAACAATAGCCATAACTGCTGCAAGTACTCTAAAAAATTTAGATTTCATATGTATTTTCCTCCAAAATCTAACTTTGTTTATACGTATACACATATATTATTACATATTTTTATTTTAAAGTCAATAAAAAACAAAAGCAGTGTAAAAACACTGCTTTTAACTTTTTATTTTGCGCCGTTTAATTCAGCAAAATTATCTTTGTTTGCACTGTAAAGTTTCTTGAACACTTCAAAGTTCTTATCATAAACAGCCTTGTTCTTCATATCAGGTGTAAATGTCTTTTTAGCAGGAATAAGTTTCTTTGCATCTTGAACTTTTTCAATAATTCCAGCATCAATAGCAATAAGTACTGCTGCACCAACTGCGCCAACATTTTGTGGACTGTCAACAGTTTCAACTACTCTACCAGTAACATCTGCAAGAATTTGGCTTGTAACCTCTGATAAAGCACCACCACCAACAAAGCGAATTGTCTTTGATGTCTTAACCTTCTTTTCTTCAGTTTCAAGGAACCAACGAAGGTGGAAGCATACACCTTCAACAACAGCTCTAATCATTTCTGTCTTACCTGTATCAAGACTAATGTTGAAGAACATTCCTCTTGCATTTGGGTCTTCAAATGGGCAACGATTACCGTGAAGCCAAGGTGTGAAGATAACGCCACCACTACCTGCAGGAATTGTATCAATTACTGCCATCATATAGTCATAAAGGCCTTTGTAAACGATTTCTCTGTCAGCATTCTTTCGTTTAAGGGCAGGTTGTTTGTCAATATAAACGTCAATTTCGTCAAGTGCCAAGTGGTCTTTAACCCATTCAACACACTTACCTGCTGTTTCAAGCTCACCAAAGTAGTTATAAATACCATCAGCAGCACCAACAACAGCAGCAATCATTGCACTTGCATCAACAACACTCTTATCAGTAACAGTTGAAACCCAACCTGATGTACCTTGATATACATGAGTATCGCCAAGCTCAGTAGCACCGGCACCAACACCGATAAGTGTAGCATCACCGCCACCGCCGAATACTGAAATACCAGGAACAAGACCTAATTCTTCAGCTTGTTGTGGACGAAGCTCACCAATTTTTTCAGTACAATCTGCAATTCTTGCTAAGTGTTTCATATCAACACCAAGAAGTTTACAAATCGTAGGACTCCAGTCCTTCTTTTTAAGGTCATAAAGAAGTGCACCAAAAGCAGAGTCCTTTGTCATTACAAACTCACCTGTCATACGGCAGATAAGGTATTCTTTAACATCAAGCCATTTATGTACTTTCTTGAAGTTTTCAGGCTCATTTGCTTCAGTCCATTTATATTTCCAAACAGGGTCCTTAACACTTGCTGCAACTGCACCTGTAATTGCAAGTGAAGGAAGAAGCTTTGCTATATTAGCACCTGCAATTTGTGGACCATATGCAATACCCTTTTTGATTTCTTCTGTTGCTCTTTGGTCCATATAACTGAATGCACGACGAATGTGATTACCATTTTCATCAACAAGGACAAGCCCTTGCATTTGTGAGCAGAAAGAAATACCATAAATATCTTTTGGGTCAATCTTTGACTTTTTAATAACAGATTTTGATGTTGAGCACATTGCTGCCCACCATTCATCAGGGTCTTGCTCTGCACCACCATTAGGCATAATATAAAGATTATAACCTTCTGTTGCTGCCTCTAAGAGTTCAATTTGCTTGCCGATTTTGAAAAGACAAGTTTTAACACCTGTTGTACCAATATCAAAGGCAAGAGCATAAATTTCTTTTTCCATTTTTGTTTCCCCTTTTTGTTTCCACTTATTTAAGTGCTGACTTTATAAATTTAAGAATTTGCTCAATTATAAATTCATCTCTTTGATGAGCATCCTCACCACAGAAAATTTTAAACCTTTCTTCATAATAATCTCCTGCATAAGAAAACTGCAATGTCATAAAGAGATTATCAATTAAAAACGCTGCCACACGAGGGTCAATATCGCTTCTGATTTCACCATTTTTTTGACCTTCTTCAATTGCTAATGTATAAATACGTGCAGTCATTTCTTCCATTTCAATTGCAAATTGTTTTGCAAGCTTTTTATCGTTTATGGAAGTCATACTGTTGTAAAGCTTAATTAAAATTCCTTCTTCACGAGAAACAAGAATAATCTCACGAAGGATTTTTTCAACCTTTAAAAGCACATCTTCATCTGCTTTTGCAAGACCAACAAGCAAAGTTTCCATTCTACCAATGCTGTGGTCAACAATTGTCAAAAACAAGTCTTGCTTATTTTCAAAATATTTATAAATAGCACCAACACTGACACCTGATTTAGATGCAATGTTACTTATACTTGCATCGTGATAGCCTTTTTTTGCAAATTCCTTTGTTGCAGTTTCAATAATTCTTGAACGCTTTTCTAAAGAAATGTTGTCAAAAGTCGGCTTGTGGTGTTTTTTTAATTCCATCACAATTCATTCCAAACAATTAGATTGTATTGATTTTACCATATAAAAGAAAAAAAGTACAGAGTTATTTTGCTTTCATTTGTTTCATTTCTTTGTCAAAAACAATTACAAATGTAATTGTTGCAGTAATAATTGAGATTGCATCTGAAACCGGCTCTGCAAGGAATACCGCAAACACTTTGTTTTCAAAGAAATTTGGCAAAATATAAATAAGAGGTATAAGTAAAATAACTTTTCTTAAACAAGCAATAAAAAGCGAAGCTTTTGCTTTGCCAAGAGCTATAAAGGTTTGTTGAACTGCCAATTGAACACCAAAGAATATCATAGCACAGCCATAAAGACGAATAGTCCATGTTGCAGTATCAACAAGTTGAGGATTGTCATTAAAAATCCCAATAAAGAACTGCGGGAAGATTTCGATTGCCATACCAAACACGAAAACATAGGTAAAACAAATAGTCAAAAATGCCTTGAATGCTTGCTTTACTCTATCCGCATTACCTGCACCATAGTTATAACTGATTATAGGCTGTGCACCTTGACCTATACCTTGTGCAGGTACCCAAGCCATCTGAAATACAGTTGTGCAGATTGTCATAGCCCCAACCGCAATATCACCACCATATTTTTGAAGTGATGAATTGAACGCAATATTTATTACCGCCTCAGTTGCGTTCATAACAAAAGGTGAAATGCCAAGTGCTAAAACAGGAGCAAGAATTTTTATGTTTGGTAAAAGATTTTCTTTTCTGATTTTAAGTTTTGTCTTTTTGCCAAGCAAGAATGACATTACCCATACCGCTGAAATTGCTTGAGAAATTATCGTTGCAAGTGCAGCACCCTGAACACCCATATCAAAGGCAAAAATGAATATAGGGTCAAGTACAATATTGCAAATCGCACCTATAAGCACCGTTGCCATACTAATTTTTGTAAAGCCTTGCGTTGTAATAAACATATTAAGACCTAATGAGAGCATTACAAAAATTGAGCCTGCAACATAAATTTTCATATATGGAAGTGCATATACAATTGTGCTTTCACTTGCACCGAAAAGCATTAAAAACTTTTCGCCAAACACAAGAAAAACGGTTGTGAGAACTACTGACAACACAATAAGTAAAGATAAACAGTTACCGAGTATTTTCTCGGCTTTTTTCGTATTGCCCTTGCCCATCTCAATTGCAGCACGGGGTGCACCGCCTTGAGCAACAAGCATTGTAAATGCAGAAATCAACACTATTATAGGGTTGCAAAGCCCAACACCCGTAATAGCCATTGTGCCAACTTCTTCCATATGACCAATGTAAACTCTATCCACCACATTGTAAAGAAGATTTACAATTTGAGCAAGAATTGCAGGAATACTTAATTTTACCATAAGTTTCCATACAGATGTGGTTGCCATTTGTTGTGATATATCGATTTTGTTGTTCATTTTGTCACCTGATTAAATCTTGATGTTTTTTAAGATATTCCCCAATTTGTTCTTTTGTAAAATACTCCGTCAATCAACCGACCCCCGTAACACACTTACCGCCTGTAATGTTACCTGCTAAAATGCACTTTCTAAAATCAAAATCATTATAAAGTCCGTAAATAAACCCTGCAAGGAAAGCATCCCCTGCCCCTGTTGCATCAACACACTTGAATTCGTCAATATTGTCAACAGTAAAATAATCCCCGTCATACCCTGCACAACCGTTTTTGCCCAGTTTTACAATTGGTTTTTCAAAGTAGTTGCGAAGAAAATCGAGTGCTTTTTTTGGTTCTCTTGTTCCCGTAAGTTTTTCGGTTTCATCAATATTAAGTGTGTAATAATCCGCAATTTCGATTAAATCTTTATACTTTTCAACGGACATATCTTCACTATATCCTGTATCAAGCACTAAAATTGTACCGTCTTTTTTAAGTTGCTTATAAACGGGCAGAATCGCCTCTTGCATACCAACAATTTTAGCACCTTTAAGACAGTTATATATTTTTTCAAGCATTTCATCTGAATAGTTTTCTGTTCCGCCATAAGACACAAAAGTGCGGTCACGGTCAGTAATAATCGCAGATGTCACATTAAGCGGATAGTTTTTGCTTTCAAAAATTTCGTACTGTGTGCCACTTTTGTCGAGTTCTGCTTTTGCAAACTGTGAAAACATATCGTCACCCAAAAAAGTGCCGATTTTCGCAGGAATACCTAATCTTGAACAGTTAATCATAGTTGCAGGGAGTCCCCCACCAAGACAAACCTTGAAATCTTTACAGTAGATTTCTTCACCCTCGTTTGGAATTCGTGGCATTCCCGAATAAAGCAAATCCACATTCAGTTTTCCAAAAGCCGCTACAAAACTCATTTCCATTCTCCCGTAAAATCTTTGTTAAGTTCAATATATTGGTCAACTAATTTTTCTGCAAGTGAATATGAAGCTACAAGTGGGTGAAGATACAAACAGTCAACTGCTGATTCACGGTCACAGTTTATAATCGCTTTTGACGCAAGACGCTCATAAGCCTTAACTCTTGTAATAATTTCACGATTTTCAAATGGCACATCGCCAATTTTAATTGGTGTAACTTTTCCGTCAATTATTTCGCAAGAGATTTCAACTGTGTCAGTTTCTTCAAGAAAATCTATCGATTTGCAAGTGTTAGGCACACAAGCAATAATCTTTTTATCGCTTTTTCCGTTTTTAGCATCAATAATTCCAAGGGCAACACCAGCGTAACCGCCGTCATCGGGGGCATACATATCAAAATGCCACTTACTTTCCCTTTTGTTGCCTGTTTCACTTGCCATATATGAATTTTCGCGAAGCCCATAGTAATATTCAAAGATTTCAAGGGCTTTCTCGAAATTATTTTCAATATCAATATTTGACAATTCTTCTGTCATTTTTTCGTTTATATCTGCAATCTGCTCACCACGAGTCATAGGTGCTTTGAGTATATTTTCAACAGCCTTTTCGCGATTGTAGAAATAATACATATACTCATTAGGCACATACTGTTTACGCATTAAAAAGTCTTTGTCAAAATAGCGTAAATCCGTATTTTTATAGGCCTCATCGTCACTTACAATCTTGTTTGTAATATCAACACCGTCTGCCTTGATATGCTTAAAGAATGACAAGTGGTTAAGTCCATAGCAAAGAGCATCAAGATGATTTTCCGGGTAACCGTAAAGTTCTTCAAATCGTCTTAACATTCCGCTTGGGGCGTCACAGATACCATAAGTAAAATCATAGCCCATATCACGAAGTGTTTGGGACACAACACCTGCAGGATTTGTGAAATTAAACACCATAGCATTAGGCTTTGCATATTTTTTAACAAGTTCGCAATACTCTTTAAGTGCAGGAATACTACGCATCGCAAACGAAAAGCCTGCCGCACCCGTTGTTTCTTGACCAAGAATGCCTAAATCAAGCGCAATTCTTTCGTCACGACAACGCATTCTGTCGCCACCCGCACGGATTGTTGTTATAACATAATCTGCATCTTTAATTGCTTCGATTGGGTCAGTTGTAAGAACAAAGTCCATAAACGGACAAAGACGGCGAGAAACCTCTCTCGCCATCTTACCGTAAATATTCAACTTTTGCTCATTGTTATCCATAAAGACAAGTTCTGTAATGCCCATCTTTTCGGCTCTGCCCGCAATACTTTTTGCCAAAAACATTGAACGGACTCCGCCACCACCGATAACCGCAAGTTTCATATATTTTTACTCCTTAAAGGCATTCGCGTACATTACTTTCACCTGAATCAAGGTTAAGGCGTAATGTCTTGTCAACACCGTTTTCAGTAAAATCAAGACGGATTTCGTCTTCACTTGTAAATTCTGCAAAATTAACCTTATAATCCTTATCCTTGAAGAAATCTTTTAAGTAGTCAATTCTTTCGTCATCAAAATCACCTGCGTTGTCAGAAACAAAAAGAACGTTACCGCAAATTGAGTTAACCTTACCGTGAAGGAGTTTCTGGTCCATATTGTAACCAATGTTAATGTCACGAAGGAAGAATACATCAGGGTCATTACAGAATGCTCTGCCATCAAGGTGATTACGGAAAATTGTGTTTGTAATAGCATTTTGTGATGATGGCATTTCAGCATTTGTTCTGATACATGTAACAATAGAGTTAATGTTAAGACTCTTCTTAAGGTCGAATTTCCAATTCTTGTTAACATCACAAGAAATACGACAAGCATCAAAAATGCCCATACAAGTACCGATTGGCACACCACAGCCTAAAATCCATTTATCGCCACAAACTTCACGAAGAAAATCTACACCGTCGCACATAATTTCACCACGAGTTTTACCGTTCCTTGGCTCAATGCATTGGCTATAAAGGAAGTCGAGCTTAACCATATCAAAGCCCCAAACATTAAGAATTGTATCGAATACTTTTCTTAAATATTCACGAACCTCTGAGTTGTAAATGTCAAGTGTGTATGCACCACCCCAACCTTGACAGCCAAGCATCTTTTTGCCGTTTCTCTTATGTCTTAAAAGCCAGTCAGGGTGTTTCTTTGCAATAATTGAGTTGCATTGTGCACTGAAAGGAGCAAGCCAAATACCTGCCTTGTAGCCTTTTGCATGGATTTTATCTGCAATATATTTCATTCCGTGAGGGAATTTTTTATGGTCAGTAATAAGCCAGTCGCCGACTGCCGCTTGATAGCCGTCGTCAACTTGGAAAATATTTACTTCTTCACTTGCTCTGTCAAGTCCATCAAGGTCGCGAAGAATAATATTTTCGTTAATATTTTGGAAGTAGTTGTACCATGATGTGTAGCCTGAAAGATGATTGATAGAAGGCTTTTTACAACCAACAAAATCAAAGAAATATTTGTCCATTACTGTATCCATATCGCCTTCAAAAATTGCGATATCAAACATTTCATACTCTTGACCTGCGTTAAGCACAAGGCCTTCAACATCTTTCTTGATTTTAAACTCATCGTCATTCATATCAACCTCAAAGATTGTGTAACCTTGACGCTCGCTCTTTGAGCCATAGAGTTTGATTTCCTTTTCGCCTTGTTCACGGAAATAGCAATATGTATAGCCGTGGAATTTGCCTGTTTCACCGTACTTCTCAAAGTGATAGTCTCCTGAAAGACCTACAAAGTGAGCAGTAAACTTTGAAATCTTTGCAAGCTCCATAAGACCGTCAAACTTATCATTCTTTGAAAACTCACGAGATGTTGTCCATGCTTGATAACCATTAGCATAAAATAAATCATCATCTTCAAATTCTTTTTCTGTTTCAAGAACAAGCTTTGTCATTTCCATTTTTTTCTTGGCAATAAAAGTACCCTTGATTTTGTCATCATCTTCAACAAAATCAAATTTAAATGCCTCATTATCAAAAGTCTTGTAAGCAACTTTTGAACCATCAACAATCATTTCTGCATAGAGTTTAAACATTTTCTATACCTCCAAATAATTCATACACAGTAATTTTACCATATTGCACCACTAAAAGCAACAAAAAAAGAGTAGTTACCTACTCTTTTTACTATTATTACTTATGATTTTGTGTATTGCTCTATAGTGCTCACTAAGCCATAAAGCTATTAAAACATTTGATACAAATCCAATGAAAATTGTGATATATCCTAATGCCCCACCATTTGTTGTTGCATTGTGATAAACTTCTATTCCAAAGCAAATTACAGAAAGAGTTATTGGAATTGCAAAAATATTAAAATTAACTTTTTCTTCTGTCAACTCACCTATTGCAAATGATGTTACCAAAAAGAATGTTGCTAATACAGTAAAAAAACCATCATATTCTACTTTTATTACACTTGTTACAATATGAAAAGCAAAAATCAAAGATTCAACACACCAATGTGCAGCACTTAATCTTTGTGCTTGCTTATCCTTATTAGCCACAATGAACACCACTATAGTTACCGACATAATAATTTGCAACAAATGGGAAGATATTGTTTCAAAAGCCGTCTCAATATTCCCAAAACAAGATATTAAAATATTAAGTAATGGTAAAGTATATCCCACAATGCCAAAAACTGCACTTTTCTCTTTGAAAGCATTGAGTTTCATTTGTATCACCTCAATCATAAAAACTATTATATCACATTTTTTGCACATATCAACAAAAAAATAGAGGGTAGTTACCTACCCTCTGATATTTAATTAGTCGTTGTTTCTTCTCTTGTCGAAACGACGTTTTTTATTTTCTCTTGGTTGCTCATCAATTTCGTTTTCTGGTACAAGACCTTTAACTTCAATAAGAGCATCACGACGAGAAAGGTTAAGTCTGCCTTGGTCATCAATTTCAAGTACTTTTACAAGCACTGTGTCGCCAACATTAACAACATCTTCAACCTTTTCTGTACGCTTAACATCAAGACGGCTAATGTGAACAAGTCCTTCTTTACCAGGAGCGATTTCAACGAATGCACCAAAGCTCATAAGTCTTGTAACAACGCCATTGTAGATTGCACCGATTTCTGGGTCTTTAGCAATAAGCTCAACAATTGTTAAAGCTCTCTTTGCATTATCAAGGTCAATAGCAGAAATAAATACGCGACCGTCTTCTTCAATGTCAATCTTACAATCGCAGTCTGCTTGAATCTTTTGGATAACCTTGCCTTGTTTGCCGATAACATCACCGATTTTTTCAGGGTCAATCTTTGTTGAAAGCATCTTAGGAGCATATTTTGAAAGCTCTGCTCTTGGTTCACTAATGCAAGGAAGCATAATTTCATCAAGAATATAGTTTCTTGCTTTGTGTGTCTTTGCAAATGCTTCTTTAATAATTTCAGGTGTAAGACCGTGTACTTTAAGGTCCATTTGGATAGCTGTGATACCATTCTTTGTACCTGCTACCTTAAAGTCCATATCGCCATAGAAGTCTTCAAGACCTTGAATGTCAACCATTGTCATAAAGTCGCCATAAACGCCTTGGTCACCTGTGATAAGACCACAAGAAATACCTGCTACTGGAGCCTTAATTGGAACACCTGCAGCCATAAGAGCAAGTGTTGAGCCACAAATTGAGCCTTGTGATGTTGAACCGTTTGAAGAAAGAACTTCAGATACAACACGAATAGCATATGGGAATTCATCAACTGATGGAATAACAGGAACAAGTGCTTTTTCTGCAAGAGCACCGTGTCCGATTTCTCTACGACCAGGTCCACGAGATGGCTTTGTTTCACCAACTGAATATGATGGGAAGTTGTAGTGGTGGATATATCTCTTTTCTGTTTGCTCATCAAGACCGTCAAGTTGTTGAGCATCAGCCATAGGGCCAAGTGTTGCAACTGAAAGAACTTGAGTTTGTCCACGAGTAAACATACCTGAACCGTGTGCACGAGTGATAAGGTCAACTTCAGCATTAAGTGGACGAATTTCGTCAATACCACGACCGTCTACACGCTTGTGCTCATCCTTAAGCCAAGCACGAACAACATGCTTTTGAACAAGATACATAATCTCGTCAAGCTTTGCTTCGTTACCTTCAAATCTTTCGTCAAACTTAGCGTGAACTGCTTCATAAATTGGAAGAAGAGCTTCGTCACGAACAAGCTTGTCGTCTGTATCAAGAGCCTTCTTAACATCTTCAATGCAAAAAGCTTCGATTTCTGCCATAATTTCTGGGTCTGGGTCAGAAGATTCATAAGCGAACTTTGGCTTACCAACTTCTTCAACAATACCTTGAATAAACTTAACGATTTTTTGGTTTTCAGCATGACCTGCCATAATTGCATCAAACATTGTGTCGTCGTCGATTTCGTTACCACCTGCTTCAATCATAGCAACAAGGTCTGCAGTAGAAGCAACTGACAAAACAAGGTCTGACTTTGCTCTTTCCTGGAGATTTGGGTTAATAACGATTTTACCTTCAACAAGACCAACGTTAACGCCTGAAATTGGGCCGTCCCATGGAATATCTGAAATTGCGATTGCTGCAGAAACACCAATCATAGCTGTGATTTCAGGTGAGCAATCAGGGTCAACTGACATAACTGTTGCAACAACTGAGCAGTCATTTCTAAGGTCTTTTGGGAAAAGTGGACGAATAGGTCTGTCAATACAACGAGATGTAAGGATAGCCTTTTCGCCTGCTCTGCCTTCTCTTCTTTGGAAAGAGCCAGGAATATGACCTACTGAGTACATTTTTTCTTCATAATCAACTGAGAGTGGGAAAAAGTCAACGCCTTCTCTTGCTTTTGGAGAAGCTGTAACAGTACAAAAAACTTCTGTTTCACCGTAACGAGCCATAATAGCAGCATTTGCAAGACCTGCCATTTTACCTGTTTCAAGAGTGAGTTTTCTGCCAGCAAGTTCAGTTTCCCATACTTTAAAATTCTTGAAAAACATAATTTTTACCTCTTTTCTTTTTACATAAAATTCTTATTTTTCGGGGCAAAAATCTGTTTAGCAATAAATACAATCTTCAATTTCTTGAAAATTCTATTTATCACTAAAGCTTTGGATTTCGCCCCGTTTTTTAACGTTTTTACAACTACCTTTAAAAGCAATTCAAGGCAGACCGAGTAAAATCTCTGTCTGCCTTAAAGTGTTTTTATTACTTACGAAGACCAAGTCTTGCAACGATTGAACGATATCTTTCGATATCCTTCTTTTGAAGGTAAGCAAGAAGGTTTCTTCTATGACCTACCATTTTAAGAAGACCTCTTCTTGAGTGGTGGTCCTTTTTGTTAGCCTTAAGATGCTCTGTAAGGTCGTTAATTCTCTTTGTAAGAACAGCGATTTGAACTTCAGGAGAACCTGTATCGCCTTCGTGAGTAGCATATTCAGCCATGATTGCTTGTTTTTCTGCTTGTGTCATTGTTTTCACCTCATTAAAAATATTTTGTTCTCAAATGCCCCAGATAAAAGCAGGTGAATTCCCATTGGGATTACTCAATCACCCGAGCGCACAGAGATAGCCTTGATAGTATAACACAAGATTTTTTAAAAATCAAGTGTTTTTTATCTTAAAATTATATTACCCTGTTGTGAAGAAGATATGTTTGAATTTCTGTTAAAATATGCTTCGTAAATTGCACTTACATAAAGCGCAAGACCTGTTGACGTAACATTTTCAATTGCTACTGCTACTGCGATTTGTGGATTATCTGCAGGAGCATAAGAAATCATAAAGCCGTTTGTGTATTCAACAACTACACCGTCAACCTTCTTTTTAGCTTGAGCTGTACCTGTTTTTGATGCAACTGGATAAGGCAACTTTCTAAATGCAGAAAGTGTTTGTGCCATTGCCATCATACCTTTTTTAACGCTTAATTGAGTATTTGGTGAAATGTTCAACTGTGCGACTAAAATTGGCTGTGTTTCATAAATAGTTTCTGAATAATCTGCAGATTTTACGCTCTTTACAAAGTGTGCTTGATAACGATTTCCACCATTTGCAAGAGTTGCTACATAAGTGCAAAGCTGAATTGGTGTAAACAAGTTATCTGACTGACCAATTGCTGCTTGAATTGTATCACCCGGATACCATACCCCACCGAATTGCGCTCTTGAGTCAGGGCCTGCAATGATACCTGTTGCCTCAGTAAGCTCAACACCTGTCTTTGTGCCAAGTCCAAACATTGCAAAAAATTGATTAAGCTTTGCTATGCCTAACTGTCTGCCCACATCATAAAAGTATGTGTTACAAGAATATTTAATAGCATCAATAACACTTATTCCTCGACCGGCGTGTCCACCAACATTATAGCACTGGAAGGCTCTGTCAGGGAAATATGTATAAAGAACACCACAATAAATCTCTGTGCTTTCTTCTACAATTCCTTCTTCAAGACCTGCTGTTGCTACAATAGGTTTTACTGTTGAACCTGGAGCATATGTGCTTCTTAAGGCTCTGTTCCACAAAGGAGCAGTTTCATCCTTGTTAAGTTCAACTATATTCTTTTTGTATGTTGACAAGTCATATGATGGATAAGTTGCACAAGCAAGAATTGAAAAATCGCTAACATCCATTACGACGATACTTCCTGCAGCAGCAACAGATTCTGTTCCTTTTGTGCTTTCAATTCTCTCTGCAAGGATATTTTGCACCTGTAGCTGAAAATCACCATCAATAGTGAGAATAACATTGTTTCCGTTTACTGGTGCTCTTGTTATGCTTGTAGTTTTTGTACCGTCAGAATTTGTAACGGTTGTCATTATACCATTTGTGCCACGAAGTTCACTTTCGAGAGCACTTTCAATACCGAATTTACCGATTTTATCTGTCATTTTATAAGACTTTAACGACAAAATCTTTTTCTCTTCTTCTGTAAGCTCAGTATTTGCTAAAAGTTGTTTATATTCTTCTGTTTTGGATTTATATTCTTCTGCATTGATATAATCATAAAAGCCTACAATATGTGGTGCAATTGTACCATCATAAAAAGCTCTGCTTGTATCAACACGGATTTCAACACCTGCATAAAATCTGCTTTGCTCTTTAATAATAAGCACAACCTCATCTGGCACATCAGTTGCAACTGTAAATGGGTTGATTGTTGAAAAATCAGCCTTTGTCATTCTGAAATAAAGACCTGCAACCTTTAAAGCCTCTTCTGTTGGTAACTCACCAAGGTCATAATACTCCACAAGTGCATCATACACATTTTGCTCTGTTGCATAGTCGTTAAGATTAAGATAATCTTTTGCATATAAATATGATTTGTCGCCATCTGAATTTTCAACAAATTTAAGATTTCCATCAACTAACTCAATAGGCAAAGAGGCATTGTATGGAACCTCATACTCATCAAGAAGTCTTATTAAAGAAAGCACAATTTCATTTCTTTTTGCTTGGTCTTTTGCCTTTGGAAAATATGAAGCATCAATATAAATTGTGTTAGATTTTACATTATAAGCAAGTGCTTGACCATTACAGTCAAGAATTTCACCTCTCAATGCAGAAACAGCTGTTTCTACTGAAGAAAGGGAGAATTTTTTTGAGGAATATTTATCTCGTAAAACAACTTGAATTCTAAAAAGGTCGGCTAAGAAAAATGAAACAATAAACACTATAACGAGCACAAATGCAGTAGCTCTCATTTTAAAGTTATATCTCATTTTATCACCGTCCTTTCAAATTCTTTTAAAATTAATATTCCATATAATTAAGTGGATATTTTTTATTTATTGCCCCCACTAACACAAACCAAAGTGGAGTAAGCAGGAATGAATACAATGCCATTGGCAAATAGCTTCTTATAATCAATACCTCTGCACCGTCAACACCTTGTGCCACATAGAAAAACAAAACTCTTGTAAAGAAATATAAAACAAGTGTAGCAGCATTGATAATTGCAAAGGTTATAATATTATTTCTCCAAAAAATTCTTAAAAGCATACCACAAGCAGCACAGATTATCATTAAAAAGGCTGCGTTGTAGCCATCTGCAGTAACCGTTACCGTATCCCACAACGCCCCTGCAAAAAGCCCTACAAGAGCACCCTTAAATTCGCCCTCATACATAGCAATGCAAAGTGCCAATGGAATAATAATAACAGGTCTTACTCCTAAAACTTCAGGAAAAATCTGTATTGAGTTTTGAAAAAGATGTGCCAAGACCAAAACGATAACATATAATGTATATCTTTTTAGTTTTGTCTTGTTTTGAATAGTCATTTTTAATCTTCCTCAAAAGCAGTAATAACAAAACAGCTTTGAATATCATTACTGTCAACTGCAAGTTCAATATTAGCATATGCTGATAAGTCTGTTGAGCTTTGTTCAACAGATGTAATTGTTCCAATAATCAAGTCTTTAGGGAAAATGAAGTCGGATCGTAGCCATGTCGTTCTGTGA
>JAZNWZ010000028.1:0-8880 GCA_045593645.1 Candidatus Fimenecus sp. | reverse complement strand
CATTCATTATTCATTAAAAACAAAATCACCCTACATTTTGTAGGGTGATTTCTGTTTGCATCTTATTCAGGGATTGTTCCGTCAAGGTTCATTACGAAATCGTATGTAAAACCATTGAAAACAAATTTTTTCTTTTCAGTTACACTATAAACATCTTCAACTTCATTGCCATTTGGCATAACAAGGATGAGTGTTCCTAATTTTGTTCTCCAAGTGCCACTTCTGTTTTCATTTTCTGCACGAGTTGCAACTTGTGCTCTTATGGCTGCTTCAAATGACATACCGTTTTCTGCTTCAAAAGCTGCATCAAATTGTTCTTTTGTTACACCTTTTTCTGAGAAATAATCATAAAATGCCTTAAGGTATGCTTGAACGGTTGCCTCTTGATTGATAACCATATCATAGGTGCCGTCTTCTTTAAATCTAATTGCAACATAAGTCTTTAATACGATTGTTTCACTATCAGCGACTTCTACTTCTTCCTCTTGAACAGTTTGCCATACACCAAAAAGTGCACTGTCAAGCTCTTCAACCGGTTCAGTTGTTGGTTCTTCAGTTGTTGGCTCTTCTGTTGTTGTATTTGTTGTAGTTTCAGAATTAGCTTCTGTTGTTGATTCTGTAAGGTCAACGACATTATTATCTTTATTATTCTTACCACTTGATGGCTTGTTGTTATCGCTATTCAAGAACCAAATAAGACCTGCTACTGCAACACCAATTACTAACAAAGCGCAAACACAAATAATGATAATTGTTTTTGTGTTATTTTTCTTTTGCTTTTGTGCTGGTTGAATTTGAGATGGTGAAACACCATGGACTGCTGCAGTTGTTATTGCAGCTTCTGTTTTTTCATCTGCTTTAGGTTCTGTTGGTGCAGGTGCTGGTGTTGGCACAGGTGCAACAGGTGTAAATGCATCTGAATCAGGATTATATACAATTTCTGTGAATTGATTTTCAACTGGTTTTGGTGCTTCTACCGTTGCACCACATTTTCCACAGAATGAGTTACCTTCTGGAATTTGGTTACCACATTTTGGACAAAACATATTCTTCCCCCTAATTTGTACTATAAATTATAATACATCTTTTGTCGTTCAATGTCAATTATAAAACCTCTTGCTTATGGTTATAGATTTATAAAAAATTCCACAAGACTTAAACATCCTGTGGAATTTATCATATATACTATTTAGAAATTAGTCAAACATAGATGGAGCAAGTTTCCAGCCACCCTTAACCTTTACAAGCCATACTGTTTTGATAACACTATCTGTTTTATCTTCACCTGAGTATGTAACCTTGTATGTAACTCTCTTAACGCCTTTAACCATATCAGAAGTAAAATCAACTTCATCATAGTCTTTCATTTCTGCAAGAGCATTAAAGCTTTCTTCGTAGTTCTTTAACATATCAATTTGGTCTTCGAAAGCTTCGTCGCCTTTTTTGTATACTGTTTCGTCAAGAACTTCTACTTTTTTAACTTTAACATTGTCGCCGTATTCGTCTTCCAACATTTCAATGTAATAGTCATCTTCATACAATGATTCCATACCATCTGCAATTACTTCTGAAAGGTCTTCACTGTCGAAAGTATAAACTAATTTCATTGTAGCCTCAGCATCACCTGCATACATAGACTTTTCTAACTTTTTAACAAGTGATTTTGAACTGCCAAAGCTTGAAACTATTGCAACAATAATTACAAGTACAACAACACCTGCCACACCAGCAATAACTGGAATAAGCTTCTTAGGTACTTTAGCTCCAAGAGCCTTTACGTTTGCCATTGGGTCTGCCTTTGCAGGAGCAACGCCACCTTCAAGTGCTGCACCACAGTTACCACATACTGCAGCTACATCTTCATTTTGTGCTCCACAATTTGAACAAAATTTTGCCATAAAAAAATCTCCTTCATAAAACAATTAACATATATAATGTTACAAAATAATTTTACTACACTAAATCGTAAAAGTCAATCAAAGCCATACTTATTCTAATGCAAAAATTGCCTCGTCAAGACACATTCTAAATGATTTTGCCTTTACACGACGGACAAATGATTTATAATCATCCATTGTCTTGCAATTTTTAAGTTTAGAATTGGTGAGAGCTTTTTTAATGTTTGAGCCATTTAAATGTGTAAGGCAATCAAGTACACGCTCTTCAATTGGCTTGTTTTTCTTTGCAACAACACCAGTAAGAGTAACGATAATTTCATCTTCTACTGAAACATCTTCAATATTAACAAAGCTTCTTCCGTAAGAAACAGGTGTTTCCACACCATTGATTGTAACTTTTACTTCGTCAAACTCTTCAACATCCTTAAAGTCAAGAGTGTAAATTCTTTGTTGTGGAATGCATTTAAGCTGTTTGCCACCTTTAATTGTAAATTTCAATGTACCGTCTACTTCTTCAACTGACATTTTAGTAATTGAAAATTCACCATTTTTATAGTTTGCAGTTTCGCCATCGTCTTCATAGAAATCAACTGCATTATTACCACGATAAACACAAATATTAAGGTGCTCAGGGCACTCCCAAGTGTTACCACTATCTGCAGACATTGGAATAATTGCACCTGACTTTGCAAGAACAGGGATTGTGTTAATTGGGCTATTGATTACAACCTCTTGACCACCCTTATAAATCTTACCGTCAAAAATATTTGTCCATCTGCCATCAGGTAACCATACTTTTGTTGATGCAGTTTTAGTCTTATCGTCAAGCTTTGTTGTTACTGGACAAACAAGTAACTCAGAACCAAACATATACTCATTTTTACATTCAAATGCTTCTTCCCTTTCAGGATACAAATAGTACATTGGCTCGCAAAGTGCTCTGCCATCATTGTATGTACGGTAATTCATTGAATAAATATATGGTATAAGCTTATGACGTAATCTTAAAAACTCTGTGCCCAATGTTTCTGCTTCCCAAGAGAAATTCCAAGGCTCTTTGCCAAGAAAATCCATACTTGTTGAGTGAAGACGTAAAATTGGGAAAAATACTGCCATTTGAAGCCAACGAATATAAAGCTCATCGTCGTGCTCACCTGACATGTGGCCACCAATATCGTGGCTCCACCAAGTGTAACCACAGTTTGCGGCATTTGCAGTAAAATATGGTTGGAAATTAAGCACAGACCAATTTATTGCTGTATCGCCTGAAAAGCCTAACGGATAACGATGTGAGCCAATTCCTGCATATCTTGAAAGAACTACCGGTCTACGCTCATCACGGTCGGTATCAAGATAATGATAGTGGTTTAAAAGCCACAATGGGTCAAGACCTGCTTTTTTACTTTTTGTGCCCTGTTGCCAATCTATCCACCAAAAATCAACGCCATCCTTTTCATAAGGATGATGTAAAATATCAAAATAAGCATTGATATAATCGTTATTTGTCATATCAAATTCAACTGCTTGTTTTGTAGCTTTATCTATACCCATAGCATCTGCAATTTGTGGATACATATCTTCAAAACTACGAACGCCATCGGCAGGGTGAAGATTAAGAGTAACCTTGAGCCCCATATCGTGAAGTTTTTGTAAAAAGCCTTTATAATCAGGGAATAGTTCAGTATTCCAACTATATCCAGTCCAACCACTATTCCATTTCATTTCTTTGTTTTCGGCTTTACCAAACTTGCTTTTAATATCAACCCAGTGCCAATCCATATCAACAGTAGCAATTGTAAGTGGTATATCTCTACGGAAAAACTCTGACATTAAGTCTTCATATTCTTTTTGGGTGTATGCTCTGTAACGGCTCCACCAGTTACCAAGCACATAACGAGGTACAAGTGGTGGTCTGCCTGTGATTTTATAGAAGTCTTTTATCCAGTTTATATAGTCATTATCAAAACCAAACACATAGATATCTTTTGTGCCTTTTTCACGCAAAGAGAGTGTGCCATCATCATTCAAAAGCAATGTTTTACTATCGTCATAAACTGAAACGCCATCAGTTGAAATAATGCCATCATCAAGCTCTTTTGGACCATAAGTGCCATCAAGAGTACGAGTTGTACCTTTTAAATTGTGTGATGGGTTATACATTTTTTCCTTGCCGTCAATTATAGCACTTTTAAAGTTACCTGTATGATTATTGATATTAAACTCAACTGACTCTGTTTTTACTGTAAGAATATCAACGCTTTCACTTGTGGTAAAATTCACTTTGCCAAAATCACGATACCAAACTGTTTGCGAAGGCAAATCCGTGAATTTTCCTTCAGGAGAAAACTCCACACGAAGCATTTTTTCAGTTAAAACAGTAACTCTTACATTACCACTTAAAATAATATTTTCTTTACAAGCAACACCATTTGTTTTTGCTAAAAGTTGATTGTTAATTTTCCCCATACTATCCCCTACTTTTATATTTCATCATAAGACAAGCATTTCGACATAACTTTTAAATCTGTTGCTTTATCTGTAAGTGTAACAGCACAATTTTCTAACTCTTTGCAATAATTTGCATTATATGCAGAACAAGTTAATTCTCCATTTACATAAAGCTTTGCAAGTCCGTTTGGCTCACAAGCAATAGTAAGTTTATCACCGTTAAAGAGAATTGCATCACCTTGATTTGCATTTCCACCAAATTTTATGTACCCATTACCTTGAACGCAACTCACATTTAAAATATCTCCACAAGTGAGAATTTCGCCATCGTTTGAGTCAGTAATAACACATGAAATTGTGAAATCTCTGCCACAAGGAATTTTATTGTCTTTACAGATGAAATCTTTATGATTTTTGCACTTGAAATATACCTTTGTCTTTTTACCAAAAGCATTTTTAACAGTGAAATCCATATCAACACATTCAACTTTATCAACAAATGTAATTTTTATTGTACTATAATCTTCAAGAATATCAATTTGACTAATCTCTCTATCACAAGTAAACTCGTCGTCTGTGAAGAATACTCTGTTATCAAAGAAAAGTAAAAGTTCATTTTCACTATCAAATCTGCCATAAATAAAGTTTGACAAAGGCTCATCAACCATTGACAATTTATAAATTTGCACTTCTGTTGGCTCAAGTTCAAATGTTAATTGTTCACCATAATTAAATGTTTTTTCCACACATTTTTCTGTATATGGGAAGATTCTTGCCAATTTCAAATCTTTAACATTTTCACTAACGCCCATAAGCTTATCAAGAGTAAATGTATATGCTTGCTTTACATTTCCAGGGTTACGAATAGAAATAATTCCTGCTGTTTCATTCCAAGCGGAAAATCCATAAATCTCCCCTTTTGATGGTGCACCACCAAAAAATCTTGCATTTTTAAGAATTGGATATTCATTTCTTACAAAACGTAATGCGTCTGCATTGATACGCCATTTTGCATCGTTAAACATATTATATGAATAATAAAGTTCCCAAAATGCTGTGCCACGAGTTGCCATCATAAACATATATCTACGGTAATCGTCATCTGACATTGTTATTTTTGCAGTATTACCATAAATTGGGTCGTGATTGTATAAATATTCACAAGGGAATTGATAGTTTCTTGTTACGCTAAAATCATAATGTCTGTCATCACGATATGTAAGGACTCTATCTGCATCATTACTACTTAATTTTGTGCCATCTTTTGCAGTATCAATATAACCAATATCGCCACTATTCTGAATCCACAAGCTATCTGCCCATTGTAAAAACCAAGGACTTGCATTACAATAACTTGTTTGATTTATCCACATGTCTTTACCGATGCTTTCTCTTGCAATACGGATTTTACGGAAAATATCAATCCAGTTTTCCCACATTTCAGTATATTGATACATATCATTATACCCACCTGTGAGATGACCATGTTTTTTGCTTGGGCATGCTTTCAAAAGGAAACCGTCAAGTTTCCAATAATTTATATCGAATTTTCGCATATTATCAAGGTAATATGCAGTTATATTCTTGATATATTCATGAGATGAAACACACACATCCTTTGCAGCACGATTATATCCACCCTTACCAGCTTTTTCCATGCGTTTTCCAAACTTGCCTGTTTCGTTATTATAGCCACCTCTTGGGCCATTCCAAAGTCCAAAATTTGACGAAAACTTTCTTGCAAGTGTTGAAGCAGGATAAAGCTCTTCAGGGAATTTTTCATTAAAACTCCAAAAATCTGCTTTCCAATCTACAAATCCATCGTCTACCACATAAGAATCAAGTGGTGGTACAAGTGTTTTTGAAAGATTTTTTTCGACTTCTTTAAAGGATTTTGATATATTTTCATTTGTTATATCGTGCATATGGTCATACCAAGAATTATATTGAAATCTTGGACTAACATTACGAGAAATATCTTTAATATAGCTTAAAAAATCTTGTCGGATTAACTCAAAATCATAGCCTCTTGCTGCACCGATAACAGTTTTCCAAGTTCTGTATGTATGACCACAATTAAGATTTAATTCGTCAAAACGTTTGCCACTAAAATATCTTATGTATGCAACATCATTTTCAATATTGTTTTCAGCTAAAGGAAACTCTGAACCTAAAAACAAACCATTGATATACACAGGTTGACCAAGTGCACTATGATATTTGCTTAAATAGGCTTCTTCAATATCACCAATTGTCCATTTTTGCTCAATTTCTTTAATACAAATATGCTCACAATCAATATAGTCAACTGTAACTAAATGCTGACGATTTGGGTCAACCATCATTTCTATATACTTGTGCATATAATGTTTATCGTCTTCAATTTCAACATTAACTATAAATGTAATAGGTACAGTATTATAAACAAATGGTTTAAAAAGAAAACTAACACGACGGTTAAAAATACTTACATCGTTAAGTTCAAGTTGATTTGATGAGATGATTTCTGTTTCATAGCCAAAAAGCTTTTTCTTTTTTAATGCAATATAAAACTCGGCAGAAAAGCTATTAAACTCAACAGTTTTCTCACCCTTTATACGTTTATTTACAATTTTAATCGTTGATAATTTGTTATCTTTGGTAGAAAAACAACGTTCGAGATAATCGTTACCAATAATTGCTACGTCATTTTCAAAATAAGCATATGCCCCAGCCATTATTCCATCTCCTCATACAATATTTTTTCAACTGCCAAAGCAGCATCTTCAACAATTTTTACACAAGGTCTTTTTTGATAATATTCTTGTGTTCTTGCTTCAGGAATACTGCTTTTTTCTGCTTGTGTCAAGCCTAAAAGTTCTTTGCACACTATTGAGTGATTTGTCTTTTTAAATTCGTCTGCAATTAAACGAACTTTTTCATAAACCTGAGCCTTATCAAATTCAGGATGTTTAAGTCCAACTATCATAGCACTTCCGCTAACAGCACCACAAACCTCTCTCATTCTGCCAACACCACCACCGAGTCCTATAGATACTGCAAGTGCTGTTTCTTCAGACATTCCTAAATCAGTTGCAAACGCTACAAAAACGGCCTGTGAACAATTTTTGCCTTCCATAAAAAGTTGTACTGCTCTATCAGAATATTTTGACACAAAATCACTCCAAAAATTTCTTTTCATTCTAATATATCACATATTTAATTTTGTTGCAATAAAAAAGCAGTCTTACGACTGCTTTTTTATTCTTGATATGGTCTTTCTTTCTTCATAACATCAAGTTGAGGCAATATGTATTCTTTTGTTAAGTGAAAAACTGCAACACTTTCAGCAAATGAATATCCATCATTACCTTTGACTTTACCACTTGCTTTTTTTATTGTGTTAGTTTTATCGTCAACATCATAAACATAAACCAATTCATCTTCAGTTTTAATAAGCACATTATTTGAGTCTTTTTTACCTGAAAATTGTAAAACTGTGGCACCTGGATTATCAGTATTTGTTCTGATTAAAGCTATAAGATAATTTTTATCAACGCCATATTTTTTTGCTACTGCAACTATATATTTATTGTTAATGTTTTCTGAATAATAAGTAATAGGTCCATCTTCTACTGTTGTTGTTTCAGCATTTTCAGCACTTGTAACATTCTCACTTGTTTGATTGTTTGAAGGATTAACATCACTTTTACCACAAGAACACAAAAGAAAAGAAAGAACTAAAACTAATAGAATAATCTTTTTCATATTTTTCTCCATCACAAAGAAGGCTGTGAATTCACAGCCCTCTTTGCTTTTTAGAAATTATAGTTATTAGAGTGGAAGTAATGATGTGAGACCTGCGATAATAGCCTCGATATCAATTTCACCAAATAAACCCATGATTGTGTCAAGGATACCTTGTAATGCTTCCATACCTACACCTCCTTATAATTTCTACAGTAATTATAGCATCTGTTCACAATTTGTTCAATATTTTTTAACAAAAAATTCATACAAAGTTATTGTTAACAGTTTGTTCACAATATACAAAATTTATTCATATTTATCTATTGACATTCACGCTTTATTTACATAAAAAAATGCCCGTTTTCTTTCGAAAACGAGCATAAATTTGCAGTGTTTAAATTACTTAAGAGTAACTTTAGCGCCAACTTCTTCAAGCTTAGCTTTTGCTGCTTCAGCATCATCCTTAGATACTGCTTCTTTGAGTACTTTTGGAGCACCGTCAACAAGTGCCTTTGCTTCAGCAAGACCAAGACCTGTGATTTCACGAACAGCCTTGATAACCTTAATCTTTTCTGCGCCAACTTCTGTAAGTTCAACGTCAAATTCTGTCTTTTCTTCTACAGCTGCTGCTGCACCTGCTACTGGTGCTGCTACTGCTACTGCAGCTGCTGCTGATACGCCAAATTCTTCTTCTACTGCTTTAACGAGCTCTGAAAGCTCAAGAACTGTAAGAACTTTAAGTTCTTCTACGATTGCCATAACTTTTTCTGATGCCATGGTAATTTACCTCCAAAAATTTTTATAA
>JAZNWZ010000027.1:0-4770 GCA_045593645.1 Candidatus Fimenecus sp. | reverse complement strand
ATATTCATCGTCTAAAATTGCTAATAAAATTGCAATATGACCGTATTTATTTGTTTCCGTTGGTCCCCATACCAAAATATCACCATGAAAATAAATTTGATTATAACTATGTGGAATTACTTTTAGAATTCCACTTTTTTTATAAATTTCCATAGCTCCTATTACAGTTGGTGTCTGCGGAATATTAAGAACATCATGACAGTATAAACGATATAAATCGACACATTGATAACCATAAGCATCATCATAATTTATTTTTTTGCCAATATTTAAAATTACAAACTGTTCTAAAGATATATTTAAAATTCCTTTATCTTTTTCCATTTTTTTTCTCCTGGCATAAAAATATAAAACTCTGGATCTGCGTAGCAGTTCCAGAGTTTTAGTATTTTGAGGTATTAAAGGTTTGCTTCTTCTTGTTCTGTTAATTCTGCCTTGTAAAACTGAACTACGTTTACAAAACCAGCCTTTGATTTTTCAATTCTAACTTTGCCTTTACTGCCATTCCACTTAATGTAATTAGGCTCCCCAAAATTACCACCAAGTTTAAAACAAGCCTTAATTTTTGAAGCACTCTTGTTAAACTGTTTAATTTTCTCTGGGTCATTCGGATCCGTACAGTCAAACAAATCAAAGTAGTTAGGTACACAAGGTTCTGTTTTGCCGTCTACTGTGAACGGAAAACGAAGGACAGGATAACCACTAACTTGAGTTTCAAAAGGTTTACCAATTGTAATATCATAGTCGCCATCAACCAAAATCTTAGGTTGTTTTTCATAATGAAAGTTTGAACCAAACATAAATATTACTCCTTATTCATTTTAAATATTTTTAAGTTGTGCAACGCACAACCTTTTATACAAATAAAAAGATTAGTTATACCACCAAGGTTTCTCTTCTTCATCGTAATAAGAAACAAATTTTCCATTTTCTATTTTAAGTTCAAGTGCAGAGATAATTTTTGCAAAGTTTTCTTCAAGTGTTAATTCATCGCAAATACCGACTTCTCCAATACAAATATAAATATCGTTGTCTTCTGGGTATTTAAAAAAATATTTTGAATTATTTATGTAAATTTGAATTTTATTAATTGTGTGTGCTTTTTGAAGTTCTGATTGTATGCATAAAATATGGCTTCCATATTTTGGTGTACCTGATAATTTCTCGATTAATTTTGTAGTATTTATCATTTTTCTTACTCCTTTCTCTTGAATTTTTGTATATTATATTCCGCATATCGCAATGCGTCAAGCCCTTTTATGAATATAATACAATAAATTATTTTTTATTTCTTCATTTTCTTTATTTTCCTTATGCTTCACAAATTTACTTGTTTCATAATCTAAAACTCTAGGGGCTACATCTTCCTTACACTCAATAACTTCATTTAACGTATTATAACCTAAAAGACATTTTTTAAAATAAAAAGTTGTCATATCTGCAATACACTTCATGAATTCTTCATCATTATTAAGGTCGTAGCCGTCTATAACATCAGAATACAAGTTTTTTTGACGTGAAAAATAAAATCTACGGTTTAATTTACTGCTCATATCGCCTAAAACAAACTTTACAAGTTCAGAATAAAAGCAACCACCACAACCAAAAGTACTACATTTAGAATTAAATTTCTTTTCTTCATCTTTTGTTAATACATCGTGCTTTTTTGGGTAGCGATTAAACTCTTTTTTAAAGTTTTTAATCTGCATTGACTTCATAATCACATCACAATGTAATGGCGAATTAATACATAGACTAGTCAAGAGCGACCGCCACTTTGTGGCTGTCGCTTTCTGGTGTTCGCTTTGCTCGATAGCTTTTTGTAACTTTATTTTTTGCATTTGTTTAGCAGAAATGCGGGCTTGTTTTTTTTCTGCTTCTTCCTTAAGTCCGGCTAAGCTGCGATCTTTACATTTTTCCAATGTGTGAACCCTCATTGCTTTTGTATAAACTAACTCTTGTATAAGTTTACGCTCTGACTTTGTATATTTGCCTTTTTTTTCTGCAAGGCCTAAAACGTCACTATTTGCGTATTTTGTTAAATATTTTGTGAGATAAAACTTTGTATTGTCACCTTCTGCAACTTCCAATTTGAATACAGGGCTTGCTACTCGTGCTTTTAAGTGCTGATAAAGTTTGCCACTTTTTATTTCATCTTTATTTTTCATTCCTTGATATTCTTTAAATGTACCTTTTGGGAAAAATAATAAAATATGAGCGTGTGGGTTTCCATTTGCGAAACTTTCTAGAGTTCTTATATATTCACATCCATAATGTTTTCTTAAATCTTCCAATGGGGCTTTAATGTGTGTTTCATCGTAATATTTCCAATTAAAAGCCCTGTCTTTCCATTTTTTTGTGGATAACGTTGTAGTGAAAAAATATATATCCCAATTACCATCGCAATGATTTTTTATATAATCCATTGCTTGCCAAGCCTTTTTTCTGTCATAACGTGCTGTACCTTTTGTACTGCTTTCGAATGGCTGACAGCCATTTTCACGCTCTATTGTAAACACTCTTATTTTGTTTGCAACTTGTTTAAGACCTCGCCTAAGTTCTTCATCTGTCAAATTACGTGAATGAAGAATTTCTCTGCACCATTCCCATTCTTTATAAGATTTTTCGAATTGGTTTGTACGGTCTTTTTTGTTCTTAGGGGTCAAACACAATGCACTGTTTATTTCGGAAGGACAACGGTCTTGAGACAAAGTTATATTATTTATTTTAAGAGAAATTCCTTTTTCTGTTTTATTCCAAAAGCGTTGATTAGCCGTTGCAATAAAAAGTAGGTTATTTATTTGAGAAATCCATTGCTTTTTTACGTTATTATTAGTATTATTCATATATTCGTGTGTTAACCCACTGTAGCAAATCTTCTTGTGCAATGCAAGTGCTCAGTGGGTATTTTTTTTAAAAAAGTAAAAAAAAAGGCAGATCAAAAACATTTGTGTTTTTATTCTGCCTTTTTGTTTTTAAGCTGCAATTATATTGGCCATCCGCCAAGTTCTCCAGGGAAGTTTTGTAATATCCAAGAACTAGACATTGTATAAGTTATGCCGTCAATAGGTATTGACGGTGCGTTTGAAATTAAAACCAAGTCTGTATCTTGAGTTCTGTCACAATACTGACTTTCATAATATTCATCCTTAAATGATATTAACAAGTTTACTCCATCTTGAGTTAAGCTGTATTCAGAATTAAATGGAACACAATTTAGAATACTTGCAGTAAGTTCAAGATATGTAACATTTGGTGTGTCACTTGCAAATATTGCACTGTGTGAAGCATTTTCCATGTATGCATTTAATTCAAGGTATTGTAAGTCGTCTTGTGAGCTTCCACCACCATCGCGAGTAAAGGTCCATGTAAGTTCTTCAAAATAATAACTTGTTGTAATTGCGTTTCTTAATGCTACGTCTTGAGCTGCAAGGTTGTAAGTTACGCCGTTACAAACAAAGCTTTGTGCGGTAACAGATATTAAGTCGCCTGTATTTATCATTGGGTAATTCTTGCGTGAACCTGTACAAGTGAATACAAGGTTTGTACCATTTCCCACAACAGTAAAACTCTGACTTTCGGCAGTTCTTAAAGTAATACGACCAGAACAAATCATATTGAAGCTTTGTGTAGCTTCTGTGACTGTTCCGCCAAATGCGATAGTAAATGTAATGTTGCCTGTACTTGAAGTATCCCAAATTGGAGTAGAAGTAATAGAGCGTGTAAGGTCGCTATCTTCGTAGGCTTCTGTTGCGTTCTCAATAGTAATTTGCCAACTTGCCCCTTCGTAATCGACTGTAAGATTTGAAATTCCAGAACCAGTAGGAAAAGCTGGGAGCATTTGATTATTAGAACTTGTATGTACAAATGTAACTGCACAATATCCGTTATTTTCAAAAAGGGTATAACTTGAACCGTTAAGTGTGACAATTTGACCATTAATGACACAAGTAAGATCAAAGTTAATTGTATTAATTGTTGGAACACCCTTCCAAGGTTCTGCGAATGTAATTGTAATTCCTGTTGTATCTTTCTGAAGACTGCGAATAGTTTTATCGAATGTATGAATATCGATTGTAATACCCCCAACGGCAAGGCGTGGGCTTCCGATAAGGTCGGTTGATGAATCTTCATCATCGTTTGAGATAATTCTGACAAAACAGTGTGTATTGATTTCTTCAATGTCGTCTACATCGACTTCAATGTACCCGGGATTGGATGCGTAATAATAGCCTAAGTAGAGTTTATAACCTAAGAATGTGTCCTGTTCATTATAAAGGGCAAACATAAGGCTCAAAACTCGGTCGGCGTTTAATGCAAGGTCTGGAGCTGCAAAAGAAATATGTTTTTGCCCTGTTACTGTTGCTATTGAAAGTTCAGTTAAAAGTATAGGTGGATTAAATGAAGTCGGATATAATGGTATTAAATCCAGGCTTGATACTCCTGCGTTTTTAAGTTCTCTAGCAACTTTCATTCTATAATTCCATTTTGTAATGTTTGAATCGTCAAAAAGTGTGCAATAATAATTCATCTGCATACCCATTTGAGCAAATGTTACAGCATCTGCAAATTTACTGCGGTTTGCCTGTTGTGTTGGTGTTCTAGGGTTTGCTGGTACAACATAAGTTCTGATCGTACGCTTATTTTTCCAACGTTGCCCTACGGTTGCACCAAGTTTACCATAATAACCACCACTTAAAAAATTCTGTATAGCCATATAAAACCACCTTGTAATAGATTTGTGTACTGTCCGTACTACGCATAATAATA
>JAZNWZ010000026.1:0-49418 GCA_045593645.1 Candidatus Fimenecus sp. | reverse complement strand
GTCAGTTCTTGCTTTTCTGCCGAAGCCTATTGCTGTATTACCTTTTATGCTAATTGGAATAACAGCACCGGGTAAAGTTCTTGAACTATTAACGGTCTTTGTTCCGTCACCTACATAAGCCGTAATAACATACATATTCGCGGTGCTTAAAGCACCGCCGCCGACTACCTGATTTACAGAGCCGCTTGTACCACTTGCAGAAACAGTAACTGTCTGCAATGCCGTAGTAGTGAATTTAATTTGAACACTTGTAACCGACTTTGAAGAAGACCAATTAAATTTAACCCGGCAATATGTGCCGTTTGCATCTGCTGTGCCTGCTGAATCACACCGAGCAACTGACATACCGCTGATTTTAGGCTGTGTGTAATTGACCGCCCAAACAGCATAAAGCGTAGCCGCTGCATTTGTTGTGTAACTGCCGCCTGCACTATAAGTCGCTGAAGTTGCTGTGCTTGAAGTTGACCACCCTTTGAAAGTATAGCCGCTTCGTGTCGGTTTAGTTGTCGAAAGGGTTAAAGCTGTATCGTGCCATTTTGTTTGTGCTGAAGGAGCACCCGAACCGCCGTTTGCATTGTATTTAACGGTGTAAGAAGTTTTCGCTGCAACTGAAATTGAACCTGAAGCCGAAAGTGTGCCGGCATAGTTACCGCTCCAAGTAAGGTTAAATGCGAAAGAAACGCTAAACGCTATGCTTTTTGCACTTGTGCCCTTTGTTATTGTTACAGTTCCGGTCTTAACAGTTTTTGTGCCTGTTACGCCGTCAATGTTATAACTGCCGCTTGCAACTGTTGAGCCGTTTATTTTAATTGTGTAAGCTCTCGAAGAAGCATCTGCTGCATAATCTGAAATGTATTGCAAGGTGTAAGTAAGCGTTGCTGTTGTTGCTGTCGAAGCCGTCTGCTCAACTGTAAGCTTTGCATAAGGTGAAGTGCTTACCCACCTTGTCGTACTACAAGAAGCCATATTTTAACCCCCTTTATTGATAAACTAAATTAAGCGTGCCGTCACTATCAACAGACCATTCATAGCCGCCAACAGAAAGCTTATTTTCAACCTGTGCATTGTCAATGTTCATAACATCACCTGTAATATAAGCAGCTGTTGTGTCATTTTCCATAAAGCGAATTTCTGTGTTAGTCAACATTAGCTTTTGCTTTGTATCGTCAACAGTTAATTCAAGACAAGGTGAGCCGTTATAAGTACCAATTTTAATATGACTTAAAAGGTTATTAAGAGCTGCTTCAAAATCGCCCATAGAGAAAACCCAACCTGAAGAAGTCTGTGTCATTAAAGACTTACCTGATCCGTCTTGCACTAAAGTTGAAATTTGGTCTGAAAGCTGCTCAATATTTGTTTCAGCTTCTGAAATACTTTGTGCGTTACTGTCAACGCCACTTTGAACATTTGCAATATCGGTTTCAACATCTTCAGGGGCAGGTGTCCAATCTGTAGGGGTGTTGCCTTTTTCAATTTTCAAATTACGAAAAGCGTATTTTGTGCCGGGTGTTGAAGTCATACCTGTCATATATAGCACTTGTCCTGTTGATTCAGGGAATGTCGAAACTGTTTCAACAATGAAAATGATCTTGCACCATTTATTTGCGGTATAATATTTATTTCGAGCAATTACTTTATTAAGCAACCCGTCTAATCCGTTAGGCTTGACTAAAGCAACATTTATACCACCACCAACAGAAGCTTTTATTTCAAAAGAAACTGTATAAATTGTTGAAGGTAAAAAGTGTTTTCTTCCAATGGTGTCCACACCGTCGCCGTGACCATATTGGATAACCGACCAACCACTTTGAGCAACATCATTTCTTATTATTTCGACACAAGTTATGCCGTCTTCTTCGTAAACATTGTGCGATATACCGCCTGTTTGCATATTCCAATTCCATAGATAAGCGTGTGTAGCACGATTAGTATATCTTGCTAAGTTTCTATTGCCTATGTCGGTATCTTCGGGTGCAGCAGTCCAATCAGTCGCTTTGTTGCCTTTTTCAACCTTAACCCAATGAATTGTGGTGTTGTTCGGACTTGTTACATTTGTGGGGTTAGGGTGACGATATATAAAGAGATTTGCATAAACAGAACTAACGTCAGGTGTTTGACTTGTATAATATTTAGCTTCAAAAGTACCAACAACAACTTGCTTGTTAGTAGTGCCGTCTGTATATAATTTTAGCTGGTCGGCCATTCCGGCACTTAAATGCGGTGTGAAATGTGTTACTTCTGCTGCCGGTGTAACACACATTGAAATAGTGTAAGTTTCTCCCGCTACAAGTGGGTCACCTGCCGGAACATAAGATTGTACCAAATAGTTTTTATTTGTTTCGGGTATATCGGTTCTTAAAAATAGGTTTCTACCGCCGATTTCCATATTTTCAACGCTTGTAACTCTTGAAGATAAGCCCGAAGCCGTTTGCTCAACTGTGCTCATTCTTGTTTTGAGTGAGTTTGTTTCAGTCACATTAGAAGTTATTTTATTGTCTAATACCTGAATAGAAGCTTTAGTTTCTGAAACTTCACCTTCTATATCTTCAGGAGCAGGTGTCCAATCGGTTGCTTTGTTGCCTTTTTCGAGTTTTACAGCGTACACATCACCAGCAACACATTCTTTAACACCAAACGAAACAGTTACATAAGATATATTTTCCTCTGTTGTCGTTCGTGTTCTAACACCGTTCGAGGTTGTCATATAATCGCCGGCAATTATTTTTGTGTCATTGCTATCGTAGGCATATATATAAGCGTAGCCGTGAGATTGGTCTGTTGTACGAATACCGTTATAATAGAAACTTAGTGTATATGTTTCGCCAACTTCAACATATACTTTTTGAGTGTTTTTATTCCACGCATAATCCGTTGTCGTTACATCACATATCCACTCACTCGAAGGGATTAAATTTCGCCCGCCAATTTGAAGATTATTAAAAGCTTCTTTTGTTGTGTAGGTATTAGCAACGCCTAAATTGATTTCGTCAGCCTTAACGCTTATAGCAGAATCTGTTTCGGATTTTGTGTAGTAGCCGCCTAAAGTAGTTGTTACTTCTTCTTTGGTAGCCATTAACGCTATCTGCTCTGAATTCTGCGTTATTTTCGTTTCAGCTGTTGTTACCCTTGTTTCGAGCTTGCCAACATCTTCTAAAGCTTTATCAGCCGCCGCCTGTGCTTCGTCTGCTGCCGCCTGTGCGTTATCAGCAGCAGTTTTCGCATTGTTCGCCGCCGTTTGAGCTGTTGTAGCATTTGCTTTCGCGGTGTCAGCTGTTGCCTGTGCAGCTTGTGCGTTAGCCTTTGCTTCGTCAGCCTTGCTTTGTGCAACTACAACCGCCGCTTGTGCTGCCTGAACTTCTTCTTCTGTTGAATCTACTCTTGAAGTAACATCTGAAAGAGTTTGCTTTGCTTGTTGTAAATCAGCTTCTGCTTTTTGCAGATCGCTTTTTGCTTCGTCAGCGATTGCTTGTGCATTTGCAGCAGTAGTCGCCGCTGTATTTGCGATTGACTGTGCATTGTCAGCGTTTGTTTTTGCTGTATTAGCTGTGTTTTGTGCAGCTTCAGCTGTATTCTGTGCTGTATTTGCCTTTTGTATAGCCTGTGCTGCTGCACTTTCACTTACTTTTTCAGCGGCCAACTGTGCGATTTCAGCTTGTTTCGCTGCATAATCAGCGTAATTTTGAGCGTTGGTCGCATTTGTAATAGCCGTATCAGCTGCCGCCTGTGCGTTGGTCGCAACTGTAATAGCTTCAGCAGCTTCAACCTGTGCATTGTCAGCCGTTGTTTGAGCATTTTGAACAGCCAATTCAGCAGCTGCAATTTCTTCTTCAGTTGCCGTTGCACTTGCTCTTATTTCGTCAAGGTCTTTCTGTGCTTGTATAAGGTCAGCTTCGGCTTGATCCGAAACGCTTTGAGCTGTTTCTGCTGCTTGCCTTGCGGTGTCAGCTTCAGCTTGTGCATTTTCTGCGGCTTGCTGTGCAGTATCGGCTTCGGTTTGTGCCTGTGCAGCTAAAGTTGTTGCTTCGTCAGCTTCCTGTTGTGCCTGTTCTGCTGTATAAAAGGCAGCCTGTGCCTGTGCAGCCGCATTGTTTGCTGTTTCATCAATAAATGTAACCTTGCTTGCAGTAGAACTTATTTCAGCGGCATTTTGTGAAATTTGCGTTTGCAGATCAGCCGTTGCTTCTGTCAAGTCGGTTTTTCGAGCATAGTTTGCAGTCATTGTCTGTTCGACAGTTTCAAGCTCTAAAGATAAATTATCAATTTCAGCTTGTGCCGCTTCTGCATCAAGTTTAGCCGCTCTTGCTGTTGAACTTGCTTCTTCTGCTTCACTCTTTGCCGTTTCAGCTGTATTTTCAGCTGTTTCTGCCTTACTTAAAGCATTTTCAGCGGTGTTTTGTGCTGCCTGCATAGCTTCTTTTGAAGTTTCAAGCTCTGTTAAGGCGTTATTTGCCGCTGTTTCAGCTTCAGTTGCTTTCTGTGTTGCTGTTTCAGCTGCTGTATAGGCATTATCAGCGGCAGCCTGTGCGTTGTTTATAGCTGTTTCAAAGCCTTCAACTTTATTAACTACTGCATTTGCAGCCGCTTCAGCTGCTTCGGCTTCTGCTTTAGCGTTTAAAGCGGCTTCTTGTGCTGCTTCTGCCTGTGCTTTCGCATCTTCTGCAATACCTGTAACAGCGTTTGCTTCATTTAAAGCAGTTTCCGCTTGTGTCTTTGCTTCTACTGCGATTTCGTTTGCATTGGAAGCTAACATATTAGCTCTTGCTGCTGTTACGCTTGTTTTTGCGAATTGAGTCGCTAACTTTTCAACCTTTGAAGAAATGCCGTCTTTTCTTATTAAGTGTTCACCTAAGACCGCTGTGCGTGTGTTGTCTGCTTCTGAAGTTTCAAGTATTAAAATTCTTGATGATAAATAAAGTTCGCCTGCATCATCAATAATATTAACTCTGTCACCAATTCTCGCATTTTCAGGAAACTCTGTTGCATCAACTTCGAAATTGATTTCCATATCGCAAACAAGCTTTAATTCTTCGATAGCATTTAAGCACAATTCTTCTTGACTTAATGTATCAGAAGAATATAGCTTTACGATATGTCCGCCAGCTTGTTGTGATTCGTCGTTCTTCCATAAGAAACGCTGCCACTTTTCAAGAGCTTTTCTTGATTTTAAAACGGATCCTTCAACATAAAAATCACCATCATCATACGAATAACCTTTTAATGTTATTGGTGTTTCTGCATTGTCGGGTGTTCCGCCTGTTACTTGTAAAGCTGTTGCAAGATTTGCGATTGACTTTGTTGTTATGATACCGTCAATCTCTTTATTAACTCTTAACGGTTCCCCTGTATCTTTACCTCTTTTTTCGTATATGTTTATATACTTCTTTTTGACTTGTAAGCCGTCAATTTCAAAACTGAAAGATAAATTACAGTTATTAAATGCAGCGGCAATTTTCAAAAGCCTTGCGTGTGTTGTTTCTTCGCTGTCAAGGTTTAATTTGCGTGTTAAACCTTCGACTTCATTTATGCCGATTTCCCAGCCTGAACCTGCTGCATATTTTTCAATATAAAAAACAATAGGGTAATACTGATCTGCTTCATATTCGCCGACAACTTCATTAAGTAAATCAAGTCCGTCATCTTCAGCATAAATAGTAACCCTTTGCTTTTTGGTGTCAATTTCTGCATCAATAATTGAATAGAGCTTATTTTCACCGTCAGAGCTTTTTAAAATGTAGTTGCCGAGTTCAGCCCATTGTTCAACCTTTAATCTTGTGCTGCGAGTAAAGGGTATATCACATTCGAAAATAGAAACGCCTGTTTCTAAATCTTCTGTGGTTAAATCGTTAATGACTTTTACACCTTCAGGAAGGTTAGTGCTTGCTTGACCTAATATATTTAAGTTTCTGTCTGCAAAATATAAAATCATATAAACACTTCCCTATACTTAATCTTGAAATTTGGTGCAGCAGTGGTCCAATCAGAATGAGAAAAACCTATCTGATTAAGTCCAGGAGTCAAATAAAACTCTTCCCAATCGTTACCTAATGCACCAAGCGAAGGTGTAAGAGTATCATTCAAATAAATATCACCGTTTTTACAATCAGCTGAAACAATATCGTTTGCACTGAATTTATTCGGTATGTTTTCCCAGGTATCACAGTTATTTTTAACGAACTTAGCCCAATACAAGCCATTATATGAAAGAACAGGTTTCGTGCCGTATTGAGCCATTAAAAAGGTTATTTCAGTTACTGTAACATCCTTTATGCTGTTATCATTGAAAGTCTTTTTAATACCGCCAATATTAAATTGCACCTTTTTCCCTGTTTTCGTAATAGTAGAAGTTTTAACAGTTTTAATACCTTTTGAAGTGCTGTTATTACCGAAATACTTATTATTAAAAGATAAATCAATTTCAGTAGTATTAACTGTCTTACCGTTTACATAAAAGCGTAAATTTGCTCTCTTACCGTTTTTACTCTTGTAAACATTAACACCAGCTATTATCTTTCTACTGGATCCGCTACCGCTAACAAGTAAAGCCTGAAAACAACCTAATTCTTGTGTTGCTATGCTGCTATTACCAATAGACATTTTTTGACGATAACTGAAAGTAAAGTCTTTAGCTCCAACATCACCCGCTGCATCCGCTGGAATTGTACGAGTAATCGAACAACCGTGCCAACCTGAGCTTGAACCGTATGTTTCGGGCATTAAATACCAAGTATCTGGAACAGGAGCGGTATAGGTGCTTATTTCAAGGTCTTTACAAGCTGTTTCATCAAGTACGCCACTCTCACCTAAATCGTCAGTTCTTTCAACTTTAAATTTAATATCTTCAAGCTTTGTTGTATCAGCTTCTAAATCTTCAACAGTTATAGTTTTATTTACTGTATGGCCACTATTACCACGCCAATTATCACTCTCACTTTTAATAGTAAAAGAGTGCCAATCACCACCGTTAAACTGTATTGAACCTTTAAGACCACGCTTACCAGTAAAATAGTTGCTTGCTTCAGCGAGTGAAGATGTAACTGTAACTTTTACTTTTATACTATCTGCTGTTCGTCCTGAAGCCTGAGCTGATACCTTGTATTTAATATATGGAGCATCAGCCTTGCTTGTAGCCGTTAAAAGTGTTCCTGAAGTTGTCGGTGCTTTTGTTGTTAAGTAAGAAGCAACTTTCATTTGCATATTACCTGATTGTTGAATATCTGAATTAGATACCTTACCAACATTTGAAGCCCAATTCGTTTGAACAACATTGTTGTATGCTGTTTCCGTTTGAAACTTCTGTGTTACTAATGTCTGTGACTTCGCATAACTTTCAGTATCCGCTTCGTCTGGATCCCCTAACTGAATTATCTTTTCACGCTCATTAAAAAAAGCAACATAACCACAATCACCGTTGCCTGTTAATGCTGCTTCTGATTCGTTTTCATTTGAAAATTCAGCTTCAAGAGTCGGAAAACCTTTATAGGTTCCACCGTAATTTATTAAGATGCTATTGTCATCTAAATCAGGTGTTGCTTCGTACTCTGTTACTGAGTATTTAAAAGGGTCTGCACAGAATATTGTAAATTCACCTGTTACATTATTTGTGCCGCCTGGAACTTCCCCAACTTCTTCGGGTGTACCTATGAAGAATTTGTCAAGTTCATCATTGAATATCAATTCAGCATCTTGAACATTTAAGATACTTGCTAATTTGTTATAAGCTTCCCTGAAATCTTCAGGTGTAGCTGTTAATAGTTGATATTTAATAGTAATATATCTTGCCGGGTAGCGTTTATTCTCTATTTTAGAGCCGTCGCTTGTGCCTGTTTCATAGGTTGTAAGTTCTGCTGAGAGTGCTTCACGCCCTATTACTTGAAGCGTTCTATAACCCGGTATTAAATTTTCAATAAATTCGCCGTTAAGCTGTAAGGCTTCAGCGGGTAGGAATGTACCCCCTGAAGCTGAAGTTGTATCTCTGAAGTTATACATTCCTACCTACCTACCTTTTTCCTTTTCTTCTGTCCTCTCTTGTTTGTCTTCGGTTTAATTCGTCTTGCATATATGGAGCTTCCGCTCTTGCAATTTCTTTACCGTCAAGCTCAGAAATAACAGTAATATTATATTCTGCTTTCTGTGAATACTCATAATCCGATGAAAGTTCACCTGCATAAGAGTAAGCAAGTTTAGGTGTTGCAATCTGCGGAATATAAATAAGCTCTTCAACAGCTTTTTTAGCATCTTTAACCTTACCGAGAATACCGTTCACCCAACCATCGCCGAAGTAACCACCCGCATCATCTGTAAGATCCGAAGGACTGTGAATTTTAGCTTTTGCTCTTAAAGCTGCATCTGCTGCCGAAGCCATTTGTGCAGCTGCTGAACGAATGACCGCAAGTTGTGATAACATACCCTGTGCAAAGCCTGTACTCATAAAAGCACCTGCTCTATAAGCTAAAGCTTGACCTGTAAGTAAACGAACATTGACAGCGACAATTACTGTCTGAGCTGCTGCTGGTGCTGTAGCAAGTCCTGTTTTCATTCCGTTAGTAAAGCCTTTACCGACTTTCTCACCCGAAGTTTTAGCTTTGCTTGCTGTTTTGTCAAAAGCACTTGTTAATTTACTCATTGCTGATTTTGCTTTATCACCAATTGCATCAAGTCCACTACTAACCGCATCAACAGAATTATTCATACTTTTAAGGGATTTCTGTGTTGTCTTAGCATTCTTTGCAATACTCTTCATACTTGAATTAACAAGTTTCAAAGAACCTGCTAAAATAAGCGAGCCACCTGAAACAACTATCAAAGCACCGCCAAAAACAATAAGGCTGCCTGAAGCTACTACAAGTCCCGCTGCCATTACAACAAGTCCAGCACCTGCAACTAAAGCACCTGCGCCTAATACAAGTAAGCCTGCTCCTAATGCAACCATTGCGGCCGCTGCTGAGGCTCCGTATTGAATAGTTAAAGGTAATGCAAGGTTAAGAACTGCTAAAGCACCTGAAGCTGCTAAAATAGCAACCGAAGCCGCTAAAACACTTACCGAAAGAGCTAAAACACCTACTGCAAGTACAGCAATACCTACACCTACAAGAGCTATTGCAACTGCTACAACCATAAGACCCGCACCAAGAACTACTGCTCCGGCTCCTGCTACTGTTGCACCCAAACCGAAAGCTAATAGCCCTGCACCTAATACAGCGATTGCTGCTGCACCTGAAAATCCGTAAGTTGTAATCTGTGGTAATACTGCTGCAATCATCTTCAAAGCTGTTGCGGCTAAAAGAGCTGAAACGCCTATTAAAGCGAAACCTGCACCAACCATTAAGACAGCTGCACCGAAAGCAATAAAACCAACTGCACCTGCTGTTAATGAAGCACCTAAAGCAGCTGCACCAACTGCAAGTAATGCCATTGTTACAACCATACCAACCATTATTCCAATAGCTAAACCGCCTGCATTAGCAAGAGCGATTGAAGAAGCTGCAAGAATTGCAAAGCCTATTGAAACTAAAAGCACCGCTGCACCCATTGCAAGCATTGCTGTTGCAACTGGCATCATTTGTGCACCCATAGGGGCAAGCGTTTTAAGTAAGAACGCCATACCAACGCCAAGACCAACAACACCTATAACAAGTCCAGCCATAACACCAATAGCCAAACCACCCGCATTTGAAAGTGCTATTGCAGATTGTGCGAGTAATGCGAAGCCAAGTGCTATTGCAAGAACACCAACGCCCATTAAAGCGAACGATTTTGCAGCTGTAAGCATTTGTGAGCCGCTTTTACCGCTTGATTCGCCTACTTTTTCGGTAGCCTTTGCTGTTCCGAATAATTTCGAAGCTAAACCTCCGCCGACACTCGAAACAATTTTTCCAATACCACTACCGAAAAGAGAAATAAACGGTGTAACAGTTTTTGCTACTTTTAAAGCTACAAAACCTGCCGCTATTTTCGGTAAATAAGTTATGAATTTTGCAATACTGTCTGAATGCTCTGTAATAAAGCTTGCAACTGTTTTAATTGCATCTGCAACGCTTGTCATTACACCTTTAAAGCCCTCAACTGATTCTGTAGATCCAAATTCACCGTTAAGCTCACCTAAACTGTTTTTTACAGCTGTAAAAGCTCCGAGTACTTCTGTTCTAACACCACTGAAAGCTTCTTTAAAAGCATCAATATACGGTTTGCATTTAGTGCCAAAAGCTTCAACTTTATCAATAATCTTTGTTACTGAATTAGCTATCTTTTGACCGTCAATGTCGCCGAGTTTGTCTGTTATTCCGCTTATAGCTTTAATACCTCTTTGCTCTAACACATCGAAAGCGGGGTTTAGTTTGTTTGCGAGCGTTTCTTTTAAACCGCCCATTGCTTGTTCTGTACTTTTGTACTCTGTTGCGAGTTTGGTAAAGCCTTTACTATTACCGACTTCTTCAACAGCTTTAAAGAATGATTTTGTTGAAACTTCGCCGTCTTGTATTGCTGTAACAAGCTCTGAAGTTGTCATTCCCATATGCTTTGCAACAGCTGCCATACCTGAAGGAGTTTGCTCTAACATAAGCTTGAAGTCTTGCCAAGCAACAGTAGGTTTAGCTGCCATCTGTACGCCTTGCTGTGATAATGTCTTCATTGCTTGTGCGGGGTCTTCTGCTGCACCTGCTAAACCACCAAAACCTGTAACAAGTTTATCTGCACTTTTAATACCAACTGCTGCAAGCTGTGAATAACTTGAAGCCATATCAGAAGCCGAATAAATTGTTTTGGTTGCATAGTCTTGTAAGGTGCTTTTAACAGAATTTATTTCCTTTTCACCCTTACCGAGTATTTTCATATTACCCGCAAAGGTTTTCCAAGCAACATTGGATGAAGTCATTTCATTTTTAAGGTCAACAACACTATTTTTTAAAGTATTAAAAGCGGCTTGACCTGCACCTGTTAAGATACCAAAGCCAAAGCCGCTTATCTTTTTATCTATACTGTCAATACTGCTTGAAGCTTTTTTGAGAGTAGAAGTAAAGCCGCTGTCTTTAGCGGACAATATCGCCTTGACTGAGAAACTATCAGCCATACTTTAACCCCCTTTGTTTAAGAACTTACCAATACCGGAAAAACGGCTTTCTTTATTGCCGTTGTCACTTTTTGCTTTTTCAATTTCTTTTTTATAGTCATAGAATTTCTTAAAGCTCGTATAAATAGGTTTGCTTTTCCTACCGACTTTCTTTTCGGCTTTAACAGCGAAATTCAAGAATGCCTGTAAGTGATTCCTATAATCAGTATCAACTTGCTTTAAATGCACTGCTTCCATTAACAGTTCATATTCTGGAAGAGTAAGCCTGTCAACTTCAGCGAATGACTTAAAATCTAAATATCTAAAGCAATTCAAAGCTATTTCTCGGTATTGTTCTTCAAAAGAGTTTACTTCTGTTCGTTCTCGGCTTCTTTCTTCGCTTTCTGTTCCGCTGCTAATTCCTGAAGATTTGCTACTGTTTTCTTCGTAGCATTTGCACGCTTTAAAAAATCGAGTAAGTTTTCGCAGAGTTCGTCAAGATCTGCCTCCTTTTCGATATAAGCTTCAAGTTCTTTTCGTGTAACACGCTCTTCGCCGGAAAATTCTTTGTTTCCGACATCGAGAACAGTAAGAATATCCTCAACATCACCGTCCATAACACCGGCAATAGCCATCTGAACGCCAAGATGCTCAACTCTACCGTTTACACCGTCAATTTTGCGTGTTACTTTTGGATCCAACTCACGACGGAAACCAAAACCGAAGTTAAATTTATAAACCTTGTTGTTAATAGTTAATTCGAACATATATATAAACTCCTTTGTCTTTTATTTTTGTTTTTAATTTAAAATTTTAATAAAAAATAAGAGTGGGAGAAAAAACTCCCACTCTATGAATTAAGCTCCTGTCTTTTGTGTGTCTTTAAACACATATTCGGCAACTGCTTGCTGTTCTGCTGAAACAGTAACCTCACCTTTAGCACCTTTGCCGTTGATTGCAAAAGTTGTTGAATATTCAGCGTGTTCTTCAGCTGAAGAGGTTAATGTGAACTCTGTAAGATAACCTTGGAAGTATCTACCTTTGAAAGTGCCTTCTGTTGTGCCTTTTTCAGCAAGGTTAGCTTCCCAGATTTCCATAAGCTCGTCATTATCCATAGCATCTTCAAGTGTTTCAGCCATAGTGTCACCTACTGCAAGGATAGCTGTTGCTGTGATTTCTTGTTCACCTGCACCCGCTGTCATAATTGAGCCATCTTTTGTTGCTGTTGCTTCAAAATCTTTTGACTTTGTACGCTCGTTTTCGGTTGTGAACGCCATAGCCATAGCATCCTCAGTAGCTTCTTTGCTTAAAGGTCTGAAAAGATAGATAAGCTTTGAACCCTGAACAGCTTCAGCGAATAATTGTAAATTAAACTTAAACATATTATCTCTGTTCCTTTCAACTAAATTTGAATTGCACTTGTAAAACACCGTGCAAAAGGGGTGTTTCAGTTGTAGTGTCAGGTATGATACGTTGTGTAACGCTTTTAACACTCCAGCTAAAATTATCGGTATGCTTAATACTTCGACATACCTGTTTACAGGTAAGTAACATATCAGACACAGTTCCACGATTCTTTTGAGTGTGCCAAACATTTATAGTCTGATACACATCACCGAAAATAGCGGTCTTGTTAGGTTCGTCTGTCTGTTGACTTTCTGCTAAATGTACGAAAGGATAGGGGGTATCTTTATCAGGTAAATAATCATATACGCTCAACCCTTTCGCTTGTAACCCTAATAATAGGGCTGTAAAGATTTCCTGTTGCGGATCTATATTTACCGCCCCCTTACTTTACTAATTTCTGCATATCTTTTTTGAATTGTGCTTTTTGTTCTTCGTAAGATGGTCTTACGAAAGGCTGTGCTTCCATAAAACGAGTTCCATATTCAAGATAAGGTGAATATTCGGTCTTAGGTTCAACTTCTGCTGTGAAACCACTCTCAGTAATTTCAAGTTCAATACTTCTTTTGGTTGTGCCTGTTGCATAGCCTTTAGTGAAGTCTGCATTGTTGTGCATTTTTTGGTGTAATTCGGAACCGTTCTGTCGAACAACCCTTTTTACATCATCCATTGTCACATTATCTTTTAATGCTTTTTGGAGTTTATCAAGTCCTTCAACCTTTAATTTCGCCATTCTGTTTCAACTCGCTTACTATAAATACACGATTATTCAGTTTTTTGTGTTTTACTGAATAAACCTTGTTACCAATTCTGATACGCTCAAAAGGTTCTTTGTATGGTCTTTGAAGTCTTACAGTAGAAGAACCTTGCTCCACCTTACCGAATAAAACTTTCAGCATTTCAACGCCCGTATCAGTTACAGAAGCGAATTTTTTTACCTCTGTAACTGTATCAGGCTCGTGATTTGCCGTTATTGCGTTATATTCGCCTGTTTTAACGCTTTGAAAGTATATAGGCATATTGTAACTCATATAAAACGCACCTTTCCTTTAACGGCTGTTCTATGCGCTATATGCCACTCTTTAATATCTTTCTCAAAACCGTCAAAATCATTTTCGTTAAAGGTGAAACTCTCTCCCTCTACTGAATGACCTTTAAGTCCTTCGGAACCTAAACGATTAAATCGTGCAGCCGCTACATCAATAATGATATATTCAAGCTCTTCGGGTGGATCTACACCACGCAATAACACTTTTAATCGCTGTTTAGCCATTGAAAGAAGTTCTTCTAACTTTGTATCAAGGTCAGTTTCTTCAGGTTCAATGCCTACTAATAATTTAAGAGTTTCGAGCATTTAAGCCGCCCCCCTTACTTATTGTGCAGGTTCAGGGTCAACTTGTGCTTCCGCTTCTGCTTCTTTGATTTTTGCGATGATTTCGTCTTTTGTGTTTGCATCGCCTAAATCAATACCTTTTTCTTCAGCGTATGCTTGAAGTTCGTCTTTCTTCATTTTTTCAAGGCTTTTTTCGCCTTTGTCTTCTTCAACAAGCTTAATAAGCGGTTGACCTTGTTTGTTGTTTGAACCTGAAAGCTCTGCAATTCGAGCTTCGTCAGGTTTTAAGTCTTTGCGAGGGTAAGTATCACCCACATTATAAGCGTGACGATTATCCTGTAAGTCTGTGAAATACTTAATTACTGTATATTTAGCCATAATTTATAGCCCCTTTCTATTACGCATCTGTTGAACCTGTGATTGTACCGACGATAACACCGTCGAGTAATTCGAGATAGAACTCAATAGCTGAAAGAATAAGAGTTCCAGGATTTGAAGTTGTGTTGTCGATATAGTGTTTTGTACCGATAAGACCTGTTGAATCAGCTGTAAGGCCAAGAGTAACACCTACATCGCCTGAAGAAGCGGGTGCGAATACACCGTTGATGTTCTCTTTTGCTGTTCCGTAAACTGTGCCTTTTGTAAGAGCAGGAGAAACAAGAACAGTGCCGAGGCCAAGGAAGTTCTCAATATATGAGAAACCGAAAGCTGTCTGTAATGTTACCTGAGCTGTGCCAAGGTAATCTGCAACATCATCAGATGAAACCATATAAATAGGTGTAACATCTTCGTCTTCATAAACTTTCTGAAGCTGACCCCAAATAGCTGCAAGCACACCCTGTAAGTTTGAGCCTGATGCTTTACCTGTACCAGCTGCAAATGAAGCAAAGAATCTGTTTTTGATTTCTTTCTGAATTTTTGCGATAAGCTTTTCGTCTGTGTCGTTGATTGCTTTATCACGACCAACTTTCTGGATATCTTCGATAGTTGTTTCTTTTCTGTACTTCTTGAAACCAAGTTCAATGCTTCTTGCAAGTTTTCTCTGGAATTTAGTTAAGCCAATAACTTCACCTTCGCCAACCTGTTCAGGTGTATTAACTTGTTCAAGTTTGTAGATTTTAACAACATTACCTGCTGACATTGGAGTCAACTCAGTGATACCAAGAACCTTTTGAAGTTCTTGAATGTTTGTTGCAAATCTGCTTGCGTGGTCGATTGAAATAGCAGGCTCCATATCAGCTGCCATTGTTACATTTTCTTCAGCAAAAAGCTGAATGTTGAAAAGTCTTGTGTTTTTGTTCATTTTAAAACGCTCCTTTGTTATTTGAATAAATGTAGATTTTCATTTATGAGCCTTTGTCTTTCAGCTCTATTGGCTACTGCTAAGATTTGCTCTTTTGTAAGAGTAGCCGCAGCACCTTTTTTAGGTGTTTCGCCCTTGTAAGCTTCTTTTACCTTTTTATCAACTGCATCATTGAAAAGAGTAATGAAGTTTTCAACGGAAGCTTTTGTTGTGTTTGCATCGTCAGTAACAAGGTTTGAAAGCAATTCATCGTTTACAACAATATTTGCACTCTGAAGAATAGCCCTTGCTTCTTTTGTCATTGCAGCTAACGCTTCTTTGCGTTCTGCTTCAGCAAGTTTGTTTTCAAGAGCTTTAATACGCTCGTTTGCCTGTTCTTCGGCGGTCATTTTGCCTAAACGCTCTGCTTCGGAAGCTTTTGCTTTTTCAGCAGCTACTTGCTTCTCCGCTCTATCTCGTTCCTTTGCGATTGTGCGTGCAACAATTCTGTCAACATCTGCATCCGTGTATTTAGGGGCTTGGTTTTGGTCTGCTCCCGCTGCCGTTTCAGGCTTGTTGTCTGTTTTTTGGTTTTCCTGTTCTGTCGCTGCGGTTGCTGTTGTTTCAGTTCCTGCATCCTCTGCAAACAACTGAAGATTAAAGTTTCTTTTTTTCATAATGTTTTTGTCCTTTCCGGGTTTTAATACCCCGCTGTATTCCGTAGCTTTTTATATGGTGGATCCACGCCTGCACCTTTTTCCCGAAGCTTTTTGAATGACTTCACGCTTGGTCATATAAGTAAATTAGTTAAAATAGCAAGATTTAACTAACTTAATATAAAAAAGCACCCTATATAGAGTGCTTAATTATCTTTTTTGCTGTTTATACGCTTTTTCCATAGCTTTGTACTTTTGTCTGGTAGGTTCCCAATTCCTGTGCTTCCAAAGCCATTTAATACAAAACAAATAATATCTAAACATTGTTATTACTTACCTTTCTGTTATAACTCTTACATTTTCGGGGTATGCTTCAGCTATTGCTTTACAACCCACAAAAAAAGACTTGATCAGCGTTTTTGTTTCATCTGATAAAGTCTTAATATATATATCAACCGAACCGGGTGATATACCGTATTGAATTTTATCTACTGTTAAATCTTCAATAGATTTAATAAGTGTTTGAGTTAAAGTTGAAATCGAAGCACATACAATGTCTTTGCCGATTTCTGCATATCCTGCGTGACCTTTAACTGTTATACGGTCTTTATATTCAGTAACTACAATCAATTTACACCAACTCTTTTCAAATATAATAAAAGCACCTTGTATTTCTACAAAGTGCTTATTTTTTGTCTTTTGTTTTTTCTTTTGTATCTGTTTTCTCAGGTGTAAAAATAAAATCAGCATTAAATACTTCATTTATTTGTTCGCCAATACTCATTTTTGAATCCATAGTGCTGATCTCCTTAAAACTGTATAATAATATTCGCCCTGTTCCTGTCTATCAACTCTAACTTTTATAGCATCGTAACCCTGTTCTATCGCCCATACAGAAATATCTGCACCATAGGTTCCGTCTGCTTGCATTGCTGCTTCAATATCGTCATAGTCAATAATTTTTGCGTTTGGTTTAATCTTAGCTGCAATATGTCCACCGTCACCGTATCTTTCAGTACCAGCTTTAACAGTAGTCAAATATAAACCATCGCCATAAATACCGTCACCTACAAAAGCATCAGGATCGTATTTAGTCATTTCACAAATTGTTGTGCCTTTTATAGTCGGTGCATTTTTAACACTTCTAAACAAAGCAATACCGTCTTTTGTTTCTAAATCATCAACAATATCGGGCAGGTCATTGTGTAATTTAAGAAGCGAATACCTTTGAAACAATGAATTTTTATTAAGAGTTTCGGGTATTTTATCAATAGGTATTTCCCTAAGCCATTGAGTAAGCTCTTTCGGTTTTAATTTTTTTGGAACAGTATAAGTTTCACGAAGATTATTCGCTTTACTTGCACCATCTTTCCATACTGATAACATTGACGATTTTAAATCATTTTCGTTCATTTCAAGTATTTCATCGAAACTATATTTACCACTTGATAACAAAGCATTTCGAAGTTCATTCGTATTATACTCACTGAATTTAGGTGTCCAAGTCTTATTCTTATTTAAAGATTTAGCTTTCAACTTGTTATATTCTTCAGTCGTCCCGCCTTTTTCAAGGAAATCAAGCCATTCGTCATATTCCTTGCGGTCACTATATGCGGCAGTTGAACACCTACAGAAAGGATGAAGCGGAGCGGCATTCTCACCCGGCATCATATCTTTAACTTTATAATGCTTACCGTTGTGAGCTTGACAGTCTTTACAGCAGCCACTATTTGCTAAGAAAGTATATTCGTCAAAACCGTTTCTTTCAAAGCTTTGTTTCTGTGCATCTGTTTGTACCCTTGCCAGTTCCGACCTCATAAGTCTTTCTGCATTAAACTTTGCTCCACCTTTTGCATCACCTAATACATACTTTTCTAACTCTCTTGCAAGTGTTTTCGGGTTTTTACCTTGTATTAACCCTGTTTTAAGCATATTCCCAAGGTCGTTTTTCATAATATCGTGATACATCCATACCCGATCCGAGAAAGTTGCGTTTTTATAAGAAGCATTAACAATAGAATGAACTGTTTTAGCATTGTTAGTAATTGTCTTACCTAAAATACCCGCTTGTCGCTTTAATTCTGCTTCTGTCCTGTCTTTAAGAATACCACTCATAAACTTTTCAAGCTCATTGTGTCCGCTTATAAGTTCAAGACCAATATTTGCTTTTAACATTTCAAGGCGATTTATGCTCATTGTCGCATTATAAAGTCGCATTTCTTCGTTTGCTTGTGCTGAAAGGTCTTTCTCTTTGACATAACGCTTCGCTTTTCGCTCGTATAAGTCCATATCAAGCGATTTTACACGCTTTTTTGCTTCACTCAGGGAAATACCTTCCTTAGCCGCATACTTGCCGTAAAACGCATTTATTTGCTCATTACAACTGTCAAGCATATCGGAGTAAATACGGTTTATTTCTCTGTCGTATTCCGCTTCTTCGGTGATATAGTGTTTTAAAGCTTCTTCTTCACGCTTTGCCCAATATTCTTGGTGAGTCATTATTCATCACCTTGTTCCTCTGTCTCTGTTTCCTGTTTGTGTGAGTGTTCACCAAAGCCAAGAACCTTAATACTTGATTTATCAGCTTCTTTTCGTGCTTCTTTTTCTTCTTCTTTGATATTGTCTTTTTCTTCTTCGACATTATCAACAATAGAAAGCACTTTAAGTTGTGTCTTACGACTTACTATACTTTCAAGAGCCTGTGCAATTTGTGCTTCTTCAAGTAAGTTTGAAGGAATGTTCGGTGTGAATGTGTAACTAAGCTGAACCCAAGAATCAGCAGGAACCTTAGAAAGTGGGTGACTAAATAAAAGCATATATCTTCTATTCATACCGCTTTCGAATTTTCTTTCTTTGGTTTTACCCCTGTTGCTTGTACTCCACATTTTATAGAGCATTGCAATTCCGGAGTTTGTACCGAAATTCTCGTCAGAAGTGTTAGCTGTCTGTCCTATACAGAAAATAAGTCTTTCAAGACGGTCTAAAAGATGCTCCTGTGTTGTGTCGTTGTTTGGCTTATCCAAGAACTCAGCAGCAAAGTCATTTGCTGAACTTTCGGAACCGTCTTCATTGTAAAGGTTGATAATTCTATTATCACGAATGTATTTCATATCAGTATTATCAACTTCAACGCCTAATATCTTTAAATAAGCATCTGCGAAGTAGTCAACATCATTAGCCTTTTCTGATAAAGCTTTGTTATAAGCATTTACCATTGTCATTATAGGCTCGAAAATACCCTGTCTTTCTTCGTTTTCTATAAACTCAGTAGCAGGAACACCACTAAAATTATGTGGTTGCCAATCTTTGTCAGTCCATTTTACGCCACCTGTAATTTTAAAGTTTCTTACACCGTAGCTATTTGAAATACTACCCCACTCATTTTTATCTCTATCCATATATCGACGAATAAAATAGAGTGGCCTTTCAACAATAGATTCGTCAAAGACCATAAATGCTTCTATTGGATCCAAGTATGTAGTGCAAAGCTCTGAATCTTCGTTTGCGTAATACATTTCATAAGCTTTACCGTGAACACCACATAACTTAGATAATTCAGCGTTGTTATCATCCTGACCGTTGTATTTTTCAAGATATTCAACATATTCTGAAACCTTTTCGTCTTTTGCAGTTGTCTTAATTGGGTTACCAATAAAAAAGCCGTTTGTTGTATCAACCATAAATTTAGGGAAGTTTACAACAATACGGTTATCAGGTTTCCACGAGTCTTTCTCTGGTAAATGTAAAATCTCGTGATCACTCATATAAACTTCTTTTAATTTTTTGTATCTTGCAGTTACTTCTTGAGCGTGTTCATTGAGAAGTTCTTGCAAGAGGTCTGTTGTCATTTCTGTGCTGCTTGGAAGTCTAATCATTGTTAAATACCGCCTTTTAAATCTCTATTTAATTTTGGTTTTGATTTGTGAATTATTGTGTAACAGAAATACCTTACCGCATCCATTGCGTGATCGTGTTGTTTTATTGGTTTATCTTCGCCACGCTCACAAGCTTTGGCATCCCATATATAAGAGCTAAACTCTTTGATTGTGTTTTTACATTTCTTACAGAAGAATATTTTTGCGAGGTTTAACTGAGTTCCAGTAAATCGTATTCCGTCAAGTACATCATTCTTTGCTTTTCTTACTTTATAACCACGCTGTCGAAGTGTAGCTATAAATGAAGCTGCGGAAGGGTCAACGATAACCGCTTCGATTGGTGTATCTCCTATAAAATTCTCTAAATCGTCTGCATAAGCATTATCTGTCTTCTGTGAACTTTCATCTCTACCGGAATAGTAATATTCGTCTATGCAATACCACTTATCGTCAGAACCTTCTTGCCACAAAAGAAAAACAGTTGCGTTCTGTGTACCGTAGTCGCAACTGATATAATGCTTTTTATTGTTATCCCTTGCTATATTCTCGACAATATGTCTATCTTCTGAGAACATATCGTAGATAATACCTTCAGCTACAACCCATAGACCCAATATATAACGCTGAAAGAATACGCCTGTGTAAAGACTTGCATATCTTTGGCGAATCTTTTCAGTAAGACTAAGGTTGTCTTGCATTGTAAAGTGTAAATACAGGAGATTTTTTTCTTTTATCTTATCTATCCATCCTGTTTTAAACCAATGGTAAGGTCCGTCAGGGTTACAGTTAAACCAAAACTTTGAACCGTCAACGGAACAACGACCTGTCGCTTGATTGACAAAACTTTCAGGCATCAATGCAACTTCGTCAAAAAGAACACCTGCAAGAGTAATACCTTGTATTAAGTCTTGTGAGCGTTCATCTTTACCACCGAATATATAAAAGTAATTTGTTTTACCTTTAAAGCTAATTTCTACATAGTTATCTGCTCTGTGGTCTTTTACAGCATAACCCCTACTTGAAAGCATAAGTTTTAAAACAGCTAAAACATTACGGCGAAAAGAACCTATTGTTTTACCACACATAGCGAAGTTCTGTTCTTCAAATGTTTCCATAGCCCACATTACAAATGAAAGTGCCATTGAAACAGTTTTACCGGAACGGATAGAACCGTCTGCAATAATGCCGTCTTTATCTTTCATAGGTGATTCATCTAACCACCAAGTTAATACTTTCTTTTGTTTTACAGAAAACGGCTTGAATTTAAACAGGGCTTTTTTTACTGTTCGTCTTCCCATATTTCTTGAGCCTCACTTCGTAAAGCTTCAATGAAGCCGTCGTCTTTGTTTTCGTTGTCAGTAGTTTCACCTTTAAGTCGAGCTATTTCTGCTTGAAGTTTTTCTATGCGTGCTTGTTTTTCAAGTGCTTCGCTATCAAGTCCAAATCTCTTTGCAAGAGCATCTGCCGCTTTCAATCTTTCTTTTTCGTCAGGTGGTTTTTGAATAACCTTTTCGGATCCGTTGTATTGTCTTGCTAATACTGAAGAAGTGCTTTGTCCTCTCATAACAGATGTATAATATTGAAGCACTTCGTCTTGTGTTGCTATCAACTCACTTTTTTTCTCCGACATTCTTTCTGCTAAGTATTTTTTAATCTTAGGGTTATCGAGTAATTTAGGAGCGTTGGTATGTGCATACTTCTCAGCATAACCTGCACGAATGGCCGCTTGTGTTGCGTTTAAGTCTATTAAATATTCATCACAAAAAAGCTTTTGTCTTTCTTTTAGTTTATTTTCCATTCTGCATCACGCTCCTTTCTTACTTTTGAATACAAAGAAAAAACAGCGTTCTATATAAAGACGCTGTTTCACATTTTATTATTAAGCCCCCCAGGACTTTAGCGGAAGGGGCAAAAGGACGAGGTCAAATCCTTTTTAAAGTATAAGTCCTTAGTATGCAGCTCGGAGTGAAGTCAATGAGGTAAAACTTTCATTTACTGCACACATCCCGCTCAAGTAAAAAAGACACCCCCAGGAAGAAGCAGGATGTCTTTTTTAAAGCATAATTTCATATATACATAATAACACCTTTGCTCAGTATTATTCAGTAGGTTTAGGTAGGAACTTTCGATAAATTAAGGATTTTTTGCACATTTTCGAGCGCTGCTAAGTGTAATTCCTTTGTATATTGATAACAATATCCCTCTTTCTTTGCTATTTTTTTAAGAGATAAATAGTTTATATAGTGCAAATGTAGTACCTTGTAGTGTGTGAAATTAACTTCTTTCACTTGTTTTAACACTTCAACACATTCGTCACGATAATTAAAAAACTCTTCTTCAGCTTTTTTTACGACTTCTCTTTCAAAGTCAATTCTTTTAGAAACATTGTTACCTAATTTATCGGAAGGACTTGAACATTGTACTTTGTTTGGATCCAAAGGTGAGTTCATACTTGTTTCAAGGTCTTGTAACTGTTGTAATTCTAACTGTCTAATTTCTAATTCATCGTGCAAATCTCTTACCTTTTTAAGATATTCCTTAGCATCCATAAGAACCACCGACCTTTGTTGCTTTTTTAATTTCTTGACAGATAAGCCATAGTCTATGCACTGCTTCTTTTTTATCGTGACAGTTAGCACATACAGTAGCTCTTTCCTGTCTTACAGGTTTTTCGCAATACCTACATTTTTTACATTCGCTCATTTTTGTTACCATCCTTTAAAGCTATTAGACAAACAGTTATTATGACCAATACAACACCAAGACCATACGAAATAAGATAGCCTATACATTCAGACATTTTTGTACTTCCTTTCACCGTAACTACAATAATGATTATCACCTGTAAACTTACTATGAATATGACAATACCGTTGAACCATTTTTCCGTCTTCAGTGTTTTTCCACCTTGTACTATTCTTACAATTCTTACACCTTACAACTTCAATGAAATTAGTTTTATCCTTAAAGTCTTTACAAGGTTTAAGCTCGTCTGGTTCTAATGTATGAAAACATAGTTTGTCATAATATAAACAGTTTTTACAAGTTGCCATTCTCACCACTTCCTAACATCAGTATTTCTTTTTTACCTTCTACAAGTCGAGAAATAGAGGGTTCTAATGCTCCTTCTCTATACTTGTAGTTTTCAGTAACTTTTTTTATGTATTCATAGAATGATCTTTGTTGTTTATCCATTGGACTGCATAAACCTCTTTTGACATTTCTTTCATTTTCGTCTAAGATTTCTTTTGCTTCCCAATATAAACTACCAATCTTCTTTTTAACCTTTGCGGGTGGAAAAGGTTTTACCTCTGTTGCAATTAGTTTTTTAACAGCTATTTCAACAATAACACCGGGTATATTCTGAAACTGTTCACACCATACAGTAGCAGTAACTTCTGCATCTTCAACGCTCATATTGTATGGAAAATCTGTAGGATAAGCCGCTCTTAATACAGCAAGAACAAGAATTGCTTCTTCTTGTGTCATTATCTTAACCCCCTGTCATATAAGCTCTGTATTGTTTGACAATGAATACAATTAGGGTAATTCTCAAAATCACAACAATATTTGTACTGAAACTCTAACTTCTTTTTCTTTGATTTAAAAGTATGTCGAGTTTTAGTATTTTTAATAAGACCTTCACAAGTTATGTGATTATTAGCTGTAGCAAAGTAGAAAGGACATTGAAAATGTGCTCCAACAGCATCATTACTCATATATAAAACACTCCTTTCTCTTAAATAATGTTATTTTGTTTAGCTAAAGCTAAAAACGCATTTCCGTCTGTTTTATTACTGTTTTTCTGTTGTTGTTTAGAAGTTTCATTCTTAGCCCAATTTCTAATAGTAGCAAGGTGATTCTTATAAGTCTTACCTGTACTTGCTATATAGGAAGATAATTTTTCGATACGAGCTTGATAATCAGTAGGAAATTCTTCTTGTAGTTTTTGAAATTCTTCGTCAGAGAGAATAACATTGTTGTATTCGCCGTAATTTTGGCGAATAAGCGTTTCTTTCTCTATCTCTTGGTCTAACTCTAACTCTATATCTTTATCTAACTCTATATCTTTATCTATTCTCTTACTCTTACTTGGACAAGTTGGAACTGAGTTGGACATTGTTGGACATTCATTGGACAGCGTTGGAAATTGTCCAACGTTTTTGTTTTCAAGTTCTCGTTGTTCTCTTTTCTTCTGAGCCCAATAAGTTTCGGAACCTATCATTTTCTGGACTTGATTCATATAGAATGTTCCGTCGTCTAAAATCTCCATCATTTTCAACCCTGTGAACAACTGTACTGCATTTCTTACAATGTCAATGTTTGTGTTTGTAATTGTAGAAAGCATTTCCTCGTTATAAGGTATTTCATCACTAAAGCGTAAACAACCGTCGTGATCTACACTTTCGCATAAGAGTTTAAGATAAAAAAGTATGTAGTCTTTGCCGTTTGGCATTCCTTCGATTATTTGTATGTCGTGGCGTTTAAAGAAATCTCTCTTTAGCTTTAACCAATAATATCGTTTGTCTTTTTCAGCCATTGTTTACAACCCTTTCGTGATTAAAAATATTCCATATGCTAATAGCCCCTCTTTTTGTTTCAGCATTAACAACAATTCCTTTATCACAAGTGCAGCTGATTTCATAATGTGGATTGTTACCACCAACATCAATAATAAGAGGAACTCTACCACAGAATTGGCATTTTACTAAGGTTGTATTGCTTATAGATGTGTTCATTTCTCTGTCCTTTCTATTGGTGGTAATTCAGGTAACGGCATCCAATGAGTTACACTCCAAACGCTCTTATCGTAACCTTCTAAATTAGCCCAATCTACACATTGGTTATATTCAACAAGTGAAGAAATACATAAATCATATATTTTCAATTTTCTGTTATATACAGCTACAAAAACTTCTTTATTGGTTGAAGGAAGCGTATCTTCAGCTGGGATCCACTCACCAAAGCTATGCTTGTAAAAGGCTACACTCGAAGCTTCTTCAGGCATAATACATAGTCTTGTATTTTTTAACATTTTAGAATACTCTTCTTTTTCTTGCTCTCTTTGTATTTCTTTTGATTCAAGCCAATTTACTGTAGCAATAAGCTCATTGATTCTTTCTGTAATTGTTATTAACGACTTTATAGTAATTGCTTGATAATCTTCAAAGTCTGATCTTTCAACTGTTTTCGAAGCAATAGAAGATATTTGTTCAATCATTCTGCACACTCCTTTAACAATTCGGGATCATCGTGTATATTGCCGATAACTTCTATTTCAAAGTTATTTATTTTTAATTTACTCAATTCTAAAACTCTATCAGTATTGAATTCTTTAAACCAGAAACTGCCTTTTTTGAATGTGATTGAGCCATAACACAAAATACAATGTCGTGTCACTTTGCATTTATACCCCTCAAAAATCCTCTCGCCGTTCTTGTCGGTTAAACCTGTGTATTGTCCTACTGTTAAAGGGTCAACTTCAATTCCGTCAATTATTCCTCGTTTTGAAATTCCAATAATATAAGCCTTTCCGTCACGAGAATGAAATCCACCCAATATCCATTCACCATTATCTATTCGTTTACCTATGAACAAAATCTCACGCATCATTTTCTACGCTCCTTTTTAAAGTAACTTCTGAAAGCTCTTCGTACTTCGTCGTTTGCTACGAGTAGCGTACAGGAAAAACAATATTGAGCTATTTCCATAATTGTATGTTTTGGAATATCGTAGTCAGATAGTTTACTTTCTATGTATTCAATGATTTCGTTTTGATATGTTTCATAATGCGATTTAGGAGCTTCTGTCTTACAACGCTCTCTTATTTTGTTAATATCAACATCACCCATTATTAAACACCTGCTTTCGAGAAAGCTCTGAAATCTCGTTCATTTTCCGCTCTTCCAAGTTGAACAGCTTCACAGCCTTTTAATTCTGGATATTGATGTTGAATTTTCTGTCTTGCTCGTCTTACAGTTTCAAAACAGGGTAACCCAAGTACATTCATTGACATTAAGAAGTTCGGAACGGTTAAGCCTTGTAAGTCAATATTCTTTTGAATTGAAATATGTTCAAGAACCTTTAAATAAAGGTAACTATCGCTGTTTCTTGCTTGTAAGTTAGTTTCAAGAATTGTTTTCACAAGATTTGTTATAGTGATAAGTTGTTTTGCTTTACTCATTGTTTATACACTCCTTTTAATCGAAATAATTTCGTACACTCTCAAAGCGGTAAACTGCATCTGTCACAGGCTCATAACCTGGAGTAAACACTCTATGCTTTATTTCGTATTTTGCTTTATAATCCGTTCTTTTAAGTTTTGCTGCTTGTATGCTTGCAATAAAGCCGTAACTTATTATTCTACCTATGTTGTAGAATTGTTTTGAAGGGCTAACCTTTAGTTTCTTCACCGCTTGCACCTTCTTTTAGATCAAACCCAGCTTCCCATTCTCTGTAGATATTCATAAAATCGTCTAATTCCATTGTTACAAGAATAGCAGCGTTATTTTTCTTATGAAATACTGCGGGTAACTTGTTTTCACCGTTTGCTTCTGCATCTCTTTTGGCCTGTGCTATCCAATCATAAAGACACATTTTTTCTTGATGTTTGGCTTCGATATGTAAACCGGGTAAACCAACTACATCAGAAGCATCACCTGTGTTCCCACAATATTGAGCGGTTCTTCTTGCATCGTTATAACCATAACTACGAAACAGTGAAGCAAGTTTTCTCTCAAACCTTGCGCCTTTTTGTTTACTGTTAATTTTCTTTGCCATTGTATATACAGCCGTCCTTTTTTAATTTGTAAAGAAATAAGGGCATTCTAAACACGCTTTATAAGGTGTATTGTTTTTAGTGTCATAATGTCCTAAACAAGTACAGTAATTAGCACGACCCACATTTCTCATTGTTTTATAGCATTTAGTTTGTTGTCTTCTTAATATGATTGTTTTTATGAGAATTTTTAACATTGATTGTCACCCACCATTTCTTTTACAAGGTTGTCAATATGGTCTTCGATTTCACAACATTCAAAAGTTCCGTCAATGGTTACAAATACATCTTTCAACCTATCCGCAAACTCTTTGATTGCTTCAGCTTTATCTTTTGAAATACATCTGTCACACTTATCGTCTAACAGTTTTTCTAATCTCTTAATCTCTGTTTGTTGTTGGTTAATTAGGTTGAGGACATCTCTTTCAAGTTTGTTGTAACAGAAACCCTTTACTGTGACATAAGGGCATTTTTTACAACTCTTCTTACTGTCACTTGAACAACATACTAAAGCCTTTTTTATATCTTCAGCTTTCACTCAATATCACTCCAATCTAATTTTTGCCCGCATTCTTTACAATGTTGAGGTGCTTCATAATATGCTTCATAAGCTGTGTTACACTCAGGACAATAACCTGTATCGTATATTAACTCGCCGTTCTCGTCATATCCGTCACCCTCTAAAACAGGCTTCTGTGCTACATATAGTTTTTTTAGTGCTTCTCTTCCCATTCGACAAGCTTCATTTACAGGTTCTATGCTTTCATAATGTTCTCTATGCTCTGGATCCAATATCTCCATAGCTCTTGCTACTTCCATTGTTACACTCCTTTTTCTAAATACTTTCTCCAACAACTTTCACAACTTGTGCATACAGGACATACTTTTAATTTTTTGTGACACACTTTTAATTCTTCTGCAAAAAACCGTGCTATTTTATCGAGGCTCATATTCTGTATTCTTGTATGGTTGTTTAAAACTAAATCAACAGGCATTTTCTTCACTCTCGCTTTCGTCTATTGTTATAACTCTTTTTAACTTGAACTTTGGTATTATGTAAAAATAATGTCTTTTAACTGTTCCTGCGTAATCGCAAAATTTTATTGTGTAGTCAATATACGCTTTCTTGATTAGCCCTACTTCACAAAGTGCTTTCAAGAAAAGAAGAAAACCTTTTATGCCTACAATTTCAACTTCTATTTCAGGGCGTTGTATTTTTGGCAGTTTCATAATTCAAGCCCCTTTTAAAATGGTAATTCATCATCATCAAGCGAAGCCGCAAAAGCCGCAAAATCGTTTGGATCTGCATTGGCGAAAGAAGGTGTAGGTGTAGAAGTTACTGTGCCTGTTCCGTTGCTTTGTTCATTCTTACCACCGCAAAAACTAACATTATCGGCTACAATTTCAAATGTTCTGCGTTTAATACCGTCTTTTTCATAAGAGCCTGTCTGAATTGAACCTTGTACTGCAATCATTGAACCCTTTTGAAAATACTTACCTACGAACTCAGCTGTCTGTCGCCAAGCTACAACATCAATAAAGTCTGCTTGTCTTTCTTCGCCTTGTCTTACATAAGAGCGGTCAACTGCTACCGTAAATCTACATACTGAAACATTTGAAGAAGTGTTTCTTACTTCCGGATCTGCTGTCAATCTACCTGTGATTGCAGCTATATTTAATGCCATTTATAATCAGTCCTTTCAATAAGTTGACGGTTTAACCACCCACCGACAAGGCTTTCAAATTATGAAAGTATAGTGATGATTACATCTAAAAATTCTTTTAATTCTTCTTCAAGATAAGCTTTGATAAATTGCATTGCTTCGATTTCCCACGCACCACCGTCTGCTTGGAATAAAGCACATTGAATACCGTTGTATTTATCTTGCTTTATTCTAAAAATAAACTGTGAAGCGGGTTGAGATATTTCCAGGAATGTTCTAAACGGAATTAAATTAACAGGGTTAGGAACAATAGCATCACCTTTTGAAGCAATACCTGTTTTAACTGTCGCTTTCTGTGTAACACCATCATCACCATATTCAGCAAGACTTCCTGCTTCGATAGTTCCGGCAAATTTTAAAATCAATGCTCTGTCGCCAAGGTTTTGGAACTTTGATTGAAGATTGATACAGAATGTTTCGTGGTCAATAAATTGATTAAATTCAAAGTGAGGGGTTTTCGCATTAACTTCAACCAAGTATTCTCGTTCTCTTTCATCGTCAAGTGAAGAAAACAACTCAACAGATGTAGGGCTTGTGATGTGAACGAACAGATTTCCATATAGGGCATCTTTATTCGATTTTATGTAGTCAACCAAACTTGACAGCGTATTCATATGAATAGCACTTGCTTTTGGGTTGTGACTAACTCTGTGTAGAGTTTTATCTGAATATTTTTGTCCGTTTATTTCGTGTATTTCAGCTTTTGATAAGCCAACTATATATTTGAGTGCTTGTTCTAACATAATTCTTTCAACCTTTCATTTAATTACTTGCAACTGCTCTTAAATCAATAACTTTATCTGTATTAGCTTCTTCGATGACTTCACCTGTGTTTGTATTGACAACATTTCCGTCAATAACTTCTGTATCAACATTCATTGGTAAATCGTCAATTGACATTTGACCGTTACTGATATGCTTTCCGTATTCTTCAGCGAAAAGATTTCCTGTTTTTAAATCTTTACCGATAACGAAGTTTGTTTCCATTGTGCTTTGTGGAGCTAACTTCTCTGAAACAGAAACAGAACATTTCACATCATCACGCATTTCATTTTGTGTGAATTTCAATTTAATATTGATCTCACGACTGTTTTTGAATGGTGTGTTCGGGTTCTGTAAGTTCTCAAGCACTTTTTCAAATGATTTGGTGAACTTCTCTTGTAAAGCACCACCAACTAAATTCTTTAATTCAATTGTTTTACTCATAGTAATATCTTCTTTCTTTTGTCCATCGAACAAGCAGATAGTATATATCTGCATTGCTCGATGTTTGAATATTCTGTTTATTTATCTTATTGTTTTTCGCATTTTAAATAGCCTAATAGTGTGAACTATACATAAAGCTCCATTTAGAAACCACACACTGAAAGCGTTAATACAAAGGCCGTATATAACGAAAATTAAAGCTCCGAAAATGTTAATTGTTCTTATACCTCTTTCACTTTTCATCAAGAAGGATATTAAAACCATAATCGATGCGACGGTTCCTAAAATTTCAAAGCTCATTATTTCATCTCCTGTGCCAATTTATTTTCGTGCGCAGATATTTTCTTAACTACAAATCTCGTAACAGGTAAAATAACAACCTCGTAACCTGTTTTAATTGCTACTTGCATAATTGTCATTGTTACTAATGTCTTGACAGGCATCTGTCCGATAAATGCAATTGGTAAGAAAATTAAACTATCAACCAATTCACCGCATAAACTTGAAACAATAGCTCTCCATCCAAAACCTTTGTGAGTTGTAGGATACTTTTCTTTCATTCTGCGGAACACTTTATCATTTACAAAATCGCCAACCATCATAGCTAATAATGAAGCAAACAATATACGAGGAGTATTCCCTAAAACTGTTTGAAATGCTTCTTGGTTTGTCCAATAGTCAGGGGCAGGTGTTATAATTACAAGACTGAAAATAGCAACCATAAATAAATTCATAAAGAACGCTAAATAACAAGTGAAGCGGCTCCATTTATATCCATATACTTCGCTAAACAAGTCGCTCAAAATATATGTAATAGGGAATATAAAGACTGCTCCTGTCATTGTTATACCGAACGGTAATAACACCTGTTTAGAAGTAATAACATTACTCACTAATAAACTGACAACGAATAAAACTGTTAAGATTAACTGCAATTTGCTTATTTTTTTAATTTCTTTCATACTAAAAATTCCTCCATAGTTTTTTAAAGTTGGTCTGGTTTTCATACAACTTTTTTATTTAGTTTTCATATTGTATTGGATCTACTGCATTGTTCATTTCGAACGCTTTTAACCTGTCAATGCAGGTCGCACATTTACCACACGCTTTTTCCTCCCCTCTATAGCAGCTTGTAGTTAGGCTATACGGCGCTTTTAACGCAAGCCCAATACTAACCACTTCCGCTTTATTTTTATTTACTAATGGCGCAATCACAGTGACTTTTTCATAGGTTCCTATTTTGATAGCCCTATACATTGCATCAGTAAATTCTTGGCTACAATCCGCATAAGCATTACCTGCTGCATCATCTGCGTGAACACCTAAATATATCCGCACTTTTTCGTCGGGATATATTGACATAGCAAGCGCTGCAACGGTTGATAACATTAAGCCATTTCTAAATGGAACATAGCTATTCACAATACCGCTTTCACTCTCTTTAATTTGTTCTTCGTAACTTTGGTTCTTTATTTCTTCAGTTGAACTTTCTAATAAAGAGCAATTACTGTATCTCATCACTTCACATAAATTGATTTCATAGTGTTTTATGCCGTAATGAGAAGCTATTTTTTTGGCGCATTCCAATTCTTTTTTATGTTTTTGACCGTAATATATTGATACTGTTGAAACATTGTCTGTTCCTAATTCGTCTATTGCCATAGATACGCAGGTAGTGCTATCAACACCGCCGCTATTCAAGACTAAAGCTTTCATACTTCCTCCTGTGTTTTATAAATATTTGTCAGCATATTTTTGGAATTTAACCCATTCGTAAAAATTATGTCTGTCAATAAAGTGATGTGATAAATCTTCTCTTCTTCTTCTGTCTTGCGTGTTGACTTGTTTTATTTCTCTACCGGTGAATTTATAAAGAGTTCCGAACCTACCACCTGATATCCAAGATGTGCTATCTACGCTGTCAAAGTTATAGATAAATAACCCTGACGAGTTCGTAAAGCCCAAGCCGTGAATTTTACAACCGTAAGAATGAGCTGTGTCAATAAACCATTTGAAATACTTGTATTCATTTGGTTTTATTTCTTTTGTTACGATCCCGCCGATTGCAACATAGTCATATTCCTTGCACATTTCGATAAATTCTTCTTTACCTCTGCTCTTGTGCCAAACAGGAATACACTTCTTACCTGTTTCAGCTTCAAGTCTTTTTCTTAATTTTTTGACTTCTTCGTATCCGACTATCACATCAACATCTAATTCAAAAAAGTATTTAATATCATTTTCATTGATAAACTGTATGTATTTAGTTAGATACTCGTTAAAATCAACATTGCCTTTTGTTTTGCAGTTGTTCATAAAAGTAAAGGCTCCGCTATCTAATAGAAAGAACTCACAATTTTTAATAATTGGTATTAACCAATCAGCCATAGAGTAAAAACTTTCGAGAAGATATTTACAATGTTTAGCATCATCAATAAGGAACTTTCTTGTTGAGAACGAAGCTAAACAAACTTTCATTCTTTACCGCCCCCTAATAAGTCATCAAACATTGACATTTGAAGGTCGGTTTGACTTTCAAAGAAATCGTCAATATTTATTTTGGAATCGTCGAATATTGCTAATGTCATATTTTTAATGCGATATACAACACATTTATTTTTAAGACATTCATCTCTTTTGGAGCATTGAGAACAATGATTTTTTATTTCTTTAGTTATCTTGTCCCACATCTCAGTTCTCCCCAAATAAAGCAGCTTCTACATCAGGGTCAGCAGCATTAACAACTACTCCGTTTCCGTCTGTTACAACGACTGCTTTAGCTTCTGTGTTTTGTGGTTTCTGGACTTCCTGTGAAATAACAGTAGCTTCAACATCAATTACATTGTCAACATCTGTTTCAACATAGTTTTTGGATCCGTCTTCGTTGATAACAGCCATATCACCCTCGAAAGCGTTCTGTAAATCAATTGACATAATGCCCCACTTTGAAATTAACTGACGAAGCATAGTCTTGTAGGCCATACCGTCGAAATCTTTTTCCCAGAATGTATAACCTTTCTGTGCTTTGTAACCCGGAGAATACTTCATTGCGTGAGCTTTCATTTGAGCTTTTGACCAATACAATGCTTTTCTAAAGCCGTTTGTAAGCTCGAAAAATGCGTAGTAGCCAATAGTTTCTGCTGACTCTCGTTTATCCCAATCATCAACCATAAGGTTAATTTTTATATCTTCATTAAGCGGGTCGAAGTATTCGAGTTCACCCTCTTTGATTGCCATAACATTCAATTTTTTATACTGACCTGAACGAATAGCAAGTTGAATGTAACCTTTATAGCCGAGTTGGAACTGTGCAACTTTACCTTTTTCTCTGTCGTTAAAAGGTACAAGGTAATAATGACCAAGTTGTGGTGACGGTGATAACTTTAAAGATTCACCAAGTAAAGCGCCTGAAAGAATTGACTGATTTGTGCATTCTTGAAGCGCTGAGTTTGTGTTTGTTGCTGAGATGATAGCGGAGATAAAACGCTGTCCGTCTTTACCACCTACAACTTTGTTGATTTGGTCTTTAACTGCATCTTTGGTTAAATATGCGGTTAAACCTAATCTTTGATTTTCCTGTTTTACGAGCGAATTTTTTACTGCCATTTTTAAATACCTTCTTTCTTAAATCTTTTTAAATTCAATGTTTCTTTCATCGAAGAACTGTTTCAACGCAATAGCATCTTGTGTTGAAAGTAACGCACTGAAAGAAATCCATTGTTTAGTTGGTTCTATTGGTGTTTTAACAGAAGTAAACTCAGTTGTTTCTGTCTTGTCTGCTTCAACAGAAACAGCTTTCACTTCAGCTCTTGCCTTTGCTTCTGCTTCCGCTTTTTCTTTAGCTACCGCTTCCGCTTTTCTTTTTTGCATTTCTTCGAGTTTTTGTCCTTCTGTTATAGCTCTGTTAATATCAAGAGTTTGTTTATATATTTCAGTTGCTTCAAAACTGAAATTAGGTAAATTTGAAAGAGTTAAAAGATCATTTCTAATCTGCGTAATTCTTTCAATAATTTCTTTTTCAACACCTGGAAGCTTAACGGTTGCATTAAGCCATTTTTCATTGAAAATTTGTTCGAATTTCAACCATTCATAAGGTGAATGCTCTTCAAAGTATTTAACAATCTGCTCTTTCTTTGTTTTTTTAGTTTCTTCTTCATAAGACTTGACCTGATTGTTTATTTGTTCGATTGGTTTTTGAACTATTGCATCAAGTTCATTGATTTTCGTTTCAAATTCTGTGTAAGGCTTTAGACACTCATTTTTAATTCTGATTCTTTCGTTAGAAAGAGCTTTTACAAATTTTCGTAAGTTAGCTAAATCGGTTTTTGCAACTTGTACTTGATCGTCTGTATAGACAAGGTTCTCGTACTGTTTCATTTTCTGTTGAAGTTCTTGTTTAATTTCGTCGAAATTAAATTCAATTACTTCAGGGAATGTAAATTCTTTAACTTTTAATTCCATTGACATTGATTTTTCCTCCTGTTTTTTATTCTTTTTGTTCAGTTATGTACGCTGTCTTCACAAAATTTATATCCGCTATCGCAACAAGCTCATTATGGTTATATGCTTTAATGAAGTTGCCATCTTCGTGAAACTCTTCCGCTTCAACATTGATATATTGATCTGTGTCAGTGTACTTGATTATCACTCTTGTCATTTGTGTTCTTCCTCGCTTATAAATCGGGTAACAATAAAGGTGGTTGCTTACCACTTAATTTGTAACTCCAAAATTTTTCTTCGTGGTCTGCTAAATATTTTATATCGCTTTCGACCTCTGACCTTTCAATCGTGTAATGCTTTGTCTGAAGATACGGAACACCGTCAAATACTGTTTTTAACTGTGCTTTTAAAACTGCGAAATCAGCTTCCATAATTAACAGCCCGTGAAGTAACTGCACATAATAGTTTTCCGGAACTTGTTCACGCCATTTTTCTTTCTGCATACTCTGAAGAATTTCAGTTGTTTTAATTTCAAGAATGCCTTTTCTTCCGTCTTGGTCTTTTAACCAACCGTCAGCCGAATAATGCCCCCAAGGGTATTTTTCATTCAAGAAAAGGTTGTTTTCTTCGTAAAAAACTTCATATTGCGGATAATCTAATTTAAACAATTCCCGAAGATGTTTTTCTGCTTCTGTACCATACTTCACATAAGGTTTGTCGCCTATGTCTTCAGGTATAACCTGTCCTGTTTTTTCAAGCCACAGCTCAACATTATTTTTATACGAATTCTTTCCTACTACTGCGGAAGCATCGGAACCGCCAATAGTGTTTCCTCTTGCTTTTAACCATTCATCACGAGTAGGGAAAGTAAACATTTTAACCGACATCAGCTTCACTCCTTTCAAAAAGAGAAAGTTGGGAAGCGGCTGCGTTTTCCTGTTTCTTTGCTTCTCTAAATTCATAATATTTTCTTGTGTATTCATACGATCTGCCGAAAATCTTATTAACGGCTTTATAAAGCTCCGGTTCGTATTGTCGTATGACTTCAAGCTCGAATTCAAAGTCTTTTCCAAATGGACACCCGGCACACCCTGTACGAATTAAGCCGTAAACTATATAGCAATCGCTATGTTTTACATTGAATATACTTTCATATTCTTGTCTGTCTGCATTTGTAAGCCAAAACAACGGACGAAACTGTGCAATGTTTTTAGATGTAGCTTCTGAAAAACAACTTTTATAAGCTGAACTTCTAATGCCACCTTCGGCTTTTCTTATACCTACCATTGCAAGATCACAATCGTTAGATTTTAAAACTTCTTTTGCAACATTCTTTTTTGCGTATTCACAACATTTAGCTGATATTAAAAAGTCAGGTGGATTTTCAATTAAAAACTCTTTAAGAAAAGGTGTATAGCTGATATCAAAACGACTGTTTTTACCATCTGAACGATTTTTACCGTTCTCATTACACCACCAAAAAAGAGCATTTACACAACCACGCCAATATCTGCCGTATTTCTCGGCTATTCCTCGTATTCGTTTACCGTTTTTGTCGTGTGCTTCGTCATAAGTTAATTCGTCACAGTATTGCTCTAATAATTCAAGTAAGGGTTTATCTTCCCACTTAAAACCTCGTTGCTGTAACTGATTGATTTTGTAACTTATGTATTTTGAAAGAAACGGTTGACCGTATTTTCTACAAGCTACCGGAACAGGAACTTTTGATTTAAACTTGTTGATTTCAATACCGTATTTTTCTTCAAGATATTTTAGGTGTCTTTTTGTTGCTTGATACTCAATTCCTGTATCGAAGAAAACAAAAAACGCTTTTTTATCTTTGTCGGCTTTTAAAACCAGATCCAACATCACATCACTATCAGCACCGCCGCTTATAGAAACCTGTGCTTTTTCGCACCTGTCAAGGTGTTGTTGAGTTTTACTAAAAGCATTTGCTAATTCGTGATTGTTAGGTGATAAATCTAAAAATTCAGTTATGCTTAAAACTATTGAATTATTCAATTAAATCTTCAACTGCCTTTCTATAATTACTTTTCAGACAGTCTTCGCAAATAGGTTCATCGTTTATTACATAACAATAATCGTCTTGAATAGGGTTATCACAATCTGAACAACGAGGTCTTTTTTTTAACTCTCGTTCTCTGTATGTATCATATCTGTCATAATCACGAATTGGATCGTCACTATAATAGAAACTCATATCATTCCACCACCATAAAGACTTTTACATATCCTGTGCCGAAATTATTTGCTTCTTCGTGACTGTCAAAGCATATATCAATTCTGTTTCCTTGAATGTTAGGTCCTGTATCTTCTGCTATGTAATATTCGCCATTGATATATAACCTTGTACCTAAAGGAATAACATCAGGATCAACTGTAACTGTTCTATTAGCAGTTGGTTTCGTTTCCATTTTAGTTAAATACGGTGCGCCATCATTACAAATGTGGTCATATTCTTCGTTGCAATAAGCAAAGTATTGAAATATACCTAACTCTTTTAACTTCGGAATATCTTCATATTTAACTGTTGTTAAAGGAATATCTGTTGTTTCTTCAACTGCCGAGCTTTCCTCGGTAGTTGCTTCTGTAACAACTTCTGTATGCGTATCAGTTGGTGCTTCAGGTGTTTCAACAGGGTTTACATAGTAAGTAAATACTAAGAATGTGAAGATAGCGGATAAGAGTGCGAGTATTGCTATATCCTTCGCTGTTATTTCTCTTGGATTTTTCATTGGTTTTCAACTCCGTTTTCATTTGTCAATTGATATGTAATGTTTACACCCTCTTGATCACCTAAAAGTTTTATTAAGGTTGCAAGAAGGTCTTTTCCGTTTGGTGTCATTTGTTTTCTCCTTGGATGTTTAAAATTTCACGAATGGCCGCAACAATTTTAGGTGCGTTGCGTTGACCTGTAAGAATCTTATACATATAACCGCTATCTACGAATAACCCTGTTTTTTCAGTGATCGTTTCTTCAAGCCATTTTTGCTCTTTGCCAATTCGCAAAAGTTCCGTTTTAACACTTATACCAAAAGCGGAAAATTTACTTTGACCCATACACAGACCCCCTTTCCTGTGTTAATAATTGACAGGTACGTTTTTAGGTACTATAATAGAATTGTTTAGTAAGTATTAAAGTACGCATTTACGTTCGTCTGTACTTATATTAGTACGCATCCTCGTACCTGTCAAGTATTTTTGAACGCATTTCCGTACTTTTGTAACAATGCACAAAAAGGAGCGTACGAAAATGGGTACTTTGTATGATAGAATACAAGAACTATGTAAGAGTAAAGGCGTATCGGGCAGCAGAATGTGTTTAGACTTAGGATTAAGTAAAAGCACTTTGTCCGATATCAAGAGTGGTCGAAAAAAGGGTGTTTCTACTAATACAGCACAAAAAATCGCATCTTATTTCAATGTTTCTGTCGGATATCTATTAGGTGAAGAAGAAAAAATAAAAGCCGACCCTGTCGGAACGGCAGAGCGGCATATCGAAATAATTATGGACGAGGATATATCAGATATATTTGATGATTTCAAGTTGTTAGATAATACACAACGCCAAATCGTGAAGAACCTTGTTCATAGTCTTGCGGAAACAAAAAAAGCGGAAGTCTAACGACTTCCGAAGAGTTTCCTAATGAAAGTATAAACATATAAAAGTTGGTTTTCGTCTAATGTGTTGAGAAGCTGCGTAATTTTTTCAATGTAGTTTTCTTTCATAGGGAAAATCATCCTTTCACTAATCCGGGGCAAGAACACTTGTTCTGATACAATTTTCTAAAAATATTGTATTATGTAGCAGTTCGCAATTCAATGGTAATTTGCACCGGTGTAAAATTGCACTTCTATTGTATTAAAGGGGGTGGTCGAAAAAAAGAAAACGCTGTCGAACACATCGTAGAAATACACAAAAGGAAGTGAAGTCAATGAGGAAAAACGAGATTGAAAAAGTAACAAGCGAGTACACGCAGGATCCAGTAACATTGAAGATTGAAAGAGTAGCGGCTTATGTTAGGGTATCAAGCCAAGAACAGAAACTGCACGGTCTTTCGTTAGATGCTCAAAAAATGAAGCTAAACGATTATGCTAAAAAACACAATATGAGAATTGTTGAGTGGTATGTTGACGAGGGTGTTTCAGGAAGAAAACTAATCAGAAAACGCCCTGAACTGCAACGAATGATACAAGATGCCGAGCAGAAGAAATTCGATAGAATTATATTTATCAAGCTCGACAGATTTTTCAGAAGCGTTGCGGAATATCACGAATGTATGAAACGGATAGCTCCTGTTATTTGGTCAACAACAGAAGAAGAATATGATCTTACAACAGCTAACGGTCGAATGCTTGTAAATATGAAACTGACCATAGCGGAAATGGAAGCTGACCAAACAGGCGAAAGAATTGACATTGTAAACGAGTATAAAGTAAGAACAGGGCAACCACTTTCAGGTAGCGTTCCGTTTGGTTTTGAAATCGCTATTGATGAAAACACTGGTAAAAAGAAAGTAGTTAAAGACCCTGAACTTGCCGACATTGTAGAAGATTTAATTGATTATTTCTTCACACACCAAAGCAAAAGAAAAGCGTTATTGTATCTCAATGCAAAGTATCATATTAGCGTAACATACAAAACACTCTCTTTGCTTTTCTCAAATACAATGTTATGCGGCGAGTATAGGGATAATCCTTCATATTGTGAAGCATATCTTGACCGAGCAGCATTTGACAGGCTACAAGAAATTCTAAAACGCAACATTAAAGAAAACACAAACGAAAACCGAGCATATCTCTTTAGTGGATTGATTCTCTGTCCTCATTGTGAAACACGATTAAAAGGCGGTATTCAAACACAACAGAAAAAGTGTGGCACAAGGCGTTATAAGATTTATCGTTGTGCAAATAACAAGATACAATACAAATGTAATTTCAATAAAATTATTTATGAAAATACAATGGAAAAGATGTTATTGAAAAACATCGAAAAGTATCTTGAAGATGCAAAAATAAGAAGCACCCAAATCACTGATGATTCAGGTGCGGTGAAAATTCCTAAGTATGACATTGAAGCAATTCACGAACAGATTGACCGTCTAAACTATTCTTGGCAAACAGGTAAGATCCGTAAAGTTGAGCAGTATGAAAAAGATTATGGCGAGTTAATGGATAAGCTTGAAAAAGCCGAAGCCGAGCAAGGTGAAGTTCCAATCAGAGATTTTAGCAAGATTGAAACAATTCTTCACTCAGGATGGGAAGCTATTTACAACAATCTTGATGATGAACACAAGCGAGCGTTCTGGAGGTCTTTCATTAAGTCCATCGAGGTCAATTGGACTACTGAAAAGAAAGAAATTGTAAAGGTTAATTTTTTTTAGGATTGGGTATTGTACTATCATACCCTTTCCGTTCAGCAAGGTGAAGTTAGTACAACACAATCACACTCAAATATACTCATAGGAAGTGAAACCGTATGACTTTAATAGGAAAGCTCGAAGTAATGTTATTAACAGGAGAAATAACAGAAGAAGAATACAAGAATAAGAAAGCCGTTCTTGTTGAAACTCTATTGGAACTGTATGTCAAAGACTTAATCACAAAAGAAGAGCTTTACGAAAAGCTGAACGGTTATATTAGTAAATAGTAAAAGCCCCCTACCTTGTTTTTTAAGGTAGGGGCAATAAATTCATATAAAGGGAGAAACACATTATGCCATACAACTACGAAGAAAGCATCAAACAAGATATACGAGATTATATCAGTCAAAATTACACTACCTTTGAGCTTGTTGTAAAACTTCAAAATAAAAGATATTTTCAACACACTTTAACCGACCGTCTTTGGAGCGAAGATAGTGTCACAGGTAACGGTTCCGGCTCATATACTTTTAATTCTTATCTTGCCGAGCAATATGTTAAAGACAACCTTTCATTATGTGTTGAAGCAATGAGTGGTTTTAGCTGTATTGATAGCTTAGGTAAAAAATTAGAGAACGAAGAATACGAATATCTCGATATAACTATTAGATGCTATCTTCTTGCTCGTTGTGTTAGAGAAGTTATCGAAGAATTAGAGTAACTGTTATCATTTCCGTGAGTTCAAGGAAATGATTGAGTAACAGGCAAGTAACAAGCAAATTATAGGCAAGTTACAGGCAAGTAAAAATTAAAACTATACTTCGAATAAATCACAGCAATAATTAAAAGTATAGTTAAAAAGAAAACCCCCTGACCTACACTCAAAAAGTCAGGGGGTTTCTTTGAAATGATTTTTTTAGATACTCGCAAAAATCAATGTATTTATATTACTACATTATAAATGGTTATTCTATCGACAAAAGATATAAAAATGCTCGTGAATGTTTGGATCGGATTGCGAATAGAATTTGTATACCCATAGGGGTATAATAATATCAAAGTTAAGGGAACGAAAGTTCTTACAAAGGAGTTTTAAATATGAAAAGATATTCAGTATCAATAGCATACTATCGCAACAGAGAAAATGGGAAAGTAGGTTTCCACTATTCCGACAGAACAGACGATGTAGAAGCAACCATAAAGAAATACAAAAAAAGTCTTGAAAACTGGATTAAAATAATTACAGATGAAAACAGCGAATTAAGATGTATCACAAGTGATTATAAAGGTATTCGTATAACAGATAGCAAAACAAAAGAAGTTGTTTTTGAAGATGTACACATTGCTGAAGAATATGGATGGAAAAAAGAATACATAAAATATGAGTCTGGGCGTTATGGTTCCACAGATAAATGGTTAAAAATCTAAAAATAAAAAAGGGCGGGTAACACCGCCCACTATGTGAAAGGAATTAAGAATATGACAGTTATAACCCCGACAAAAAAAGAAATATTTGATAGTTTGAAATCATTTGGCTGTTGTTGGTTAGGCGGTCAAGGTTGTGAGTGTAAGTCAAGACAATTAAATAATTGTTACAAGGCAGAAGAAAAACGATTAACAAGAACAGTGTTGACAGATGAAGAAATTAAACAAGCAAAAGAAAATAACAAAAACGCTATGAATGAATTAAATGAAATATTAGACGAATTATTTAACTAAATGATAACGCTTCTAAAGGGTTGAGCGGATCAGCCCTATTCAAGCCGAAAGGCAATTAAATCAATATGAAAGGATGTATAAATTATGATACACATTGACTCTCGTAAACTCGCAATTGAACTACTTAATTCGACTCTTGGACTTGATGATATTGACTTGGAAATACAGGGTCGAATTGCAACTGCTTTGGTATTGCTTGACTCACAGGATGGCGAGGATTTTCCAACTGCTTTAAAGGATGCGTATAGCTATATCGGAAAGGACATAAAAGAAATCGAGGATATAATCGACAACGCAACACAATAACAAACACGCTTCTAAAGGGCTTCTGCTTAAAGCCCTATTCCACACCATAAAAGGTGAAAAATATTTTAATAAGGAAGTAACAACTATGAAACACACAAAAAAACAACAAATTAAACAGGCTTATGAACACTATAAGAAGTCAAACTATTATGAATTATCCGATTGTTACGGTAGTTATTCAACCGCAAAAGCACGAGCATTTAAGTATTGCGAAAACTTAATGACAAGTCATAAAGGTCATTCATTAAAAATAATCAGTTTTAACAGCAACTTTTTCTCAGTTGGTTTTATTGGTTACATAGACGATAAAGAAGCTTTCTTCTATATCACAGCTGGATCCGATAACTACATATATCTTGACGAAATATCTTAATTAAAAGGAGTGTGAAACTAATGGGTGCAAGTAAAAATGTAACAGGTATTGATTATTTAAAAATCGTTTTGAAGGATTGGGAAGCTTTTTGTGAAGGTCACAGGCCATTTGCTAAAGCTATAAATGAGGTTATTGCAGAAAACAACCAACTCAAAGCGGAAATTAAACAGTTAAAGAAAACCTCCGGAACTATCTGTAAAGAAGATATTGAGATTTTAAAAGATTTATACGAGCGTCTTGTTGACGATTACGCTGATAACACACCTTTCTATCAACTTGAAGAAGATAGACTTGTTTTAGGCAAAATAATTGAGAATTGGAGTGATAAAGAATGACACCACAGGAAGCAATAAAAGAATTAAAAGTAGAATATTTAGGTGATAGTGAACAAATGGAATTGGCAAAACAAATTGCGGTTAGAGCTCTTGAAAAACGAACACCTAAAAAGGTTACACACGAAGCATCATTATACAGATGTTGTACCTGCCCTACTTGTAAGAATGTGATTGATGAATTTACTGACTTTGCAGGTAAACGAGTAAGAGTAACCGTTCAAAATTGTAAATTTTGCGGTCAAAAATTAGATTGGAGCGATACAAATGGGTGATATGAAATGAAAGCAGTTTTAATGAGTGTGCAACCCTATTGGGTATTTTTAATAATAGCAAAGAAAATGGGTTGGGATATCGAACAAGAAAAAACAATAGAAGTCCGAAAAAGTTATCCAAAAGACAAGGATTGGAACGGCAATGTAAAACTCTATTGCAGTAAAGATAAAAAGTCTTTTAATAGAATACCTAAACAATATCAACCTCTAATGAAAGATTTTTTAGGTAAAGTCATAGGCGAGTTCAGTTGTATTGAAATTGATAAAGTTATCAAACAGGGTAGCCGTTTTGTTGTTGAAGGTCGCACAGAAGCAGAAACAAATTATATAGCTCGTTCGTCTTGTCTTGATTTTGATGATATGAAAAAGTATATTGGCGAGAAAAATGGTTATACTTGGCACATTTCAGACCTTGTTATATATGACGAGCCGAAAGAGTTTTACGAGTTCGAAAAACCTTGTCCTTCTCGTAATTGTGAAGAATGCGAATACTTTTATAATGGCAGTTTTGATGAACCACCAGCTTGTGAATGGGAAGATTCTGAATTTACAAGACCACCGCAAAGTTGGTGTTATATCTTTGTTAGAGAATTGGAGTGTGTTACAAAATGACAAATGAACAGATTATAAAGGATTTTACTGAAGTTGTTGAATTCTATAGAGAAAAAGGTGGTAAAGATACATTTAATGTATTAAAAAATACTCTTGACCTAATCAACGACACACAAAAAAAGAATGACAGGCAATATGCGTTAATTAAAGCGTTACAGTTAGAAAGAGAACAAACAATCAACGGTATTATTGAAGTACAACAAGCCGCTTTAAACGCCAGAGCAGAAATCGAAAGATTAAAGCGCGAAAACCTAATACTCTCGCAAAACAGAGTTACATTCCCCGAAAGAATACGCCTTGTAAATAATACAAGAATTAAAACAATCGAAGAAGTCCAGGAAAAACTCTTAAAGAAAATCTTCCCCTATGATCACCCCGATAAAAAAAATTACTCAATAAATGCTTATGCTGTGTATGTAGCTATTATTAACACGACAAAAGAAATGGAAGGTGAGCAACAATGACACTTGAACAAGCAATTGAAATGCTTAAAACCGAATATGAACGAGCAAAGAAACTTGAATTTGTTTTAAACCCACTTGCCTATGCTTTGTATCAGGTATGGAAAAAAGCAGACGGATCCAAACAAGGCAGACCACGAAAGGAGTGACAACAATAATGGGTCAATTCAAAGTAATTAGAACTGATTTTGAGCATCTTGAAGAATTTTTAAATTCTCTTAATAATGCCGATTCAGAGTATGACGGTTATTACATATACCAAATACTTGCCGAGCATTCTCATAATGGAGCATTGGCAGTTGTTATTTTAGCAGAAGGAGCGTTTTAAATGAGAAATAGATTGATTGAGTTACTAACTGACAGCGAAATAAATTATGCACAATATCTATATAAAGAGTGCGACAAAACAATTAAGGGTGATATTGAAAAACAGTTGATGAAACGACTTGAATTTTATGCAGACTCTCTTCTCGCAAACGGTGTAATTGCACCGCCTTGTAAGGTTGGCGATACGATTTATATGCCGTGGAAATGGAATGACACAAAAGGTATTGCGGTTTTAACTGTAACACATATTATTATTGACGGTTTAAAAGCATACATTAAAACGGATTTTCACACAGATGATGAAGATTATTACAACACATATAACTGTGGAAGATTTAATTTTGATGAATTTGGCAAAATTGTGTTTACTCGCATAGAAGAAGCGGAACAGGCGTTGAAAGGCGGTAATTAAGTGACCGAATTTGAATATTGTGTTAGCTGTGATTATCTAAAGTTTTCAGGTTTAAAAGTCGGGTGTTATATAAAGCACGACCCAAAAGAATGTTCTATTGCAGTAAAGAATAAACAAATTACTGAATATGAACAAGCAAAAGCAGATTTGAAAGCAGAGTTTGAAAAGCCGTTCATCAAAATTTTTGAATGGTTGGAAAACAAACTCGAAAAATTAAAAGGAGGTGCAAAGGAATGAAGTTTGTACTTAATGGGTGTGATATATCTTTTACGGCAGAAGCACCTGAAGATATTACATTAAAACAATTGTTAAAACAATGCGACAAGATAACTCCAGATTGGTGTGCTTGTGGTATATGCTCGTATGAAGCGATGGAATATGAAGAAGATTATCCTGTGGAAATAATTATTGGTTATGATAGCATACAAAAGGCAAATGATAATGTGAGTTGCACGATAGAGAAAGGCGACGAGGATAATGGTAAATGAAATTGTATTTTATGATTACGAGATTTCAAATGATTGTTGCAATGAAAATAGTTTCGGCTATGTTTGTTTAAAATGTGGAAAATGCGGCAGAAAATTTATAGATGGTTTGTTACAGGGAGAAGGTGTAGATAATGGTTGAAGTAATATATAGAATCTATGAAGTTATTGACAAGGAAAACCCACCTGAAAACTACTGTCATTTTGGGGGTGTATCAAATAACAATGAACTAACTATGGATTGCAAGATATGTGATAGCAGAGAACATTTTAAAGAGTTGATAAAAGAAGAATACGGTGACAATATAGCATTTCGTAATTCAAAAAAATTAAATACCGGTGATTTGTACTGCATAATCATAGCTGAACATTGTTACAACACAGAAAGATATTTTAATAGAGTTGAATATACTTGTGCTTGTTGTGGTTGTAAAGTAGTAGGCTATGTTGATAAATCTGATAGAATATCGGATTGGGAAATAAAAAACGAATTATGCAATCAATTAGACAAATATAGAGATTTGCTATTTTGTTCTTATAATTGCAAACAACATTTTATAGAAAAAGAACGCAAAAAATGTCTTGCAGAAGGGTTGATTGATGAAAGTTTTATTACAAGAGATACTTTTAAGCGTGATGATATTTCAGGGTATATTTATAAGATTAGCAAAAAGTCAACAGGCGAATTTTACATAGGTCAAACAGTTTATTTACCTATATTTCGTTGGGGTCAACACCTTAAAACAGACAGATTTAATATGAAAGGTCTTTTAGATTATCAATTTGAAGTAATAGAGATTGTGCCTACAACTGAAAATCTTCTTGAAAGAGAAAAATACTATATTCAAAAATATTACAAAGAAAACCCTGAAAAATCTCTCAATATTATGTGTACGACAAACATAGATGCCTACCAACTGACATTGGAAGAAGGTGTAGATAATGGCTGAATACATTGAAAAAGAAAAATTGATTAACGAAATATCAAATTATTTCAAAGCGGAATGGGAAGTTCCTTGTTCAAGCAGTGATAAATTAGCTCAAACTACTATATGCAAAGTATATGATATTATTCGTAAACAGCCTGTCCAGGAAATCGCAACTTGTGAAGAGTGTATGTATTATGAAGTGTGCAAAGAAATTGAAAGCTTGCCACAACGAAAAGACTTTATTTGGTACAGAGCAGAAAGTGGTTGCCCACATTTCAAAAACAGAACGGATCTGGTCGAAGTCGTAAGATGTGCTGACTGTAGAAAATTAAAAATTATAAATGACGGTAAAGTGTACGCAAAATGCACTGAAACAGGATTTGAATTTTCACCGTTCGGAACGAATACAAGAAAACACTTTTGTAACTATGGAGAAAGGAAGGATTAACAGGAATGCCAATAAAAAAATACGAATCTACTAAAAGAGCAAAAGCAAAATACAGAAAGAAATGCAAACAGTTGCTAATTGAGTTTTACCCCACCGAAACAGCCCTCATTGAACATATCCAAAAACAACCCCAAAAACAAACCTACATTAAGAACCTGATCCGTGCTGATATTGAAAAAGGAGCATAAGAATATGGCAAACTATCAAGAATTTAAACGCACACTCAATAACAGTAAGAGTTACGATATTGACGAATACGGTCAATTAACAATAACAGATAATCATACAGGAAAAGTAACAGTATTAAATCTGAATTGGCTCACTGAAGATATGTTCAATGAATTAGTTGACGATTTAGCAAGTGATGATTAAAACAAAAAAACACCCTCAACCGTTCCAATTAGGTTGAGGGTTATATTTTATAAAATTAAAAATTTTTTAGATTTCCGCACGAGTTTCCTCAATTACAGAAGCGTAAAAATTATAAGCATATTCCTTTGTTTGTCCTTCCATAGCAAATCCACAGTGAAGAGCATCAACAAAAACGAATTTTTCATTATCAAAAATTTTAACACTATCATATTTTTCAAAAAATTCAATTCCGCCATTAGCAGCAACAAACTCGTCATCAGGCTTAACATACCATTCCAACTGTCCGCCACCCTCAGTAGAGTTGTATCTTAAAAATTCACCATTAACTTCGAAAATTTCATTTGCTTTAATAATATTGCTTGACATATTTAAAACTCCTTTGTTTAGGGTGTAACCCCTTTGTTTGATATTATTATACCCTAAGGGGTATATAAATACTATCCGCAAAACTCTCCAAAGATTAACGGTGAATATGATGTATTTTGTCAATAAGTATAAAACCATTAGAAAATGCAATAAAACAAAAAAACGGTCAAGGTTTTTACACCCTGACCGTCCTTTTTATTATTTATGTTTATTTTACGATTTTAACAACTTTAACGCTTACCCTTACAAGTTCACGAATTCACAATTAAAATCGCTATATGCTACGAAAAAAACGAAATAAATAGTATTTTATGCATTACGCCATACCTAAAAGGTATTTCCAAGTCTTATTGCGTGCTGTAACTTCGCCGTCAACATAACAACCCTTTGCTTTTTGATACTTTTTAACAGCCGCTTCGAATTTAACACCTGCTATGCCGTCAGCCGTTCCGCAATTATAACCAAGAGCATTTAGACGCTTTTGAATTGCTTTAACTACTGCGTGACGGTTGTTTTTATAGCGTGATACTGTAACTGTATTGCGAAGTGTTTCCGGACCTGCTATACCGTCAACCTTTGAGCCTGTCGCTTTCTGCACATCTTTAATGAATTGAGTTTTGCTGTAAGTTGTAGCAGTTGTGCTTGTAGTTGTCTTTTTTGGTTCTGGATCGTACTTCGGTCTGCCGTAGCCGTGAATTGAAGAAGAATTGAGTTTATACTTTTTCTTTGCTACACAGCCGCCATTAGCTACAACGCCTGAAGTATTAGAAGTATTACCCTCAATAGTATAAACATAAGTATTGTCAACCTTGTAAACTAACCCTGTATGATATGGGCTGCCGCTACTATCTCTGAAGAAAATCTGGTCACCTACTTTAGGTGTACGATAGAAAGACGGAATTTTCTGATAGTAAAGAGCAGACCAAGAACAACCTGCACCGCAAGACTTTTTCGGCTGTCCTAAAAGTTTAAGAGCAGTTTCAACACCGAATGCTTTAACGAAGCACCAATCAACGAAAATATCGCACCAAGCGTAGCCGTTCTTTTTGCCGTTGTAAAAGTTCGGGTATTTGCTGTCAAAATCTCTCGCATATTTTGTGTAGTTCTTGTAGCCTGCATTGCCTGTTTTACTGTCAAGGTTTGAGTTACTACCCTTTTCAAGATAACCTACTTCAGCCAATGCTACTTTAATAACTTTGCTTGCGTAATTTGTACCCATTATTCAACACCTTCGCTTTCTTGTAATTGTTTTAAAAATTCATAAACTTCGTCGATTTTGTCAGAATCTTTGATTTTGTCTGCTTTTCTTGCTTTTTTCGTAAAACTATTATTCTTCCAGAAGCCAAGAAATAAAACTCCAACTTCTATGGCAGTTTCAACTATCATAAAGAGTTCACTTTCACTTACATTGATAACATCAATTCCGTTGCGCTCAAGTATGATATTAAGTATTACCAATATAACCATTATTGTACGAACGATAGTTCCCTTTGATACTTTCATAATATACACCTACTTTTCTATTAAATAGTTTTGCATTTCTTCTTTTGCTTTTTGAAGCTTATCAATACTATTTCCGGTTAATTCGTGATCCGTAATAGCAAGAACACATTTACAGATTGCTTCGTTACCTTTTTCAAGCGACTTTAGCCTGTCGTGGTCTTCGTTTTGATAATCTTTCAAAGTTTCAAACTCCTTTCTTAAATTTTCAAGTTCGCTCTTGTCTGCTTTGTTGCTAACTTCTTCTTTTAACTGTCTTATAGGCTTAAACCAACTGTGAACAAGTTTGATTACAGCACCTACTGATACCAAGAAGGCTAAGCCCCAAGCTATGTCGCCGAGAGTTATTGTCACATTTTCCATTGTCAAAACACCCCCTTTTACACATCTTCAGCCCCTTCAAATTCAGGGCGGGTTTTTAAAAATTCGTATGCTGTTTCAATAGTCATTTCTTCGTTGTAGTCTGTTTCGTAGGTTTTAGAAACTTGAAAAGGCTGTTCAATAGTGCCGTTTGTTTCGCCTTCCCTTGCTTCTTCGTCAACATACGAAAGAACCGCTATTGAATTTTGACGGTTTACTGTTTGTTGTAAAAACAAAATACGGTGATAGTCAGTAACTACACCGTTAGCTTGTTTTATAGATTTTTTTAATGCCATTTTTAAAAATTCCTTTCTTACGAAAATTGAATAGTTCCACGCCATACAATGCCGATAGGTGCATTGTTAATAGCATTCGTTGTGTTTGAGAAAGTCGCAACTATTCTTACACCTACATTATGGTAAGCATAGGCTGCATACGAAGTAGGGAAGATATATGTTGAAGCAGCACTTCCGTGTGTATATAAATTGTTCTGTCGCAATATAAAACCGTCACCTGAAAGAGCTGTAACAGTAGGTGAACCCACAACAGGTTTCGTTAATGGTACGAAAAAATGAACTTCGGTTTTGCCGTCTGTGACAAAACCTGCACCTGAATACGCAATCGAAACAGAATCACCACACCTTAAATACGGTCTATATGTTGCAGGCGTTGCAATGTTACTCACACCGATATTTACATCATAGCCGTATATGTTAGTTTGACCGTCTTTTGTATCGTAGTTATCATAGCCTAAAACAGTATTTCCGTTTGTGTTCGCCGGATTTAAAACTTCTTTAATTGTTCCGTCTGTTTTCGTGCCGTAAATGCAAACATTACTGTCAAATTTAGCTTTAAAAGCAAATTCAGCGTAGCCGTCAGTTCTTGCTTTTCTGCCGAAGCCTATTGCTGTATTACCTTTTATGCTAATTGGAATAACAGCACCGGGTAAAGTTCTTGAACTATTAACGGTCTTTGTTCCGTCACCTACATAAGCCGTAATAACATACATATTCGC
>JAZNWZ010000025.1:0-2129 GCA_045593645.1 Candidatus Fimenecus sp. | reverse complement strand
GTTGTTATGGATATGGAAACAATGATTTCATACCTTCCAATTAACACAGAAGACAAAGACCAAGCACTTAAAGACCTTGCTAAAACTTATCAGCGTTCAATTATGAGAAAACACACTAAGGGTGGCTATCAAAATGTTGTTGACGAACTTTGGAGAATTGTTGACGAGTATAATGCTGATACAGTTATTATGTATGACCAAATCTCTTGTAAAGGTATGGATGGTCTTACAGGTATTTTTGACGACCAAGCAAGAGAAAGAAATGTAAACTTTATTTGGGTTAAGCAAGACCTTATGGACCCACGTACAATTTCACGTCGTGAAATGCGTGACCAGATTAATAAATATATGCAAACCGTTTTACAAGAAGAGCCTGTTGACCCTTCTCTTGTAGATTTTGAAGACGATTTAGCTTGGTAAAGGAGATAATAAAAATGAAGTTTTTTGGTGGATGCGACGTTGGTTCAACATATACAAAATGTGTAATTCTTGATGAAAACGGCAATATGGTTGCTAACGTTACAAATAGAAGTAAAATTAACCCTGTTCAAAGTGCTGAAATTGCACTTAATGATGCAGTTGCACAAGTTGAGGGCTTAAACTCTGCAAAAGAGCTTTCATACCTTATTGGTACAGGTTATGGTAGAAACAAAGTTCCTTTTGCTGATGAAAACATTTCTGAAATCAGTTGTCATGCTATGGGTGTTCATGTTACAAACCCTGAAGTAAAGGCAATTATTGATATCGGTGGTCAAGACGTTAAGGGTATTTCAATTGACACAGACGGCACAGTTAAAAACTTTGCTATGAACGACAAGTGTGCAGCAGGTACAGGTCGTTTCTATGAAGCTATGGCTAATGCTTTTGAAATGACTTTACCTGAATTTTCAAAGCTTTCACTTAACGCTAAAAATACTATTCCAATTACTGCTCAATGCACAGTTTTTGCTGAATCTGAAGTTATTTCACTTGTTGGTGAAGGTAAGCCTATGGACGAAATCGCAGCAGGTATTCAATTAGCAGTTGCAAAGCGTTGCTTTGTTATGGCAAAAAAAGCAGGTGCTGTTGACAGCATTACTCTTACAGGTGGTTGTGCAAAGAACGATGGTCTTAAAAAGGCTATTGAAAAAGTTCTTAAAATCAAAGTTGTTGAATTAAAGACAGACCCACAGCTTATGGGTGCTTTAGGTGCAGCAGAATATGCTCGTCAAAAGGGACTTGCAAAGGAGAACTAATATGGAAGTATTATTTATAATTCTTGGTGTTATTCTTGCATTCTTTGTAATCACTTTTGCTATTTATTGGTTTAACCTTGATATGAAGCTAATTAGAGTTGTTTACAACTGGTTGCAAAAACACTATGACAAAATGAAAAGAGATAAGAGATTATAATGAGATTATATAATAACCTTATCACCGAAATTAAAGATAATTTAAACGCCAAAACTTTAAGTTCAAATAAAATTACTCTTAACACAAGTGATAAAAACTCTGTAATATTTTTGTCAGACACAGCATTTGAGCTTGGTGGGAACAACAAGCCTTGCGTTAGTAGTCTTGCAGTTACAAGTGATATTGAGTTTTCTAATTCTATTTATTTACAGGGTCCTGACCTTAATGAAATCAAGGCTGACTCCCCTTTTGGCAAATTTGTATTTGTTCAAGTTGAAGATTTTGAAAATGAGCAAGATACTTTCAATAAAATTAAAGAGTTAGAAGCATTGAGATATCACTTAAATGTTGACGGATTTATGACAAGAGCATCTGCACTTAATATGCGAGAGCAAATTAGAGTGAGCAAAAAAGCAATTAAATCAGGTGTTACTTTTGCAGATTATGGAAACACGCTTTTACAAGAATATCTTAAATTTGACAATGTAAAAAGTGCTGAAATATATTTTGTAACTGATTTTAATGATTTTGAAAAGTTAAATTCTATTGCAAAAAAAATCAGTCAAACAACATCGGCATTAAATCATATTTTTGACAATGTTATGTTTGACTGTTCAACTTGTAATCTTAAAGAAATTTGCGACGAAGTAGACGGGCTTAAAGAGTTGCATTTAAAAACAGTTAAAAGTAAATAAACATAAAAAAGAGATTGTGTAAACAATCTCTTTTTTTGATTT
>JAZNWZ010000024.1:0-20637 GCA_045593645.1 Candidatus Fimenecus sp. | reverse complement strand
TATAAAACAGTATAAAAAAGCATAACAAAGTATAAAAATGCAAGTCAAAATGCAAGTCAAAAAAATCCTCAAAAGTAATGATAATCGTCATCACTTTTGAGGATTTATTTTTTTAATTTATTTCGATTATTTAATATTTTTAAAGCATAGGTTATTGCACAGTTTTATTTGTGCAATAACTACAAGTTCCTTTTTTCTTTTAAAAACTGAAAGCCTTAGTATATCAACAACTTTTATGAATACAAATCACCTTCAGGAATCTCTAATCTGTCATAATTATATCTTTCTAGTTGAAATAAGGTTGTTGCGTAAAATAAATAGTCAAAATCCCTGTTTAATATGTCGTTTTTCATCAATGCAATTATACTGCTGTTTTGAAAATTTTCATGATTAGGATTTTTAGAGTAAAAATATAAATGGCCAATTTTTTGCATTTCTTCCATTTTTTCTTTTTCACCAATTTCTTCTAATCTTTTTATCACTTCTGCGTATACAAGCCCTACACTTACATAAAAAGCAATTTTATAATTTACACAAACATTGTTAATGTACCATTGTATATCGTTTTGCATATTATTGGCCATAACAAATTTTTTTGCCTTTTCAACATCAAATGAAAACGGCTTATTACCAATAATCGACCTACACAAAACTGCTCCAATTTTGTGCATATCCAATAATGGTTCGTTATCACTTGGTAAATATATTTTTTTTAGCCATTCACGTTTTCGCTTATATATTTTTTCCAATTGTTTTTTATAATAAGGCAAGCAAATTTTTTCAAATCCACAGACTTTAGCAAACTCGCCATCAACTTCTTGCTCAGCCTGATTTATTATTGGTTTTATAAACATTTCCCATAAAAAATCAAAATGATGTTCTTGTTTTACCATACACATAACAGAATTACCACCCTTTATAAGTATGATTATATATTTCTTTACCGTCGTCACCTTTAATTCTAAAAAGTGGAGCATATTCCTCTATTTTAACTCCAGAATTTTCATGATTAACGCAATTTGCCAATTCTGTATTAGTGCTCATCTCGTGTCTGCTTCTTTTATTAACCTTACCAAATATTGCCACTAAAAGAGCAAACACCGCAAAAGTTAACAACGAAGCCAATAAAATTACTATTTGTGAAATGTCATTCATAAATTAATAAACTCACTTTCTAGAAAAATTCGAATCTGATAATTCCATTTTTTTATTTAATAATGCCTTGGGAACTGTTTTTGAGGGTTCTTTTATTCTAAACACATTTCTTGAGCAAATTAAACTCAATGCCACCAATATAATGAGAAAGAATCTTAAAATAAATTGTTGATTATCATTATCTTTCACAGAAAAATACGCAATATACCCTGCAGCTAAAGCAATAATCATTAAAAGCAAAAACAATGCAGTAAAATTATTATCTAACATTTTTACTTTTTGTATGATTATCATTCCACAAAATGTAATAGTAGTTGGAACGAATGCATCTATCACTTTTTCCCACACTATGTCAGCATTGTCAGCTGTCAATAGGCACAGTAGAAAAGATGTTATCATCATTATGCCATATGTAAATATCCAATTAATTACATACTCTTTCCCATCAACATCCAATCCATACTTGATTTTGTTTAACAGTCTTATTTTCACACCTAGTCGCCTCACTTTTAATAATCCAACTAAGCACATCTAATTTTACGCATATATTTATAACATATTCACATTTTATTATATGTTTTTTTTGCAAATTAGTCAACACTAATAATTTTAAAATTATTTTGTACTTGTTTTCGTTGTATTTTTACTATTTTTTTAAATAATCAAGTTTAATCGTATAATATGCAATTCCTTTATATTTTTTTGTACCATATTTAATAGCTACTTGCACACACATTACTGCCAATCCTATAAGCAAACTTATAAAGAATATAATTTGACAGATTACAAGTTCGTCCCTTATTGATAAAAAGCAAGCAAATGCTGAAACAGCAACAGAAATTAATGCTACGAGTAATGCCATTCCTTCTTCAAATGGTCTGTTTTCAAGTTCAGTTTTTTTAGCAAGTGCTTCCATTTTTTGTATCTCTTGAGATTGTTTGTTTTCTTTTATCGACTTAATTAATTGTGTTTCAAATGATTCATAATCATCAATTTTATCGACATTTACTTCAAGACAATTAAAAGTCTCATCGTTATAAAAGTCTTTGTGATTAATTAAGTCTTTCTGGTAACATTCCTTCAAGTTTTTTAAAGTCAAATTTTCCTTATTCATGTAAACACTCCTTTTGTCTATGTAACACATATATATCATATATAACATGCATTTACATAACATATATCGATAAAAAACGACAATGTGTTAGTGTACTTAAAAATAAAATATCCCTCAATTGTAATGAGCATCACAATTAAGGGATATTTGTTTCTGTATCAGCTTGATTTTTCAAGTGATAATCGTCATTTTGATATAATGATATCATTTTGCATTTTGATTGCAAAAACGGAGCGTTTCAAATAAAAAAACAGCCGTTTTTTTATTTACTCATTTAATTTTTCTTTATTATCAACAGTATTGGCATCAATTTTTATAGTAAAATATTTTTTAATACCTTTATAACCATCATAAGCACCTGATGACGCAAGTCCTGATGCAAGACCACCAAGCAGTATCTCAATGGTGAAACACCAGTCATTAATCCATAGGTTTAACAGCACACCGAGAAGTGCCATAATGAGTGGAATAAACTTATTGATTTTGTCTGTTGTAACAATATTTTTAAGAATATAGCCAACGATGAGACAAATCAAAACAATTGTGATAACAAAATAATCTTTAATGATTTCAAAAAAGTTCATATGTATTCTCCTCTACATTTCTATAATTTTAATACCGTACTGAACACAACATTCATGCTCTATACGGCAGCCACGTGCATCTTGCCAATCTTTTGCAAAAACGGCTATATCTGCTTTTGAAAGTAGTTTAAGTGATTCACCTAAAAACCATAGTGGATTTGCTTCAGTTGGAGCATCCTGAAAGAATGAATCAATAATCTCGGGCTTTTCTGTAGCTATCTCGTTTACTTTTTTAATCATGTGTTTTCTTTCTGACAAAATTTCTTTATCCGATTTGCCACGCATAGGTTGTGAAATAAATACTTTCATAATTAATTCTCCTTAAATCCGTATTTTTTCATTTCTGCAAGAGTGATTGGTCCAATACACCCATCTTGTTCAAGATTTGTGCGACGTTGAAATTCCTTAACAAAGAATTCTGTATTTTCACCAAACAATTCACCTTCAACTTCTTCCACAAAAGATAAAATAATATTGAATAAAAATGTATTAATTTTTTCTACATCTTCACCCGTATCACCTTTTTTAAAGTATCCACGTTCAGGAAGTTCAAATTGAGGAAGTTCCTTAAATTGTAAACTATTCGATTTTTTAATGGTCGTGAATTCAGGGTCGATATAGAACATTGTTTCAGGTTTCTTTGAGCCATTGGTTGTAGTTAACACCCATTTCTTATTAGAGTTTTGAGCCCAACCGTTACCTTTACGCTGCCCTTTGCCAACTGCAAAATGAAAGTGATTACCTGTTGCATTGCCATCAGTTCCCTCATGGCAAATAGGTTCACCACGTTTAAATATCCTGCCAACTTTAAGTCGTGCAATATCGTTGTCATTAGGATGTGTTACCATCAATGTAACATAATCACTTGTACCGTCAGCGAAATATACCTCTGATGTACTCTCAAGCCAAATGGTGTTTGTACCTTTGGTGTAAATTCGCACAATCTTCATTTCATCACAAGGGCAATACATAGGGCTTCTGCCTGTGTTCTCACAAGCTTCATCCCAAGGGTAATCCTTTGGTGTACCTGTTGTGTGCGGTCCATGGCTGTAATTACCTGCATAGCCTTGAGTAATGTTCATCACTTTACAAGGGTATGTAAGATAGTTTTTCATGAATAAATCACTCCTTAATTGATTCCAATTTGTGCAAAGATATAACCAACAAGAACACCGATAACTGCTGTGATAATCACATCAATGATTTTGTCATATCTCTTATTTGGTTTATCTTTCATCTCTTTGACATCATCTTTTATTTCACCAACAGTCCTCTCAACATTTTCTTCTTTAGTAGCAAGGACTTTAACTGTAGTAGTCAATTCTTCAAGATTATCTTGTCTACGTTCAACTTCATCCAAACGAATAGTGTTTGATTTTGCCCTTTCTTCCACTGAGGTCAATCTATGTTCAATATCTTTTTCCATTAGATTTCACCACCTAACTCACTTAAAGGTTTAATTTGGTTTGCATAGGTAGACCATACATCTGCAGTTTTATAACTTTCAACCAAATTATCAGGCACATATACATAGCCTGTACCACTTGCTATTGCAGAAGATGTAAAAGTATTAGATTGAATTGTAGGTACAACAGATGTGTTACGAATAATCAATGTAGCAAGTTGCGAAGTCTTATAAAATGCTTGTGAGCCAATACTTGTAACCTTCGTTCCCAAATCACAATATGCTAATTTTGAACAATTATAAAAGCCACTTGCTGATACTGTTGGTATAACACCTAACACAGCTTTTGTTAAAGCAGAACAACTACCCAAACTACCACTTGTTAATAACGGAAAGTTGACTTCTGTTACTTTGCAACTATTCATACCATTCACTTCAATAGTTTCAAGTTTTGGCATATTGATTGTTGTGATTTCTGCTTCGTTAAGTCCATAACTACGAACAACTGTACAATTCGGTAAATCTAATTTTGTAATCTTTTTATTTCTAAAGAATACATAACTACCGATTTCTGTAATTGTATCGTCAACGATTTCTGTCAAGTTACCCTCAACTATATCTTTTAATCTTGTATCTGGCTTTTCTGCAAACTCGCCTGTGATTGTGATTTGTGTTACCTTGCCACCTGTTTGATAAACACACTCGTTAGCATCAAATACAGGCACCCCTTCGTCACTAACATTACAAAAATCATATAAGGTGTAGTCATAATAGTCATCTTCATATATACCTAAAGCAACAGAGTCCTCAACTTCACCTAAACCTTCTATTACTGTTTGATATGCCGTAACTGTTTCGGTTTCTTGTCTTGTTGTTCCGTCATTTTCTAAAATGTCAATCACAACGGTATATTCATTACCCAAAACCAAACCGACAGACTTACCTAATAAGCCTAACTCGTTATAAACTGGTGGAATAATCACAGATGATACATTTGCACTACCACCACTTTGAATGTCTGCAATTTTGCTCATCAACTGATATGTGGTTTCTGTTCCATCAGTTGTTACACCTTTTGCATTAAGGTTTTCTCTACCAAGAGTGTTTGCTTGTGCAATTCTTTCTGATAAGTCATTATCAATATCAACAGGAACAAATAATGACATTATTCTGCACCCCCTACAAGAGCAAATGCTTGTGCATAATCATTTTCAAGAGCATGGATTCTGTTTTCAAAGTCTGTGTGTTTCTCGTCAAACTCGACAAGCAAGTTGTCATAGTCTCTTAAAAATGCATTTATTGCATTAGCACTATATACATCTTTTTCTGCACAATCTTCCTTGTAAATGTCAACAGTTGTTAAAATATTTATTCCTGATACTTTTTTAATCATTTCTTCACAATCATTTTTTAACTTTGCTGCTTCCATATACAGAGAATGAAGTTGTAAATACTCTGCAGTACTTTCAATTTCTGCTTCACCAACAACTCTTTTATCTACAATAATTGAAAATCTTGCAGATGTTAAAAAGCCATTTTCTATACTGTAAAGTTTAATTTCACAATCAAGAATTCCAACACAAGACGTTGTTTGCTCTGTAATTTCATAAACAATTGTATTTCCACTTATAACACAATTGTTTTCTATCGGGTTACCATCAGGCTTTTTGCCACTAAAAACGGCAAAACAATCTGTACCAATTTCATAAGGTACTCCACCCTCTCGTAAAGTAATATATACAACACGAGCAGCATCTCCTTGCTTCATTGGAAGTGAATACTGCGATTGGCTTTCTAATATATCAAGTGAAATTTTATAATCTGATGATTTCATTTTTATCACCTCTTAATTCTATGTTACATAAAAATGCAGGCTGTTTTCTAACCTCGCCCCACTTTTTATTTCTTTAATCTAATGATAACAAAAGAGAGTGGATTTATTAAATCCACCCCCTAATTGTTTACTCCAGGTCTTTAACCCATTTTTCAATTGTTTCTTTTAATTCTTCTGCTGAACCATAAATGCCAGTAGCAAGTAAACGATTATATATTTCTTCTTGTTCGATATAATCATCTTCCTGATACGCTTTAATGAAAAGTGGTTTCCAATAAGATGTTAGCGAACTTCTTATTGATGATTTAGCATCTTTCTCTGCCTTTTCACGACTCTTACCATTAGAAATATTCTTTTCGATTTTTTCTTCAAGAAGGTCAGAAATAAGCTCGTTTGCTTTATCAGTTTTGTCTTTTGCAAGATATTCATTTACATCAGACATTGTCTTTTCACCGGATATGCCTTCAACAAAAGCTTTTGAGATATCATCCCAATCTGCAGCATAGTTGTCAAACATCATTTCAATTGTGTTTACAACTGCTTTACCATCACGGATTACATTTTTAAGTGGTACTCCGAACATAGCAGCAACAGAGCCTGAAACACCTGTAATCTTTTCATCAAGTGAAATATTATTGTTAGTAAGGTTTTGGAAACTCTCAACTAAATCAGACAATACGGACATATCAGTTCTTGAAACATCATAACCCTGACACAACGAATAGAAATCTCTTACATAAGGAATCCAAGTAATAGGTAAAATTTCATCTGAAACTTTATTACCGAAAGCAGACATATACTTTTCAACAAAAGATTCGTCATCGTCATCATGCATAGCATAAACAATACTTGCAAGTGCTGCAGCTGAAATTTGTGCTATGTAAACACAAGATATATTCCATACTGCCTGTGGTCTTGTAATTTTACCACGCTTTGCCTGAATGACAGAATCAATTATAATATTGAGGTTTGTCATTGGCTCACCCATAAACGAAGTTGCCATCTTGTTTATTTCACTCGGTGAACGCATAATCTCACTGCGTGTAAAAACTGAATCATACACCTGCGTTTTGGTTGCAATATCAGTAAATCGTTGGCCACATATTTTAAGGAACTTTTCTTTTTCCATATTTGGAAAACGGTAGCGTTGCTCTTTTTTTACCGCGTGCCATAAAGTACTCCAGGCAAGCTCGTCAGCCTTTGATGCACCCCACATAAGAAGGTCATCACGGTAGTTTGAGTCTTTTACCAATGCTGTGAATCTTTCTTTTCCTTTATAATCACGGTGTTTGATAAAATCTGCAACATTGGCACCTAACGACATATCATAACCGCCAATTTCTTTAAGAATTGCAATTGGCGCATATCTTTTTAGTTCTTCCCAGTTTTCTTTATGTGAAATTTTTTCCTCTTTTCTCATCACAAAGTATTTTGGTTTAACATAGGACATTGCTCTAATTATAGATGATGGCTGTTGAATTGCAGTTGAAAGTGATGCAGAAACCGTCACCTTTTTGAAAGTACTCATAAGATTGGCTGCAATATTTACCATATCATTGTGTGACATACCTTTTCTGCCACCGTTAAGGTCAATAATAAAATTCTCTAAATACTTGATAGCTGCGTCACCATAAGTGCCTTGAAGTGCAGCACGAACTGATGATTTATCAATTCCTGTATAGCCGAATACTTTTGTTAGATTTTCAATGCCTAAAACATAAGCATTATATCGGCTCATCTGCACAACATGGTTTGCCCACACATTTTCAAACGATTCAAGAACAATCGGGTCATTCGCGTTTGTAACTGTTGGCTTTGTCATACCTGCATTTTTCAGCATTGGTGTTTTACTGTTCTCATTTTTTTTAAAAAATTTATAGACTGAACTAAGTTTAAGTGGAAAATAAAACTTTTCTTTAAATAAATCAATCTGATAAAGTTCACGAGAAATCTCATTACCTTTCGCACCCATAACAGTTGAAAGGTACTCCTGCATAACATCAGCAAATTCAATCTGTTCTTTCGTAAGTATGTTTATAATTGAGCCAAGTTCAACTTCAGAGATACGGTGTGCGTGGTCCTCATAAACAGTATATTCAATATTGATTTTGCCACCGATTTTCTTTTTAACCGGCTCAACTTGAACGAAACCACCACTCTCAAGGTGAGGAATTGCTTGGTCGCGCTTTGAGTATGCATATAAGCTTAAGATTTCGCCTAAAGTAAGAGTAACCTTTTCATCCTGAATCATAAACTCTTTACGCTCTTCCATATTCCATTTATCTGCACCATACTTTTTAACATTTTCACTTAAAAAGATTTGTGCAGCTGAAAAACTTCTTGCAAACTTGTCATCACCCTTACGAGCTTCCTGGAACAGATGACTTAATGCACTTGAACCTATAAGGTCAAAAGCAGTTTCAGGTTTCAACATACTCCAACCAAACTTATTAAGCCATTCCAATTGTTTTATGAACTGTTTTTCTTTCTTCGAATTACCAAGTACTTCGTGAATAACAATCTGTGCCATATTCTCAACATCTTGGTTTTTGCCATCAATGAACAACTGCTTATCTGCTCTTATGTAGCCATCAACCATATTGACAGCGTTTTTAAGACATTCCAATTGATATGATGTCATTCTGCGTATAGGTGTACCACCTACAAGAACTTCAATATCTTTGAGTGTTTTATCAATTACTTCATCAATTTCAACTGTCTTTCCCATTTCTTGCAAAGACTTTTGAGCATCTGCAGCAATTGCTTTGTATTTGTTTCTTTTCTGTTGAAGTTCTGCAGCTTTTTTCTCGCCTTGTTTTGTAATATTATCGATTCTGGTCTGCAAGGTATTGAGCACCTGTGGATTAGTTGTGTTTTCCATCTCAATATTCAATCTTTCAATGCGATAATCTGCGTCAACAGTATCGAGGTTAGCCAATGTAAGAAGTCTGCACGCCAACGGTTGCATTTCAAGACCGATATTCTTTTCTTTGGTTGGATGACTTAAACGAGCGTCAATCTTATCAAGAGTTTTTAATATCTGCCTTCTTGTTTCGGTATTATTTCTTTTTTCAATGGCTTTTGCCTGAGCTTCGTGGACTTTGTCCTGATAGTCAAGCATTTGCTTTTTGTGACTTGCTGTAGCTCGTTCACGCAAACGCTTATACATTTCCTGATAATATGCTCTTTGTTCCTTCAGGTCTTCCTGATGCTTTGCATAGATTTTCTTAACTCGTTCTGCGTGTTGCATTTTGAGTGCGTTAATCTGTTGTTGATGTTCTTTTGATAACTTGTCCATCACAGACTCAACAGTAGAAACATCCCAATATGTATCATAAATCTGTTCTGCAAGCCATCTTACCTGTTCGGTCTTGTCAAATTCTTCAATAACCTCATAAGAATTACGAAGTGTATGAATAATGTCGGCAAGTTCCAAAGGCATATCTGCAGGATTAGTATCCTTTGAGAATGTATCCGGGTACTGCTCGGCAAGGTCCTGCCATACGGAATCGAGAGAAGTACCTTTTTGAGAAATTGTGATGCTACCCATCAATCGTTTACGGTATGCATTATAACTATCATAAATATTTTCAACTTCTGCTCTTTGAACATCATTAAGTCTGATATTCTTTGAACGGATATATGAAAGTATCTCCTGTGCATATTCATCACGCTGAGTTGATTCAGGTACTTCATTGAGAATATCATTTGCAATCCAACTTGCACGGGTGAAAACGGTGTCCCACACAAGGTCTTCAGAACCAATTATTAAAGTGTAAAACGCATAAAGCTGGTCAGTGAGATTGCTTAACTCGATTTTTGAGCCGGTCGACTTCTTAATTTTTCGTGCCTGTGCTTCGGTACTTCTACGGTCAATAATCTTACCGTGAGTGATTTTTCGCTGAAGCTTTACAAAATCATTAAGATATTTAACCTTTTCTTTTAATCGCTCGTTTTCTTTCTGCAAACGCTGATTTTCGCCGAGCAATTTATATACACTCTGGCCACGCTCGGAGAATTTTACTAAATTTTCCTTGACATCTTCATTCGTATTTGGTACACTATCCTCGTAAGCTGATGAATCGTTAGCCTGTTTAATCGCTCTTGAAGCGACTGCAGGTAATTCATTGGCTTTTTCTAATATATCAATTCTGTGCACCCAAAACTTGTTTTTTTGCGGTGATTTTTTTATGTCAATTTTCACCAAAACATTATTACCATCAACATCAACAGTAGATTGAATATATGTAAATTTAGTACTACTATTATCATTGTGATAATTCTTTACATCATTGTCAACAAGTTTTCCATTTTTAATAATTTCAGGGAGTTTACGAATTGTAGCGAGTTTTATTGCTTTTTTTGTTTTTCCCAATCGAATAAAGTTAGCAAAGTTAAAGGTTTCTTTGATACCACTCTTATTGGTTTCAACTACCATTCCCGAATCTTCATTATAATCAATTCTACTATTCTTATCTTCATCTGTGAAAAATCCCTCATTTTTTAGAGTATCAAACACTTGACGCTGAACATGAACATAATCATTAGGTTTAGTTATATTAAATGATTTTGTTATTTCTTCATAATCAATTTGAACTGCACTGCGTTCAGAGAAACGAATATCATCATTAGATGTAGGATTGACATTATCAACATTTTTGATTTGATTAGAATTAAAAGCAACTATTTCTTTTAGGCTATCGTTTATACTTGCGATAACGCCATCATAGCCTTGCTGTTGTAAAATCTTATTAACATTATTATCGGTAATCTTCTCATTAATACCAAATTGCTTTTGCATATCAGCATAATCGTCATAATCGAAACCAATATTATCTGCGTAATATGGATTTTTAATATTCAGATACACTTCAAGGATGTTTTTATCGCCATAAGCTGTTGTATTTGCTTTAGACGGTGAGAAATAAAAACCTTTGCCAAATGCACCAACACCGGATTTTCTAATATCAAATGTTGTAAAAGCTACATTTGTACCGTGATACATTACTCTAAGACTTCCATTCTTATCTACTACCTTTGAATCTTTGAAAAATTCTGCTTGTTCTGGTGATAATTCTCTACCGTTTGAATCTCGAAGTGAATTTTTTCTCGTCTCCTGCATAGAATTATTATTGACAATATGTTTTTCTTGTGATAAACTATTGTTAGTGGTTGTTGGAGCTGATTTGATGGCTCCCTCCACTTTTTTTATTGGGTCAACATCATACAGTATTTTTTCTCCGTTTGCGGTATTAGCAATATTAAGTGTTGCTTCCCACACGGATTTATTTTTTTCTTGTATAAATACTGTCCAGTAATCCCAATCGCTTTTTCCATAGTTGTCAAGCCATTCATGTGAATAATTCGGTTTTTTTGATAAATCATATTTAGCATTTGCAATAAGTTCATCTATTAAAACAACTGTTTCTTGCTTAATCTCTTTATCAATATGTTTTCGATAAAGTTCTTTAAGAACTTTATGCTTTTTCCCACTTTGATTCTTAAAAGCATCACTTTTAGTAGCAATTTTTATATCTACAACATTATTATCATTATCATATGCTATGAAATGTTCACCCGAGAGTTCACTTAAAACAAATTCCTTAACCATTTCTTTTCTTTCATCTTCAGTCAACCCGGTTAATAAATTACTATCAAGATAAACACCTACGCCATAATTTTTACCACTTAAACCTATTATCTCTCGTTCTGAGTATTGCACACCATCATTTGTGATGGTGTTTTTTTCTGCCTTTTGGAAGTTGTTGGATGCATCGTCAAGAGCTTCCAGGAATAAATCCTGAATATCGTTGAACACATCAGTCATTGTTGCTACTGTTCTGCCTTCTGCACTATCAGGAGTAATTTTTGCATATTCCTGCTTAATTCTGTCAACAAGCTTTTGAATACCCTCACGAAGCTTATCAAAAACAGATTTATCTTTTATGCGAAGCATAGCAAGTTTCTCGACTGCGTTCTGGTCAGTAAGCATTTTTTCCATTGAATCAGCAACGAATTCTTCAAAAGCTTCAGAATATTTCATATTCTTGTTGCCTGATTTTCGTGCCTTTTCCATTTGCTTATTGACATAGTAATCAACGCTCTTACCCTTGCCCTCATACTGTTCAACAAGAAAGTCAGCAAGTACCTTAAATTTCTTTGGAGACCCTTCTCTTATATAATGAGTAAGTTCGTGAGCAACAGTATAAAGCACTGCACCTTGGCCATTATTACCGGCATTGATATCAACATAGATTTCTCCGTTCATATAATAACCATTGGCAGAAGTCTTTTCACCGTTAGGCATTACGCTTGAACGCTCACCGTTTTCGTTCAATGTGCTTTCGTAAAGATTAAAGGTGATATTGAACATATCGGCAAGTTTCTCAATCACTTCAACAGATGCCTGCTGACGAGAAGAAAGTTCACTTTTTACATTATATTTAACCTTGCCTTTACTGTACTTTTTGACTTTTGGTGTGCTGCTTTCTTTTTCTGCAACACTTTCAGATAACGCTCTACCAAGATTAAACACTTGCCTTTCCTGTGATTCAGTTAATGCACCAGACTCGCCAAAATGTCTAATATTATACATACCATAATGGTAATACATTTTAACGCCTTTAAGTTGATTTATTGTTGGAGTACCACCGAAGATTTTACGGATTGCATTGGCAGTAGGAATATTAACGCCACTTGTAAGCTTACCGTTTACAAATCTTCCCTCAGGGAAGAAATCATTTTCGCCCATTATAGCATCGTAGAAAACTGCGTCATCATCACTCATAGTAATATCTTCAACACTGACGGTTTCGCCATTATCAAGTTCGATTGCGTCAGCTGATTTATATTTGAATGAAACAGCTTCGCCATTATATGTAGTTTGCTTAAAATCGTTTTCTACGGTGTTTTCTGTTGCACCCTCAAAAGTATCTGCATTTATACCGTTAACAGTTTCTGTGGTCGGTTTTGACGATTTTTGTGCCATTTTATACACAATATTATCAAGCACATAAGCACCTTTGTTTTCATCAAACACAGTTTGCTCTGCTTCAGTTAGTTTTTCACCACGAGCATACTTTAAAATAACATCAATTGTTTCTGCTGAGGTATCTGCGTTATGGGCTTTCAATTCTTCCTTAACTAAATTACGAGTGTTTTCTGATTTTATACTTTCTATTCCTTGATAAAGGTCGCCGATTTGACGAGTATATCTATCCAATTGTGATTTACTCATACCTTCTGTAGAAAACACACCTGCAGTCTTATCGGCTAATCGCTTAAGTCTTTTGCTACCAATGTTTTTTGCTTGATTTACAAGAGTATCTACACTATTATTATCGAGCACATATTGTCCGTAAAATCTATTAGATTTGATTGCATCATCAATCCCAACAACTGTCTTTCCCACATTTGATACTCCACCGATAAGCATACCACCGATAAACGAATCAAGATATTCTTCAAGAGCTTCTTCGCTTGTAAGAATTTCAAATACATTCTCTTCTTTATAAAGAGTAGAACCGGCTCTGCTACAAACACTTGAAAAAACTTCTTCAATTCCCTCTGATGTTAAATCAAGCCCAAAATTCACAAGTTTTTCAAGAACTTTGTTTGATATACCTTTTGTAAGCTTGTCTAAGTCAAAAATCCCTTTTTCGCCAAGCATACTTCTACCAAAAAGTTTCTCAGACAATATTTCTCCACCTGCTGAAATCAAACCACTAACAACAGCTGAATCAAAATCAGCCCCTTCTCTTAAAGCTTGTTCTGACTCACTACCAAAACTTGTAAGTCCTGTCGTCAACCACCATGGAATTCCAAGACCACTTTGCAAAACTTTTTGTCCAAGCATTTGACCAACAGACTGAACATTTGAATCCATTTTTTCTCCAAGAAAAGAATCTTTTTCAGTAATTGGATTTCGATGTGGTGAGAAAAAATTGGTTATACCTTTGATTGCTCCTTCTTCGTCAATCAAGTCATATTCAACCAACTCTTCCATTTGTTTTGCAAAATCATTATATCCAAATTTATTGGCTAAGAATCCTAAAAAGGTTGCAACAGTGTCCGTTGTTTTTTCTGAAATTCCAAGCAAACCAACACCTAAATTTTCTCCAATATCTATGGCCGTACCTAATCCTGCTCTTGTAATATCGCCAAACTGATAACCATCACTAAAAGTTCCACTTTGAAAATATTTTGAATCAGAATCAATAACTTGATTATTATCATTGTTAACAATAATATCATCAAGAAAAGTTGTGCCGGCATTTTTGCTTGGTGCATACGTATTTGGCAAATTATCACGAAGAATTGAGTTTGATGTTGAAATAGATTCTGTATTTATAGAAGGAACAGTTAGATTAGGAGTAAGCTGTGGAATAAGTGCAGGTATATCTGTTGCAGTTATTGTACTAGGTGTAACCTTATTTAGTCCTGCAAGACCTGCATCTGTTTGATTTTGAAGTTGCTCTTTTTTTAGCATCCAACTGTTATATGTTTCTTCACTATCCCATTGTGACCAATAGTTGTAGTCTTGGTTATATGTGTCCCACATATTACTTAAATTTTCCAAGTTGCCATGTAAGTAGTTTTCTATTTCCTTGATAGTATCTTTATCATAGTACTCCTTGTATTTTAAAAAGTTTTTAGCTATTGCCATATACTCGTTATGTAAGCTTGTTCTTTTTGTATCAAAATTATTCCAAGCATCTAAGCCCTCTTTACCACCTCTATAAGTGTTGATATAATTTCCGTTTTCATCAAAAAAACGTGTATTGTATTCTTTGTATAACTCATTTCTTTGTATGTCCAACCTATTTATTAGCGATGGAAGTTGTTCGGAAAACTTTTTTGCCCAATAATAATCATACTTGCTTGTTGTTTTTTGCTCACCTGAAGTAAAGTTCTTTTCTTGTTCTTTTTTTCTCCAATAATCTGCATATTTTGAATTTGCCATAAAAGCACCTCATTTCATTAGAATTATTAGTATTGTGGTATATAGAATGTCTGTCCTGCAATAGTTACAAATTGACCCTTCTTATCATCACCAATATTTACACCAAGCACGTTATCTACTCCTGACCAATTGTTTGTTGCATAATCAAACATTAATTCATAGTCATATTCGGGATATTTGTCTGCATACTGCATTAGTCCTGCTTCGCCACCCCTCATATATGCATTTAAGGCTCCATCATACATTTCAGCCGTAGGCGTTTTAAGACTTTCTTCACTATTACTTTTAAGTGATGCCCTATACTTTTCCTGAGCCAAGTTGAATTCTGCTTGTGCCAAGTTAAACTCTTTCTGCCATTGAGCATCAGCAATAGCATCTCTTTCTTTTTGATAACCTGCGCTATATTCATTCCAATATTGAGAAGTATCGTAATCTCTGTTATTGTTCCAAGTTGTATAATCACGATTATATGCATTATTATAATCATCACTATAATAGCCACGTTCGTTGAGAAGACGGTTAAGTTTGTTTCCCCATTCGCCATATTGTGTTTGTCTATCTGTAGCAAGAACATTAAGTTTGTTATAAAGTTCGTTTCCTTCACTATTATATCTATCAAGTGCAAGCTGATGAAGTTCAGGAACAATATCATTTAACCCTTGAAGATAGCTTTGATAAGTTTGATTTCCAACTGTTGCTGCATAAGAGTTACCAAATCCACCGGTCATAGCAGAAGCTTGTCCCATTGCATCCATTGCTGCTTGCTTACCTTGAGTAATGTATCTTTCTGCATATTGCTTGTATAACTCATCAGAAACAAGGTCATAAGAAAACTTCTTTCTGTTTGTAATTGCATCTAATGCCCTGTCATAAGCATCTTGGTTGCCATAGATAAAATCACCATAATTAGCTACTGCATTTTCCGCTAAATTCTTTCTGTTCAATGCATCAAGAACACCTTGAGATTGTTGATATCCTTGAGCATACTTTGACAAATCAATGTCTGTGTATTTCGTTGGTGTTATCTCATTTTTTTGAGTTGGTGTTATCTCATTTTTTTGAGTTGGTGCATAGCCACTACCATTACCACCTTTTACTTTTGTTGCTGTTTTTTCAGCATCTTTTTTTGCTTTTTCAACATTTCCTTTTATAAAGCCAAACAAATTTGCCATAAAATCACTCCTTTGTAGTTGATACTTTTAATAGTCCATCAGAATCGCACTTAATATAAAAGCCTTTATACTTAAGTGTCCAATCTTCTGCAATTTCTAAAACCTTGTCTTCTTCTGCTCTTTTACCAAAAGCTGCTTTATTTCCACCTTTACCTAAATGCAAACAAACATCTTCTGTCGGAATCTTATACGATAGGTCTGTATAAGTTGTTGTATCCGTTTCTACGCCGAACTCATCAATACAACGAATAGTAACCACATAAGTTTTCTTTAAATCTACTGTTACACCTTCAACAACTGTATTGATTTCATACCAGCTTTTATAATCATTCTCTATGCCACCACCCAATGCCTCAGCTGGAATGTTAATCCATAAAGACTCATAATCCTTTGCTGTAAGTTGAATATCAACCGTCGCATTGTTTTCACCATTTTGAAGAGAATGCCAGGTGCCTTTGATTATAACTTTAAGATATGTACCTGCTTCATCAATAACGCCATTCTTGTCGCATCTTTTACATATAATCTCACCATAAGAAGAATTTCTTGAAAGAATCGGCTTGCCATACGGGACAACAGTTACAGTTTTTTCAACAGTTGTGGATATTCCTCTGCTATCTGTTACAGTTACAGTTAGAATCAAATCTCCTGCCTTTGCAACTGTACCCATTAACAACGTGCCACCTTCTGCTGATTCCAACACATTTGTAACTCCATTAAGAACTGCTTCATATTTATATATTGTTGCACCCTTAACGCCTTCTGCCTTTTCACAGAGAACACTCAATATTGATTTGCCTTGAACGATAATTTGTTCATTTTCTGTAACACTTAAAGTTTTTGCATCTATATCTGCAATGGTTATAAGAGAATCTGCAAATATAGGGTTTGCATTCACGATAGTTAATTGGGTTTCAAGAGAATGAAAGCCTATCATTTCACCTTCGTTATAAGTTTTCAATCCTATCCACACAACATATTCATTTTTTGAGTTACAAGCATTTTGCAATGCAGTTCTTTCTTCGTCTGTGAGTTCAAACGTAAATGGACTTGAATATGTGCCAATTTCTCTGCTAATTGAATAAACTATCTCATTTTCTTTGTACACGTCGAAATAAGGTTTTACATCAAATTCACCTATATTTTCAAATGTTATTGTAGGATTATCTTCATCTGTGAAAGCTTCAACATTTGTTGTTACTGCTGCTTGAGGAATTGAAAGCAACGTAAAGCTTTGGTTACCTTTTGAAGACACTGCACTTGTATATATTGATGCAGAAGCAGAGATAGTAAATGTTTTACTTCCATCTTTTTCGTGCTTTATGGTTACATTTCCACTTGCTACAACTGTTCCATTGCACATTTGTACTTTGGTATCTGGAATTTTTATAGTTTCATCACCAATTACAAATGTGCCACCATGAAAGATTACATATTTTGTATTGCTACTACCACCATAACCTTCTGCCCACCATTTGATATAACTTTCACAGTTTTCAATACTGTATCCAGTTCTTTCCCAGCACACTTTAAGACGGTCAGGATAAAGAGTTGAAACACCTGTGTATTCACTTGTATAAAAATAACCACTCGTTACCATTAACTTTCACCTACCCACTTAAAAGCAACCCCATCACTTGTGTCAATAATGTAGTCATTGTCAAGTTCGATATTACCAATAAGCTTTACATTACGGAAATATGAACGATATTTAGAAAACCAAGCAAGTTTGTTTTCTTCGCTAGTTCCTTGACCATCATAAAATGCTAATTCATCTGTTGTAAATCGAGCAAAACCAACGTCAGTACCGTCTTTTGTTTCTGAATATTTACCAATTTCAACGCCTGCTATTGTCTGGTCTTCATCAAGCCAACCTGTTTTAATATAGCAAGAGTCTTTTCTCAACTCATTTAGGTTATTAACTGCATCCTCAATTTCTTTAATTGACGTGTAATGTTGATTAAGACTCTTTGACGTTGCTTCAAGTACGCTATCCGTATGTTCTTTGTAAGTGCCAAAATCACTCTCTGCAACATAAACACCTTCAAGTTTCTTATTAATGACCTCATAATATGCATTTACAACATCAGCAGACTTAATAATAAGATTTTTCACCTTTGAAAATGTTTCTATAGCATTTTCTGCTTCTGTGAGGTTATATGAAGAGTTTTTCTCATTACCTTGAGAAGTTTGTTTATATTCAGTTTCTTGCGCCTTAACGTCTTTTAATGCATAGTTAAGTTGTTTTGTTAGCTGGAACATATATTGCTTCATCTGTAGCAACTGTCCCTCTGTTGTAGGAGCGTTTATATTAGGCAGCCTTAAATCTGTCATCAAATATCACTCCCTTGTTCAACCGTTTTACTTATTGAGTAAATCTTTGCATCGCCTTTACCAACTATTCTCAATCTCAAATGGTCGCATCTCTTTGGTCTAATAGGTACAGTGTGAGTACGGAGATTGTGGCCGGTCAATGTACAGACTTGCTCAAATACTCCTGAAGAATCATATTCAATAAAAAAGGATACTCTTGTACCAACCTCCATAGATAACCTTACAGAAAGTCTTGAAATGTATTTTTTATCGATTGCAGAACATCCCAAAATACCTGTTTCTGCCATCCACTCTGTTTGTTCAGCACTTACTGTGCCACTACCAAACATCGTTTTAATAGTTTGAGTCCCATCAATATAATAAAGTTCATCATCTATTGAACAGAAGTCTTTTATCTGCGTATTGTCTTCTTTGTGCCACATACCCTTTTCGGTATCTAAAACAAAGATTACATATTCACCATTTGAATTATCTTGCATAGATATGTAATATTTGTTTTTATGACCACAACCAACTGCGTTTGAATAACTTTTTTCACCGAAATTAGACGATAATTCTACCGGGAGAGAGCCATCAAAGGCACATATACTTGTTCTTGATTTATAGTAAAGTACTTCATTTACCATTGATAAACTTTTTTCACTGCCTTTTTGCACCCCTCGACAAGCTGTATCTTGTACTTGGTATTGAGCTGGATAGTTTCCGTATACCATGTGCAAACAGTTTTCCTTAAAAAAGATAGGTTGTCCAAGATATGAAAATGCACCTGTAAATTGTCCATCGGTACCAAGTGATACATAATAACTATCTGTTGATAAACCTAAAAAGCAATTCCAGTTTTTAAAATCTGCAAGTTTACTTGCATAAAGCTCGTTGACTATGTCTCCATCACGGTTTAATCCATATCGACAACCCCATAATCTATTGTTGCTTTCAACGATAAAGTCCATTTCAGGCATTAGTCTTTCAACAGTAATCTGTTCTTCTTGGGTGATACTATATGCATCATTAAGAATGCCAACAACAACGATATAGTCATCACCTTTTGCATATATAACCATTGTGTTGTTGAGGTCATTAGCAGAGTCAATATTGACACCTGATACCTTTACACCATCAAACTCGTTAAAGTTTGCCCCAATGCCTGTAGCTGTAATCTTAATATATGTTGTAGCAACAGATGTCCACATAGCTGATGCTTCTGAATACACCTTCAATGAATTAGGTGTAGCAGATGTGTCAAGCCACACATAACCATTTGTAATATTCTCTGTAGGTTCGTTAGGTGAAACCATATTTATCTCATATGAAGTGCCATCCGCCCTACACACATCAAATAAAACATTCTCGTCTGCTGGAGATATATAGCTTGCTTCTATGTTGCCTTTATCTGTTGTATCTGCAGTGTTTATGTATTTTTTATCAGGCATAATAATCACATATGCACCCATTGATGTAAGACTTCTTTCAATGTCTGCGTTAACTGTAGTTATACCCAAGTCATATTCGTTACCATTCATATTGAAGAAAAGATTACCGTTTGATACGCTTACATAACACAAGGCATCCTTTTCTATTAGTTTTAAAGGTGTACCTGTTGTTTCACACAATACACCACGTTTTTTTCTTGGTGCTAATAAAGGATAAAAAGAAGATGTGAGATTTTTCATATCATAAAACTCTCCATCACCAATGCGAAGATTATGATTATAACCACCAAATGCTTCAATAAAGTCTCTATTAGCATAAAGTTCAGGTAATATTGGAAGACGCATGTTTTATTCTCCTTACCAGTATTTGAATTTTACGTTCTTTGTCTTATGTGTTTTGTGATACCAAGTTTCAAAATCGGAATATAATGCATTGTAATTTGTTGCACTGATGTTGTATCTTGTCATTTCACCATTTGCATAATCTATCTTTGATTCAAGATAGTAAATATATAATTCATCATAAGGAAACGGAACAAGAAGTTCTGTTTCTTTTGTATCGTCATTATATCCATTGAATTTTATATTTTCGCCACCTATATAAGTGTCGACTATTTTCGATTTAATTTGTCCGTCAAGTACGGAAA
>JAZNWZ010000023.1:0-6710 GCA_045593645.1 Candidatus Fimenecus sp. | reverse complement strand
TGATAAAATACAGACATTAAAAACTAAAAATGCAATTAATGGAAATATTGGTAAATATCTAAAAGATAATGATTTACATAAACAAGTTTGCAAAGCAATAAAACCATTATTAAAAGACAAAACATAAAAAATAACCCCCGTACTTAATTGTACGAGGGTTTTGTTTTTTATTAAAACTATTAATAAACGCCTTGAGCAACCATTGCTTCTGCAACTTTTTCAAAGCCTGCAATGTTTGCACCTGCAATAAGGTCATATCCCATTCCATAACGCTCAGCAGCATCAACTGAAATGTCATAGATATTCTTCATTGCATGTTTAAGCATATCGTCAACCTTTTCAGCTGTCCAAGCAAGACGTTGGCTGTTTTGGCTCATTTCAAGACCTGAAACGCAAACACCACCAGCATTAACAGCTTTTGATGGAGCAACGATTACACCATTTTTAATGAAATATTCAACAGCTTCTGCAGTTGTTGGCATATTTGCAACTTCAATGTAGAATTTTGTACCGTTTGCAACGATTTTCTTTGCTTCCTCAAGTGTAACTTCGTTTTGAGTAGCACATGGAAGAGCAATGTCAACCTTAACGCCCCATGGCTTTTGACCTGGGAAGAATTCTGCACCAAACTTATCAGCATAATCTTTAGCTTTATCTCTACCTGATGCTCTCATTTCAAGAAGATAGTTGATTTTTTCTTCTGTAACAATACCATCTTTATCGTAAACATATCCATCAGGACCTGAAAGGGTGAGAGGAATACCGCCAAGCTCTGCAATCTTTTTAATTGCACCCCAAGCAACATTACCAAAGCCTGAAACTGCAAATGTCTTGCCTTTGATATTTTCACCTTCATGAGCAAGAACTTCGTTTGTGTAGTAAATAGCGCCGTAGCCTGTTGCCTCAGGACGAACAAGTGAACCACCATATGTAACACCTTTACCAGTAAGAACACCGTTTTCAAAAGCACCAACAATTCTCTTGTATTGACCAAAAAGGAAACCGATTTCTTTACCACTAACGCCGATATCACCAGCTGGAACGTCGATGCTGTCACCAATATGACGTTGAAGTTCTGTCATAAATGCTTGGCAGAATCTCATGATTTCAGCATCACTTTTGCCAACAGGGCTAAAGTCAGAACCACCCTTAGCACCACCCATAGGAAGACCTGTAAGTGAGTTCTTGAATGTCTGTTCAAATCCTAAGAAGTAAATAATACTTGCATTTACGCTTGGGTGGAAACGAAGACCACCTTTATATGGACCGATAGCAGAGTTGAACTGTACACGCCAACCACGGTTTACTTGAGTGTTACCGTTATCATCAACCCATGCAATTCTAAAACGAATTGTTCTGTCTGGCTCTGCCATTCTGCCGAGAATATCATATTTTTCATATTCTGGATGTGCATCAATAACTTTTTCAAGTGAGCCGTAAACTTCTTTAACACATTGAAGAAATTCAGTTTTGTCGCCATCTCTTTCTTCTACTCTTTTAAGTATTTTTTCAATGTAACTATTCATAAAAAGACCCCCTAGTCTGTATGGTAAAAATAATATCACAAAACATTATTTATTTTCAATTATCAATATCTAAAAACTTAGTTACAATTTAACGCTTTAATTTGTTAAAAATGACAATACAAGACGGAAATCCTGCATTTTGTTGAATAAAATGAGTAAAAATGCATAATTTTTGCAGTTTTTTAGTTTGTAAGTATCATTTAGCAAAACTCTTTTATAACATTTTTACAAATAATAAAAAGTTGAAAAAAGTTGAATAAACAATTTACTATTATAAACTTTTGTGTTAAAATAATAAAAATAAAGGCAAATAGGAGAGAGTATGCAAAGTTTTATCACGAATAACGAGATTGAAACAACTCAATTAGGAACAAAACTTGCCGAAAAACTTAATGGTAGAACTGTTGTTGCGTTTTTTGGTGGTCTTGGTATGGGTAAAACTGCATTTACTCGTGGAATGGCAAAGGCACTTTGTGTTAAAGAAGAGGTAAGTAGCCCTACCTTTGCAATTGTAAATGATTATGGTGGCAACCCACCACTTTATCACTTTGATATGTATCGTGTTGAAAGTTGGGAAGACCTTTATTCAAGCGGCTTTTTTGATTATTATGAAGCAGGTGGCATTTTAGCAGTTGAGTGGAGCGAAAATATTGAAAATGCTTTACCTGAAAATACAATTAGAGTTACTATAAAGCGTGGAGAAAATGACAACCAACGTATAATAACTATTGATGGAGCAGTTGAAATATGACAATTTTATCACTTGATTCAACTTCAGTAACAGCATCTGTTGCCTTAACTGAAAATGGACAAACTATTGCAGAAAAATTCATAAACAACGGCTTAACTCACAGTCAAACGCTTATGCCACTTGTTGAAAAAGCACTTGTTGATGGTGGCAAAAGCATAAAAGATATTGATTTATTTGCCATAACAAATGGACCAGGCTCATTTACAGGAGTTCGTATTGGAATTGCTTGTGTTAAGGGTATGGCAGATGCTTTAAATAAGGATTGTTTTGCTGTTTCAACTCTTGAAGCTATTGCAGAGCCTTTAAATAATGAAGATGTAATTGCTTGTGCAGTTATGGTTGCAAGATGCAATCAGGTGTATACTGCAACCTTTGAAAATGGTAAACGCCTTTGTGAAGATAAAGCAGTGCTTATTGACGAGTTAGGCGAAGAGCTTAAACAATATAAGAAAAGAATCGTGTTTATTGGTGATGGTGCAAAGCTTTGTTACGATAAACTAAACGAGATTGTACCAAATACAGAGCTTTGTAGTGAAGATATAAGATTTGTTCACGCAAGTAGCATAGGTAGGCTTGCAAATAACAAAATAAATAAAGGTGAACAAATCACAAAATCAAAAGAACTTGTTCCTTTTTATTTGAGATTACCTCAAGCAGAAAGAGAGCTTAAATTAAAAAAATAATTTAAAAGGGGATATAAATATGATAGCATTAGGTGCAGACCACGGTGGATTTGAGCTTAAAGAAGCAATCAAAAAACATCTTGAAGAAAGAAATATTGAATATGTAGACTGTGGTGCTTATTCACCAGAGTCAATTGACTATGCTCCAATCGCAAAGAAAACTTGTGATAGAGTTGTTAGTGGTGAGTGTGAAAAAGCAATTCTTTGCTGCGGCACAGGTATTGGCATTTCAATGGCAGCAAATAAAGTAAAGGGAATTAGAGCAGCGTGTTGTTCTGATTATTTCAGTGCAAAATTTACAAGACTTCATAATGATGCTAACGCTTTATGTATGGGTGGCAGAGTTGTAGGTGTTGGTCTTGCACTTGAACTTGTTGATGTTTTCCTTGATACAGAGTTTGAAGGTGGCAGACATCAAAGAAGAATTGACCAAATTACAGAAATAGAAAATTTATAAAAGACTTGTCAATTATTAAAATAGGGTATATAATCGATATGATAAATATTTTAATTTATTGGGGGAAGAAAAATGGCAAACGTAGTAATTACAAATCATCCACTTATTCAACACAAACTTACTCTTTTAAGAGATAAAAACACAGGCTCAAAAGAATTTAGAGCACTTGTTTCAGAAATTGCAACTCTTATGTGTTATGAAGCAACACGCGACCTTCCACTTGAAGAAGTTGAAATTGAAACACCAATTCAAAAGACAAAAACAAAGGTTATTTCAGGTAAAACACTTGCATTCGTTCCAATTTTAAGAGCAGGTACAGGTATGCTTGACGGTGTACTTTCACTTGTTCCATCTGCAAAGGTTGGTCATATCGGTATGTATAGAGACCCTGAAACAGCTCTTCCAATTCCATATTACTGCAAGCTCCCTTCAGATATTGAAGAACGTGAAGTTATTGTTCTTGACCCAATGCTTGCAACAGGTGGCTCAGCTATTGATGCAATATCACAAATTAAAGAATATGGTCCAAAATCAATTAAGTTTATGGGTATTATTGCAGCTCCTGAAGGACTTCAAGCACTTACAGAAGCTCATCCTGATGTTGAAGTTTACTGTGCAGCACTTGATGAAAAACTTAATGAGCATAAATATATTGTTCCTGGTCTTGGTGATGCAGGCGACCGTATCTTCGGTACAAAATAAAATATAAAAATAAAAGGCAGTCGTGTGACTGCCTTATTTTTTTGCTTTATTAAAAAATTACTTCTTGTGGCATACCACCGTTTTCTCTTGACTTATCTGCAAGATAAACACATAAATGACCTGCAACAGAATCAAAAATTGAAGTACAAGCAAGACTTGGTTTTTCACCACGGACAAAAGAAACAAAGTCAGCAGCAAGTCTTTCGTCGCCACCACCGTGGCCACCATACGCACCAACCATATCACCTGTGAGTTTAAGGTCAACTTCTTCAACAATTTTTTCGTCAGTAGTTGTAGGGTGGATTTTTGAAACATAGAACTTTGCTTCTTCAAAGTTGCCATAAATTTCACCTTTTGTGCCGACAATGTGAATTCTTCTTAATGACATTGACGAGCCACCAACCATATTGTGTGTACCAGTAGCACCATTTGCAAAGTTTACAAGCACAGATTGATGGTCAACTACATCGTTATCACATTTATAAATACATTTGCCATAAGGTGAGTCGCCTTTAAGAAGGTTGATTTTATCTTCAATAGTAGGATTTTTAATATGTTCAAGCTTGTCCCAAATATAAAATGCCCAGCGTTCAGGTTGGTCTATGTAAAGTCGCTTTGCAGAGTATCGACATTCATCAACTAACGGACAGTCAACCAAACAGCGTTCACCTGCATTTTCAGGAGCATTTTCAGGCTTGAATTGATATTTACCACCAAAGCTTGCAATTTGAGTAGGCTTTGTATTGCTCATCATCCACATCATAATGTCAATATCGTGGCAACATTTTGCAAGAAGCATTGATGTGTGGCATTCTTTACTGTTAGCCCATTTACCACGAACATAAGATGTTGAAAGGTGATGATAACTTACGTGCTCAAGTGTTTGGATATTGATAATATCACCAATTTCACCACTAACTAAACGCTCTTTAATTGCATAATAAAAAGGAGTATAACGAAGCACGTGGCAAATCATAACCTTTGAGTTGTTTCTTCTTGCACATTCAACTATTTCTCTCATTTCTTCTTCGTTAGGTGCAAAAGGCTTTTCAAGAAGCATATCGTAACCAACATTTAAAAGGGGAATAGATGTTTCAAGATGTTGATGGTCCATTGTGCCGTTGATTATTGTGTCTGCAAGCTTGCTTTTTTTAGCTAACTCTTGAGCAGATTCAAAACACATATCTTCAGAAAAGCCAAACTTTTCCATAACCATTTGTCTTCTAACAGGGTTAGGGTCTGCAACACCGACAATTTGAAGCATTTCAGGATTTGTTATTGCAAGTTCGGCATAAATTAAAGCTCTATGACCTGCACCAACAATAATAGCAGTAATTGGTTTTGACAAAATTATCATCTCGCTTAGATAAGTAAATTTTCACACGCACATTATACAACACACAAAACCAAAAATCAACCCAACAAATTGGAGTTTGACGAACAGAATGCAAAGTGCAAAATGCAAAGCGCAAAGTGTGGTCACTGCGTTGCGATTATAGTAGGGGCGATTCACGAATCGCCCATCCGCTCCCTCTTAGAGGGAGCTGTCTGCGAAGCAGACTGAGGGAGTAATATGTGTAATCGCAAAACTCCCTCCGTCAAAATCTTCGATTTTGCCACCTCCCTCAACGAGGGAGGGTAATAGGTTGTGTCTATACAAAGAGTTCCACAAACTCGAATTTATCAAACAATCCACTTGTTAAAGTTGCATTTAAAATACATACAATCTTTATATAATATTACCTGTTAAAAGTTTAACAATTTTTATTGACAAAATTTAGTACGCGTGCTAAAATAGGACATATCCTAAATTAGTACGCGTACTAATTTGTTTGGGGGAGGGGTAGTTCCAAATGGCTCGAAGAAAATCCAATTTAACAAAACTTGAGATTATGCAGGTTGCAATGCGAATGTTTCTTGAAAAAGGGTTTACAAATACTTCGGCAAAGGCAATCAGTAATGAACTTAATATAAGTACAGGTAATCTTACATTTTATTTTCCCACAAAAGAGCATATACTTTTAGAACTCACTAAAGAGATTACAGCATTTCACACAAAGTGTATTGATAAGGTTGAAAAAGAAAATGACGATTTATTCTCTTACTGTTGGGAAGTAGCGGCACAGATAATACTTTGCGAAGAAAATGAAAATGCAAAAGACATTTATCTTGCGATTTATTCATATCCATTAACACTTCATTATGTTAAGGAATGGACAGCCGAGAAAAATCAAAGGATTTTAGGCGACAGACTTAAAGATTGGACTTATGAAAGATTCCGACGAGTTGAAAATGTAACATGTTGTATTGAACGAAGTGCGTTAACAGAACCTTGCACCGACATTTACACAATAGAAGATAAAATAAGACTTATATTAACTTGTCTGTTAAAAATATATGATATTAGTTTAGAAGAAAGAGAAAGGGTAATAAATAAAATTCTGGAAACTGATTATCACAAAATGGGACACGACCTGTTAAAACAACTGACAAAATATGTTGAAAAGCAAAATCAACAAGCAATAAATGAAGCAATAAATGAAATCAAAATAATATAAAAGGAGATTTGTTATGAAGAATACAAGAAAAAT
>JAZNWZ010000022.1:0-5419 GCA_045593645.1 Candidatus Fimenecus sp. | reverse complement strand
CCGACTTAAACAATAGAAATTTCAGTAATGTTATGTCCAATATCAATTACCATTTTTCCGTCTACATTTTGAGCATCAATATCACATCCAAGTGCTGATGCCAAAGAGCCGTCAACAATACAAACCCTGCCTGCTCCTGCTAATGTAACAACATCAAGAAAAGTTTTCTTTTCAAGGCTTGATATATCCGATGCAACTGTTAAAAGTACATTTGGTTTATAAATTCTGTTTTTACATACCTTTTCAATGTAATATTTCAACATTTTTTCTGCAAAAACGAAATCTGCAATAACACCATCTTTAACAACTTCAACAATTTTAATGTTCTGATTAACTCTACCTGATATATTGTCGGCATCATTACCAAATGCAACAATTTCATTTGTAACTACATCAACAGCAACAACTGATGGTTCTTCAACAACAAGACCTTTGTTTTCAACAAACATTCTTAAAACCGAAGAGCCAAAATCTACGCCAATTTTAATTCCGACCAATATATCATCCCCTACATTATTTTTTCTTGAATTGTTGTTTTAATCTTAAATCCTTTGCCAAAATCTTTTTACGAAGTCTTATAGATAATGGTGTAACCTCCATAAGTTCGTCATCTTTAATAAATTCCATTGATTGCTCAAGGCTTAATGTTGTGTGTGGAACAAGTCTTAAAGCATCATCTGAACCTGATGCACGAGTATTAGTCATATGCTTTGTTTTACAGATATTACATGTTAAATCTTCATTTTTAGCACATTCGCCAACAATCATACCTTCATATACAGGAACACCAGGACCAATAAAGAGTCTACCTCTGTCTTGAGTATTGAAAAGCCCATATGCTGTACTTTCACCAGATTCATGAGCAACGATTGAACCTCTTTCACGAGTCTCAATATCGCCTTTATATTCTTCGTAGCCTGCAAAAAGATTGTTCATAATACCGTTGCCGTTTGTATCAGTCATAAACTCTGAACGATATCCAATAAGTCCACGAGCAGGAATTTTAAATTCAAGGTGTGTAGCCCCACCATCACGAGTACCCATATTTTCAAGTTCGCCACGACGAGAACCAATTTTCATCATTACGGCACCAACATATTCTTCAGGCACTTCAACAATAAGTAATTCCATTGGCTCCATCAAAACACCGTTTTCAACTTTTGTGATAACCTTTGGTCTAGAAACTTGGAATTCATATCCTTGTCTTCTCATTGTTTCAATTAAGATTGAAAGGTGCAACTCACCACGACCAGAAACTTTAAAGGTATCTGTACTTTCAGTTTCTTCGACTCTCATACTAACATTAGTTTCAACTTCTTTAAACAATCTGTCTCTAATGTTTCTTGATGTAACAAATTTGCCCTCTTTACCTGCAAAAGGACTATCATTAACGATGAAGTTCATTGAAATTGTTGGCTCATCAATTTTGATAAATGGTAATGGCTCAATGCAATCAACTGCACAAAGAGTTTCACCAATGTTAAGTCCTAAAATACCTGAAACGCAAATAATATCACCTGCTGCTGCAGACTCAACTTCAACTCTTTTAAGTCCATCAAATTGATAAAGTCTTGAAATCTTTACATTTTCAGTAGTACCGTCTGTTTTACACAAAACCAAATTATCATTACGGTTTATTTTACCACGAGAAACTCTGCCAACGCCAATTCTACCAATGTAATCATCATAATCAAGGCTTGAGAATAATACTTGCAATGGCTCATTTACATCACCATCTGGAGCATCGATATTCTCAATAATAGCATCAAACAAAGGTTTCATATTGCCTTCTCTAACACTTGAATCAAGAGAAGAGTAGCCTTCTCTTGCAGATGCATAAACTACTGGGAATTCGAGTTGGTCATCATTTGCACCAAGTTCAATAAACAAATCAAGTACTTCATCAATAACCTCGGCAGGACGAGCACCAGGTCTATCAATTTTATTAACAACAACTACAACCTTTTTATTTAAGCCAAGTGCTTTCTTTAATACAAAACGTGTTTGTGGCATACATCCTTCAAAGGAGTCTACTAATAACAATACGCCATCAACCATTGTTAAGATACGCTCAACCTCGCCACCGAAATCGGCGTGCCCAGGTGTGTCAATAATATTAATTTTAATATCTTTATAATTAACGGATGTGTTTTTTGAGAGAATTGTAATTCCTCTTTCTCTCTCTAAATCATTTGAGTCCATAACTCTATCTTGGACCACTTCGTTTGACCTAAAAATACCACTTTGTTTTAATAATTCATCAACAAGTGTTGTTTTGCCATGGTCAACGTGAGCAATAATTGCAATATTTCTTACGTCTTCTCTTTTCAAGAAATTCACCTTCATTTTTAATATCAATATATTTTATCACCATATATGGTTTTCTGCAATAATAAATAATACTAATTTCAATATCAATTATCTTTACAAAACAGTAAAATTAGGCTAAAATTTATGTAAATGGAGTGATTTAACTTGAGCAACAAATATACAGTTAATACTATATCATCTCTTGAAAAGCTTTATCATAGCGATAAGGCTTGTGAGAGTTCTATAAAAAACTTTTCAATGCTTAACAATGAGAAAAAATCGTTTCAAATAATTGTAGAGAGTGAAAATGAGTTTGAAGGAAAAATCATACTAAATTCGCCATTAAAATGTTCGCTATATTCAGTTGAGTATATTAAATCTGACTTTCCAATGAGCAAAGGTGCCGATGATTATTTTCGTTTTAGCGATGATGGGTATTACCCTGATTTATTGTTTCCATTAAACGAAGATATTTCAATCAAAAAAGGCATCAATGTGTTTTGGGTTGAAATTGTTGCTGATGAAAATCATATTGGTGAAAATGAAGTAATTGTTTCCGTTATCGATAATGCGAATAACAATATTTCAGTCTTATTGACTGTTGAAATAATTAATTTCAGTCTTGACTTTAAAGATTTTGCTTACACTTGTTGGTTTCACACAGATAGTCTTATGTCATATTATGGCTTTGAAGCTTTTTCTGATGAATATTGGAGAGTTACTGAAAACTTTCTTAAAACTGCATGTGAATATGGTATGAGTTGCGTTTTAACACCAATTTTTACACCACCTTTAGATACAGAAATTGGCAAAGAAAGACCAACTGTACAATTAGTTGATGTATTTTATGAAAACGGCAAATATACATTTAATTTTGACAAGCTAACACAATGGATTAAAATGGCTGAGAGATGTGGTATAAAATACTTTGAAATGGCACATTTCTTTACACAATGGGGTGCTTGTCATGCACCAAAAATAATGGCAACAGTAAATGGTAAATACAAAAAAATCTTTGGTTGGGACACTAAGGCAACATCAAAAGAATATAAAAAGTTTTTAACTGATTTTTCTGTTGAATTAAAAAAATATATCGAAAATAAAAATCTTAAAGATAGAGTATTTATTCATGTTAGCGACGAGCCAAATTTTGCAATGCTTCGTACTTATAGTAAAGCATCAAAGCTTATACATAAACTTTTTAAGGATTATAAAATTATAGATGCTTTGTCAGATGTTTGGCTTTACAGACTTAAGGTTGTTACTCACCCAATTCCTTCTACTGACCACATTGAAAAATTCTTACCTTTAAGTAACGATTTATGGACATATTATTGTAGCGCACAGACAAAAAAGTATGTTTCAAACAGATTTTTCTGTAACGATTCAATTAGAACTAGAGTCATCGGCTATCAATTGTATAAGTTTAATATTAAAGGCTTTTTACATTGGGGATACAACTTTTATTATACCCAACTTTCAAAAGCACTTATTGACCCATACACAGTCAGTGATGCAGGTGGAAAATTCCCATCAGGAGATAGTTATATGGTTTATCCTGCAAAAGATGGTACTCCATATCATTCAATTCGATTAAAAGTTTTTTATGATGCTTTACAAGATATGGCAGCATTAAATTCACTTGAAAAGTTGACTAATAAGCAAGAATGTCTTAAAATTATTGAAGAAGACGGAAAACATTCAATCACATTCTCTAATTATCCTCACTCTAACGAGTGGCTACTTGGCACTAGAGAAAAAATAAATCAAAAAATTAAGGAAAATATGAAATGAAGAAATTTTTTAAAGCTATAAAAAATTTCATAAAAGAAACTGACAAAGTATTGTTATTACTTTGTCTCGTTACATCTGCATTTGGTTGTATTGTTGTATCAAGTGCAACATTATGGACTGTTGAAGGTGGTGGCAGATTTTCACGTGACTTTATGGTTATGTGTCTTGCAGTTGTTTTGGGTATAATCATTGCTTTAATAATCTCATTAATCGACTATGAGTTTATAATGAAAATGGCGCCACTAATAGGACTATTTTGCATTGGTATTATGGTTTTGACTCTTTTAGTTGGTGTTGGTCCTATTGAAAGACCTGATGCAAAAACATGGCTAAAAATTGGTTCAACATTTTATTTTCAACCATCTGAAATTGTTAAAATAGGCTTTATAATTACTTTTGGTGTGCATTTGGAAAAGCTTAAAAATAATATAAATCATGTTTTTTCTATTTTTCAACTATTATTACACGCACTTATTCCTATTGCTTTAGTTATAAAATCTGGTGATATGGGTTCAGCACTTGTATTCATAATTATTACTATTTGTATGTTATTTATAGCAGGTCTTCATTGGGGTTATTTTCTTGCAGGTGGATTATCATTATTTGCACTTGTTCCACTTGCTTGGATATTCGTTTTAGACAACATTCAAAAAAGCAGAATTTTGGCACTGATTAACCCAGAAAAATATCCTGATATTATTTATCAACAAGAGCGTGGTCTAACGGCAATTGGTAGTGGTGGAATTACAGGATTAGGATTATATAAAGGTCCACTTACTCAAACACCAAACGCTATTCCTGAAGCAGAAAACGATATGATTTTTGCAGTTATTGGTGAAGAACTTGGTTTGCTTGGATGCACAATTGCACTTCTTCTTTTGACATCAATAATAATTCGTATTATCCGTACAGGCCGACTTGACAGAATAGGTAATACAAAAGTTATGTGCTATGGTGTTGCAGGCATGATTGCGGGTCAAATTATTATCAATATTGGTATGTGTTTGATGCTTTTACCTGTTATCGGTATCACTCTTCCATTCTTTAGTGCAGGTGGTTCATCAAATGTTTGTATTTATTTTTCAATTGGCTTAATTCTCAGTTTTTATCGATATAATCAGCAAAGAGAAATGATTGACGTTCGACAATCTAATATTGAAAATCCATTTTTGGACATATAAAAAAGAGGTCATTTGGGGTCTCTCAATTAGGGATTTAACAGCCTTAAATCAATGATTTTGGCACAGAACATCGTTAAAATGCTTGAAATCCGTCAGGATTCCTACGCATTTATGCCTCGTTCTGCACTCAAACT
>JAZNWZ010000021.1:0-3468 GCA_045593645.1 Candidatus Fimenecus sp. | reverse complement strand
CTGTTTTTTTCATGCATTTCCAATGCTAAATCTGTTCTAAAATTCATTTTTACACCATTTTTCATATTTTTTTTGATACAATTATCAATATTATTAACATAAATAAAAAATAATAGTCATTTTGTAAAAAAAACTTGATTTTTATTTTAAATCGTGCTAATATATGTATCTGTAATATGCGAAGGAGGTAAAAGATTATGCCAAATATCAAATCAGCTAAGAAACGTGTACTCGTTAACAAGACTAAGGCTCAACGCAACAAGTCAGCAAACTCAGCTCTCAAAACAGCTATTAAAAAGGCAAACGTTGCTATTGAAGCTAACGCTGCAGATAAAGACGAACTTGTAAAGGTTGCTGTTAAGAAGATTGACCAAGCAGCTGCTAAGGGACTTCTTCACAAGAATAATGCAGCTCGTAAAACGTCTGCTCTCGTTACAAAACTCAACAAAGCGTAAGAATATATTGCCGTAGTTTTCTACGGCATTTTTCTTTTTATTAGAAAACTATTCATTGACTTTTTTATATTATGGTTGTATAATATAAAAAAAGAATTCTGGGAGGTAAATTTCTATGAAAAAGGCTTTAAAAATTATCGCAATTATCGCAGGTATTGCTGCTATTGCAGTTGCTGCTTATGTAATCATTAAAAAATATGTTGACAGCAAGAGAGTAGTTATCGGTAATGACGCTGAAAACTATGTTTCATGCTCATGCTGTGATGAAACATTCGTTTCTGAAACTGTTGCTTAAATATATTAAAACTTAAAGGACTGCAAACCTTTTGCAGTCCTTTTTTATTTTGATTTTGATTTTGTTAAAAATGATACTACAAGTCCACAAATCAAAGCAACTGATATTCCTACAGATGCAGATGACATTGGTCCTGTCAGAATTCCCAAAGCACCTTTTTGCTCAATCATTTTCTTTGTGCCTTGTACAAGGGTATTGCCAAATCCTGTTAATGGTACACTCGCACCTGCACCTGCCCACTCTACAAGTGGCTCGTAAACACCTATTGCACCTAATATAACACCACCCACCACATAACCTACTAAAATTCTTGCAGGTGTTAGCTTTGTTATGTCAATTAGAATTTGTCCTATTACACAAATTAATCCACCAACTATAAATGCTTTTAAAAATATCATAATTTTTCCTCCCAAAATATTTTGTGAGGATTTTATTTTTTTATACGAAAAAAGCACGAAGTTAATACTCCGTGCTTTAAACCGCAAAAAATTATTCGCCCTTTATTTTTGCAAAGCATTCGCTGCAATAAACAGGTCTGTCGTCTTTTGGAAGGAAAGGAACCTTTGCTTCGTTGCCACAAGAAGCACATACTGCTGTATGATATTCTTTAGCGCCACGAACTGCATTCTTGCGAGCCACACGACATTCTTTACATCTTTGTGGTTCGTTTACAAATCCTTTCTCTGCATAGAATTCTTGTTCACCTGCTGTAAAAACAAATTCGTTTCCACAATCTTTGCAAGTAAGAGTTTTGTCTTCGTACATGTTGCTACCTCGCTTAATATTTTTACCCCGTGCGGAGTTGCACCGCATTCATTGAAACAATGATACCTCTTAAAAGGGCTTATAATTCTTTATTTTTTTGCGAATTCTTTGAATCGCATTGTCAACTGATTTTTCACTGCAATCAAGAATTTCTGCAATTTCACCATATGAAAAGCCGGCTGAATGAAGTTTAAAAACCTTTGCTTCAGTTTTTGACAAGTTGTTTTCAATAAAGCCATTAACAAGTTCAAGCTCTTCATTTAACAGAAATGCTTCTTCAGGAGATGGTGTTGGTGATACAAACTCATCATCCTCTTCAATAGAAACATATGTTGATAATGGTAAATTCTTTTTGCTATTAGCATTTCTTAAAGCAGAAAGCATTTGATTGCAAATAACTGTTTCGGCATAGGTTTTAAACTCAGTTTCTCGATTTTTATCAAAAGAATGGACTGCTGATATAAGACCTATCATACCTTCTTGATATAAATCTTTTTCATCAATATTATTATTTGTAGAATAATTTTTAGACTTTGCCTCAACAAAAGCAGAGTATTTTTTAATTAAATCTGCCCATGCACTACTGTCTCCAGTTTTTGCTTTTGAGACAAGTAAAGAGTCTGTCAAAAATATTCCCTCCAAAAATGAGCATAATAATATATCTTTCTATATATCATTTAGATTATAGCACAAAAAAATAATAAGTCAACAAAAATTTTTGTATACTTTTAATAAACGACATAATAAAAAAGAGGCTTTCGCCTCTTTTTTAAATGAACAACTGTAATAAAACAGTTAATGTACTTAATATCATTACGACTGCAAGAAAAATTGCAACGCCTTTGATAAACTTATCTCTATTCACCTATTACACTCCTAAAACTGTTTTAATACCATTCTCAAGAACTTTTGCTTTGTTTGTAGCATCCTCAAAAGATGTACCACAAGCAGTGATGTATGCTTTGATTTTTGGTTCTGTGCCTGATGGTCTTACAATTACCTTGCTATTATCTGCCAAATAATATGAAAGGACGTTTGATGATGGTAAATCAATTTTTGTTTTGTTGCCATCAATATCAGTCATTTCACCGACCTTATAGTCAGCAACCTTTACCACTTTAAAATCGCCTATTGATTTTGGAGCATTTTCTCTGAGTGTTGTCATCATTTCACTCATTTTTTGCATACCACTTGCACCTTCAAAGCTAAAGTTAAGTACAGTGTTAAGATACATACCGTATTTTTCATAAATGCCATCCATAAATTGTTTAAGAGAAATGCCCTTAAGCTTATAATAAGATGCCATTTCACAAATAAGAAGTGATGCAACAACAGCATCTTTATCTCTTGCGTGTGTGCCACGAAGATAGCCGTATGATTCTTCCATACCAACGATAAATCTATCTTCTTCGCCATCTTTTTCAAGATTTGTAACAAGTTCACCTATGTATTTAAAGCCAGTAAGCAAATCTGCAACCTGTGCACCATATGTTGCTGCAATTGCTTCAATAAGTGGTGTTGTAACAATAGTTTTAACAACGATTGGTGAGTTAGGAAGTTTGCCTTGTTCTTTCAAAGAAGAAAGCATATATTCTGTAAACATAGCGCCTACTTCGTTGCCGGTCATAAGTACAAAATCATCACCGTCACGAACTGCAATACCTACACGGTCGCAGTCAGGGTCAGTTGCAAGTAACAAGTCAGCATCTGTTGCCTTTGCAGTTTCAATTGCCAATTCAAATGCCTGACGAATTTCAGGGTTTGGATAAGGACAAGTTGGGAAATTACCGTCAGGTTTTTCTTGCTCTTTAACAACAGTTACATCAGCAATACCTGCTTTTTTAAGAACTTTTCTGACAGGTTTATTACCTGTACCGTTAAGTGGTGTATAAATTACTTTAAGATTTGCAGTTTTTGTTGCTTTAGGATTAATTCTGCAATCAAGAACTTGCT
>JAZNWZ010000020.1:0-3107 GCA_045593645.1 Candidatus Fimenecus sp. | reverse complement strand
TGTAATCGCAAAACTCCCTCCGTCAAAATCTTCGATTTTGCCACCTCCCTCAACGAGGGAGGGTAATAGGTTGTGTCTATGCAAAGAGTTCGACAAACTCCAATTTGTTAAAAAATTGTCAATTTCCTCTTGACATTGACTTTTTGAGTAGTATAATTTAGAAGAATACAAATAATAAGTGTGCAGTATTTTTTATAAGGCACACTTATATTTATTAAAGGAGATATTTAAAATGGCAAAAACAAATATTGTTGATTGGAAAACAATAACAAATTTCGTAATCGATTCTTTTGTAGGTTATGGAATTCCAAGAGAAGATGCTGAAATCTGTGCAGATGTACTTTTAGCATCTGACAAAAGGGGAATTGAATCTCACGGTGTTAACCGTTTTAAGCCTATTTATCTTGACAGAATTAAGGCAGGCATTCAACAGCCTGTAACAAATTTTGAAATCATTAAAGAGACACCTACAACAGCAGTTGTTGACGGTCATCACGGTATGGGTCAAGTTATAGGCTACAAGGCTATGAATATGGCTATTGCAAAGGCTAAAGAATACGGTATGGGTATGGTTGTTGTTCGTAATTCTTGCCACTATGGTATTGCAGGTTACTATTCAACAATGGCTACAAAGGCGGGTTGCATTGGTATGACAGGTACAAACGCTCGTCCATCAGTTGCACCTACATTTGGTGTTGAGGGTATGTTTGGTACAAATCCATTTACAATTGGTGTTCCTACTGACGAAGAATTCGACTTTAACTTTGACTGTGCAACTTCAATTACACAGAACGGTAAAGTTGAATATTATGAGAGAATTGGCGAAGATGTTCACCCAGGTACTATTATCGGCATTGACGGTGAAGCTATTGAGGGCGATGCAGGTGTTGCTCTTAAGAAAATTCGTGGTGGTACAGCAGCTCTTACAACACTTGGCGGTATTGGCGAAGACCTTGGTGGTTATAAGGGTTATGGCTTTGCTATGGCAGTAGAATTCTTCTCTTCAATTCTTCAAGACGGTGCTTATGGTAAAGACCTTGACGGTAAAGATGAAAATGGTAACATTCGTCCATATCAGCTTGGCCATTGGTTTATTGCTATTGATACTGACCACTTTATGGGAGAAGATGTAGCTCGTAAAAAGGCTGGTGACATTATCCGTTCAGTTCGTGCTTCAAAGAAAGCTCCTGGTGCTGAAAGAATTTACACAGCAGGCGAGAAAGAGTACGAAATCGGCATTGCAAGGGCAAGTGGTGTTCCAATTAACGAGTCAGTTCAAAAAGAGATTATCCAAATTCGTGATGAATTAGGTCTTACTCAATATAAATTCCCTTGGGAGGACTAATTTATGGACATTAGACAAGAATCACTTAAAAAGCATTATGAATGGGCAGGAAAAATTGAGGTAGTTTCTCGTGCTCCAATTAACACAAGAGAAGATTTATCTCTTGCATATACACCAGGCGTTGCAGAGCCTTGCCTTGAAATCAACAAAGATTATAATAAGAGTTTTGAACTTACCCGTCGTCACAACCTTGTTGCAGTTATTACTGATGGTACTGCAATTCTTGGTCTTGGTGACATTGGCCCTGAGGCAGGTATGCCTGTTATGGAGGGCAAATGTGCACTCTTTAAGGCATTTGCTGATGTTGATGCATTCCCAATTTGTGTTCGTTCAAAAGATGTTGATGAGATTGTAAGAACAATCTATCTTATTTCAGGCTCATTCGGTGGAATTAACCTTGAAGATATTTCAGCACCTCGTTGCTTTGAAATTGAAAGAAAGTTAAAGGAAATCTGTGATATTCCAATTTTCCACGACGACCAACACGGTACAGCAATCGTTGTTGCAGCAGCTCTTATAAATGCTCTTAAACTCGTTAAAAAAGATATTGGTGCAGTTAAAGTTGTAATTAACGGGGCAGGTAGTGCAGGTATTGCAATCGGTAAGCATCTTCTTAATATGGGCGTAAAAAATCTTACATTTGTTGACCGTTTTGGTATTATCTGTGAGGGCGACGAGCAACTTAATGTGGCTCAAGCAGAGGTTGCAAAGGTTACAAACCTTGAACACAAAACAGGTACACTCAGTGATGCTATGGTAGGTGCTGATGTGTTTATTGGTGTTTCTGCACCAAACATAGTAACTGAAGATATGGTTAAGTCAATGAATAGCGACGCTATTATGTTCCCAATGGCTAACCCAACACCTGAAATTATGCCTGATTTGGCTAAAAAAGCAGGTGCAAGGGTAGTGGGTACAGGTCGTTCAGACTTCCCTAATCAGATTAACAATGTGCTTGCATTTCCTGGTATTTTCCGTGGTGCTCTTGATTGCCGAGCATCTTGTATCAATGAAGAAATGAAAGTTGCAACCTCTTATGCACTTGCATCTCTCATTCCTGATGACGAAATTACAGAAGAAAATATTATAGCAAATGCACTTGATAAACGCGTGGCTGAGGTAGTTGCAAAGGCAGTTGTTGAAACTGCAAAAGAAACAGGCGTAGCAAGAATATAAATGCATAAATAAAAAGAGGTAGCAAATAGTGATTGCTACTTCTTTTTTGTTTGATAGCCTCTAACCTAAAAATGTTGTAAAAATAAGATAAATGTTGCATTTTTTCATCAAAAAATGTTGACAATATACAACAAATGTGTTAAAATTACCACATAAAATAAAGTTTGGAGGCGAAAAAATGCAATATCAAATATTTGAGCATATTATCGATGTGGAAAACGAAAGTATAAAAACTTATGGCATAGTTCTTTATGTTGACGGGTGTGAAGCAATGCGAATACATGACGTGACAACTGATTACAATGCGATTTGTGAATTGGTTGTTATGTTGAATGAGAAACGTGTTGACCCATTCGACTTAGCAAAGCTAGTTGAAAATTTCATAAATAAAAATTAATTCACAAACTATATTTAAACATCATAATCGTATAGTGGTATTTCAGGCTGCTATACGATTATGAATTTTGTAAAAATATAAAAATAATTTAAAAATAATGTTGACAAATCAAATAAAATATTATATACTATCAAGGCTGACAAAAAAGTAAATATTTCGGGGTGTAGCGCAGCTGGTAGCGCGCCACAT
>JAZNWZ010000019.1:0-4605 GCA_045593645.1 Candidatus Fimenecus sp. | reverse complement strand
GTTCCTGTTGAGCCAAATCCACCTGCACCTCGGTCAGTATCGTCTAACTCGTCAACTTCAACAATTTCAGGTAATGCTACTGGTTGAATTACCATCTGTGCAATTCTTTCAAAAGGCTCAATTGTGTATGGTTCTTCAGTTTGCTTAATAACACCTACGCAGATTTCACCACGGTAGTCACTGTCAATAACACCAACAGAGTTAAGAAGACCAATTCCGTGTTTAATTGCAAGACCGCTACGAGCATATATAAATGCAGCATATTGTGGGTTTTGGAGTCCTATTGCAATTCCTGTTGGAATAACTGCTTTGTCGCCCTTTTTGAGTGTAATTGGCTCGTCTATACAAGCATATAAATCCATACCTGCACTACCAACTGTTGCACGAGTAGGAATTTTAGCATTTTCGCGTACCTTTTTAATTTTTAATGTATCCATTATTCAACACCTCTGTATAAAAGACCACGTGTAAACTCAATTTGTGGCTTTTTGTTATTTTTATAGCATTCTAAAATCTCTTTAACCTCTGTTGTGGTTTCCGTTGTAAAATTAAAGAAAAGTATGTCTGTAGATGGAATTTCTTTCAATCTGTCTGCCATATAAATTGGACGAGAATTAAGAATTTCAGAATATCCCATAAAGCATTTCACAGGGAAACTAATGCCCATTCTGTCAGTAATTTCACTGTTTCGTTTGCACTCTGCACAGGTTTTGCCATTTTTTATAGGACAGTTTCTTGTGAGCATAAGTGGAATTTTGCCATAAACTGTAATTCCCTTAGGAATTGGAGCAGAAATCTTTGCAAAATTGTCAAGTGTGCACTCGTTTGAAACTATTGCTTCACTAATTCCCAAATCTTTTGCAACATCCATTGAGTGAGAGTTAAGGATGTTCATTGAAGGGGAGGCAACAACCTTTTTGCCACATTTTTTTGCAATAGCAACTGCATCGAGTGTGTGGCAAAGTGCAAAATATGCAGATGACGCAGAGAGCATTTTTTCAACTTTTTCACCGTTGCCAAACATACCGTGAGGAAGTTCAACACCATAGGCATTTTCTTTAACGATTTTATCATCTGTACCAAGTGGCACAAAAACAATATAATCCTTTGCACTTTCAGGTACTTGTCCAGCATTGTCAAATCTGCAGTATATGTTTTTGTCGTTATTTGACTTAATATTTGATGGGATAGGGGCTTCCTTTAAAACTCTTTTACTTTCACCAAGAATTTCTTTTTCAAGTAAAGAAAGAGCATTTCTTCTCATTGAGTTGAGAGCAGAAATAGGAAGTGAATATTCAATCTCGCCCTTTATTTCAACACTTTTTGCATTAAATTGAGTGCCACCACATTTTGAAAGAGCATCAATAACTCTCTCACTTGAAATTGGTCGGTTAATTGGTGCTTCACAAAGCATTTCACTTTCTGCTTTTACAACAAAGTCGTTATATTTAGCAGTAACAACTGCCTTTTCACCAATTTTACCACTAAAGGTTAATTCAATATCATATCGTGGTAACTCTTTTTCATAGTTTATAGAGTATTTTGACAGCAAATCCTTTGTAGTAGCTTGAACATTTTCTTTTTCACGGTATCCAAACATATCTCGACCAAGCTTGCCCTCAAAATAGCCATCAGTAAAGCCAGAGCGAGAAAAAAGGTCTGCTAAATCCTTTTGAACATCAAAATTATATTCGTCTTTTATTGACTTTTTGCAAGCCTTTATAGCAGCACTAACATATTCAGGACGCTTCATTCTGCCTTCAATTTTAAAAGAGCATATACCCATTTCAGAAAGTGTGTTGATGTGTTCAATTAAAGATAAATCTTTAAGGCTTAAATCGTGTCCAGAACCTTTTTGGACCTTAAATGGTAAACGACAAGGCTGAGCACAAAGACCTCTATTTCCACTTCTTGAGCCCAAAACAGCACTCATAAGACATTGACCTGAAACACACATGCAAAGTGCACCATGTACAAATACCTCAAGCTCAATAGGTGAGTACTTGCAAAGATACTTAATTTCATCAAAGCTTAACTCTCTTGGTAAAACTGCTCTTGAAAAGCCTAATTTTTCAAGCTCAAAAAGTCCTTCAAGAGTACCAACACTCATTTGAGTTGAAGCGTGCATTTGAATATCAGGACAAATCTCTTTAACAAGTCTTGCAACACCTAAATCTTGAATAATAATAGCATCTGCACCTGAATTACAGATGGTTTTTATTGTTTCAATAAGGCTTGAAAGTTCAACATCTTTAATAAGGGTGTTAAGAGTAATATGTACCTTAACACCCCTTGAATGACAATATTTAATTGCATTTTCAATTTGCTCATCAGTGAAGTTTTGAGCATTTCGACGAGCATTAAAGTTGCCCATACCAAAATAAACTGCATCTGCACCACTGAGCACGGCAGCCTTTAAGGTTTCTTCACTACCGACAGGAGCCAAAATCTCAATTTTATTCATCATATTCTGCTTTCTTTTCTGCTTTAGCAAAAAGATTTATTTGGTCATTTTTAAATTTTGCTTCAGTTCTATAACGCTCTAACTCACGCTTGTAGTAATCTCTTTCAGACTTAGCCTTTGCAGCGTCTTCAAGATAATCTTTGATTTGAGCACGATAGCCCTCAACACTCTCTTGAGTTTTTGAAAGCTCGTTAGCAAAATCAAGAGCCACAAGCACAGCAGCCTGATTTGCAGTTATGAAAGATGATGATTTTAAAATTTCAGACATTCTCTTGTCAATTTCAGCACCTAAAGCCTCTGCTTGTTCAACGCTTTCATCGGTGCAGATGAAATAATTAACACCACAAATATTAAGTCTTACTTTATTTTTTTCCATAACTTTTCACACTCCGTTAAAGCTTAAAGTTCTACAAAAACATTGTAACACATAAACTTTTATTTTTCAACCTATCTATTATTTTTGAAAAGCAAATCAAAAAGCCCACCAGATGGACGATTGTAATTCTCTTCAAACTCACAATTTACAAGAATAGTGTCATCGCCAATAACAGTAATACTTTTCCAAGGAATTTTAATATCCTCACAACGACCTAAAAGACCAAAAAACTTGTTTTTACCATAAATGACAATTGAAACAAGACACCCTGAGCAAGTGTCAATTTCAACATCACTGACACAGCCAAGTCTGCAACCATCTGCAAGGTTTATAACTTCCTTTTCTCTCATTTCAGTAATAAAACAATTCATTTAAAATCTCCATTCTGCTGCTGAAAATAATAAATCGGGATATTGTCCACAGCAGCATGGAGATTTTTTGCCATCCCGAGCGGTTCGCCTATGGCGGAGCGAGGGGGCTTATAATGTTTTTGCAAATTTATGCGCAAAAACACCCCTGTTAATTTTATTTAACAAGGGTGTTTTTTATGAGTTAATATTTAATCTTTCTTTTGTGTTTTACTGTTGTGGATATTCAAAAATAAATAAATTACAAAGTAAATTAACCATGCTGTAAGACACATATGAATAATAGTTACAAAAACATATAAAACCACTTCCTGATAATGTTTTTCACCACTTATTATCGTTTTTTTAATATATTCTGTTACAAGCTAAAAAGATTTCATATATGCTTTAAAAGTATATATGAAATCTTTTTTATTACGATTCTTTAATTTTTTTGATTGCACCTTTTTCAAGACGACTAACTTGTGCTTGGCTTATGCCAATTTCTTCAGCAACCTCCATTTGAGTTTTACCTTGCATAAAACGAAGATTTAAAATCTCTTTTTCTCTGTTTCCAAGATTTTTAATCGCTTCTTTTATTGAGATTTCATTGAGCCAATCTTCATCACTTTCACTACTGCCAACTTGGTCCATAACATAAATTGTATCCCCACTGTCAGAGTAAACAGGCTCATAAAGTGAAATGGGCTCAACAATGGCTTCAAGAGCAATAACGATTTCACTTTCAGGCATATCCATTTCCTTTGCAATTTCACTGATTGTTGCATCTCTGCCAAGATTATTCTGAATTCTCTCTTTAATTTGCATAGCGTGATAGGCAGTATCACGAAGTGAGCGACTAACTCTTATTGCATTGTAATCTCGTAAATATCGTCTGATTTCGCCAATTATCATCGGAACTGCATACGTCGAAAAACGAACATTTTGCGTAATATCAAAATTATCAATGGCTTTGATAAGCCCAATACAACCTACTTGAAAAAGGTCATCAGGGTTTTCACCACGATTTGTAAAACGCTGAATAACAGACAAAACAAGCTTTAAATTACCCTCAATAAGCTTGTCTCTTGCACGAGTATTACCTTGTCTAACTTCTTTTAATAACTCAATTTTTTCAGCTTCTTTTAACACCTTTAACTTTGCAGTATTAATGCCACAAATTTCAACTCTTGTATATTGCAAAAAAATCACTCCCGAATAAAGTTTCAATAAAAGTATTACCAAATACTGAAACTCTAAACGGAAGATTTAAATTAAATGTAGAATTGGACATTTTGCAAATTGGAGTTTGTCGGGATGTTTAATATGTGTATTCTCGGCTCCCCTTGTCAGGGGAGCTGTCAACGAAGTTGACTGAGGGGTAGTCAAAAATCACTTATTAAAACCTATCTCTCCCT
>JAZNWZ010000018.1:0-7007 GCA_045593645.1 Candidatus Fimenecus sp. | reverse complement strand
AGACAAGAAAGAAAAACAAAGAGAATATATTCAAGCACTTCAAAAGCAAATTGATGCTTACGAGCAACAACTTTCAATCATAAGCAACGAGCTTGAAGTTTTGAACAAGGGAATAAATAATCTTGAAGAAGACATATTAGCAAAAGAAGACGAGATTAAAGTTGTTGAAGCAAAAATTGCAGAAGTAGAAAAACAAATCGAAGACCAACAAAAAGAAATTGAAAAAACACAAGACCTTCTTGCTCAAAGACTTAGAGCTGTTTATATGGCAGGTGAAACCTCAGAAATTGAGATTTTCCTTGAGGCAGAGGACTTTGAAGACTTTTTAGCAAGAAGTGAGCTTATTCGTCAAGTTTCAAGGCAAGATAAGAAAATCATTACAGACCTTCAAAATCAAATTGAAGATAAAAACAAGATGATAAAAGACCTTGAAGCTCAAAAGGCAGATTTGGAAGGAAAGAAAGCCCAATTAAGAGACGACAAGGCAGAACTCGAAGAAAAGAAAGAAATCGTTGTTGCGAAATATGAGGCTTTTGATGCAAAACTTAAAATAGTTGAAGCACAAAAAATGGAAGCAAACAGATTGCTTAATCAATATTCTCAAGATGAAGCAGATGCAAAGAAAAAGCTTGAAGAAGCAGAACGAGCATTTGCAGAAGAAATGGATAGAATTGCAAGGGAAGAAGCTGGAACAGGCGACGGCTCTATTGACAACGGTGTTGTAAGTCATAACTTCCGTGTTTCTTCACGAGGAATGATTTGTCCTGTTCAAGACAGCACGGCTTACATATCATCAGGATATAGTGCTCATATGTCTTCAAGCAGAAATGGTGCGATTGACCTTTGTGCACCTGGTACTCGTGTAATCAACGGTAAAACATATCATAACGTATCTCGTGGTGCAACTCTTTATGCAGTAGCATCAGGAACAGTACTTAAAGTTTCTTATGATTCACGTTCAGGTAACTATTTGATGATTGACCATGGCAATGGTGTTGTAACACTTTATGCTCACTGTGAAAGCTTAAGCGTTGTTGTCGGACAAAAAGTATCTCAAGGTCAAGTTGTTGGTAAATTAGGTAATACAGGATATTGTTTACCAAGACCAACTGCTGATAAGCCAAGTGCAGGTGCACACCTTCACTTTGAAGTAAGACTTAACGGTACACGTCAAAATCCTGAATTGTATATGCCAAATCCATTAGTATAAAATAAAAGGGTGATAACCTTTGAATAAAAAAATATCTTTAGGTCTTGCGATATCTTTAATATGTATATTTGTTGCAGTAGCAGTTACAATTACAATGACTGTTTCTATGAGCATTTATAATAAGATTATTAAAGATGTTTCTGAACGCTCAAATCTTTATGCAACGATTAGTGAAATTGATGATATTGTCAGAAAAAACTATTTTGGACAAATCAATGAGAATCTCTTGGCGTCAATGACAACAAGTGGATATATCAATGGTTTGGGCGACAGATACAGCCGTTATATGACTGCAACTGAATACGCTGAATATAAAGAAAAAGAAAAGGGCAATGACGGTGGCATCGGCGTTATTGCAGTTTATGACAGTAAAAACAACAATATCTATGTTTCTGAAGTGTCAGAGGGTTCTCCTGCACAACTTCAAGGTATTGAAAAAGGTGATGTTATAACTGCAGTCGATTCTGTTGAAGTTACACCTAAAAACTATGAAGACCTTATTGAGCGTTTAAGTGGTGATAAGCTTACAACAGTTGACGTAACCTTCACTCATTTAGATGAGAGCAAAACGGTTTCAGTTGCTCGTGGCTATGAAGCACAAACTGTTTTCTATAGTGTAAATAATGGCGTAGGTTATATCAAAATTGTCGCTTTTTATAGTAACACTGCAGACCAACTTAAAACTGCAATTAAATATATGGAGTCAAACGGTGTAAAATCAGTTATATTTGATGTTAGAAATAACAACTCAGGACTTATCGAATATGCAGTTGATTGTATTGACTTGATTGTACCTGTTGCTATTGAAGGTAATGGCGCAATTGCAACAGCAGTTGATAAAGATGGTAATACTCTTCAAACATTTACATCAGATTCAAGTAGTGTTAACTTTTCTATGATTATTCTTGTAAATGGTAACACTGCAGGTGCATCAGAGCTTTTTGCTTGCGATTTAAGAGACTTTGGTCTTGCAAAACTTGTTGGTACAAAAACAACAGGCAACGGCACAATGCAAAAGATTTTTGAGTTAAGCGATGGAAGTGCCGTATCATTGACTATTGCTAAAATTCTTCCATATAAGAGTGAGTGCTACGATAAAATAGGCCTTACACCTGACTATGTTGTTGAGCTTACTTATGAGCAAAATTCAAGACTTGAAATGCTCACTTTTGAAGAGGATGCTCAATATCAAAAAGCTTATGAAATTTTAGGATAACAATAAATTCTCCCAAAGTCGTATTTTGGGAGAATTTTTTATATTTAAAGCAGTTAATTTGCTTGACACAACAAATGTTTTTTTATATAATATCTTCTATATGGGCGGATAAACGCTTGCTTTGTTATGCCCAAAAATTCCAATTATAAGGAGAAATAAAAATGGCAGAAACATTACTTACAATAGAAACACTCAAAGACCTTGAAGCTGAACTTGAAGATTTAAAAGTCAATGGTAGAAAAGAAGCAGCTGAAAAAATCAAGGTAGCAAAATCATACGGCGACCTTTCAGAAAACAGTGAATATGATGAAGCTATGAACGACCAAGCAAAGCTTGAAGCTCGTATTAGCGAAATTGAACACATTCTTAAAAATGCAAAAGTAATCGATGTTGAAGCACTTGGTACAGATACAGTACATGTTGGCTCACACGTTAAAATTGTTGATAAGAAAAAGAAAGAATACAACTATTCAATCGTAGGCTTTGCACAAGCAGACCCAGCACTTGGCAAGATTTCTGATGAATCACCAGTTGGTAAAGCTCTTGTTGGCCATAAAGTTGGCGATAAAGTAGTTGTTGAAACTCCAAACGGCACACTCGAATTCAAAATCAAAGAGATTTCAAGATAAACCTTACTAAAAGGGGAATTAAAATGGCAGAAGAAATTAGAAACAATCAACCTGAAGTGGATTTAGGTGAACAACAAAGAATCCGTCAGGAAAAACTTAAAATGTTACAAGAAGAAGGTAAGGACCCATTTGTAATTACAAAATATGACCAAACACATCACAGTGCTGAAATCAAAGAAAACTTTGATTCTCTCGAAGGCACAGTTGTAAGTGTTGCAGGTCGTATGATGTCAAAGCGTGTTATGGGTAAGGCATCTTTCTGCAATATTCAAGATTTACAAGGCAATATCCAATCATATGTTGCAAGAGACAGTATTGGTGAAGAAGAATATAAGGCATTTAAAAAACTTGACATTGGCGATATTATTGGTATCAAGGGTGAAGCATTTAAAACAAAGACAGGTGAAATCTCAATTCACGCAAGTGAGGTTACTCTCCTTTCAAAGAGTCTCCAAATTCTTCCTGAAAAGTTTCACGGTCTTACAAATACTGATATGAGATATCGTCAACGCTACATTGACCTTATTATGAATCAAGAGTCAAAGCAAACTCTTATTAATCGTTCAAAGATTATTAGTGCAGTTCGTAAATACCTTGACGGTGAGGGCTTTATGGAAGTTGAAACTCCAATGCTCGTTTATAATGCAGGTGGTGCAGCAGCAAGACCATTTGAAACTCACTTCAATGCTCTTGATACAGACATCAAACTTCGTATTTCACTTGAACTTTACTTAAAGCGTCTTATCGTTGGTGGTATGGAAAGAGTTTATGAAATCGGTCGTGTTTTCCGTAACGAAGGTGTTGATACACGTCATAACCCTGAATTTACACTTATGGAGCTTTATCAAGCATATACAGACTATCACGGTATGATGGATTTAACTGAAAATCTTTACCGTTATGTAGCACAAGAGGTTCTTGGCACTACAAAAATCACTTTCAACGGAATTGAAATGGATTTAGGCAAGCCATTTGAAAGAATTACAATGCTTGATGCAGTTAAAAAATATTCAGGCGTTGACTTTAATGAAATTAACTCAACAGAAGAGGCTCAAGCAGTAGCTAAGGAGCATCATGTTGAATTTGAACCACATCACAAAAAGGGTGATATTCTCAATCTCTTCTTTGAAGAATATGTTGAAGAACACCTTGTTCAACCAACATTTGTTATGGACCATCCAATTGAGATTTCTCCACTTACAAAGAAAAAGCCTGAAGACCCTAACTATGTTGAACGTTTTGAGTTCTTTATGAACGGTTGGGAAATGGCAAACGCTTATTCAGAGCTTAACGACCCAATTGACCAAAGAGAAAGATTTAAGGCACAAGAAGAACTTCTTGCTCTTGGTGATGAAGAGGCAAATACAACAGACGAAGACTTCCTTTATGCACTTGAGCTTGGTATGCCACCAACAGGCGGTATCGGCTTTGGCATTGACAGAATGGTAATGCTTCTCACAGATAGCCCAGCAATTCGTGATGTATTACTCTTCCCAACAATGAAACCATTAGACTAATAAAATTAGGACTACGAATTTTCGTAGTCCTTTTTTTGTTGAAACTTTCAATAAAAGGTGATACAATAATCGTATTGGAGCGTGATGTGTATGTATCAATTTGATGCAGTTAAAATAAAAGACCAATGTGTAGAGTGGATAAAAGACTTTTTTGAGCAAAACGGAAAAGGTTGTAATGCAGTTGTTGGTATTTCAGGTGGCAAGGATTCCTCAATAGTTGCTGCTTTGTGTGTTGAAGCATTAGGCAAGGATAGAGTAATCGGTGTGCTTATGCCTTGTGGTGAGCAACACGATATTGACTGTGCAAAACAACTTGTTGACCATCTTGGAATTAAAAACTACACAGTTAACATTAAAGAAACAGTAGATGGACTTATGAACAATCTTCCAAAAGATTTAGAAATCACACCACAAACTGTGCAAAATATTCCACCAAGAGTTAGAATGACAACTCTTTATGCTGTTAGTCAGTCTGTAAATGGCAGAGTTGCAAATACTTGCAATTTGTCAGAGGACTGGGTTGGTTATTCAACTCGTTATGGTGATTCGGTAGGGGACTTTAGCCCTTGTTCCAACTTGACAGTAGCCGAAATGAAACAAATCGGTCATCTTTTAGGATTACCAGGCAACCTTGTTGAAAAAACACCAATTGATGGACTTTGTGGCAAAACTGATGAAGATAATTTAGGCTTTACTTATGCAGAACTTGATAAATATATCAGAACAGGTGAAATCGAAGATAAAGAAAAACAAAAGCTTATTGATTATAAACACAAAATCAATCAGTTTAAATTAGAACTTATGCCATCATTCAAACCTGAAATATAATGGGGGAATATTTATGTCAAACCAAAACCAAAAACTTTCTACAAAAGAAACTCTTATTCAAGTTGCAAAATTCGTAGCATTCTCAATGGGTGCAGGTATTATTCAAACTGTAACATTTACACTTTTGAATGAACTTGCTCACTTGGAGTATTGGATTAGTTATCTTACAGCGCTTGTTTTGTCAGTACTTTACAACTTTACAGTAAATCGCAGATATACATTTAAATCAGCTACAAATGTGCCTGTTGCAATGCTTAAAGTAGCAATATATTATGTGATTTTTACACCTGTTTCAACTTATCTCGGCAATATGGCAGAGAATGCAGGTGTAAATGAATATATTGTTCTTGCAGTTACAATGCTTTGCAATATGGTAACAGAATTCCTTGTATGCAGATTCTGGGTTTACGGCAAATCAATTAACACAAATGATATTGCACAAAAGGAGCAAAACAATGGAAAATAAAGAGCAATTAACCACAAAAGAGAATATTATACAAGTGGTAAAATTTGTTGCTTTTTCTTTAGGGTCAGGTGTAATTCAAACTGTTGTTTTTACTGTTTTGAATGAGTTTATGCACTTTGATTATTGGCAGAGCTATCTTCCTGCGATATTTTTGGGAGTGCTTTACGGATTTACTGTTAATCGTAGATTTACATTCAAATCAGCAAATAATGTGCCTGTTGCTATGGCAAAACTTGCTTTTTATTATTGCATATTCATTCCAACATCTACATATCTTGGAAATCTTGCAGAAAACAAAGGTGTTAACGAGTATATTGTCCTTGTGGTAACAATGCTTGCTAACCTTACAACTGCTTTTCTTGTAAATCGTTTTTGGATATATAAGGATTCAATAAACACTAATAAACTCGCACAGAAAGACAAAGAAAAATCAAAAAGAAAATAAACCTATTTACGCCTCCCTCTGACGAGGGAGGTGGCATTTTCGCAAGAAAATGACGGAGGGAGAGAAAAAATTCAAAAAACTCTTGACTTTTACCCAGGGTAAAAATGTAAAATCGTCATTATAAGGGGGAGTTACTGTGAAAATTAAACAGGTTATTAAAGAAACAGGTCTTACTGACCGTGCAATAAGGCTTTATATTGAAAATGACCTTGTCAAACCCGAATATGACGAAAATTACAATGGTAGAAAAAGCATTGATTTTTCTGAAAATGATATTAAACAATTAAAAAACATAGCACTTCTTCGTAAAGCTGGTTTCTCAATTCAAGAAATCAAATCTTTGCAAATGGGTGGCGAAATTGCACAACAAACAGTTAAAGAATATATAAATAGGACAAATGAAAAAATACAATTTAATAGTGAAATAATCGAAAAAATTGGTTCTCTTATAGACGACAAAAATGTTACTGTTGAAATAATTTGTGAAAGATTATCAAGTAACTTAATCAACGAAAAAGTTCCTGCTGAAGATATGGAATTACCTACAAGAGAAAAGGTAAAACGAACAATATGTATGGTAATTTCAATTTTTGGTATGACAATATCGGTGTTATTTACACTATTTACTATTGTATATTATAAAAACTTCTTTCTTTATCCAAAGTTTTATGAAGATTTTTATAAAACAATACCATA
>JAZNWZ010000017.1:0-22709 GCA_045593645.1 Candidatus Fimenecus sp. | reverse complement strand
GAAATTATATTTCATATTTTGACTATGTTTAACATTGGCTTTATTGAAGAAATAATCTTTCGTGGATTTCTCTTTAAAATGATGGCAAAAGACAATGTTAAAGCAGCCATAATAGTAAGCTCAATTACCTTTGGTATAGGTCATATTGTTAATTTGTTTAATGGAGCAGATTTAGTTCCAACACTTATGCAAATCGGTTATGCAATGTCTATAGGGTTTTTATTTGTAATTATATTTCACACAAGCAAATCACTTGTTCCTTGCATAATTGCACACTCGTTGAACAATGCATTATCAATATTTAATATAGATAATAATATATCTCAATATGTTGCACCTGTTTTTTTAATGGTTGTGCCATTGATATATGCACTTTATATAAATAAATCTGTTAAAGAAACTGATTAAAAAGAAAAAGGTGAAATTTTGACAAGAGAAAAACTTATTGAACATATAGCAAATATATACGGAGTAGATGCAGAATACCCTTGGGAATCTGCACCAAAATTTGCAGTGTTTCGCCATCAAAATAATCGAAAATGGTTTGCAGTTATAATGGATTTGTCAAAGCAAAAGTTGGGGTTTGACAGTGATGCGATGATTGATGTGTTAAATCTTAAATGCGACCCAATTCTTATTGGCAATTTACGAAATGAAAATGGCTTTTACCCTGCATATCATATGAATAAGACATATTGGATAACAGTAGCCCTTGATGGCTCTGTAGAGGATGAAAAAATAAAATGGTTGGTGGATTTAAGTTTCGATTTAACTGATAAAAAGAAAAAATAGTAAGATTTATAATTTGGTATGATATAACCGAATAGTGAATTTTTAGAGGACAAAAAGATGAGCAAGTTTTTAATAATCAATGCAGATGATTTTGGATATAATTATGAGCAGAACGAGGCAATAAAAGACCTTTTAAGTAAAGGACTTATTACCTCAACATCACTTATGACTGTTACTCCTGAAAATCAAGATGCAATAGATTTTGCAAAAGAAAAAAATGCTTCGGTAGGTGTTCATTTAACAATAAATTCTGATGATAAATACAACAAGTGGCAAAGCATAACACGAGCAAAATCACTTGGTGCAGATGGGTTGCCCACAAACCAAGTTAAAGCCAAGCGAAAAGATGTGTTTAATGAATTAGAAGCACAATATCAACACATTGTTAAAAATGGTGCAACTGTAGACCATGCAGATAACCATTGCGGAACACTCTACGGCATAAACGGAAGACGATTTTTCCTAGATGCATTTGACTTTTGTGCTAAATATAATTTGCCTTTTCGTTTTCCTAAAACTGCAGGATTTCTTGAAAGACAGTTAGGTATGAAAATCCCTAAACTTGTTATAGCTATGCAAAATGCAATAGTTAATTCAGGAGAAAAAAGGGGAGTACATATGCTTGACGATTTAGTATCTAATCCTTGGTCAATGGAAAAAATCAAAAATTACGAAGCCTTACGAGAGTACTACATAAATGCAGTTGATAATTGCATAGATGGAATAACTGAAATCTTTTTACATCCTGCTTTGCCAAACGAAAAATTGGGCAAAGAATGGCAAAAGCGTGTGTTTGAATATGAACTTCTTAAAAGTGGTGATTTGTTGGTTCGTGCAAAAGAAAAAGATATTCAAATAGTTTCTTGGAGTGTTTTTAATCACAAATAATTAAATGTAGTTGGTGAAAATATGGTTTTATATTTTAGTGGTACAGGTAACAGTAAATATGTGGCAGAGCAACTTGCAAAAAATACGGGCGATGAGCTTGTAAGCATTAATGATAAGTTGAAAAATAAAGAAACATCAGCATTTTTTGACGAAAAATTAATTTTTGTTGTGCCAACTTATGCTTGGAGAATTCCAAAAATTGTTCGCAACTGGATATTAAATACAGATTTTAAAAATGCAAAAAATGCTTGGTTTGTAATGACTTGTGGCAGTGAAATCGGTAATGCAGATAAATATAATATAAAGCTTTGTAATAAAAAGGGCTTTAACTATATGGGTTCGGCACAAATTGTAATGCCTGAAAACTATATTGCAATGTTTAATTCACCATCACAAGAAGAAATTAAAGAAATCGTTTCTAAAGCAGATATAGAAATTCAAAAACTATTAAACTTTATTAGTGAAAATAAAGCTTTTTCTGTATCACAAAGCAAGCTACAAGACAAATTTATGAGTAGTGTAGTTAACACGCTTTTTTATCCAATGTATGTGAAATCAAGTAGCTTTTATGCAAATGATAAATGTGTAAACTGTAGCAAATGTGCAAAGGTTTGTCCACTTAATAATATTGAAATTAAAAATGGCAAACCAGTTTGGGATAAAAACTGTACTCATTGTATGGCGTGTATATCATATTGCCCAACTTGTGCTATTGAATATGGCAAAAAAACAGTTGGCAAGGCAAGATATACTTTTGAAAAATAGGACAAATTATGAGCGTTGAAATTATAGAAGCATATACCCATATGGACGAAGTCAAAGCACTTTTTACTGAATATACAGATATGCAAGTTGAAGGTAATGGATACCTTGATTTATTTAAAATTTGATTTATTAGGTGAATATAATGCATAGAAAAATTGATGGCACATTTTTTGAATTTCATCATCACAATAATCCTGAGGGTAAATATTGGAATTCAACCATTGACCAATTTACAGGTGAAAAGTGGCGGGAAAAGATAAAAGAAATCTCTGATTTAGGTATGGAATATGTAGTCGTGATGGCAACAGCACTTTATGATAAGTGCTACTTTAAATCATCAGTTTTTCCTTTTGCAGATATTCCTTGCTCAGACCCTATTGAAGAGCTTTTACAAGAAGCCGATAATTGTAATGTAAAAGTATTTTTAGGCAACGGCTTTTATGGAGATTGGACAAAAGCAAGTCAAAATATTACAAGTAAAGAGATTATTGACCGCTCATTTAAGGCTATGGAAGAGATAACTGTTCTTTATGCACACCATAAAAGCTTTTATGGTTGGTATTTCCCTGATGAAACCTGCATAATTTTAAGATATTCTAAGGATTTTATGAATTATGTTAACCTTTGCTCTGCTCGTTGCCATCAGCTTACACCTGATAAGAAAACATTGATTGCACCTTACGGCACAAACCTTGTCAGAGCAAATAACAAGTTTATTCGTCAACTTACAGAATTAGATGTTGATTTTATTGCATATCAGGACGAGGTTGGTGTTCGCAAAACAAAGGTTGATAGAACAAAACGACTTTTTGAAAAGCTTCGTATTGCTCACGATAAGGCAGGTCGTTCAAAGCTTTGGGCAGACATTGAGCTTTTCGATTTTGAGGGAATGGTATATAAAAGTGCATTAATTCCTGCCGATATAGAAAGAGTTAAAAAGCAAATCGAAAATGTTACACCTTATGTTGATAAAATTCTCGGATATCAATATTTAGGACTTATGAACCCAACTGATTCAAAATCTTTTGCGGGTCACTCAGCTTCTTCTTTATTTTATGAGAATTATAAAAATTATGTTAAAAAATAAGTTTTATAAATTGTTTGATTTTCCTCTTGACTCTTACGTTGCGTTATAGTATATACTCCTGTTTGTGAGGTGATAAAAATGAAAATGCAGATTAAGGAATTTGCCGAATTTACAGGTGTAAGCGTACGCACGCTTCATTACTACGATGAAATAGGGTTGTTGACTCCTGCCTATGTTGACAAGTTTACAGGATATCGTTTTTATGACGAAAAATCCCTGATTCGTATGCAAGAGATTCTTTTTTATCGCGAACTTGACTTTTCCTTAAAAAGTATTAGTACAATTTTATCATCTCCCGATTATGACAAAAATAAAGCACTGAATGAGCAGAAAAAACTTCTTATTCTAAAAAAAGAACGATTAGAAAAACTAATTTCTGCCATAGATAGTGCCAAAAAAGGAGAAAATATTATGTCAGCTTTTGATAATACAAAGTTTGAAAATTACAAAGACGAAGTAAAAGAAAAGTGGGGCAAAACTGAAGCTTACAAAGAATATCATCAAAAGACAAAGGGTTATTCAAAAGATAAGTTCAATGCAATGGGCGAGGGTTTAGAAAATATTCTCGAAGACTTTTCAGTTTGTATGAATGGTGGGTCAAGTCCCGAGTCAACTGATGCACAAGAACTTGTTAAAAAGCTTCAAAACTATATTACAGATAACTTTTATACCTGTACAAGTGAAATACTATTTTCACTTGGTCAAATGTATGTGGCAGACGAAAGGTTTAAAAATAATATAGATAAGCATTCTGACGGTACAGCCCAATTTATAAGTAAAGCAATAGAAAAGTATTGTAAAAATTAAAAAAAGCACCTAACTAATAGTTAGGTGCTTTTTGGTGGGCCACATAGGACTCGACCGTCTGCTTCGGCAAAGCCTCGCATACTATACGCTCAACATAAATGTTTCGCGCCTTTTTGCTAAAAACGATATACTATATCGTTTTTAACGCAAAAACCTTCACAGGTTCGAGTCGATATAAGAAATTAACAAATAAAAAACACCTAACATTTAGTTAGGTGCTTTTTGGTGGGCCACATAGGACTCGAACCTATGACCGTCCGGTTATGAGCCGGATGCTCTAACCAACTGAGCTAGTGGCCCTTTTCAGTTGCTCAAATATTATATATTTTATATTGCTAAAAGTCAATAGTAAATTTAATATTATGCAACTGCAATTCAATATTTTCATCGACTAATTGCATCAAAAATCAACTTTCCATTTATAAATTTCTTCACTTAACTTTTTAAAAATAGGTGCACAGTCAATACCACCTGAAGAGCCATCTTCCTTTAATATAACTGCAACATATTTTTTACCGTCAATTTCAAAATACCCACAAAACCAAGTGTGAGTAATCTCTCTTTTGTTTTCATACCAACCACTTTGAGCAGTAGCAGTTTTTCCATGATTCACAACTAACTCACTATATGCCTTGTTACCATTTCCGTTTGTAACAACACTCTCTAAAATTTCGTCCATCTTGTCAACAGTATTGCTACTTAAAACCTTGTTCTTTTCAGGCAAAAGGACTTTTTGCACTTCATTTCCATTCTCATCAATAATTGCTTTCATCAATGTTGGTGGACGATAATAACCCCCATTTACAAAACAAGCGTAAGCACAAGCCATTTGAATAGGATTTATTAAAAGAGAGCCTTGTCCAAAGCAAAGATTTGCAAGAGCAGGGGCTGAGTTGATTTCACTCTCTGATGGTAGATTACCTTTTGTTGTGTAAAGGTTATCTGCAAGCTCAAGCTTTTCACCAAACTTAAACTGTCTGCAAAAGCTTAAAAGCCTTTCTGTGCCTAACTCTTGACCTAAAGCGATAAAATAACAGTTGCAAGAGTTTTCCATAGCAGTTGTCATATCTACTTTGCCGTGTGCTATGTTGCCACTACAACGAAACATTTTGCCATTTACAGATATTTGCCCTGTGCACTCATATTCAAGGTCAACATTGTGCTCAATAGCAGATGCTGCCACAAATGGCTTGAAAACTGAGCCAACTGAATATGCTGAAATCGCACGATTTAAAAAAGGTGAGTCAGTAGAGTTAACACTATCTTGTAAGTTATCAGGATGAAAAGTCGGCACAGAAGCACAAGCGAGAATTTCACTTGTGTCTGCATTTAAAACAACAATAGCACCTTTTTGTATGTTCTCTTCTATAAGTAATTTTTCTGTAAGTTGTTGAATATTCAAATCAATTGTAATTTGAATACCTTCTGCTGATAAATAATTGTTGCTTGCTACAGAAATACCTTCACCAATCAAAACTCTGCCCATTGCATCTGTATACCAAGAAACTTTTATACTTTTATTGTTAGAAGATAGTAAGTCGTTATATACTTTTTCAAGTCCCAAAGCACCATTATTTTCTCTGTCAAGATGTCCTATCAAATGCACACAAGATTGATTTTCACTATATCTTTGAATAGTTTTAATAGATTTTATTTCGTTAGAATCAAAGGGCATAAAGGTCTTTATAACGCTCATTTTTCCATTTTGCATATTTTGGTAAATTGTATTTTTCGAATTTTCACTTAAATAGGGCGAAAGCAGGTTGAAATTTGCAGTTGTTGGCATAACGACAGTAGTGTAATAAAAGTCATTATTAACAATTTTATTCATATTACAATCATAAATATTTCCACGAGCGCCTAAAAAGACAATTGATTTACTGTTACCGGAAATTGAAGAGGGCTTTGCACTAATATCAAGGTTAATGATAAAAATATTAATTAGTAAAATAGAAAAAATGCCCATCAAAACGGAAAAAGAAATTGAAATTCGTTTATGCATAAAAAATCACCTGTATCTATTATTGACACAGGTGATTTCATTAAAACATTTTAATTTTTAAGCTTGTTTCTTTTTAAACTTTTCAGCTAAATCAAATTCAGCAAACTTTGTGTTTTCTGTTTTCTTAATAATTGCTTTCATAATAAGGTAACCCATAATACCTGCAAATACACCAACAAAAACGCCACCGATAACGTCTGTTACATAGTGTACCATAAGGTAAATTCTTGAAAGACCAATAAGTGCAGAGAAAACAGGGAAAATCCAAGCAATTTTCTTATTTTTCATAACAAGGAATATTGCAACACCTAATTCAAAAGCAGCAGTTGTATGACCTGAAGGAAATGACTTTTCGCTTTCAATATGTCCACCTGCAAACTCGTGCCAAGCCATAAATATTGGGTTGTCAGCGTAGTAAATATAAGGACGAGGGCGAGCAAATAAAGGCTTCATAACAAGGTTTGTAAGAAGAGTACCAACAAGAACTGCAAAAAGCACTGCCATACCAAATTTGCGTGTCTTTTTAAAAGGAATCAAAAGAGCACCAACGATTGCCATAGGTGTAACAAAAGCACCGCCACCAAAGAAAGTGATGAATTCGGCAACAATATTCATTGTAGCACTATGAATTTGTTCACCGAAAAATGCGAAAACACTCATATCAAATGAGTCAAAAATTGAAAAATCCATATTCCAATCTCCTTTATTAAATTTATGACATTATTTTACAATACTTTCTTTTATTTTTCAAGTGTATTATGTATTGATTAAAAAATAAAAGCTGTAGTTGAAACACCACAACTACAGCTTTTTATTATTAAGCAAAAGCAGAAAGAAATCCCACTAAGAAGCTAAAACCGTAAATTACTAAAACAACCGATGAACAGCAAATGCCTGCAACAGCCTCTGTGTTTTTCATACCCACATCTTTTGACTTTGAAAGGCCTATAATACCTGTAATAATTGAAGGAATAGCAGTTATACCACAAATTATAAAGGCAATAATCCCCATAATTAAAGATGCCATACCAAGTGAAGCACCAGGATTTTCGATTCTCTGTTGATATGGTGGCTGAACAAATTGTGGTTGAACTGGTGGCTGCATGTACTGTGATTGAACCGGTGGTTGTGCATAGTAACCTTGATTTACAGGTGGTACTTGTGGTGGCACTTGATAAACTGGTGGTGCCTGATAAACCGGTGGTGGAGCATAATAATTTGTATTTGTAGGAGGAACTTGATATACTGGTGGTGCTTGATAAATAGGTGGTGGGGTAGGCTGTGTTTCATTTGCTACCTTTTCTTTTTCTATTCTTTCAAGCTCAAGTTCTTCTTCACCTTTTATAAATTCTGAGCCACAGTTTACACATGCTTTTTCAATATCTGAATTTTCATAACCGCAAATAGGGCACTTCATTTTTTAAAACTCCTTTATTTTATGGCTTAAAAACAATATTGCATTCATCAATTTTAATACCGTTATTTGTAGGGTACCATTTTTCACCTAAAGTAATATCAGCTTCTGCCTTCATAACAGTAATATTTAAAAGTGCAGTACAGCTATAAAAAGCATAATCACCAATTGCAATAATTGACTTTGGAATAGTCAAAGTAGTAAGCTTTGTGCAATATGAGAAAGCGTCTTTTCCAATTTGTTGAATACCATTAGGAAGAACGAAATCTTCTAATTGTTCACAACGGAAAAATGCCTTTTCTTCAATACTTTTTACAGATGCTGGGAAAGTAAGCTTTTGTATTGTTCTACACTTGTAAAAAGCTTTTGAACGAATTGTTTCAACACCATCTGGGATAGTATATTCACTTGCTTCAACTTCGTTGTTGTCTTTGTCTTTAACAATAGTAACACCTTTTTTTACAGGATAGGAAATAAGAATTTTCATATCCTTTGTGAAAAGAACACCATCTACTGAGCAGAAATATTGATTTTCTGGGTCAACCTCAAAAGCAACAAGTTGTTGATTGTTTGCAAAAGCCCAATCACCAATAGTTTTAACATTTTTGCCAATTTTTATGTTTTTTACATATTCAAGATTAACTGCTGCAAAATCATCAATTTTAGTAACAGGAACACCTTCATATTCATCAGGAATAACTATTTCTGTAACAGATGATTTGTTTGGAACACTTTTAACAGTCGCTTCATTTTCACTCACATCATAAGTGTTTTTTTCACTACCTGTAAGAGAAAGGGAACCAGTTGAACATCCGGAAAATAAAACTAATATGCATACAAGTAAAAATGCAATAACTTTTAAACATTTACTTTTCATAATTACACCTCACTATATTAGTTCTTATCGTTAGCGTCTGCTTCAATTGATGCAAGACGTTCTTGAAGTTCCTTAACACACATATCGTGTTTTTCTTTTGTTAAGTCGTAGAAGATAAATGGCACTGTAAGAAGAATAAGACCAATTACCGAACCCCAAGTATAAAGGTTGAAAACTTTATTAAGAATTTGGGTATCAAAAAGAACATCCCAGTCAGAAGTAAAGCCAACATTTGAAAGTAACCAAGGCATTATGTAACCGATAGCAACACTGATAGGGTTTAAGAACCATCCGAAAACGCCAGACATTGCGTCCGCACGCTCACCATATTTCCATTGATGATATGTAAGAATATCTGCGTTAAGACCAACATTAACACCATCCATAACTGGAGCAATAGCATTTTTAAGGAAAAGCGCAAATAAGAATATGAAAATATTTTCCATCTTAACAGCAAGCGCAATGCCTAAAACGGTAATAATTGTAATGCCACGGAAACTTATAAGAATATTTCGTTTTTGGAATCGCTTTGTCATAATCGGACAAAGAATATTACCAAAGGTCATACCCATAGCAACAATGTTACCTGCAATACCTGAAAACCACTCCATGCGAAGTGAATATACAAACCACCAACTAAGGAGATTGCCAACAAGACCGTGCCATTGTCCGATTACGTTTGAAACATTTGTAATCCAGAAATACTTATTTTTTAGAACGTTTTTAGCACCTTTAAAGAAAGTAACTTTTGCTCTTTTTTCCATAGGCGGTTCAATAACTCTTTCTTTACAGAAAACTGAAAGTAAAGACATTGCAGCACCAATGCCAGTGAAAATAGGAATAAATACTTTATATGTTTTAAGACTTAAGTAACCACCAGTTGAAACAATAAGCATTGGCCAAACAGCCGCAACAATTGATGAGAAAAGTCCAGAAAGAATAGGTGCAATTGAGTGAAGCTTTTGTCTTTCTTGTGAATTAGGTGTCATAAATGTAACAAGAGTGTTGATGCCAATGTAGTTGTTATAGAAATATGACATTAAAGTAAAAGCAAAGTGAAGAACAATAAGTTTGTTTGTGTAGCTTATATTCTGTACTGGAAGATAAGGGATAGCCGAAACAAGAATTGTGGATGGAATTGCACAAATAAGTACAAACGGCTTGAATCTTCCGTATTTTGCACAGAACTTTCTACGAATAAACCAATGAATGTAATCCCAAATAGCACCTGCAACAAGTATGTTACCAACTAATTGTGGAAGTCCGTTGATGATTGACTCAAACATTCCTTGTGGCAAGAAATAACAGCCAATACCAATTATGAGTTTACCGCTATAACAAAGGTGTGCAAAAATCTTTGTTTTCTTTTCAAGTATACCGTGATTTTCATAAATCAATACATTAATCGGATTCATAAACATAAGTGCATAGCCAAGCACTGTACTTATAATATTGATAACTGAAAAGTCAATGGTTGCAATGCCCATAACTGCACCACAGAAATAACTTGCAGAGAAGGTAACATACATTGCTACACATCCAAAAACATAAGTGCCACCTTGTGCAAGGGTATAAGCCAACATTTCTTTTAGTGTGAGATATTCACCATCGTTTGGCTTGCTCCAGTTATTTTTCACATATCCAGGTAATCCCTTGACCTTGCCGATAATTTCAGACTTTGTCATTTTACCATCCCTTTCTTAACATATGTGGTTATTATACTATAATATGTCAATAAAATAAAGCAACGAAAATGAAAAAAATATTTTTTGTAAATAATGTCATACTTTGTCATTTTTATCTGTAACAAATGACAAAAAAAGCGGTCAATAATGACCGCTTTAAAATTTTATTAAACAATGAAAAGTAATACTGTATAGGTGATGTATATACCGAGAAGCAAGATGCCTTGCCAACGCGAAAGTTTTTGCTTGATAAGCGTTGGAATTGTAAGAATAAGCATAACTCCAAGCATAACAGGAATGTCAAGTACCAAAGATGAGTTAATACCGGCAATATAACCCGAAACAGGAACATCGAAAGGACTGAGTGTAACAGAAACACCACTTACAAGCACAAGGTTGAAAAGGTTTGCACCAATAATATTACCGAGTGAGAGTGAACCGTGACCTTTAATAAGTGAGGTAATTGCAGTAACAAGCTCAGGAAGTGATGTGCCAAGAGCAACTATTGTAAGACCAATAACCTTTTCAGAAACGCCACATTCACGAGCAATAGTCTGTGCGTTTTCGTTAAGAAGACTTGCACCGATTGCAATAATAATAGCACCAACGACCAATAAAAGAATATCTTTTAATAAACTGTCTTTAGTGCCTGCTTCCTTTGACTCAACCGTATGGTCTTCACCACTGCGTGCTTCAAGTTCAGCTTCACTGGTCAATGCACCAACTTGTTCTTCTAATTGAACAGTTTCAATACTTGCAGCAGATTTTTTCATTCTCACAACGGTTGTTACCATATAAACAACAAAAACTGAGAGCAATACAATACCTACTGTGCGTGTGAATGTGCCTAATAGGTATGACACTGCACAATAAATTGTTGCAGCACCAAAGAAGAACGCAACAGGAACAGTCATACTCTTTCTTGCGGCAGGACCTGGTTTTAAGGCAATTGTAATTGCCGCTATAAGTGAAGTGTTACAAATAATTGAGCCAATAGCATTACCATAGGCAATATCACCAACACCTTTAACAGCAGCACCGGCCGAAACCATAACCTCAGGAAGAGTAGTACCGATTGAAACAACCGTTGCACCAATCAAAATTTCAGGTAAATGGAAACGACGTGCAATACCTGAAGCACCATCAACAAACCAGTCACCACCTTTAATAAGTAGCAAAAGTCCGATAATCAACCAAAAAATAGGAACTAATAAATTCATTTTGAAAAACTCCTTATAAAAAAACGGAACTCACAAAATGAGTCCCGTCATAGTTGCTTAAAAATTACATTTCAAAGCAAATAGAAACTTTAAGTTTCTATGACAGACTCCACCCTTGCTTCGAGTATACAAAGATTATATATTACATTGTTAAAAAAGTCAACAAGTTATGCTCAACTTGTTGACTTTTTCTAATTATTTAGTTTTTGCTAAAAGAGTTTTTAATCAACTCTCTTGCAGATGTAAGGTCAAGCTCTTTATCGAGATACATAAATTGCACCATAAGGTTACCTGCAGCAGTAGCCTCAACAGGACCTGCAATAACTTTTTTGCCTGTGTACTTTTCAGTAAGAGAGTTAAGATAACTGTCTTTGCATCCGCCACCCACAATGTTAATAACATCAATCTGCTTGTTACTGATTTCTTCAATAACTTTCACAGCATCGTTATAAGTTTTTGCAAGTGAGTGATAAACAGAGTTAAGCACATCACCAATTGGTAATTCAGGTTTACCTAAATAATTCTTGATTGCCTCAATCATATTGTCAGGTGCTAAAAAGTCAGGAGCATTAGGATTTATGTACTCAACAAAATCACTATCCATAGCCATTTGCATCATTTCGTCATAAGTGTATTTCTTATCGAGATTTTTACGAATATTTTGTAAAAGCCACATACCCATAATATTCTCAAGAAAACGATAACGATGTTCTACGCCACCCTCGTTTGTAAAGCCACTATTCATAGCCTTTTCACAAGTTACGGGTTGTGAGTTTTCAGTACCTATAAGACTCCAAGTACCTGAAGAAATATAAATACCGTTGTCCCCAACTGAGCAAGATGCCACCGCAGATGCAGTATCGTGAGATGCACAAAGAATAACAGTAGTGTCAAAACCTACTTCAGCTTTTACATCTTCACTTAAATTACCTACAACTGTACCGGGTAATGAAAGGGGAGTGAAGATTTTTTTATTGATACCTAATTTTTCGAGTATTTCTTCATCTCTTTCAAAAGTATTTACATTAACAAGTCCACCGGTTGTTGTGAGCGTGTACTCGTTTTTGATTTCACCTGTAAGTTTGAAAGAGAAATATTCAGGCATCATTAAAAAGTATTCTGCTTTGTCGAATTTACCACTCTTTTTATCACAGTATAATTGATAAATAGAGTTGTAACTTGTTGCTTGAATGCCTGTGCGTTCATACAACTCTTTTCGTGGAATAATTTTATCAATTTCTTCAGGAATTCCCGAAGTTCTTGCGTCACGATATGATACAGCAGGTAAAATCTCTTTTTTGTTCTTGTCAAGAAGAACATAGTCAACGCCCCAAGTGTCAATGGCAACAGTATCGGGGATAATGCCACGATTTTTACACTCTTTAAGCCCATTTTTGATTTCTGTAAAGAGTTTTTCAATGTCCCAACAAAGTGTACCGTCAATATCTACTATTCCGTTTTCAAAACGATATATTTCTTCAAGTTGTAATTTGTCATTTTCAATGTAACCAAGAATATGACGACCACTTGAAGCACCCATATCAATAGCTAAACAGTATTTCATCAGATAACACCCTTTTGAAGAATAAGATTAGCATAAAGTGCAGATTCACCTGTTGCAATAATTGCATAGCACTTTTTAGCTTCTTCGTAAAATGCAAAACGCTCAATTTCGCCGAAAGCATTAGCACCGCGGTCATCGTGCTTTTTAACGATTTCTTTATATTCGTCCCAAATAGGAGTTTCAACAGTATCCCCAGGCATAACCTGCATAAGTGATACAGGATTTTCTACATAAGTGTCAAGTGGGAATACTGTAAGAATAGCGTCAAGAAGTTCTGTAGCAGAGTGTCCGTCTGCACGAAGTACTATTGCATCTTTGCCCATACTTTCAGCAGGGAAGTTACCGTCAGCAATAACAAGACGGTCGCTGTGTCCCATTTCACAAAGAACTTTAAGCATTTCGGGAGAAAGGATTTTTGGAATATTTTTAAGCATAATCAATCTTCCTTATTATAATGTTTGTAACCAGGGTGTTTACCTGTAACACCATAGTAGTTTTCTCTCAAATATAAGAGTTTGTCAATGTTTTCTTTAGAAATTTCTTTAGCACCGCCAAGAAGATGAGCTGTAAGAGAAATTTTTGCAAACAACTCAAGTGTTTCCATTCTGTAATATGCAGTAATAAGGTCGCAACCAACTGTGAGTGCACCGTGATTTTGAAGAAGCATAACATCATGCTCTTTAAGGTAAGGTGCAATAGCCTCAGGCACTTCGTTTGTACTTGGTGTGCCATAAGGTGTAAGTGGAATTGAACCGATTGCAATAACAGTTTCAATCATTGAGTATTCGTCAAGGCTTAAACCTGCAACTGCATAACCTGTTGCTGTTGGTGGGTGAGCGTGTACTACTGCACCAACATCTTCACGCTCTTTGTAGCAACGAAGATGCATTTTAATCTCGCTTGATGGCTTATAAGGAGCCCCTTCAAGTACTTCGCCGTTTTCGTTGATTACAACAAGTTTTTCAGGTGTGATAAAGCTTTTGCTGATGCCTGTTGGTGTTGCCATATAGTTACCATCAGGCAATTTTACAGAAACATTACCGTCATTTGCAGCAACCCAACCAAGTTGCCACATTTTATGGCAGACATCACAAATCTGCTCACGAATTTCCATATATGATAAATTTTCCATACCAATTACTCCTTATTTCTTGAAAAGTGGGCCATAAGTCTGGCAAGCACGATAATCTTGACCTTCTTTATCCATACCGAAAGCATTCCAACAAGCTGGACGGAAGATTTCATCTTCAGGAACATTGTGCATACAAACAGGAATACGAAGCATAGAGCACATTGTAATAAGGTCAGCACCAATGTGTCCGTAAGAAATAGCACCGTGGTTAGCACCCCAGTTTTGCATTACTTCGTAGGCAGTCTTAAATGGTGAGCCCTCTTTACCGTCACAACGAGGAGCAAACCAAGTGCAAGGCCATGTTGGGTTTGTTCTTTCCATAAGTGTGTCAGAAACTTCGTCAGGAAGATTAACTGTCCAACCCTCAGCAATCTGAAGAACAGGGCCAACACCTTTAACAAGATTAAGTCTAATCATTGTGCAAGGCATTTCAGCCTTTGTTGTGTAATGGCTTGAGAATCCGCCACCACGGAAGTTATCAAAGCCTGCTTCGCACCAAACTGTTGCGTCAGTCATCTTCTTGATATCTTCGTCAGTTACTTCCCACCATTTTTTCATAATAGCATTGCCATTTTCGTCTGTGCATTCGCCACAAGCGTCAAGGCACGCAGCACCAGAGTTAAGAAGGTGAATAATACCGTTAGATCCTTTTGCCTTGCCCTCTAACTTATAACCTGTAACTCTTTCAGATGCTTCGCCTGACCAATATGTACGAACATCAGCGAAAATCTGTGCACGGTGTGTAAGTAATCTCATAAAGAGCATACCAAGACCATTAAGAACATCGTTTTCTGTTGCCAATGTGTATGGCTCGCGAGCACCTTCATAGTCAAATGTTGATGAAAGAAGTGCTTCAGGGTAGTCGCAGTTTGGCCAATGGTCTGTCCATTGTCTTTGACCTTGGAAACCACATGCAATAGCGTTGTGACCAACTCTTTCTTCTACGAATGCGTCAGGAAGATTTTCGTTACCTGCCATTAAGTCTTTAATAATGCAGTACATTTTAACTGTGAATTCCCACTGCTTTTCTTTTTCTTCATCTGTGAATTTAATCTTGTGGTCTTTACCTAAGAATTCAACTGATTCAGGGTTGTCATCACGACCCTCTTTGCAGTGTTCTTTTGTCCAAGCAAGTGCTTTTTGATATTCTTCTTCGTTAAAAATGCCTTCTTCCATTCGGCGAAGAATTTCAACTTCGTCAACAGATTCAACACGCATACCAAGGTATGATTCCATAAAGTCTTGGTCAATAATTGAACCTGCAATACCCATACATTGTGAGCCAATTTGAAGATATGACTTACCTCTCATTGTAGCACAAGCAACAGCAGCACGACCAAAACGGAGAAGTTTCTCTTTAACATCATCAGGAATTTCTGCAACCTGTTCTCTGTCCTGAACTTCGTGACCATAAATACCAAATGCAGGAAGACCCTTTTGTGCGTGACCTGCAAGAACAGCAGCAAGATAAACTGCACCAGGACGCTCTGTACCATTAAAGCCCCAAACACCCTTGATTGTATATGGGTCCATATCCATTGTTTCTGAACCATAGCACCAGCAAGGTGTAACTGAAAGTGTAATGTCAACACCCGCTTTGCGGAATTTGTCTGCACAAGCAGCAGCTTCAGGAACACGACCGATTGAAGTGTCAGCCATAATAACTTTTACAGGTTCACCGTTTGAATAGAAAAGATTTTCTTCAAATAATTTCTTTGCAGCATTAGCCATAGCCATAACTTGGTCTTCAAGGCTTTCGCGTAACTGCATAGGTCCACGACGACCATCAACAATAGGACGAATACCAATTACAGGATAATCGCCGACATATCTGTTTTTTGCCATAATAATTTCCCCTTTAAATCATTTTATTTATACAACTTTGAGTATAGCAAACCAAGAAATGCAAGTCAATAAAATAAAAAGCACTTAATATTTTTTAAGTGCTTTTTAAATTTAATATCAGTTTTTATTATGCCTTTTTCTTTGGCTTCATAACAAGAGCACCAACAGCCATAATTACTACAAAGACGATAAGGTAGAAAAGAACAGGACAAGAGAATTCGCCCTTCGCTTTTGCTTGTTGGTAAGGAATAATGCCGTGTGAGTAAATAGCAGCAACAACCATAAAACCAGAGCCGATAATACCAAGTGTAGGAAGAACAAATCTCTTAACTACAGGTAGATTCTTTTCTTTTCTCATAAATTGAATAAACATTGGAATATAAAGTCCATAAATTGTAATGATAGGAAGTTCTGAAGAGTCAAAGCTAAACTTACCAAACCAAGGAATAGGTGCAAGATTAGCACCATAGAAATAAACAAGCCAAGCTGCAACAATAACAAGACCAACAATACATGAGTTTGAAGGCATACCTGATGCTGGGTCGATTTGTTTCATAAGACTAATTTTAGGTCCCATATTACGAACTGAAATTGAGTACATACCACGAATTGTACCGATAAGAAGACCGTTAAGAGTACCAAGACAGGAAACTGCAACGAAAAGGTTAAGAACGTTACCAAGAACATTACCAAAAACTGTTGTGAAAGCAGGAGCAGTACCATCTTTAATAAGTACACTAACAGGAGCACCACCGGCAATACCGATATAATAGAAAAGGTAAATTGCGATAATGATAATACCGCCTAAAATAAGTGCGATAGGAAGATTTTTTTTAGAGTTTTTAATTTCAGAGTTAATAGATGTAGCAAGAATCCAACCTTCATAGGCAAACGCAGTAGCAACAACAGCACCAAAAAGTGGTTGCAAGTTGCCTGTACCTGTGCCAAAGTTAGCAGCAAGAATTGTTGTTGGTTCACCAGCAATATTGTGAGTGAGACCATAAATAGTACCAACAACAGCCATCAAAAGAAGAGGAATAAGCTTAATAAATGTAGCACTGATTTGAAGCTTGCCGGCAAGCTTTGAAGAAAGAGTGTTTACTGCAAAAACACAGATAAGAATAAAACCTGCAAGCAAAAATGTTTCACTACCAGTTACAGGATTACCAGCAAGTGGCAAATCAGGATTAACTGATACTAAGAAAGTAAGAAAATATCTTGCTGTAAGCCATGCAAGAACAGATGTCATTGCAGGAGCATAAATAACAGTTGAGAACCAACCCATCATATAAGCGTATTTACTACCAATTGTCGCTTCCGCATAGTCAACAAGGCCATTAACTTTTTCATATTGTTGAGCCATAACACAGAAAGCAAGAACGCAGCAAATCATAACTACGCCACCAATAATCCATGCAATAATGCCCATTGGCATATCACCGTTTGTTTTGTCAAGAACTGCTTGTGCTTTAAAGAATACACCTGAACCAACAACGGTACCTACAACCATGCAGATAGCCATCAAAAGCCCGTATTGTTTTTTAAGACCAGTTTCCATAAAACCATCCTTTTATAAAGTTTTTTATAATTATACATTAAAAAAGTACAAATGTAAATATTTTTATTAAAACTGTTTAATTAAGAGAAAAAAGAGCACACGAACGTATACTCTCTTTTAATGGTACACCGGAAGGGATTTTTTCTCGGCACTACCGTGCCTATCGCCTCGCTACGCTCGTTGCCACGTCAGCGAAAACAGTCCACCGGACTGTTTTCTTCCGCAAATCGTTGATTTGCTCCTTCCTTGTTCGAATCCCTTCCTTTTGAACATAAAAATAAAGACGAAACAACCCACAAGGGTCATTTCGTCTGTATTGGCACGCCGGAAGGGATTCGAACCCCCGACCTTTTGGTTCGTAGCCAAACACTCTATCCAGCTGAGCTACCGGCGCATATACGACTTTTCGTCGCCAAAGTATAATACCATTTAGCTAACAAAAAGTCAACAGTTTTTTGTAAAATTATTTCACAACTTGAATTTTATCAACACTATATTTTTTGAATAATTCAATATGTGATTCAGTAATTTTTTCACCACTCACTGCAATAGGAATAGCAGGTGGGCAAGATACAGTAGGCTTTGCACAAACTCTGTCCAAAGCCTTTTCAACTTTGATTTCTTCACATTCGCTGAAAATCGCTTCACGAATTGTCATTGTTCTTTCTGCAAATGGAAATTCAATATTTTTGACTTCTTTTGTCTTTTTAAGATTAAGATTTGCAAATGCAGATTTGACTTTTTCAAAATCCGAATCACTATTCTGTGGCGAAAACATAAACACCACAAAATCTTTGTCTGCATATTCAAATTCAATATTGTTGTCTCGTAAATACTCTGCAAAATCAAAGTCAAAGCCACGAAAATCAATCGTAAGTTTCAAAGGCTCATAAGATACAATTCCAAAACCTTTTGAATTTATAAAACTTCTTAATTCTGCAACTTTTTCAGCACAGATTTCAATATCACTCTTGATTTTTTCATCAATATACTTATTACACAAATCAAGAGATTGCAAAATAAGATATGATGGACTTGTTGAACCGAAAATAGCCATAGCATTGATTGAGTTCTGTGAAAACCCATATTTATCATCTTTTGCAATGTGCAAATATCCGCCACCCGTAAGCACAGGCAAAGTTTTGTGTGCCGAGTCGCAACACATATCAGCACCAAGGCTTATTGGGTGCATATCTTGTGGGCAGAATTTCAAATAACTACCGTGAGCATTGTCAACAAGAAGGGGAATATCATATTTTTTGCAAACCATTGAAATGCTTTGGATATCACTAATTCCACCTAAATAATCAGGACTTGTAATATACACAGCAAATGGCTTATCTTCAAGAGCTTGCAATTTATTTTCAACTATGTTGCCATTTAAAATACAACTACAAATACTATCGCTATTTTGTGGACAGAGCCATTTAACATCAGCATCTAATTTGCCGAGTGCATATATAAATGACTTGTGAGCATTTCGACCTGCCAATACAAATGGTCTTGTTGATTTGTCTGCCTTTAAATAAGCCAAATAAAGCATAGCATTTATGCTTTGGCTTGAGCCACCTGCAGAGTAAATGGTTTTTGCCGTATCAAAAAGATGAGTAGCATTTTCTTCACTTTGACGGATAATACCCTCAGGTGAATATAACTCGTCAGCACCCTTAATTTCAGTGATATCAAATGCTTCACAGCCTAAAAAAGACACACCTTTATGACCCGGCATATGAAGTCGGGCAGTATTACTTTTTATGTAATTCTGCACAAAGTCAAAAATTGGTGTGTCCATTTGTTTTTTTCCTTATTTGTTATAGTTTTCGTCTACCTGAATCATTACAGCACATTCAATACGCTTTTTGAATAATTCACAACCATATTCGTAAATGCCTGTAATTTTTCCTGATGCGTGATATGAGTTTGCAGCACAACCTCCTGAGCAATAAAGCTTAGCCCAACAGTCGTTACATTCAGGTCTTGCATAAGCGTTACAAAGTTTGAACTCGTTTTGAACATCTTTGTTAGTAACACCATCCCAGATATTGCCAAGAAGATATTTCGTATCACCAACAAACTGATGGCAAGGGTAAAGTTCACCTGTAGGGGTAACTGCCATATATTCTGTACCTGAGCCACAGCCTGAAATTCTCTTATAAATACAAGGTCCGTGAGTAAGGTCAAGCATATAGTGGTAGAATGTGAATGGTCGACCTTCTTTTTTACGCTTAATCATTTCTTTTGCAAGAATTTCATATTGTTCAAAAAGAATAGGTAAATCTTCTTGAGTAAGAGCACTTGCATCATCAGGAGCACACACAACAGGCTCCATGCTAAGCTCTGTAAAGCCCAAGTCTGCCATATGGAAAATATCATTTGTAAAATCAACGTTATTGTGAGTAAATGTACCACGCATATAGTAGCTTTTATTACCACGTTTTTTTACAAATTCTTGGAATTTAGGCACAATTAAATCGTAACTACCACGACCCATATAGTCGACTCTAAGTCTGTCGTGAATTTCTTTACGTCCATCAAGGCTTAAAACAACATTACTCATTTCACGATTTGCAAAATCAATAACATCATCGTCAATAAGAACCCCATTAGTAGTAAGTGTGAAGCGAAAATTCTTATTGTGAATTTTTTCTTGAACACGAGCATAAGCCACAAGGTCTTTTACTACATCCCAGTTCATAAGTGGCTCACCACCGAAAAAGTCCACTTCAAGATTTCTTCTTGTACCTGAATTTTCAATTAAGAAGTCAAGAGCACGCTTACCTACTTCAAAACTCATTAAAGCGCGTTCACCGTGATATTTACCCTGACTTGCAAAACAGTAAGAACAGTTAAGATTGCAAGTGTGTGCAACATGAAGACAAAGAGCCTTAATTACTGTGTTTCTATTCTTAAAGTCAAAAGCCATACCCTCATAAGTATCAGGAGTATAGAGCTTGCCTGCGTTTTCAAGACTTTTAACGTCTTCAATACACTGGAGAACATCTTGTTCAGTAATGCTTTGGTCAGCATATTTTGTGGTGATTTCCTTAACGATTTCATTAGCATCTTTTTCTTTGTAAAGTGCAATAATGTCATAGGCTACCTCGTCCACAACGTGAACAGCACCTGAGCAAGTGTCAAGAACAATGTTGTAACCATTTAATTTATATTGATGTACCATAAAAACAACTCTTTCAATAAAAAACAGGTAATACGATATGCATTACCTGCTTTTACAATAGATTTTCTTAAAACTTATTTGCTTTCGCAGTTTTCACATTGTTGGTTAGCAACACCACATGATGTCTTGCAAGCTGATTGGCAAGATGTTTGGCATTCACCACAACCGCCCTTAACTGCGCTTTCTTTAAGGTCTCTTGTTTCAATAGTTCTAATTCTTTCCATTTTGATAACTCCTATCTGAATAAAATATCAAATATTTACAGATAAAGTATATCATAAGCCCATTTTACTGTCAAGATATTATTTGCTTTGTAGGGGGTCGTGTTAAGTTAATTGCAAAATGCAATGCGAAGGGGCTGAAAAGCAATAAAAAATATATTTTTGTAACAAACGTGTTTTATTGACAAAAGAAATTTACGATGATATATTAAAAACATAACGATATGCATAATATATTAAAACTCTCCTGATTTACTGTTTTCATAACAAAAATCATTCCTTAATCGATTATGTTAATGTAAAGACATGGTACTGCTTTTGCAAAATGAAGTTTTAAAAAGGTGATTCCAATGTGCAGATAACATAATCGTAAAAACAAGATTTGTGTTAAAAAAGGAGATTTTACTGTGAAAAGATTTTTTTCGATATGGTTATCATTTATCTGCTTATTGTTTTTTACTTTCCCGGTTTGTGCCTTTTCTTCTAATGACACCGATTTAAATAGTGTAGAACTTTCTGCGAAGCGGTTGTCTGCAACTATATCCGGTAAAAGTGAAACTGAATTAGCTAATGAAATTTTATTGTCAATAGGGATGGATTCAAAGTGGGTTGAGAAGATGCCTGACGATAAGAAAATTGAAATTGCCAATTCGTATAGCATTCATTGTGAAACATCATATAGCAAAATAAACAATGAAGGTGTTGAGATAGCATTAACACAAAGTGAATATTTAGAAGGATTAAGTGCCGGAAATAAAAATATTGCTTATGACGTGCAAACCAAAAGTAGCAGTAATGAAATACACTATGATGGGGAAGATAGTTATTTAATTAAAAATTTATATGTTTATGAAACTCAAAATGCTCCGACAGGAACATATGGTATAATAGTTACTTATGAGTGGAAAAATTATGTTACTAGATGGCATGGAACAGATTTGATTAGCGTATCAGGTGAGTATCTGTCTTTTGAGAGAGATAGTTTTACATTTGCTGGTGAATATATTTATAATCAAAACGATGAGGAAAATTATACAGTAGGTAGCAAAACAGTTTCTGCTGATTGTAATAATTTAGAAGATGAAAATGACCTTAAAGTTATGGGCAACGGAATAATATATCAATTTGATTTGGAGAACAACAATGCTTATTTGAAACCTCCACTTTATTACACTAATGCTGAGTTTATGATGATTGTATCAGCACGAGTTGGTGATTGGTCTTCTCCAAAAACATTTAATATATACAGTTCTTATTTCCATCAAAAATTGGGCCTTGGGTCAATAGGAGTTTCTATAAGTATAAATAGTGTAAGCTTTTCGGTATCACCAAAATTATGTTATGTGGAATGTCAAATTGCAACTGGAAGCCAAATTAATTACATACCTAAAACGTAAGGAGATAAATTAAAATGTTAACGAATATAATCCTAACTGTTGTATTGTTATTATATGGATATATTAATATTATTTTCGAAAACAAATTGTCATCTCCATTTGTAGCCATAGTTTTGATTTATGTGATTTGGAAGTTATATGATATCAACAAAAATATAAAAGAACAAAACAAAAAACTAGAAGAAATAAAAGAGCTTTTTGAAAAATCATCGAAAGAAAGCGATGAAAACACAGATTGAAAAAGCTTTAAAGAGTTGATTTTTTGTTTTAAAATACT
>JAZNWZ010000016.1:0-17725 GCA_045593645.1 Candidatus Fimenecus sp. | reverse complement strand
CCGATACCCATACCACCGTGTGGAGGAGGACCAAATTTGAATGCATCTGTTAAGAAGCCAAATTTTTCATATGCTTCTTCATCAGAAAGACCAAGAAGAGTGAACATTCTCTTTTGAAGTGTTGGGTCAGTAATACGAATTGAACCTGAAGAAAGCTCAACGCCATTGAGAACAAGGTCATAAGCCTTTGCTCTAACTTGTGCTTTGTCTGTTTCAAGATATTCTAAACACTCGTCCATAGGAGATGTAAATGGGTGGTGCATAGCAACGAAAGCACCTGCATCCTCGTCCCACTCAAAGAATGGGAACTCTGTAATCCAAAGAAGATTATATTTATCAGTTGGGATAATGTCGAGTTTCTTTGCAACCTCTTGACGAAGAGCACCGAGTACTGAAAGAACGCTGTTTTTCTTTGTATCAGCAACAATAAGTACAACGTCCCCTGTTTCTGCACCTGCTTTGTTAAGAAGAGCAGTCATTTCGTCTTCTGTAAGGAATTTTGCAAATGATGAAGCAACTGAGTCAGGCATAAGACGAGCAAATGCAAGTCCTTTAGCACCAATACCACGAACAAACTCTGTTAATTTGTCAATTTCTTTTCTTGTGAGTGTGTTAACTGCATTTTTAGCTGTAATACAGTAAACTGCGCCACCATTTTCAAGTGCAGATGTAAATACACCAAAGCCACAGCCTTTAACAACATCACCTAAATCACAAAGCTCCATACCATAACGAGTATCAGGCTTGTCAGAACCATAACGCTCCATAGCATCTTTATAAGTAAGTCTTGGAAGTGGTAACTGAACATCAACACCCATAGCCTCTTTAAATACTCTTTGAATATAGCCTTCACCCATATTCATAACATCATCAACATCAACAAATGACATTTCAAGGTCAATTTGTGTAAATTCAGGTTGACGGTCAGCACGAAGGTCCTCATCTCTGAAACAACGAGCAATTTGCATGTATCTATCAAAGCCTGCTACCATTGAAAGTTGCTTATAAAGTTGTGGAGATTGTGGAAGAGCATAAAAGCTACCATTATGAATTCTTGATGGTACTAAGAAATCTCGAGCACCTTCAGGAGTTGAACGGATAAGCATTGGAGTTTCAATTTCAATAAATCCGTTTTCGTCAAAATAGTCTCTTGTAATCTTTGTAATCTTATGACGAAGAAGAATATTCTTTTGAAGGTCAGGACGACGAAGGCCAAGATAACGGTATTTAAGTCTTGTTACTTCCGATGTTTGACAGTTTTCAACGATTTCAAATGGTGGTGTTTCACTTACACCAAGCACTCTTAAATCTTTAACTTCAATTTCAATGTCGCCTGTTGGGATATCTTTATTTTTTGAAGAACGCTCACGAACAACGCCCTTTGCCATAAGTACATATTCGCTTCTTGCAGAGAAAGCCTTGTCAAAAATTTCTTTTTCTGTGCTTTCGTCAAATGCAAGCTGAACAATACCTGTTCTGTCTCTTAAATCAATGAAAATAAGAGCACCTAAATCTCTTTGTCTTTGCACCCAACCACAAACTACAACCTCGTTGCCGATATTTTCAGCATTGAGTGTGCCACAGTAGTGAGTTCTTTTTAATCCGTTCATTGTTTCCATTTATTCTGCACCTCCAAGAAGACTTGATAAATCAATGCCTTCCATTCCAAAAGAGTCAAATTCTGATAATGTATCTTGAATAACCGTTGTTTGGAAATCGCCTGCAAAGTTTTCAAGCTTCATTTCTATCTCGTTACCTGTTTCCATATTTTTAAGTTTAATGTCCCCTGTTTCAATTTCATTATCACCAAGGACTAATGTGTAACGAGCGCCAATTTTGTTTGCAAATTTCATTTGTGCCTTAAAGCCACGACCAACTGTATCAAACTGAACACTCATACCCTCGTTACGAAGCTCAGTTGCAATTTCTGCTGCTTTAAGATTTGCATTTTCGCCCAAGCTTGCAATATAAAGCTCACATTTTTTTGCAGGTGGGATTGGTGTTTTTTGTGCTTCCATCAAAAGTAAAAGTCTTTCAATACCCATTCCAAAGCCACACGCTGGGAGTGGTTGACCGCCCATCTCTGCAATAAGTCCGTCATAACGGCCACCACCACAAACTGTACCCTGAGCACCAATTTCTTTTGATACAAACTCAAAAACAGTTCTTGTGTAATAATCAAGTCCACGAACAATTTGTGGATTTACTGTATATTCAATGCCCATTGCATCAAGATATTTCTTAACGCTTTCAAAGTGCTTTTTACAGTCATCACATAAAAATTCAAGTACTGTTGGTGCTTCGCTTGCAATTTTACTGCAAATAGGACTCTTACAGTCAAGAATTCTCATTGGATTTCTGTCAAGACGACCTAAGCAAGTTTCACAAAGGTCATTTTTATACTTTTCAAAGTACTCTTTAAGTGCTTTGTGATATTCTTTTCTACATTCAGGACAGCCGATTGAATTAATCTCTAAAGCCAAGTTGTCAATTCCTAAATAATTGAAAACCTCATTTGCAAGTGAGATAACCTCAGCATCTGCAGAAGGTTCGCCTGCGCCAAAGCATTCAACACCAAATTGATGGAATTCACGAAGTCTGCCTGCTTGTGGTTTTTCATAACGATAGCAAGATGTAAGATAATAAATCTTTTGTGGTAATGCCTCATTAAAAAGGCCATGTTCAAGGAATGCACGAACTGCACCTGCTGTGCCCTCAGGACGAAGTGTAATTGAACGACCACCCTTATCTTCAAAAGTATACATCTCTTTTTGAACAACGTCAGTAGTTTCACCTACACCACGTTGGAAAAGCTCAGTATGCTCAAAGACAGGTGTTCTCATTTCAAAAAAGCCAAAGTTTTCTGCAGTTTCACGAACTGCTGATTCAACATATTGAACCTTATAGCTTTCTTTTGGAAGTGTGTCTTGTGTGCCTTTAATTGCACTTGTAAGTAATGCCATATCTATCTTCCTTATTTTCTCTAAATAATATGTTAGCCTCTCCGAATGACGAAGAGGCGGTTCTTTAATATTAAATTATTTTGGGTTAACAATGTCTCTCCAGTCAAGGTCGCCATGTTCAAGGCTATGAATAAGAGCCTCTGCTGTTGCTATGTTTGTTGCAACAGGAATGTTGTGAACATCGCAAAGACGAAGAAGTGTTTGGTCTGCAGGTTCATGTGGCTTTGGATTTGGGTCTCTGAACACAAGCAACAAGTCAATTTCGTTACAAGCGATACGAGAAGCGATTTGTTGGTCGCCACCGTGTGAACCACTTAAAAACTTTTGTATTTTAAGGCCAGTTGCCTCAGAAACCATTTTACCTGTTGTGCCGGTTGCACAAAGTGAATGACGAGAAAGAATTCCACAATAAGCGATGCAGAATTGAGTCATAAGTTCCTTTTTTGAGTCGTGTGCCATAAGTGCTATGTTCATAGTTTAATCCCCTTTCGTTTTTTATTCAAAAACTTGCCAATAAAAATTCTAATACAAATACTATAATACCAAAAAACTCTTTGTTTTTCAACATTTTTTTATAAATAAATTGGAGTTTCTTTGCCTAAAATTCGGTCAGAAATATTAGTAAATGCAATTTTTGTGTCTGAAAACTCTGAAATTGGTTTTTCTGTAACAGAAGCATAGGTCAATTTGTTATCTTCAGGCACAACTCCTAAAAGTCGAATTGATGTTCTGTCAATCATATCATCAAAATTAAGAAGCTTGCCTCGCCTAACTGCCTTGTGGCTAAATCTGTTTATAACAAGACGAATATTTAAGTCCTTTATGCCCATTTTAACAAGCTCGTTTCCTGCAATTCCTGCACTGCGAGCACTTACCTCATCTGCAGTTGCAACAACAATACATTTATCACTACACTGTGCATAAACCTTTGGCAAAACGCCTATTCCTGCAGGTGCATCTATAATTACATAGTCATATTCTTCCCTATATTTGCCAAGCATATTCTCAAAAGTCTCTTTATCAAGATTCTCAACATCTTCAAGTGGTGCAGGAAGAAGATGGAGCTTATCGTTACAAATAATTATTGCTTTTTCTTTATCACATCTGTCTTCAACAAGGTCAGACCAGTCATAAACCACTTGATTTTCAACAGACAATAGCAAATCAAGACTGCGAAGTCCGACATCGCCATCAACAAGCAAAATCTTTTTTCCTTTTTCAGCAAGTGTAAGAGAAATATTTGCACAAAAAGTTGACTTTCCTACTCCACCCTTGCCAGAAACAACAGTAATAATTTCTGCCATAAGCTCACTCCTATTTTTATTATTAAAATTTTACCATAATTTTTCTTTTATTAAAAGAGTTTTTAAACTACTTTTTAAAACTTTTTTCTTTTTTATAACTCTATTTACGACTGCTTTAAATCGTCAATGTTTTTTCTTGTACAAGCCTATAATATGAATACAAAAAAGAAAGGAGTTTTTTATGAAAAATCAAGAGTTTACTGAAACACAGGAAAACGCTAAAATTGAGCTTTCAGACTTTGCAAAATCCACCTTTTCGCAGTTGATTTTCTTTGCAGTTGCAACTCTTATGGCATCTGTTTCTCAAGAGGAATTTTTTTCGCCCTTGGGAATTGCTTTTTGTAGTGGTATAAGCAAAGAATATGTGCTCTTTTCTTCTTTTGGGGCAATGCTGGGATACATTCTTACGCAAGAATATCTATCTGCCTTAAGATACATTATGGCATTGATTTTAGTCTATATTTTAAAGGTTTATGTAAGCACCGTTTCTCGTTTAAAATCAAAAAACTTTGTGCCACCTTTAATCTCATTTTTTGCCACATTTTCAACAGGACTAATTATTCTTTTCACTTCACCTTTTAACTCTCACCAACTGTTTTTAAGAATTGCAGAAGCTATAAGCTCATTTGGTAGTGCTTATTTTATTGGTGTTGCATTTAAAAGCTACGACAAAATAAAAGAAAATGAGCACTTAACTAACAGAGAGATGACTGCAACAATTATTTCTATAATTTTGTTTGCTTTAACACTTGCAAGAGTACATATTTTTCAGGTTTCACCATCTGGAATTCTTTGCTCTTTCGTTATAATGTGCTCTGCTTATCTTTTTCACGAAACAGGTGGAGCAATAATTGGTACAGGCTCGTCAATTGGTTTTTCTTTAATCGGCAATTCTTCTCCACTTGTTTTTTGTTATAGCGTATCAGGGCTATTTGCAGGACTTTTTTCTTATTCAGGCAGAATTTTATGTGCTATGGCATATATTTTTTCTTATGGTGCAACCTTTTTGTTTTTTGGTGGCAACAAAAGTCAGCTTGCCGCTTTGGTTGAAACTGCTATTGCATCACTAATTTTTATTCTTATGCCTCAAAAAGTCTTTTTTAACCTAAAGGTGAAGTTATGTGTTTCACCTTTTGATGCAGATGGTGTTGCCATAAAAAATATGATGATTGGAAAACTAAAAATGGCAAAAACGGCTATTGCGGAAATGTCTTCATCTATTGAGAGAGTCTCGTCCGCTTTGCAAGAGAAAACCCCTGACAAAACTGGTGTATATCTTCGAGTCAGAGACAATGTTTGCTCAGACTGTGCAACCTTCGACAAGTGTTGGAAATATGACCTTTCAATGACAATAAGTGAGTATGATACAATAATTGACACTATTAGAAAAACAGGTGTCATTACCCCTTCAAGCCTTCCTCCAACACTTCAAAATCGATGTATAAGAATAATGTCTCTTTGTGATAGCTTTAATAAAAACTATTCTGCCTATTCAGCAAGGCTTGGTGCAGAAGGAAGAATTAACGAAATGAGAAAAATTACTGCTGACCAATTTGAAACTGTTGGGGATATGATTGACGATTTGCTTTGCGATTTTCAAAGTGATATAAGTCCAAAAAGTGCAAAGGCGCTCTCTATAAAAAACAGCCTTGAGGATTTAGGAATAACGGCACTTGTAAACTATTATGAAGACACTAACTCTAACGCCTTTATAAGTCTTACTGTTAAGAGTAGTTGTATAATTTATGAAGACGACATTATTGAGTGTTTAGAAAGATTAACAGATAAAGTCTTTTCGCCACCTACAATTATGAAAAACGATACAGAAAAAATACTGCTTTTCTGTGAAAAACCATATTTTGATGTTGAGTGTAACTTTTATCAGATACCAAGCAATGAAGACGATATTTGTGGCGATTGCTTTGAGTCCTTTTATGATGGTAAGGGCAATTTTATTGCAGTTTTAAGTGATGGAATGGGCACAGGAATACGAGCTGCTATTGATGGTACAATGGCATCCTCTTTATTCTCAAAGCTTATTATTTCAGGATTTTCTTTTCCTTGTGCTTTACGACTTGTAAACGCTGCCTTGCTTGTGAAAAGCAGAGAAGAATCATTGGCTACTCTTGATATTCTTAAAATCAATCTTTATACTGGTGAAGCCATTAACTACAAGGCAGGTGCTACTCTTTCTCTGTTAAAACGATTTGGCAAGGTTAGTGAAATAAAAAAATCTGCTATGCCTATTGGTATTTTAAGGCAAGCAGAATTCGGCACAATTAACGGTCATTTAAAAGACGGCGACACTATTATTATGATGAGTGATGGGGCAACAGAAAACAGTTTGAGTAAAATTAAAGCTTATGTTGCAGAAAACAACATTGACAACGATTTACCACAAAAGCTTTGTGTTATTGCAAAATCTCGTGAAATTTCAAGAGCAGACGATATTACTGTTGCTACAATAAAATTAAAAGCAAACAAAGAAAAAGCCTAAACCGAAATGGTTTAGGCTTTCTTGTTTTAATTAGTGTAAAAATTCATAAAGTCCAGGAAGGAACAAGCCGAGAATCATAGGAAGCACAAAAGCAAATGCTATTGATGTGAAAAGTGTTACACACCATCTCTCAAGTCTTGCGCCAAGCCAAAGAATTGCATAAATAGGTGCAATTAATATCTTTGTTACAACACCCTTTTTGCCATTATTAAAGAAGTTTTCTTTAATCATCATAACATCTTCAATTTGTGGGAAAAGGTTTGTAAGACAAGAAACACCAAGATAAAGACAAATCCAAGAAAAAGCTTCGCCAAGTCGTTTCATATAGAAGATTGTGATTGTTGCATAAGACATAGTCAAAACGCCAACAAGAAGATTGAAAAGGAATGGAATAAAGCAAATATCAAAGCTTGGTCCTTTTCTCTTCACAAGCTCGTGGTCAACATGACCAATAATTTCAGTTGGTTGAATTACACGAGCATCGTCAACAAGAATTTTAAACCATCTGCAACACATATGCTCAAAAAATGCATGTAAAATAGTGCCAGGGAAAGTTAAATATTTAATTACAATATATACTGCTGTCATTGCCAATCATACCTTCCTGTCATTACTATTTCTTCTAAAGTGATTTCACCGTTTCTGAACTTTGTAATATGTTCGTGAACAATTGCATCTTCACCTAAGTCTGCAACTGATTTGTCATATGCCTCTATTGCTTCAGTGTCATTGGTCATAATTGCAAGCATTATAACTAAATCTTTATATTCTTGCTTTGCATAACCAAGTGCAGTTTCTTCATCATAACCATTTACATTCATTAAATAGCTTACTTCATAGCCTAAACACTCGTTAGCTGAATCATAAGCATTTTTGTAATCTTTTTGCATAATATATGCAAGTGTTTTTTGCATTGAAAGATGTGCTCCCTCAACACAAATAATATTTGCACCATCATCAAGCTTAGAAAGCATCACAAGACCGTTAACACAAGTTTTAACTGCTTCGTCATAATTCTTATCACGATAGCGATAAAGCATTGATGTTATATAGTAGTAGTAATTTGTTTCACAGTTGTTCTCACGAAGCTCGTTAGCAAGCTTTTCTGCCTCTGCATATTTACCAAGTTTTATATAAGCCACTGCAAGATTTGTTCTTGCAAAGTCGCCCATTGCAGGTGAGCCTTGTATAACCTTTTCAAGATGGCCTGCAATAATTTCAGGTGATTTTTCACTTGCAAAAGATACTGAATATTTATAAAGATTTAAGATTGTTTCATCATAAACATAAACTGTTTCACTGCCGTCAGGTGTGTAATCAGTTTCTGTTTCGTCGTGATAAACTCCGCCTTTTTCGTAAATCTTTTTACCTGATAAGTTGTTAAGAGTAGCCATTATCTTGTCGTAGTCTTTTGCAATATCTTTACTTGTTGCAGTTTGATAATTCTTTAAGTGAATATTATCAACCGCACACATACTTATAGATAAGCTCTCTGTATCTTCAAAAGCCTCTCTAACATCTTTAAACCAAGGCATTTTAAGGTCTTTTTCAGTAAAGAAAGAATCTGCTTCAGTCCAAACAATGCTAATTGCATTTGCACGATACTCAGCCATAATATGCTTTGCAAAAAGGCCTTTATATTCTTTTGCAAGCTCCATATCATCATTATTCGCAAGATGTGTAAATGCCATTTCATATTTGTAAATTGCTGTATAAACCTTGCCGTCTTTTAATGCTTGGTCGCCACGAACTGCATTTGCAAAAATTGGAGTTTCGCCTATAAGCATTATCAAACTGTAAAGCATAAATCCAAACATAACAATTGCTGTAAAAATGCCTTTCCAGTCATATGGATATTTTTCAAGAATTGCTTCACATTCTTCACAGAAAATACTGTCAGGATTTTTCTTTGTGCCACGAGGGCGCTCACCACAACAGTCGCAAAGTTCTTCTTCACTATAGTGAACCTTTTCTTTTTTCTTTGATTTTTTTGTTTCTTTTTCCTCTTCTTCAATAGAAACTTCTTTTGGATTGTAGCCTTCGACATCTACTTTTTCAATGTCGTCAAAATCAGAGTCATCCTCTGCATCTGCTACTGCCTTGTCAAGCTCTTCTTTGAAGATACGAGCAAGCTCATCCATTTCATCGCGATAATTTTGCTCTTCTGGATTTTCAAGCTTCTTTTCTTTATCTTTTTTCAAGGAAAAACCTCCTTTACAAATTTTACATAATAATTATTCATTAGCGCCACAGCACTTCTTATACTTTTTACCACTACCACAAGGACAAGGGTCATTTCTGCCTATTTTTTCGCCTTTTTTAACAGGTCGTTTTTTGTCTGTACCGTCGCCACCTGCATTTGTACCTGTGATTTTTGCCGCTTGCTCACGCTTAATGTCTTCCTCACTCTTAAGTTTGAAGATAAGAAGAGTTGTAACTGTGCCTTCACGGATAAGTGCAGTCATTTCATCAAACATATCGAAGCTTTCCATACGGAATGCAACAACTGGGTCTTGTTGACCATAAGAACGAAGATAAATACCACGCTTTAACTCTTCCATAGCATCAAGGTGGTCCATCCAACGCTTATCAACATTGTTAAGAAGAATTTTACGCTCAAGCTCATTCATAATCTTTTCGCCATATTCTTCATATTTAGCGTTGTAAACACTCATTGCTCTTTCATAGAAATATTCTTTGAATTCTGCATTTGACGAGTATTCTTTTTCAACATCTTTATCAACAAGATAGCCTAATTTTGAAAGAAGACCTTTTATGTTCCAATCTGCAGCAGCATTTGATACCGGGCAATAGAAATCAACAGTTTCTGAAATATAATCGTCAATCATTTTAAGGATTGTCTTGTGAATGTCAGCACCATCAAGAACCTTATTACGTTGACCATAAATAACTTCTCTTTGCTTGTTCATAACATCGTCAAAACGAAGAACGCTACGACGAGCAGCAAAGTTGTTACCTTCAACCTTCTTTTGAGCACTTTCAATTGTACTTGTGAACATTTTTGCCTCAACAGGTAAATCACCAATGCTCTTGAATGAATCAAGAATTACATAGAACCTGTCCCCTGCGAAAAGACGAAGAAGCTCATCCTCTGCAGAAAGATAGAACTTACTGCTACCTGGGTCACCTTGACGACCTGCACGACCACGAAGCTGATTGTCAATACGACGAGATTCATGACGCTCTGTACCAATAATGCAAAGACCACCTGCTTGACGAACTTTTTCTGCCTCGTCTGCAAGCTCTTCTTTATATTTCTTTTCAAGCTCTTGATATGTTTTTCTTGCTTCAAGAATATCTGTGTTGTCTGTTTCTGCAAAGCCTGTTGCCTCAGCAATAAGCTCGTCAGAATAATCCATTCTGCGCATTTCGTTTCTTGCCATATAATCTGGGTTACCACCAAGAATAATGTCAGTACCACGACCTGCCATATTTGTTGCAATTGTTACCGCACCAAACTTACCTGCTTGTGCAATAATCTCTGCTTCTTTTTCGTGATATTTAGCATTGAGCACTTCGTGTTTAATGCCACGCTTTTTAAGAACTTTACTTAAAAGCTCACTCTTTTCAATATTTGTTGTACCAACAAGAACAGGCTGACCCTTTGCATTACATTCAAGAATTTGCTCAATAATTGCATTGTACTTTGCAAGTTCTGTCTTATAAAGCACGTCGTCTTGGTCATCACGAACAACAGGCTTGTTTGTAGGAATTGCAATAACATCAAGTTCGTAAATCTCTTGGAATTCTTGGCTTTCTGTCATAGCAGTACCAGTCATACCTGAAAGCTTATTATAAAGACGGAAATAGTTTTGGAATGTAATTGTTGCAAGAGTTTTTGACTCTCTTTCAACCTTAACATTTTCTTTTGCTTCAATTGCTTGGTGAAGACCGTCTGAATAACGACGACCATTCATAATACGACCTGTAAATTCGTCAACAATAAGCACTTGACCATCTTTAACAACATAGTCAACTTCATTTTTCATAACACCAATCGCCTTAATAGCAAGGTCAATATGGTGTTGAATTGTAAGGTTTTCAACATCAGCAAGATTTTCAATTCCAAAGAATTTTTCTGCTTTTTTGATACCGTTTTTAGTGAGAGATGCTGTTTTCGCCTTTTCGTCAACGATAAAATCGTCATCCTCACCTGCTATATCTTCATAATTCTGTTTTGAGTCTATTTCTTTAACCTTGCACATTTTAAGACGCTTTGCAAATTCGTTTGTGATTTTGTAAAGGTCTGTTGACTTATCACCCATACCTGAAATGATAAGTGGTGTTCTTGCCTCGTCGATAAGAATTGAGTCAACCTCGTCCACAACTGCAAAGTTATGACCACGTTGCACTCTTTGCTCAGCATAAATAACCATATTATCACGAAGATAGTCAAAGCCCATTTCGTTGTTTGTACCATAAGTGATATCACACGCGTATGCTTTTCTTCTCTCTTCGCCGTCTAAATCATGAACGATAAGTCCAACTGTAAGACCTAAAAATCTGTAAAGTTTGCCCATCCATTCAGAGTCGCGTCGAGCAAGATAGTCATTGACTGTAACAATATGAACACCTTTGCCTGTGAGAGCATTAAGGTATGCAGGAAGTGTTGCAACAAGAGTTTTACCTTCACCTGTTCTCATTTCTGCAATTCTTCCTTGGTGAAGAACAATACCACCAATGATTTGAACCGGGAAATGACGCATATTAAGAACACGAGCAGATGCTTCACGACAAGTTGCAAAAGCCTCTGGCAAAATGTCGTCAAGTGTTTCACCTTTTTCAAGGCGTTCCTTAAACTCAACTGTTTTTGCTTGAAGCTCAGCATCGGTAAGCTTTTTGTATTCGTCTTCAAGTTCAAGCACTTGCTTTTGAATAGGGATTATTCTTTTAACTTCTCTTGTTGAATAATCACCAAAAATTTTTGTAAATAAAGACATTATACTAATTCCTTTCGAGGTTGATTTTATTGACAGTTTTGTCCTGTTCTGTTGAAAAGGGTAAAAACCATACGAACCAACCCATTTTACATAACAGCATTATAGCACACTTTATATAAAAAATCACTAATTTTTTGTTAATTTTTCGAAGATTTTTCCTTGATTTTATACATATTTTTTGGTATCCTTATATTAGTTACCTATGATGGTAAACTTTTATCCAAAGGAGAATTAGAAATATGACTGATTCAAGAACCCTTGCTTACATAAATATGTATGCAGTTCTCGGCACATTGGAAAATCTTTGTGAGCTTGACGACAAGGCAAAAGAAATAATTTCTACTATTGAAAAACCGATTTCTGTTGCTTTTGATGTTAAGAATGGTCCAAGCGCTACACTCACATTCTCTAAAAATGGTTGTAGAATGGACGATGGCGTTAAAGCAGACTGCGACATTAAAATTCCTGTTGCAAACTGTGATAAGTTTAACGGAATTATCGATGGCAAAGTTACTCCAATTCCAACAAAAGGTCTTACAAAAGTTAATTTCCTTTTGAAAACCTTTACAGCACTTACTGACAGACTTACAGAGGTTATGAGACCTTCAGAAGAAGCTCTTAAAGACGAAGAATTCTTCCGTCTTAACACTATCTGTACTTTCTACACAGTATCTGTTGCAATTTCACAAATCGCTAACCAAGACGAAATTGGTAAATTCAGTGCTTCAAACATTGTTGATGGAGATATTCAAATCGGCATTAAAGACACTGTTTATTCTACTATTCGTGTTAAGGATAATCACCTTATCACTATTAAACAAGCATCTGAAAAGCCACGTGCAATTATGGAATTCTGCGACATTCCTCTTGCAAATGCTCTTTTTGCAGGTACAGTTAACTCAATTGACCACGTTGGTAACGGTAACATTGTTATTAGAGGCTTAATTTCAATGGTTGATAATGTAAACCGTATTCTTGACAGAGTTGCACTCTATTTGGCATAAGGAGGACGTAAAAATGAGTAAATTCCCAACATATGATACCACAAAAAGCCGTCAGATGTTTGAACGTGCTACAAAGGTTATTCCATCAGGTATTTATGGCCATTTAGGTCCTGCTGAAGGTCAATGGATTCCTGTTAACAGATGGCCATCATTCTCAGAAAAAGCTCAAGGCTCATACTTCTGGGATGTTGACGGCAACAAATACATCGACTATATGTGTGCTTATGGTCCTAACGTTTTAGGTTATAATGACCCTGACGTTGACGCTGCTGCTCTTAAACAATTAAAGCTTGGCAACTGCACAACTGCTCCTGCAAAGGTTATGGTTGAATGTGCAGAAACACTTGTTGATACAGTAGCAAGTGCTGACTGGGCTTTCTTCTGCAAGAATGGTTCAGACACAACAACTCTCGCTACAATGGCAGCAAGAGCACATACACACAAGAAAAAGATTATTTTCTTAAAATACTACTACCACGGAGATTTCCCATGGGCACAAAAAATTGACTACCCAGGCATTACTCCTGAAGATGTAGCAAACAACGTTATTGTTCCTTGGTTTGACCTTGATGCTCTTCAAAAAGCATATGACGATAACAACGGTGATATCGCTGGTCTTATTGCTCAGCCTTATGACCACGGTAATTTTAAAGATAACGAAGTTGCTTCTAAAGAATACTGGCAAGCAGTTCGTAAATGGTGCGACGACCACGGTGTTGTTCTTATCATTGACGACGTTCGTGCTGGTTTCCGTCTTGACCTTGCAGGTTCAGACCATTACTATGGCTTTAAGGCAGACCTTATCTGCTTCTGTAAAGCACTTGCTAACGGCTACAATATGTCAGCACTTTGCGGTGGCGAACATATGAAAGCAACTGTTTCAGGTATTACATATACTGGCTCATACTGGCTCAGTGGTGTTCCATTTGCAGCTTGTGTTGCTTGTATCAACAAAATGAAGGCTCTTGACACACCTACAATGTTCCGTAGACTCGGTACAATGGTTACTGACGGCTTTAAAAAGGCTGGTGCTGAACACGGCTTTGACCTTCGCGTTTCAGGTGAGCCTGCTCTCTTCTATTTAAGAATAGCTAATGATGACAACCTTATGCTTCATCAAGAATGGGTTGCAGAATGTGTTAATCGTGGTTTGTTTATCACATCTCACCATAACCACTTCATCAACGCTTCTCTCACAGAAGAAGACATTAAGAAATCTATTGAAATTGCAGAAGATGCATTCTCAGTAGTTGCAAAAAATCACCCAGAGCTTAGATAACTAAACAATTTTAACGGAGTGGGGACTCCGACACATAATAAAAATTTAGGGAGGAAAATTTATGCCTAATTTATCAAAAGCAGAATGGCTTGCACTCGAAAAGAAGGCACTTGAGCTCCGTAAACTCTGCGTTCAAACAACAGTTTGGGCAGGTAGCGGACACTTTGGTGGCGGTATGAGTGTTATGGACCTTCTCACAGTACTTTATCACAAATATCAACATTAAGGTTGACGAGCCACAATGGGACGACAGAGACCGTTTCATTCTTTCAAAGGGACACGCAGCAATCGCTTATGCTCCTGTTCTTTGCGACAAGGGCTTCAACCCAATGGAAATGCTTAAAACATTTAACCTTTCAGGTTCAAAATGTGGTATGCACCTTGACTCAAACAAAGTTGTAGGCGTTGACGCTTCAACAGGTTCTTTGGGTCATGGTCCATCAATCGCAGCAGGTACAGCACTTGCAGCAAGACTAATGAACAAAGATTTCCTTACATACGTTGTTACTGGCGACGGTGAACTTGGCGAAGGTTCATGTTGGGAAGGTTTTATGACAATGAATCACTACAACCTTTCTAACTGTATCGTATTTATCGACAGAAACCACAATATGATTGATGGTAACACAGAAGACATTATGAAGCTTGAACCACTTGCTGACAAGATGACAGCATTCGGTTTCAACACAATCGTTGTTGACGGTAACAATATCGGCGAACTTTGTGACGCTATCGATGTTGCTATTGAAAGAGCAAAAGAACCTCAGGCACCTACATGTATTCTTATGGATACAAAGAAAGGTGCAGGAAACAAGTCAATTGAAGGCGACTACACATGGCACTATGGTGCTATTGACGATGCACTCTTTGAAAAGTTCAACAAAGAACTTGACGAAGACTATGCAGCTCGTGTTGCAAGAGCAGAGAAGGAGGGTAAATAATTATGGCAGGCGGATTTGTTTATACAGCAGTTGACCAGACTGCGATTTCTACAGCTGAAATTTACGGTAAGGCACTTGCCGACATTATTATGAAAGACCCAAAGGTTGTTGCTATCACAGCTGACCTTGCTAAATCAACAAAACTCGGTGACGTTCTTAAGGTTTGCCCTGAAAGAGTTATTAACGTTGGTATTGCAGAACAAGATATGTTTGGTGTTGCAGCAGGTATGGCAAGAGCAGGTATGATTCCTTTCCTTTCAGGTTTCTCTGCATTCACATCAATGCGTGCTTGTGACCAGCTTCACACAGACATATGCTACCAGAATGTAAACGCAAAAATTATTGCTACACACTCAGGTACATCATTCGGTCAGGCAGGTTCAACACACCACGCTATTACTGACCTTGCAATTACAAGAGCAATGCCAAACCTTACAGTTATTGTTCCTGCTGATGGTTTTGAAACAGCAAACGCAGTTAACGCTGCTTATGAAAACGTTGGCCCATACTACATTCGTATTAACCGTGGTTTTGACCGTGTTCTTTATGAAAATCAGGACTACGGCTTTGAAGTAGGTAAGGCAGTTGAAATTCACGAGGGTACAGATATTACTGTTATCGCTTGTGGTTCTTGCGTATTCCAGGCAAAACAGGCTGCTGACTTCCTTAAGAAAAATGACGGACTCAGCGTTCGCGTTCTTAATATGCACACAATCAGCCCTATCGACGTTGAGGCTATCCAGAAGGCAATTTCTGATACAAGAAGAATCGTAACAGTTGAAGACCATCTTGTAACAGGCGGTCTTGGTTCAGCAGTTGCTGAAGTTATGGCTCAGTACGGTAAGGGCTGTGCATTCAAGATGCTCGGTCATAAGAGTTTTGCTATGATTGGTCTTCAGGAAGACATTATGGCTGATGCAGGCATCGACGCTAACGGTATCATCGCATCCGTTCGTGAAATGATGAATGCAGACTTTGAAGAAGACGATAACTGGGACGACGAAGTATAATTTTAAATTAAACTTTACTCGTTCAGAAAGAGAGTTGATAATATGCACGAACAAAATGAAATTTATGCATCAAAAATATTTTTCAATGCTGCATTACCGCTTTTAAAAGTTATCGCTAATGATGTACCATCACTTAAAAAGCAGTTTGACGGTATGAATGCGGTACTTCAGGTCAGTGCACTTGATGCTGATGCTCCGGGTGGAAAATATGCTACTCATTTCATCATTACTGATGGTGAATGGGAAACAAAGCTTGACTCTGCACATGAAGCACCTGATGTTGAGCTCGAATTCAAAACAATCGAGGCAATGAACGCATTTTTTAAGGGCAAAATCGGCCCTGCAACACTTCCTAAAATGAAGGGTGTATTCAAGAGCTTTGGTGCATTCAAGGCAATGCTTATGACACTTCTTAAGCTTTCAGCACTTACAGGCGCTACTGCAGCACCAAAGGATGAAGAAACACAGGTACTTATGGTTAAATGCTTCTTCTATCTTCTTTCAAGCGGTATCAGTCAGCTTAACAAGTTAGGTCATCCTGAAATCAAGGATTGGACTACAAAGAGTCCTGACCGTGTTTATGCTTTTGCAGTTGATAATCACCCTGAGGTATCTGCTTTCATTCGTATTAAAGCAGGTAAATCAAGAGCAGGTCGTGGCGAATACAAGAGAGCAATGCCTTTCTTCACACTTCGTTTCAACTGCCTTGAATCAGCACTTGGTATCCTTTTAAGCACAGATGATATGCTTGAATCAACAAAATCAGGTAAGCTCATTATGGAAGGCGGCCCTGAATTTGGTGCACAGCTCGGCGGATTTATGCTTGAAGTCGGCGCATTGGCAAAATAAGACAATACACATAACAAAAGCTCGGGTAAAACCGAGCTTTTTGTTTTGCAAATTATAATTTATAGGGATGATATGAAATTATAATTGAAAGCAATATTTCGTAGGGGCTGAAGAACACGGCAGCCCGAAATAAGTGTGCAGATAAACCAACAGCGGGACGCCGAGTCGTTGTCCTTTACAAAACCTAATTGGTTTTATTTTATAATTGCAACGCAGTTCTTACACTTTCCATTTTCCACTTTCAACTTTGCATTTCCACGATAAACTCCAATTTAATAAAATACTCGTAATGAAAACCTTTCTATCCTACCTAAAACGGTTATTGTCTATGTACTCTTTTTATGATATAATACAACAGAAATTTTACGAAAGGTGAAATCTTTATATGAACACAAAAAGACGAATAGATTTCACAATTGAAGAAAAGTATGACGGTAAAAGAGTTCTTGAATTCCTTAAAAATCAGGCAAAGGCATCGTCACGACTTATTACAAAATTAAAGCACGACCCTGAGGGAATTATGCTTAACGGTGTACACACAAGAACTGTTGACCTTATGAAAAAAGGCGATATTTTGTCGATTACTCTGCCTGTTGATACGGAAGAACAGACAAATGCAGTTGAGCCTTTACCATATCCCTTAAAGGTATTTTATGAAGACGAGGACTTGCTCATTGTGGACAAGCCTGCAGGGCTTCCTTTGCATCCGTCACACAATCATCAGGGTGACACTCTTGCGAATGCAGTTGCCTATCACCTTGCGCAGCAAGGAAAATCGTCAATTTTCCGTTCAATCGGTCGTCTTGACCGAGGAACATCGGGAATTGTTATATGCGGACTTAACAAGTTTGTTACAGGCATTCTTAACGGTAAAGTTTATAAGGAATATATGGCACTTTGTGACGGAATTTATGAGG
>JAZNWZ010000015.1:0-7611 GCA_045593645.1 Candidatus Fimenecus sp. | reverse complement strand
TATAAAACAACGATACCACTATCAACACAAATTGTATCAATAGTGGTATCTGATTTGGTTGCGGAGGGAGGACTTGAACCAACGACCTTCGGGTTATGAGCCCGACGAGCTACCAACTGCTCTACTCCGCGATATTTACTTAGTGCTCTCCGTGAGTGCCTTATAATAATACTATCTATTTTTTATTTTGTCAAGAGTTTTTTAGAACTTTTTTATAAATTCTTATGACAGTTTTTGAGCTTTTTCACGAAAAAAAATACCTGCAAAGGTTTTCTTTGCAGGTGTACTTTTTATTTTACCAAGTATTTTCTACATATTCACAGAATGCATACATATCCTTGATTTCAAGCTTTGTGCCGTCGTCAAGTGTTACATCACCACTCCAAAGTCCGTGAACTTGGTGAGCGTGCATTCTACCTACTTTAAGGTTTAAGTCTGTATGGTAGTCAAAGGTTGGCACCATTGTCATATTAAATCTACCATCTTCAGAAATAAACTTCCAAGGTTCCATATACTTATCGTCTTTAGGGAATGTTTCAACATCAATTGCACCAAACTTATGTGCTTTTCCATCATAGAAAAGGCAAGTTTCTGTTGCGTGAGATTCATTACCTATCGCCCATGTGATTTCAAAACCGAATAAGTGCTTCTCGCCTTTTTCATCTGTAATATATGTAGAGCCGTTGCCCCAATACCATACCATTTTATGAATTGTGTTCACACGTCCCCAGTCAAGATAGCCAAATGTATCTTCTTTTGTAAACTCATAAACATCATTACCAATTCTAAATGTACCTTCACAAGGCATACAATTTTGCTTTGTTGTCATAAAGTACTTTGTTTTATCTTCATCAAAAGGTAAAACTGTTGTAATATTCTCAAGGCCAGGCATAATATCCATTTGGAAGTTACATTCAACAACCTTATCCTTCATTGGACATCTAAACCACAATGTTCTTGAATCTTCCATTGTGTTAAAGTCAAAGTCTGCCTTGCCAACTTTATCTCTATAACGATTAGGAACGTCACCCTTCTTAGGTGGAACATGTTTATTACCACCAAGGAAAAATTGGCTACAATCGATAATTTCCTTACCATTTACAATGTCAACAAGCTTTGCTGCAACATATCCACCAACATTGATATTTGCAAAGCTTAACTGAACCATATATTTGCCATTTGAAACTTGATAAAAGTCCCACTCTTTACGGCTCATAATACCTGTTTTTACTTTTGTACGGTCATAGTCAAAGACATTACGTCTTGCCCAACCCTTTGCAAGCAATGTACCATCTGCTGCCAAAAGTGGTGTTTCTTCAGTATGTTCAATTTGTTGTGACTTATAGCCCCAATCCCAAAAAGGTTTATAAGTTCTTTCCATTATGTACACTCCCTTTACATAAAATATAACAATTATATTTTATATGCTTTTTTATTAGTTTTCAATAGACTTTTTACTTTTGTAAATATCTTGTAATTATTTTTTTAACAGTTATAAAAAATTTGTTGATATATGTTTTTTGCTATGCTAAAATTATTGTACATTCAAGCTGAAAAGGATGTTTTTTATGACTGACAAGCTTATTAAAGCAGTTTTAGATGCTGATACTGCTCCTGTTGTAATTTGTGATATTGACCACATTGTTAGATATATGAACCCCGCTTCAATTTCTTGTTACAAGAAAAATCTTGTCGGGCAAAGTATAAAACTTTGTCATAACGAGAAATCTAATGATGCAATCGACAAGGTTTTAGAGTGGTTTAAAAAAGATTCTCAAAACAATTTAGTTTTCACATACAGGAACGAGAAAGAAAACAAAGATGTTTATATGATTGCTCTTCGTGATGAAGATTGTCAGCTTATTGGCTATTATGAAAAACACGAGTATAGAAACATAGAAACAAGAAAGCTTTATGATATTGATTAAAAAACAGGAGAATACTATGGTTATAGATTTTCACACACATGCTTTTCCTGATGCATTAGCACCAAGAGCTATTGCCTCTCTTGTTGAGGGTTGTGGTGGCAGATACACTCCTTGCACAAATGGTACTGCAAGCTCACTTATTGAAAATATGGACAAATTTGGTGTTGACATTTCAGTTGTACAACCTGTTATAACAAAACCAAAGCAGCATGAGAGTTTAAACACATGGGCAAAGAGCATTGAGTGTGATAGACTCATCTCTTTTGGTGGTTTACACCCACACACTGACGACTACAAACGTGATATTGATTATTTAGTTGAGTTAGGCTTTAAGGGAATTAAGCTTCACCCTGAATATCAACAATTTACTGTTGACGACCCTGAAATGCTCAAAATCTATGATTATGCAATTGAAAAGGGTTTTATTTTACTTTTCCACGCAGGATTTGACCCTGCTTTTCCACCGCCTTTTCACAGTAATCCAAAAATGTTTGCAAAAATCAGAAAAGAGCTTCAAGGCGGCGTGATTATTGCTGCTCACTTAGGTGGTCAACAACAATGGGACCAAGTTGAAGAATACATTTGTGGTACAGGTATTTATATCGACACATCCATGGGTATGAATTATTATCCACAAGAGCAATTTTTGAGAATTGTAAAGTCACACGGAGCAGATAAAATTCTTTTTGGGTCCGACTCACCTTGGAGCAAGGCAGACGAAGAAATTGAAAAACTTAAGGCTATGCCTTTAACACAAGAAGAAAAAGACTTAATTCTTTTCAAAAATGCAAAAAGATTGTTGAATATATAAAATAAGCGCTGAGCAGAAATTCTGTTCAGTGTTTTTTATTACTTTGTTGTACTATTATATTTTTTATGCTATAATCTTGATAATTTGTTTATGGTGGTGAGGAAATGTTTGAAGAAATTTTAAAAGAAAAATCTTCTTGGGAAATTCTTAAAAGCACTTCCCTACCTATTGCAATTTATGGTACCGGTAACGGTGCAGACAAGGTGCTTGAAGAATTCAAACAGCTTGGCATTACTATTCAAGGTGTTGTTGCAAGTGATGGTTTTGTGAGAAATCGTACTTTTCACGGCTTTACTGTAAAAAGTATTTCTGATTTTGAAAAAGAGTATGGTGACTTTGTTATTGCCTTATGCTTTGCAAGTCCTTTAAAAGAGGTTATTAACAATATTAAGGCTTTATCTCAAAAGCATATGGTTATTATGCCATCTGTACCTGTTTATGGTGATGAAATTTTTAACAAGGCTTTTTTAGAAAAGCATCTTGAAAAAATTGAAAGAGCCTATACCCTACTTGCAGACCAACAATCACGACTTGTTTTTGAAAATATAATCAAATTTCAAATTACCGGTGATTTGAAATATGCTTTTAATTGTGAAACAGATAAAAATGAGGCTTTTAATATTCTAAAATTAAATAGCAAAGAGAGTTTTCTTGACCTTGGTGCTTATCGTGGGGACACAGTTGACGAGTTTTTAATGAATGTTGATGATTATGAAAAAATCGTTGCAGTTGAGCCTGACGAAAGGACTTTTAAAAAGCTCAGTTTACATTGTGAAAATTTTAAAAACACAACCACTCTTAACAATGCTATATGGAGTGAAAGCACTATCCTCACCTTTGACGACAACAAAGGTCGTGGAAGCTCTGCTCAAAGCAAGGGTAAAGAAATTTTGGCAATTACAGTTGACAGTATTTTTGAAAAATATGGCAAATTCACATATATAAACATTGATGTTGAAGGTGCAGAAAAAGAAATGCTGCAAGGAGCAAAGCACTCCTTACAGCAAGAAAAACCTAAACTTTGTATGGCTGTTTATCACAGAAGTCAAGATATTTTTTCTCTTGTAAACGAGATAAACAAAATAAACCCTGAATATAAGTTTTATTTACGCCATCACCCACATATTTCATTTTGGGACACTAATCTTTACTGCATATAACAACAGCAGCAAGTACAAGAATTACGCCTAAAAGCTTAACCACTGTTATTTGCTCGTTGTATACTAAAATACCGATAAAGGATGCTACAACAGGTTCAACGGCAACAATAATTGATGCCTTTGTGTTTTCTACATATTGAAGTCCTTTAGTGTAACAAAGATATGGTAAAACACAACACACAACGCCAAGTCCTAATGCTAAAAGCATTGCATTTGGTGTTAAGCTTGTAACTAACTTTATTGGTGAAGAGAATGGAAGACAAGCAAGTCCACAGAATAAAAATGTGTAAAATGAGATTGTCATACTGTTATAATTTCTCTGTAAAGCATATCGGCTAAATATACTATAAAGTGCATAGCCAAGTCCTGAGCAGATGCCAAGCACAACGCCTAAAACACCAATGGACTGTCCACCTGCTATTCCACTTACGAACACGCAACCTGCTATTGTCAACACTACTGCAATTATCTTTTTATATGTAATTTTTTCTTTGAAAAGCAACAAAGATAAGAGCATTACAAACACTGGTGAAGTGTAAAGAAGAATTACTGCTACACAAACTCCGTTATATGTCATTGAGTAAAAATAGCAGATACTGAAAAACATAAGGCTTACAAGCCCTGTTCCTAAAAAGCACCATAAATCACGAATCTTAAATTTAAACAAGTTTTTATCTTTTATTAGCATTACTGCCCCAAGAACAACTGCAGCAATAAGACAACGAAACGTAACAGTTTGAACTTGTGAAAAGCCCATATTCAAAAGTGGCTTTAAAAACAAACTGATTATACCCCAAAAGCAACCTGCTGCAAAAACATATAAATACTTTAACTTATCCTTCATATTAAAACTCCACAAATAAATTCTTAAATATTTTAACACAAAATTTTTAAATGTAAATACGGACGGTGTAAAGATGTCAATCAAACTTATTGTTACTGACCTTGACGGTACATTCCTTAACAGTAACCACGTTACAATTCCACAAGAAAACATTGCTGCTTTTAAAAAGGCTCACGAAATGGGCATTAAGGTCGCTGTTGCTAGTGGCAGAACGAAAATTCTTACAGATTACCTTATAGAGCAACTCCCCTTTTTAGATTATCTTATTACCTCAAATGGTGCTATTACCTATGACCTTAAAGCGAACAAGGTTGTTTGTTCAACTCTTTTAAGTGAAGCTCAATCTATTGAAATTTTTGATATACTAGACGAGTATGGACTTCCTTATGAAATTTATTTTGATGGCGACTGTTATATGAATGATAGAAGTTACGCTATGTTTGACACAGAACATGTATCCCCTCACATTCACGCTTTACTTAAAGATTTTATAAAACCTGTTTCTTCACTTGAAACTCTTATTGACGGACAAGGTATTGAAAAACTTAACATTCTGTCACTATCAGGAGAAGAAAGACTTGAAATTGAAGATAAAGTTAATAAGATTTGTGATGTTGCATTTGCATCTTCATTCCCTATTGTTAAAGGCGTAAACGGTAATCTTGAAATGACTGACAGAAACGCTACAAAAGGATTTGCAATTAAAGGTTTGGCAGACGCTCTCGGTATTGGCAAAGAAAATATTATGTGTTTTGGTGACGGCGAAAATGACTGCTCGATGTTAGAACTTGCCGACTATTCTTTTGCTATGGCAAACGGCAGTGATTATGCTAAAAATACTGCAAAATTTATGGCAGACACCAACGACAACGGTGGCGTAGCTAAAGCAATTCAAAAATATGTATTTGGAGAATAAAATGGATATTACAAAATTCAAAGGTGCGATTTTTGATTTAGATGGCACACTTCTTGACTCAATGCACATCTGGCACGATGTTGACGAAGAGTTTTTTAGGCGAAGAAATCTGAAAGTGACAAAAGAATATGTTGACATAATCAAGAATATGCACTTACCTGCTGCGGCAGTTTACACAAAAGAAAAATATAACATTCAGGAAAGTGTAGATGAAATTGTTGACGAGTGGTTAGACCTTTGTGCACAAGGATACCTTAACAATGTAGATTTGAAAGACGGGGTTTATGAATATCTTAAATTGCTTCACGAGAAAGGCATTAAAATGGCATTTGCAACTGCAAGTGAGAAAGTAGTTTGCGAAGAAACTCTTAAAAAACAAGGGATTTTTGACTTTTTCTCAAGCTATGCTTATGTAAGTGAAATCAACATTGGCAAAACTGAACCTGATATTTATTTACTTGCAAGTGAACGAATTGGCGTAGAGCCTCACGATTGCATAATATTTGAAGATATTATTGAGGGAATACGCGGTGCTAAAAAAGGCGGATTTACAACTTGTGGGGTATATGATAAAAGTTCTGCAAAAGACGAAGATGAAATTCGTGAAATTGCAGATTATTACATAAAATCTTTTGAAGAATTACTGTAATCTCTCTTTACTTTTTTTGGAAAAGGTATATAATATTTTTGTAAACAATTTTGAATTTTTAATGAAGGATGATTGAATATGGAAAAAACAGTTTTAGTTGAAACAAGTGCAAGACACGCTCACATTTCAAAAGAGCATCTTGAAATCCTTTTTGGTGAAGGCTATGAGCTTACAAAGAAAAAGGACCTTTCACAACCTGGTCAATATGCTTGTGAAGAAAGAATCGCAGTTATCGGTCCTAAAGGTCAATTCCCTGGTGTTTCAATTCTTGGTCCTGTAAGACCTGCTACTCAAGTTGAAATTTCTGCTTCTGATGCTCGTTCAATCGGTGTTGCAGCAGTTGTTAGAGAATCAGGCGATATCGCTGGTACTCCTGGTTGCAAAATCGTTGGCCCTAAAGGTGAAATTGAAATCGAAAACGGTGTTATCGTTGCAAAGAGACATATCCATATGACTCCAGACGATGCTGAAAAATATGGTCTTCAAGACAAGCAAATTGTTGAAGTTAAAGTTACATCTGACGACAGAACTCTTACATTCGGTGATGTTGTTGTTCGTGTTAACCCTAACTTCGCTCTTGCAATGCACATTGATACTGACGAATCAAATGCTGCTCTTTGCAAGCCAGGTACAATGGGTGTTATTCTTTAATACTAAAAATATAAGAAGGTTAGGTCGCTTGACTTAACCTTCTTTTTTTATGCCTTTAAGCTATGAAGAATAATTGGTTTTTGTATTGTTATTTCAGTTATTTTAAAACCAGTTAAAAAGTTATAATAGTTATATAATGACAGCTTTCTATATGGTAAAACATAAAACATAGGTATTAACAATAAACAGGACAAGTTCCAACCAAAAAACGATGCTGAAAACATTGCAGTATTCATCATTCTGCCATCTGCAAGCACTGTGCTATCTGCAAGAATTTTAAGTGCATCTTTTTCTTTACTTGTAAAAATAATAGGACTTGTAAATGAATAGCGTTTCATTGTTAAGTATAAAAAACAACATCCCATAAGAAACAACACAATTGTGGATAACACTAGGGTCAACTGTGCCTTATGGTTAAGGTTGTCTGATGAAAAATACAAAATTATACCCATAATCGCTGATGGCAACATATAAAGCGTTGTCCAAGCAACGAAAAGGTAAAGTTTTAACAAGTTAGTCATTGCAAAAGTTCTAAACTGACTAAATTTGCTTTTCTTTAAGGCTTGTTTTAAAGTTGCGTTTGCACATCTGCTTTTTATAAACAAATATTTTTCAGTTAAAAATTTTAAATACTCATAAAATAAAAATGATA
>JAZNWZ010000014.1:0-12206 GCA_045593645.1 Candidatus Fimenecus sp. | reverse complement strand
ATGAGCTTAAAAACATTAAGTCTGAGGTTCATCCTCATGAAATTTTGCTTGTTATTGACTCAATGCTCGGTCAAGATGCTGTTACAGTGGCAAGCACCTTTAATGATGAATTAGGAATTGATGGTCTTGTTCTTACAAAGATGGATGGTGATACCCGTGGCGGTGCTGCACTTTCAGCAAGAGCAGTTACAGGTAAACCAATCAAGTTTGTAGGTATGGGTGAAAAACTTGACGAGCTTGATTTCTTCTACCCTGACCGAATGGCTTCTCGTATTCTTGGTATGGGTGATGTGCTTTCTCTTATTGAAAAGGCAGAAACAGCACTTGACCAAAAAAAAGCTATGGAGCTTGAGCAAAAGCTCAGAAAAAATCAATTCGACCTTGAAGATTTGCTTGACCAAATGTCTCAGGTTAAAAAGATGGGCAGTATGAAAGATATTCTTTCAATGCTTCCTGGTGTAAATAAAAAAGTAAAAGATGTAGATGTTGACGACAGACAGCTTGATAGAATGAGAGCTATTATTGAGTCAATGACTATAAAAGAAAGAAGAAACCCTGACATTATCAATCCATCTCGCAAACGCAGAATTGCTGCAGGTTGTGGAATGCAGGTTGAAGATGTTAACAGACTTCTTAACCAATATCGTCAAATGCAAAAAATGTTTAAGCAATTTAATTCAAAGGGCTTTAAACGTAAGATGCGTCAAATGGGCGGTATGAATATGGGTGGCATGGGCGGCTTCCCAATGTAATCGTTTAAAACACCAATGTGTTTATAATAAAAATTTTTATATATTTTGGAGGAAAACAAAATGGCAGTAAAGATTAGACTTCACAGAATGGGCGCTAAGAGAGCTCCTTTCTACAGAGTAGTTGTAGCAGATTCTCGTTACCCAAGAGACGGCAGATTCATCGAAGAAATTGGTACTTACAACCCAATGACAGACCCTGCTGACATCAAGATTGACAACGAAAAAGCAGAAAAATGGATTAAAAACGGTGCTCAACCAACAGATACTGTTAAAGCTCTTCTTAAGAAAAGCGGCGCTATTAAATAAGAAAGGCGTTTGAAAAATGCAAGAACTTCTTATTACAATAGTAAAAGGACTTGTTGAAAATCCTGATGCTGTAAGCGTTACTGTTGACGAAGTTGATGACCGTGGCGTTGTTGTGTATCATCTTCACGTTGCTGAAGACGATATGGGCAGAGTTATCGGCAAACAAGGTAGAATTGCTAAGGCAATTAGAACAGTTGTTAAAGCTGGTGCTACTCGTACAGGTGAAAAAGTCCAAGTCGATATTGACTAATCGAATTACAATAGGCAGACTCAGTCTGCCTTTTTGTAATTATGCAGGGTGAAAATTATGATAAAATCATATCTTGAATTAGGTCAAATTGTATCAACTCATGGTGTTAAGGGCGAATTACGTTTTAATCCTTGGTGTGATACACCTGATTTTGTAAAGAAATTTAAAACCTTGTACTTTGATAATAAAGGTGAAAAAAGTATAAAGGTTATTTCTGCTCGTCCTCATGGTAATGTAGCAATTTTAATGCTTGACGGTGTGGACGATATGGACAAAGCACGTGCCTTAAAAAACAAAGTGCTTTATATGAAAAGGGAAGATGCAAAGCTTCCAAAGGATGTCTGGTTTAGACAAGAGTTGTTTGACTGCAAAGTGCTTGACAATGAAACAGGTGCCGAGTTGGGCATAATTTCAGATGTTAGTGAAACTGGTGCAAATGATGTGTGGCACATTAAAACATCAAAAGGTGAGGTGCTTATACCTGCAATCAAGGATGTTGTTGTGTCAGTTAATGTTGCAGATGGAATAATTAAAATTAATGTCTTAAAGGGACTATTTGAAGATGAAGATTAACGTAATGACACTTTTCCCTGAAATGTGTGAATCTGTGCTTTCTGAAAGCATTATAGGTCGTGCAAGGGAAAAGGGATTAGTAGAGATAAATTGCATAAATATTCGTGATTACACTGTGGATAAGCACCGTCGAGTTGACGATGCACCTTACGGTGGTGGTATGGGTATGCTTATGCAGATTCAACCTATTTATGATTGTTATAAGGCAATTTGTGAAAAAAGTGAAAATAAAAATCATTTGATATATATGTCTCCTTGTGGTGAAACACTTACACAAGCAAAGGTTAAGGAATTGGCAAAAATGCCTGAAATAACACTTCTTTGTGGTCATTACGAAGGTGTTGACCAAAGAGTAATTGATACAATGGTGGACGAGCAAATTTCAATAGGTGATTACGTGCTCACAGGTGGCGAATTGCCTGCACTTGTGCTTGCAGATGCAATTTCAAGAATGTTAGAGGGTGTTTTGCCAAATGACGAGGCAAAAGAGCTTGAAAGCCACTATAACGGGCTTTTAGAATACCCACAATATACTCGTCCTTATGACTGGAATGGCAATAAGGTGCCTGATATATTGATTTCAGGTCATCATGAGAATATTGATAAATGGAAAAGAGAACAATCACTTTTAATGACTGCTAAATATCGTCCTGATTTATTGCAAAAAGCAGAGCTAACTAAAGAGGATAAAGCGTTTTTAAGTGAAAATTGTCCAAAAGTTACAGAATAATGTGAATAATTATACTTTTTGAAAACAAAAATATATATTGTAGACAAAATTTTATTGTACTTATTGTCAATTTATACAAACAAGCCCATTTAAAAAAAGTTGTTTTTGGCTTTTTAACTGAAATATCAAAAAATGAATTTTAAGGCAAGTTTTTTCGTTGACGAAGAGAAGTTTTGTGATATAATATAGTAGTAACAAAGGTGTATTAATCTGTTGTTTTATAAATTTTATCATTTGGGAGAATGAGTTATGTATACTAAAGAAGTAGAAGTTAAGAATCAAGTTGGTTTACACGCACGTCCAGCAACATTTTTCATTCAAAAGGCTAACGAGTTTAAGTCATCAATTTGGGTTGAAAAAGAAGACAGAAGAGTAAATGCTAAGAGCCTTCTCGGTGTTCTTTCACTCGGTATTATGGGTGGCACAACAATCCGTATTCTTGCAGGTGGTTCTGATGAAGAACAAGCTGTTGAAGAACTTGTAAAGCTTGTTGAAACAGGTTTTGCTGAATAATTATTAGTTGAAAATTTTAGCACACTACTTTTTGTGGTGTGCTTTATTTTTTTGTTTATATATGATATAATTGCTTGAGTTCTTGAAAGGTGGTGAGCTTGTGAACGAAAAAATCAAAGCTTTGCGAGAAAAGTCAATGAAATTACCAAAAACTCCTGGTGTTTATATAATGAAAAACAAACAGGGCAAAATAATATATATCGGTAAGGCAAAAGCACTAAAAAATCGAGTTAGTCAGTATTTTGGTTCACAAACTAATCACAGTATAAAAGTACGAAAAATGGTTGAAAATGTTAATGATTTTGATTACATTTTAACTGATAGTGAGTTTGAGGCTCTCGTTTTAGAAGCAAGTCTTATTAAACAAAATATGCCTAAATATAACATTCTTTTAAAGGATGACAAGGGTTATTCATATATAAAAATTACAAAAGAAGATTATCCAAAGATTTTTGCAGTTCTACAAAAAGACGATGAAAATGCAGAATATTTAGGGCCATTTACAAGCTCATATACCGTTAAACAATCAGTTGATGTAGCAAACAAAATTTTTAGACTTCCACAATGTAACAAATGCTTCCCAAGAGATTTTAAAAAGGGCAGACCTTGTCTTAATTTTCATATAAATCGTTGTATGGGTGTTTGTACAGGTAAAATCACACAAAAAGAGTATCTTGAAGCGATAAATGAAGCACTTGGTTTTCTCAATGGAGATATTTCTAAAATCGTTTCTTCACTTAAAAAGAAAATGAATGAAAGTGCAGAAAATCTTGACTTTGAAAGTGCAACAAAATATAGAGATAGAATTCGTGCTATTGAGAATATGCAAACAAGCCAAAAGGTTGTAACTGATTCGGCAGAGTCAAAGGATGTTTTTGCAGTTGCAACAAATGAAAACGATATTTGTATTATGGTGCTTCGCTATGTTGAAGGCAGACTTTGTGATAGTGAGCAACATTTTATAGATAAAGAAAAAGAAGACGAAAATATTCGCAGTGAGTTTTTAATGCAGTTTTATTCTGCTCGAAAAGTGCCAAATAAAGTCTATATTGATGAGGAGTTTGAAGATATCGACCTTGTAGCTCAATATCTCACAAATATCCGTGGCAAAAAATGTAGTGTCATTGTGCCAAAGCGTGGCGAAGGATTAAAGCTTGTTAATATGTGCCGTGAAAATGCTTTTGAAAAGCTCGCTCAAAAGCAGGGCAAAACCACAAATGAAATTCGTGTTCTTGAAGAGCTAAAAGAGCTTCTCAATCTTTCAAAAACACCTGAATATATTGAGTCGTATGACATTTCTCACACAGGTGGTGAAGATAATGTTGCAGGTATGGTGGTGTTTAAAAACGGTAGACCACTTAAAAGAGCATATCGCACTTTTAATATTAAATCTTTTGTGGGACAAGACGACTATGGCTCAATGAGAGAGGTTCTTGAAAGACGCTTTAGTGAATATAACAAGCTGAAAGATGAAAATAAAATAGAGGGCTTTGGTAGAATGCCTGACCTTATTTTGCTTGATGGTGGTAAGGGACAAGTTAGCGCAGTCAAGGAAATTCTTGAAAAGATGAATATAGATGTTCCTGTGTTCGGTATGGTAAAGGATTCTAAACATAAAACACGAGCAATTACAGGCGATGGTGGAGAGATTGCAATAAACGCAAATCGTTCTGTTTTTACTCTTGTTTCTGAAATTCAAGAAGAGGTTCATAGATTTTCTGTTGGTTTTCACCATAAAAAGCATACAAAACGAGGGCTTGAATTGTCTTTATCAAAAATTGATGGTGTTGGTGAGCAAAAAGCTAAATTGCTATTAAAAACATTTAAGACCATCAAAGCAATCAAAGAGGCAAGTATTGAAGATTTAGAGCAGGTGAGAGGAATTCATCATTCACTTGCAGAGAATATATATTATTTTTATAACGGAGAAGAAAAATGATAGATACAATTATTTTTGACTTAGATGGCACATTGCTTGATACACTTGATGACCTTATGAGTGCAGTAAACTATGCACTTGCAGGTAATGGCTTCCCACTTCGCACAAAAGATGAAATTCGCTCTTTTGTGGGTAATGGAATAAAAGTGCTTATGGAAAGAGCATTGCCAAGTAAGCAAAGCGACGAGATTTTTGATAAGTGTTTTGCAGATTTCAACTTTTATTATAAAGCTCATATGGAAGACAAAACTGCACCTTATGACGGAATAAACGAAATGTTAAAAAGTGTAAAAGATGCAGGCTTTAAAATTGCAATCGTAACTAATAAGGTTGACTATGCAGCACAAGACCTTTGCAAGAGAATGTTTGGAGTGAATGTAGATTTGGTAGTAGGCAGTGTTGATGGCAGACCCAATAAACCTGCACCTGACGGAGTATATTATGCTCTTGATGAACTTAAAAGCACAAAAGAAAGTGCAGTTTTTGTTGGCGATGCTGACACAGATATTCTCACAGCGAAAAATGCAGAGCTTGTTTCAATTGGTGTGCTTTGGGGCTTTAGAGATAGAGAGGTAATTGAAAAAGAAGGGGCAGAATATGTGGTAGAAACTGTAAAAGACCTTGAAAATCTGCTCATTTCATTAAAATAACCCCCTTTTGTGCATAAAATTCTATTTTGTTGTAAAAATAATTTGACAAATTACTATAAAAATGGGATAATAAACCTATGTATTGATAGGTTGAATTGTTTGGAGTAAAACTATGAGAGTTATTACCGGTGAAGCAAGAGGCAGAAAACTCATTACTCTTGAGGGTGAGGATGTTCGTCCTACAACTGACAGAGTAAAAGAGGGTATGTTCAACATAATCCAGTTTGACCTTGAAGGTGCAAGCGTGCTTGATTTATTTGCAGGGTCAGGTCAGTTAGGCATTGAGGCATTAAGTCGTGGTGCTAAGCATTGCACATTTGTTGATTCTGCAAATCGCTCAATTGAAGTTGTAAAAGAAAACTTAAAATCAGTTGGTTTTGAAAAAAGAGCAAGTGTTTTTTGTGGCGACTCAAAAATGTATATCAATTTAAGTCGTGATAGATTTGATATTGCACTTTTGGACCCACCTTATAATAAAAACATAATTGATGATGTTTTGCCAATTGTGGCAGAAAAAATGACAGAAAACGGTGTTATTATTTGCGAGTGTGCACTTAATGAAGAGTTACCTGAAGAAGCAGGTGAGTTTTCAAAACATCGTGAGTATAAATATGGTAAGATAAAACTTACTGTATACAGAAAGAATAAGTGAGAAATATGAAAACCGTAATTTGTCCGGGTAGTTTTGACCCTGTTACAAATGGTCATCTCGATATTATTGAAAGAAGCTCAAAGTTATTTGATAAGGTTATCGTTGTCGTAATGAAAAACCCATCAAAAACTAATTTCTGCTTCAGTCCCGAAGAGCGTGCTCAACTTATTAAACGTTGCACAAAGGATATTCCTAATGTTGAGGTTGATATTTATGAAGGACTTTTGGCTGACTATGCAAAGCAAAAACAAGCAGTTGCAGTAGTTAAAGGACTTCGTGCTGTGTCTGACTTTGAATATGAATTCCAACAGGCACAAATGAACAAAAAACTTAATAACGAACTTGAAACGGTGTTTATTAACACAAGAGTTGAAAACTTGTATTTAAGTTCAAGCGCAGTAAAGCAAATTTGCGAATTAGGTGGGGACATAAGTGCATTTGTTCCTGAAACAATTCGTGAAGATATAGTAAAAAGAATTAAAAGAGGTGTGAGTAAATGACAATAGAAAGTTTACTTGACGAAATTGAAGCAATACTTGAAGAAGGAAAATCAATTCCATTTTCATCAAACCTTTTGGTTGATGCAAGTGCAATCAAAACAGCAATTGAGGATATAAGACTCAATATGCCTGATGAGCTTATGCAAGCAAGAAAAATCGCTTCAGAAAGAAAAGAAATTCTTGCAAGTGCACAAGAAAATGCAGACAAAATCATTGAAAAGGCACATGAAAGAGCAAAGGAAATCATTTCTGAAGATGAAATCACAAGAGGTGCTGAGGCTCAAGCTGCTGAAATTATGCAAAATGCAAGAGAGCAAGCAACAGAAATTGTTGAACAAGCTCGTTCATCTGCAGCAGAACTTACAGAACAAGCAAGAACATGGGCTAACGATATGCGTACAAGCGCAAGTGAATATGTTGAAAGCATTGTTGGCTTAGCTGACGAAACACTCACAAGCTCTGTTAACGAAATTCGTCGTGCTCGTCAACACTTAAGAGCAGCTGCTCAATCAAAGAGAATAGACGAATAATTCCTTGATACATAAAATTAAATAGTATCATATAATAATCACCTCGTTGCATATTTATTTATATAAAATATCTTCGAGGTGTTAATTTTATGTTTGTATATTCAGTAAAAACAAAGCAGTTAAAGGTTTTAGCTCTTGTAGTTTTTGTAATAATAACAGTTGTTTGTCTTTTTATATTATCAAAAGACAGCAGCCAGTTAACTTCGTCAAACAACAAAATGGTGCTAAAAGCAACAACGCACGAAGACAGAATGAGTTTTATTTCTCAACTTGGGTGGGAAATTGATGAAGCATCAGTAGAGGTTTGTGAAGTTATATTACCAACTGAGCCTGATAATGTATTTTCGAGTTATAATGAAATTCAAAAAACACAAGGCTATGATTTAACTAAATATATGGGCAAAAGAGTAAAGCGTTGGACTTATACCGTAAAAAACTATCCAAATTATGAAAACACAGAATTGGTGCACATAAATCTTTTGGTCTATGATGATAAAATCATAGGTGGAGATATTTGCTCAGTTGAGCTTAATGGATTTATGTATGGCTTAAGCCCAATATCTTAAGAGGTTAAAATGGAAAGAATAGATAAGGTTTTAGCATCTCAAGGCACATTGTCAAGAAAAGATGTTAAAGAGATGATGAAAAAAGGCAGAGTTTCAGTTAACGGAGCCATTGTTAAAGACAGTGGCTTTAAAATTGATGCTCAAAAGGATATAGTAACCATTGACGGCAAAGAATTGTCATTAAAAAAGCATATTTATATAATGCTTAATAAGCCACAGGGCGTAGTATCTGCATCAACAAGTGATGAAGACAAGACTGTTGTGGATTTGGTTCCTGATGAGTTGTTTAGAAAAGGGCTTTTTCCTGCAGGCAGACTTGATAAAGATACAACAGGCTTTGTACTTATAACTGATGATGGTGATTTTGCTCACAAAATTTTATCACCTAAAAATCATATTTTTAAAACTTATCTTGCACGACTTCAACATAAGCTTACAGATAGCGATATAAAAATGCTTGAAAACGGCATTACATTAGGAGATGGGACAACCCTTAAAGAAGCAAAGGTGGAAATTGTAGAGGATACAAACAACCCACTTGTCAAGATTATGATTTGTGAGGGTAAATACCATCAGGTTAAAAGAATGTTTGCTGCAGCAGATAACAAGGTTGTTGCACTTCATCGTTCTAAAATGGGGGAGTTGGAGCTTGATAGCAGTTTAAAAGCAGGTGAATGCAGAGAAATAACTGCCGAAGAACTTGAACAAATTCAAAAACTCTAATTTGTTTGGGCAATTTTAACAATAAAAATTTTCACAAAAAATCCTTTAAAATGAAGTGTTTGTCAAAAAAAAATGTATTTTTTTGTGTAAATTGTTTGAAAAAATTGAAAAAATATCAAAAATTCACTTGCAAAATGTGGTTTTATTGTGTAAAATACATAGTGCTAGTATTGTGAATTTGCATAAAGCCTTCTGTGGCTTTATTAAATATGGGGGTAAAAACTATGTCAAACAGATTATTCCAAGGCATAGTTCATCAAATGACAGATGTTATTGATAGAACTTTTGGCGTGATTGATGAGACAGGTACAGTTATTTCTTGTAGTGAACTCAGCAAAATTGGTGAGGTTCAATCTCACGCAGTTGCAAATGTGTTTTCATCAACTGATATGACAGTTGCAGACGGTTATACATATAAAGTATTCGGTGCACATATGCATCCTGAATATGCTATCTTTGTTGAAGGCGATGATGAAATGGCAGGCAGATACGTTTCTGTTCTTGCAGTTTCTCTCTCAACAATCAAACAATATTATGATGAAAAATATGACCGTGGCAATTTCATTAAGAATGTAATTCTTGACAATATTCTTCCTGGCGATATTTATATTAAGGCTCGTGAGCTTCATTTTAGCAATGATGTTACAAGGGTTGTTTTGCTTGTTAGAATTACAGAGAAGAACGACGTTTCTGTATTTGATGTTATTCAAGATTTGTTCCCAGACAAGACAAAAGATTTCGTTATTAACATTAACGAAACAGACATTGCTCTTGTTAAAGAAGTTAAGAATAATATTGATGCAAAAGACCTTGAAAAGCTTGCCCGTTCAATAGCAGATTCTTTAGGCACAGAATATTATACACATGTTCTTGTTGGCATAGGTACAACAATTAACAGTATTAAAGACCTTGCTCGTTCATTCCGTGAAGCACAAGTTTCACTTGAAGTAGGTAAGGTGTTTGATACAGAAAAAACAATTGTTAGCTATGATAATCTTGGTATTGCAAGACTTATCTATCAATTACCAACAACACTTTGCGATATGTTCCTTCGCGAAATCTTTAAGCGTGGCTCTATTGAAAGCCTTGACCACGAAACATTATTTACAATTCAAAAATTCTTTGAGAACAACTTGAATGTTTCAGAAACATCAAGAAAGTTATTTGTTCATAGAAATACACTTGTTTATCGTCTTGAAAAAATTAAGAAGCTCACAGGACTTGACCTTAGAGAATTTGACGATGCAATCGTATTTAAAGTAGCATTGATGGTTAAAAAATACCTTGATGCAAACCCAGTTAAATATTAAAAGTCGAAAAGGGGTCGTATATAGTATACGGCCCTTATTTTTTTGATAAAAATCTACATAATCTTGTATATGGTTTGTGCATTATGCCGATAAATATGAACTTTTTTTAAAAAACGTTACAAAATAGATTTTTTGTGATATAATACAGTTGTGAAATTTTGTTCTAATGGCACAAGATAATTTAGAAAGGACGATATACTAAGTGATAGAGTTTAAGAATGTTTCAAAAACATATCCAAATGGTACAGCTGCACTTAAAGATGTTTCACTTACAATTAATGATGGCGAATTTGTTTTCATTGTTGGTTCATCAGGTGCAGGTAAAAGTACACTTCTTAAAATCATTATGCGTGAACAAGTGGCAAATAGTGGCACTGTTATTATAAATAATTACAATCTTAACAAAATTAAGAAAAGAGATATCCCAAAATTCCGTAGAACAATGGGTATTGTTTTCCAGGACTTCCGTCTTATTCCAAAAATGACCGTGTATGATAATGTTGCATTTGCAATGCGTGTTATCGGTGCAAAAGAAAAAGAAATCAGAAAACGTGTTCCTTATGTGTTGAGCCTTGTAGGTCTTACTTCAAAAGCACGACAACTTCCAACACAACTTTCAGGTGGTGAGCAACAGCGTGTTGCTCTTGCTCGTGCTCTTGTTAATAATGCAGGCATTATTATTGCCGACGAGCCTACAGGTAATATTGACCCTGAAATGTCTTATGAAATTGTTGACCTTCTTAATCACATCAATGCAACAGGTACAACAATTGTAATGGTTACTCACGAGCACGATTTGGTAAGAAAATTCCCACATCGTACAATTACAATTCATCAAGGTGAGCTTGTTTCTGATACAGATAAGAGAGTTTACAGAGATGAAGAACCAACTCCTGTTATAGAAAATAAAGAAGAAAAGACTCAATCAGAAATTCAAGCAGACCTTGTTAAAGCAGCAGAACAAGAACTTCAACAAGCAGTCAATGAAATGATTGACGATAATAAAGCAGTTGATGTTTTTGAAGAAAAACCAAGTACATATTATGTTCAACCAAATAGTGATTTAGAACTTGAAGACTTTATGAAAAACTATGGTGTTGATACAGACAATATTGACTACTCAAAATATCTTTCTGATATTGAATCAGTAGGAGGTGGGGACCAATGAAATTATCAAGTCTTAGATACTTGACAAAAGAAGGTTTCCGTAATGTTTGGGTTAACCGTCTTATGTCTTTGGCATCAATTACTGTTTTGATGGCTTGTCTTATAATGATAGGCTTAGGAACAATGCTTTATTTGAATGTTGACCTTTTACTCAACAAAATTGAAAGCCAAAATGTCGTTATGGTTTATATTGAAGATGGCGTAGAGCCATCAATTGTCGGTAATAAAATAAAAGTAATTAATAATATTGCCGATTGTGAATTTGTCTCAAAAGAAGAAGCCTTTGAAGCACAAAAAGAATCAATGGGTGATGATGCAATTTTACTTGAAGGTATGGAAAATCCAATGCCTGACGCTTATAAAGTAACAATTGCAGACCTTACAAAATTTGATGCGACAGTAAATGAAATTAAACAACTTGATAATATTGAACAAGTTCGTGAAAATGGCGATGTTGCTGATAAGCTTGTTAGCATTCGTAAAGCAGTAACAATTATTGCAGTTGGTATTGTTGCATTGCTTTTCCTCGTTTCACTTTTCATAATTTCAAACACAATTCGTATCACAATGTTCTCACGTAAGCTTGAAATAAGCATTATGAAAGCAGTTGGTGCAACAAACTGGTTTGTTCGTTGGCCATTTATGATTGAAGGTATGCTTTTAGGCATAATTTCAGCTGTAGTTTCATTTGGTGCACTTATTGGACTTTACCAAGGTATGATAAAGGTGTTTAGTGATATGATTACCTTGTTTAATCCTGTTCCATTTATGGATTATGCACTTTATATTTTAGTTGCATTCTTAGGTGTTGGTGCATTTACTGGTTCATTCGGAAGTCTCATTTCAATGGGCAAATATCTTAAAGAGCAAGGGAGTGTTATATAAATGAAAAAACTTATGAAAATTCTTTCAGTAATGTTATGTCTTGTAATGCTTTTCCTTATTTGCGCTGTAAGTGGTAGTGCAAAGACTCTTGATGACCTTCAAAATGATATTGATGCTGCACAAGAAGAAATTGAAAAGTATAAAGACAAGAAAGAAAAAC
>JAZNWZ010000013.1:0-7736 GCA_045593645.1 Candidatus Fimenecus sp. | reverse complement strand
CGCATTGATTGCATCAATAATAATTGATTTACCTGCACCAGTCTCACCTGTCAAAACATTAAGACCGTTATTAAAATCAATAACAGCCTCTTTTATAATTGCAATATTTGTAATTTTCAAATTACAAAGCATATTATCATTCCTTATAACAATGACTTAATAGTGTTTACAACTTCATTTGCAGATTTTATATCAACACAAGCGATAAAAATTGTATCATCGCCTGCAATAGTACCAACTGCGCCAAGTAAATGCATATTATCAAGTGCAATGCAAGCTGCGTTTGCTGTTCCAGGATAGCACTTAATTACAACCAAATTCATTGCAGGTTGAATTGATAAAATCGAGCGAGAAAAAATAAGCTTAAAATTATCATCATTATCATTAGTTACACTAACAGCGTATCTAATTTCATTTTTACCATAATGCTCTTTAACAAGCTTTAATTCTTTAATATCACGAGAAATTGTTGCTTGTGTAACATTAAAACCATTTACACTCAACATTTTAATTATTTCTTCTTGAGTTGATACATTATTTTCTTTAATAAAGTTTAATATAAGCTCATGTCTTTGTTTTTTCATAAGTTATATTCTCCTTTGTGTTAATTTACAGTTAAGAATATCGTAAAATTCATCTGACTTAATTCTGATAAACTCTGCATAATAGTTTGACTTAGAAATCACAATTTTTGAATTATCATTAATTGAAATAGATTTTTCACCGTCAGTTGAAATAGATAATTCCTGATTTTCACGAGTTGAATTTATTGTAATTATTTCATTTTCGTTAAAAACAAGAGAACGATTTAATGGTGAGTGTGTGCAAATAGGAGTAAGCATTAAGCATTTAAGTTCAGGGTCAATAACAGGGCCACCTGCAGACCAAGAATAAGCAGTTGAGCCTGTTGGAGTTGAAATAATAACACCATCTGCACGATAATTGTTTATTTTTCTACCATTGCAAAGCACGTCTAAATCAACAAGCTTGATTTCATTACCACGAGCAACAACAACATCATTTACGCAATAACCAACAAATTGCTTGTTATCATTATTTTCAAGTGTAACTTCTAATAATAATCTTCTATCTTTTGTAAAATCGCCTGTTATAAGTTTTTCTATTAAATGTAACTCATTACCTTCAAGACCTGCTAAAAACGCTAAATTGCCTGCATTTATGCAAAGTACTGGCTTCTTATGTATAGCAGCAGATTTTGCAGTATGAATAAATGAGCCATCACCACCAATAGCAACAACAATGTCCACGTTTTTATACAAATTGTCGATAAAAAGAGAATCGTTAATGTCTAATGGCAAGTCATTTTTAATTTGTGATTCGAAATAATATTCAATATTAAGTTCGTTCAAATAATTAATGGTATTTTTTGTAACATCAAGTGCTTTTTCTCGAGTTAAATTTGGCACGATACCAATTTTCATGTTATTCACCACTCAATTCGTTGTGAGATTTTTCAGTTATTTCGTTAATTATATCATCTGTAATTAAATTTGAAATTTCAGCATTTTTAGAAATATACATAAGATATTCAATATTGCCTTCAGGACCTCTGATTGGTGAAAAATCCAAACCCTTTACAGAAAAACCAGTTTCAAAAGCAAATCCAGTTATAGACTTAACTACTTCTTTGTGTATTGATAATTCTCTAACGACACCTTTTTTACCAACTTTTTCTTTTCCTGCTTCAAATTGTGGCTTAATTAGAGCGACACATTCACCATTATCCTTTAAAAAATTAAAAAGTACAGGCAAAATCTTTTTTAGAGAAATAAAAGAAACATCAATGCTTGAAAAATCAATTTTTTCAGGTACTGTTTCTTCAGTTAAATATCTAAAATTCGTACGTTCAAGATTAATAACTCTTTCGTTAGTGCGAAGTTTCCAAGCAAGTTGACCATAACCAACATCAATAGCATAAACTTTATTTGCACCGCATTGAAGCATACAGTCAGTAAAACCACCGGTAGATGCACCGATATCCATACAAATACAATCCTGAAGGCTAATATTAAAAGATTTCATAGCCTTTTCAAGTTTATATCCACCACGACTGACAAAAGGCATCTTTTTTCCTTTAAATTCAATTTTATCAGTTTCTTTTACTGAATATCCTGCTTTTGTTTCCTTTTGTCCGTTTACATATATTTCACCAGACATGATTAAAGCAGTTGCTTTTGAACGAGTTTCAGCAAAACCTAATTCAAAAACTACAGTATCAAGTCGTTTCTTATCAGCCATCTATATTCTCCATTACTTTTTTTACAATACTATCTCTATCAAAGCCATATCTCTTAATTAAAGCCTTAACAGAAGCGTGTGGAACAAATTCATTATCAACAGCAAAATGCTTGTATTCACCATTGAAACCGTTTTCTAATAGCAACTCTGCAAAGCTTTGACCAATACTACCAGATTTTTCTGCTTCTTCATAGAAAAAGACTTTTTTCATATTTAAAACAGATTTTACTGCATCAATGTTAATAGGTTTAATTTTATTTAAAACTAAAATAGAAATATTGATACCTTTTTCTTTTAACATTTCTTTTGCGAATAAAATCTCTGCAGTTATTCTTCCGTAGGCAACAATGGCGATATTTCCACCCTTGAAAAAGTCATAATCATTTTCAGTGAATTTGTATCCATTTGGTATTTCAGGTGCAGAGCCTCTTGGATAACGAATTACAGTAAAATTCTTTGCAGATTTTGTAGATGATTCAATATCAAATCTCATTCTCTCATAAGTGAATGGTGAAAAAATAGTTATATCAGGAACACTATTAAGTAGTGGTACATCTAATAAACCTTGGTGAGTAACACCATCTTCACCCACAAAACCGGAACGGTCAATTGTTAAAATAATTTTTTGCTTTTGCAAAGTTCCGTCGTGAACAATTTGGTCATATGCTCTTTGAACAAATGATGAATATAGTGATACAACTGGTATCATTCCACCACGAGCCAAGCCTGAAGCAAAAGTAAGTGCGTGTTCTTCAGCAATGCCAACATCATAAAATCTATCACTAAATTTCTTTGAAAATTCATCTAAACCAGTACCGAGAGCCATTGCAGCAGTAATAGCACAAATTTGTTTGTTATTTGTAGCCAAACTACAGATTTTTTTACCAAATTCGGTAGAAAAATTTGTACCACTTAAATTTGGCTCACCTGTTTCAATGTTAAATTGAGATATACCATGAAAAGCACTTGGTGATTTTTCTGCAAAATCATAGCCCTTACCTTTTGTGGTAATTACATGTAAAAGTACAGGTCCATTTACAAGCTTAGCACTATTAAAAGCCTCACAAAGTTGTTCAATATTATGACCATCAACAGGGCCCATATATCTAAAGCCTAATTCCTCAAAAAATGTACTTTTATAAAGTGCATTTTTAATTCGTGTCTTAATGTTAAATACACCTTTTGAAATGCTTGAACCAACAACAGGAATACTATTGAGTGCCTTTTCTGTGTTTTCCTTAAGTCTATAATATTCAGGTTTTGAGCGAATTACCGCCAAATAACGAGCCATTGAGCCAACATTTTCAGAAATTGACATCTCATTGTCATTTAAAACAACAATAAGCTTTGTACCTGAACGACCTGCATTATTTAACGCTTCATAAGCAAGTCCACCGGTTAATGCACCATCGCCAATAACTGCAATAGCATAATCATTATTGCCATTTTGCTTGTTTGCAACGGCCAATCCAAGTGCAGCAGAGATTGATGTGCTTGAATGACCACTATAAAAAATATCGTGTTCACTTTCATTTGGAGCAGAAAATCCTGAAATTCCATTTTCCATTCTTAGTGTTGCAAACTTATCATATCTTCCGGTTAAAAGTTTATGTGTATATACCTGATGTCCAACATCCCAAACAAATTTGTCGTTTGGCGAATTAAAGACATAATGCATAGCTACAGTAAGCTCAACAACACCTAAATTTGAAGATAAATGTCCACCATTTTTAGATACTGTATCAATGAGCACATCTCTAATTTCACTTGAAAGACCATTAAGCTCATTAGTATTAAATTTTTTCAAATCTGCAGGTGAATTTATACCACCTAAAAATTTAAAATTATTCATACAATCTCCATTCAAAATGTACGTTGTGCCATCATAAGTGCGAATTGCTTTAATACACTTGTGTCTCCATCTAATTTATCTAATAATTCAATTGCTTCTTGAGTTAATTTTTCAACAATTTCTTTTGATTTTTCTAATCCATAGAATTTAATAAAAGTATTCTTATCATTTTTGTCATCGCTACCAACAGGCTTTCCTAATGTTTTTTCATCGCCTGTTACATCGAGAATATCATCAACAATTTGAAATGCTAAACCAATCTTTGCAGAAAATTCAGTAGCGATTTTAATTACTTCGTTATTACAATAATCTGATGACAAACAACCTAAAATTGAAGAAACTTTCAATAACTCCCCTGTTTTTAATGAGTACATTTTAATTATTTCATCAATATTAGGTTTAGTTTTTTCAAATTGAAGGTCTAATACTTGACCACCAACCATACCATTTATTCCTGCACTTGAAGACAATTCATTAACTGCTCTAATAACGTTTTCATGTTTAACGTTTTTCACAGAAGAAACTACTTTAAACGCTTCTGTTAAAAGTGCATCACCTGCTAAAAGAGCATTGTCTTCGCCAAATGCAATGTGGCAAGATGGTTTTCCACGACGCATATCGTCATTATCCATACAAGGAAGGTCATCGTGAATAAGTGAATAAGTATGAATCATTTCTACTGCACAACCAAAGTCAATAGCAGAAGAAATATCTCCACCACACACACGAGCAAACTCCATTGTTAAAAAAGGTCTAATACGCTTACCACCGTTGCTTACACTATATTTCATTGCATCAGAAACAACACAATTCATATTATTCGAAAGCAATTCATTTAAACGAATACTTATAATATCGGCTTGTTGTTTAATATAACTATTTATTTCAAACATCTATTTTTTCTCCATTGACATTTGTAATTTTTTGTCTTGCTTCTTTAAGGGTTTTGTTGCAGAAGTCTGCAAGTTTTGCACCTTCTTCATATAATTTAAGAGACTCTTCTAATGGCAATGTACCATCTTCAAGCTTAACAACAATTTCTTCGAGTCTTTTTACTGCTTTTTCATAATTAAGTTCCATTCATTTCACCTCTAAAATCTTTGCAATTACTTTACCATCGGTATAATCAATTTCAATTTCGTCATCGATTTTTAATTTATCGATAGATGTTATAATCTTATTATTCTTTTTTGTAATAGCATATCCCCTGCTTAATACCTTTATTGGACTAAGCGAATCAAGAGTAGCACAAATCACAGCAAATTCTGTTTCAGCAGAATTAAGTAAATCAGAAATAGTAAGATTTAAACGATTATACAGACCATCAACATATTGAGAGCAATTATCAACAATTGCTTCAGGTTTAGTTAATGCATTAGATTTTCTTATTAGAGCAATTCTGTTTTCTTCATTAGATATTTTTTCATCCACAAAAGCATTAATGGTGTTAAATAATGAAGAAATATAATATATCTGTTGATTTTTATCAGGAACAACTAATTCTGCTGCAGCAGATGGAGTTGGTGCTCTTAAATCAGAAACAAAATCGCAAATTGTAAAGTCAGTTTCATGTCCTACACCTGAAACAATCGGAATATGAGAGTTATAAATAGCATATGCAATTTTTTCATTATTAAATTGCCAAAGGTCTTCTACTGAGCCACCACCGCGAGCAATAATGATAACATCAACATTATTAAGCTCATTAAATGTCTCTATAGCATTAACAATTTGTTGTGGTGCAGAGTCCCCTTGTACTTGAACACCTGCTAAAACGACCTCTGCTAAAGGAAATCTTCTATTTAGAACATTCAATATATCTTGAATTGCTGCACCGGTTGGTGAAGAAATAACACCAATTTTTGATGGGCATTTAGGAATTGCCAACTTATGATTTTCATCAAAAAGCCCTTCTTTATATAGTCTTTCTTTGAGTTGTTCAAATGCAATTGCTAAAGAGCCAATTCCGTCAGGCTGCATATCGTCAATATAAAGCTGATAAGAGCCATCGCGTTCATAAATAGATACACGCCCTCTAATGATTACAGACATTCCATTTTCAGGCTTAAATTTAAGCTTTGAAGCATTACCTGCAAACATAACAGCCTTAATAGAAGCGTTGCTATCTTTAATGCTCATATATAAATGTCCACTTCTATAATGGTCAACAAAATTAGAAATTTCACCAACAACGAAGACATTCGACAAATTTCTATCCTGGTCAAGAATTGATTTTGAATAAGTATTCAATTGTGAAACTGTTAATACTAACACTTTTTCCATATTTATTCCTTATTACAAATAGACGCTAAGATAGCAATTCCACAAGCATTATCAGAAGAAAACTGTGGTTCAGCAAAACTAGCATTAAATTTATCTTTCATTTTCGTTTGAATAATTGAATTTGACATAACACCACCAGAAAAAACTAATGGTAAATTGCCAAGCTTTTCAATTGTTTCAAAAACTGTATCTTCAAGTGCGGAATATATATATTCAATACAATATAAAGCAACATCATCACGAGAGATTCCATCATCAAGCATCTTTCTACACTTGTTTTCAACACCTGACAAACTAAAATTACCATCTCTACGAAAAACCTTAATTTTTTTATATTGTTCAGTACTCTTTAATGCAAGTTTTTCAAGCTCAGGACCACAAGGAAATTGCAATCCCATCATAAGTCCTACCCTGTCAATTGCTTGACCTGCTTTTAAATCTAACGATTCTGAAATTAGCGTTGTTTTAAAGTATTTTAAATCAGGCTCAACATAAATTGTTTGAGAAGTGCCGCCAGAAATATGAAAAGCAACAAAAGGCTCGCAAATTAAATCAAGTCTATTTGCAGAGTATAAAGCTGCAACAATATGTCCGTCTTGATGTGAAAACTCATATAAAGGTATATTTAAAGCAAGAGAAATTGACTTTGCTACTGAAATACCCACAAGAAAACAAGGCATATAAGAATTATCAACATTACATGGCTTTGTTGATACTCCAACACCGTCAATTTTAATATTGTTTTCTTTATAAAGTTTTTCTATTAATTTAGGTAACTGCACGGTATGATGAAAAACAGCATCACTTTGTCTAATACCTTTTTCACCTTGCTTTACAGGAAGAAGTTTTTTTATATTAACAATACTTTTATCTTCAGTATTATATAAAGCAATAGATGTTGTGTAATTACTTGTATCTATTCCAAGATAATAACTCATTCTGCTAAATTCTCTCTTACAAATTTTCCAAGAATGCCATTAATAAAAGAAGCATCTTCTTGTGTCGCAAATTTTTTAGCAAGTTCAACTGCCTCATTTATTGATACTCCGTTAGGAATTGAAGGCACATAAAGAATTTCACAAAGTGCTAATCTAAGAATTGCTAAAGAGACTTTTGGAAGTCTTCCAACCTTCCAGCCTACAGCATTTTCATTGATAATTGAATCAATTTCACTAATATTTTCATAAGTTAATTGTGCCAATGAAAAAGCAAATGTATTTTCTTCAATTAAACGAGCTTCTACAGCATTATTAACGATTTCATTAATGTCAAGTTCCTCATTGAAAATCTTTTCAAAAACCAATGTAAAAGCAAGCTCTCTTTCTTCTTTTCTTGTCATAAT
>JAZNWZ010000012.1:0-5915 GCA_045593645.1 Candidatus Fimenecus sp. | reverse complement strand
AATAAAAAAATTGCAACATCAAACGACATTGCAATTTTATTTTTATTAGTCTGTTAAGTTGTCAAAGTAACCCTGAACGAGAACAACCGGTGTACCTTTATCACCTGAGCCGCTTGTTAAGTCGCAAAGTGAACCGATAAGGTCTGTAAGTTGTCTTGGAGTTGTACCTTGTGAAGCCATATTACCAACAAGGCTACCTGATTTTGCCTTGATACTGTTTGAAATAGCTTCTTTAAGCTCATTACCTGAAAGACCTTTGAAATCATTGTCTGCAAGGTATTTAAGCTTAAGCTCGTTAGGAGTACCAATAAGACCTGAAGTATGAGCAGGGGAAACAACCGGGTCAGCAAGTTCCCAAATTTTACCCTGTGGGTCTTTAAAAGCACCGTCGCCATATATCATTACTTCAATGTTTTTGCCAGTTCTCTTTAAGAACTCTGCTTGAATATCTTCAACAAGACCTTGACAATCTCTTGGGAAAAGTTTGATTGTGTCTTCAGTTGATTTGTTTGAACCAAGAAGACCATATTTTTCATTGTAGCCACTACCGTTTATAGGAGCGGTAAGAATATCGTCAAGACCACAAACAGCCTTTGCACCTGCAGCCAATAAGATTCTCTTTGTACGAGCTCTTGTATGAATATCACAAGTGAGAACACAGTCAGCATAGTTGAGAATTGTTTTTGGTTGATTTGCAAAAATAATTTCAACCTCTGCACCAGCGTCTTTAATAATGCTTGAATAGTAGTCAACGTAGTCAACGCCTGTGAATTCATGTTTATTTTCACCAAAAAGTTCTCTGTACTTTTCAAGGCTTAAAACATCTGAATAAGGATTCACGCCAGCCTCGTCAAGTTGGTCAAGTGAAACAAGTGAGTTACCAACCTCATCACTTGGATAGCTAAGCATAAGAACAACCTTTTTAGCGCCCATAGCAATACCTTTAAGGCAAATTGCAAAACGGTTTCTTGAAAGGATTGGGAAAATAACACCAATTGTGCCGCCACCAAGCTTTGCTTTAACATCTGCTGCAATGTCTCTAACAGTTGCATAGTTGCCTTGCGCACGAGCAACGATTGATTCAGTGAGGGCAACAACGTCTTTGTTTCTCATTTCAAAGCCCAAATCACTTGCAGCTGCTTCAAGAACGCTTGTTACAGTAATGTCAACGAGATTGTCGCCTTGTCTAATAATAGGACAACGAATACCTCTTGAAATTGTACCGACTTTTCTTTCCATATATATCTCTCCAATATAAAAAAATACGAAAGTAAAATTCAATATTTCGCAAAAAGCCACATTTGCCTAATATTAAAATTACAAATAATTATATAATATCTTTTGCAAAAATGTCAATAAAAACTGTTTAAAAAAGGCAAAAAAAATAAGGTAAAAAATACATAAAAAAAATGCCAAAATTTTTCTCTTTTTTGGGCACTGATTTGGTGCCGTTTTTATTGACATTTATAATTGATAGGGGTATAATGTTTTAAATATATTATAATGAGTTATTATGTGAAATTGTGCTCAATTTTAAGAGGAGGACTATCGTGTATCCAGCAATAAAAAGATTTTTAGACTTTATAACTGCACTGTTTGCACTTGTGGTTTTATCACCGGTTTTCATAATTGTTGCAGTGATTATAAAACTTACTTCTAAAGGCCCTGTTATCTTCAAGCAAAAGAGAATTGGTAAAGATGGCAAGGTGTTTGAGATTTATAAATTCCGTTCAATGGTAGTTGGTGCTGAAAAGCAAGGCTCAGGCGTTTATTCAGGCAAGGGCGATGCAAGAGTTACAGGCATTGGCAAGATTATTCGTGCAACAAGCATTGATGAGTTACCACAGTTTATCAATATTCTTAAAGGTGAAATGAGTTTTATTGGTCCAAGACCACCACTTACATATCATCCTTGGGATTATTCAGAATATACAGACGAGCAGTTGAGAATGTTTGAGGTTCGTCCTGGCATTACAGGTTGGGCACAAGTTAACGGCAGAAAAGACGTTGAGTGGAATAAGCGTATTAAAATGAGCGTTTGGTATGTTGACAATATGTCTTTATTGCTTGATATCAAGATTTTATTCTTAACTTTCTATAAGGTTATAAAAAATGAAGACAATGAGAATGTTGAAGCAACAGTTGTAACAGCATCAAAAACAGAAGAAACTGAAACAAAAGGTGTTTAATAATGGCATTAAAACTTATGTATCTTACAAATTCACCTGAAATTGCAAAGCTTGCAGAGCAAAATGGTGTTGATAGAATTTTTCTCGACCTTGAGCTTCGTGGCAAGGTTGCAAGACAAGGTCATTTAGATACAGTTATTTCATATAACGATATAAGCGATGTTAAAAAACTTAAAAGTGCTTTGACTAAGGCAGAGTTGCTTGTCCGTGTCAACTCAATTTATGAGGGCTCAAAGGATGAGATTGACAGAGTTATTGAAGATGGTGCAGATATAGTTATGCTTCCATATTTCAAAACGGTAGAAGAAGTTGAAACCTTTGTGAAGCTTGTCAATAAAAGAGCAAGGGTTTGTCTTCTTTGTGAAACACCTGAAGCTGCTGAAAACATTGATGCAATTTTGTCAGTTGATGGTATTGACGAGGTACATGTTGGCATTAACGACTTGCATTTAGGCTATAAGAAAACATTTATGTTTGAAATGGTAGCAGATGGCACAGTAGATAAACTTTGTGAAGCATTCAAAAAATATGGCGTGTTTTATGGCTTTGGTGGCGTAGCAAGAGTAGGTGAGGGAATGTTACCTGCTGAGAATGTTTTAGGTGAGCATTACAGATTAGGTTCACAAATGGTTATTCTTTCTCGTGCATTTTGCGATACATCAAAAATCACTGATATTAACGAAATCTCAAATCGTTTTGCAACAGGTGTTCAAGCGGTGAGAGAGTGTGAAAAGATTTTGGCAACAAAGGATACAGAATTTTTTGCAGAAAACCACAAAATCGTTCAAGAAAAAGTTCAACTTATAGTAGATAAAATTAAAGCGTCAAAAGGATTAAACTAATTATGAAATTGCTTTTAACAGGTGCATTTAATTACACAGATGCTCAAAAAGAAAAATTGAATAATTTGGGCTGTGATGTAACTTTTGTCCAAGATGAGAGAGAAGCACTTAATATTGATGTATCTTGTTTTGAAGCAGTTGTTTGTAATGGTCTTTTCTTAACAAATCCAATTGAAAAGTTTGAAAACCTTAAGTTTATTCAAGTAACAAGTGCAGGTCTTGACAGATTACCACTTGATTATATTGAAAAAAAAGGTATTGAACTTAAATCTGCTCGTGGTGTTTATAGTGTGCCAATGGCAGAATGGGCTTTGACAGGAGTTTTATCTCTTTATAAAAACTTTAAATTTTTTGCAGATAACCAAAAGCAAAGTAAATGGGAAAAGTTTAGAAATATTCGTGAGCTTTGTGGCGATACAGTTTGTGTTATTGGTTGTGGTAGCGTTGGTACAGAGTGTGCAAAACGATTTAAGGCAATGGGCACAACAGTTTTAGGTGTAGACATTGTAAATCCACAAAATGAAGTTTATGACGAGTTTTTCTTAATTGAAGATATTAAAACCGCTTTACAAAAGTCAGATGTTGTAGTTTTAACTCTTCCTTTAACAGAAAAAACAAAGGGCTTTGTAAATAAAGACCTTTTAGATAGCTTTAAAGATGGTTCAATTCTTGTGAATATCGCAAGGGGAGCAATCGTGGACGAAAATGCATTGATAGAATGCTTGAACAATAAAAAACTTTTTGGTGCAGTCCTTGATGTTTTTAAGGATGAGCCACTTTGTGAAAATAGTCCACTTTGGTCAATGGATAATGTGATAGTAACACCACATAATTCATTCGTTTCAGTTAAAAACAATGAGAGATTATTTAAAGTGATTTATGATAATCTCAATACATTTATAAAAGGAGAATGATATGAAATTTATACTTGTTTCTCCAAAAAACAGAACAGCCTATAACTTTCGTGGAGATTTGGTTAAAAAAATCATTGCAAGTGGCTATGAGGTTATAGTTACAGGTCCAAACAGAGATAACGTAGATAAGGTTGAAGCGTTAGGTGCAAGGTTTGTGGAAATACCAATGAACAAAAATGGTGTTAATCCATTAAAAGATTTTGCATATATGAATGCACTTCGTAAGCTTTTCAAAAAAGAAAAGCCTGATGTGATTTTAGGTTACACTTCAAAGCCTGTAATTTATGGCTCAATGGCAGGGCGTCTTGCAAAAGTACCACATAAGGTTGCAATGGTAACAGGTGCAGGTTATGCCTTTACTGCAAAAACCAAAAAGGCAAAAATCATAAAGCTCATTATGTCAGTTCTTTATAAAATAGGTTTTATGTGTGCTGATACAGCAATTTTCCAAAATACTGATGATAAAGAGCAATTTGTAAATGAGCATCTTGTAAAAGAGAGTAAATGTGAAATTGTAAATGGTTCAGGTGTGAATATGGAAAAGTTTGCAGTAGCACCTTATCCAGAGCAAACAACATTCTTTATGCTTTCACGTGTTATGTACTCAAAAGGTATTCGTGAATATTTAGAGGCTTGTGAAATCGTAAAAGCAAAATATCCACAAGTTAGATGTATGTTATTAGGTGCTTGTGAGGGAATTCAGGATTCACTTTCACAGGAAGACCTTAATACATATATAGATAAAGGCATAATTGAACATTTCGGCGAAACTGATACAGTTGCTGATTATTATAAACAATGTTCAGTTTATGTATTACCATCATATCGTGAGGGTACACCAAGAACAGTGCTTGAGGCAATGTCAATGGGTAGAGCAGTTATTACAACTCACGCCCCTGGGTGTAGAGAAACTGTTATAGATGGTGAAACAGGCTTCCTTGTTCCAACTCACAGCGGACAAGCAGTAGCCGAAAAAATGATTGAATTTATAGAACATCCCGAACTTGTTTCTACAATGGGTGCAAAAAGCCGTGAATATTGTAAATCTAAGTTCGATGTAAATAAAGTAAACGAAGATATGTGTAAATATCTTAAGATAAAGGAGTAATTTATATGTCATTGTACGAAAAAATTGTTAAAGGCGAAGAAAAAATCTCACTTGTAGGTCTTGGCTATGTTGGTATGCCTATTGCAGTTGCTTTCTCAAAGAAAGTTAAGGTTGTAGGCTTTGACCTTAATGCTAAGAAAATTGAGCTCTATAAAAATGGTATTGACCCAACAAACGAAGTTGGCGATGAAGCAATTAAAGCTTGTACTGTTGAATTTACTTCTGATGAAACAAAGCTTAAGGAAGCAAAGTTCCATATCGTAGCAGTTCCAACACCTGTAAATGATGACCATACACCTGACCTTACACCTGTTGAAGGTGCATCAACAATCGTTGGTCGTAACCTTACAAAAGGCTCAATTGTTGTTTATGAATCAACAGTTTATCCAGGTGTTACAGAAGATATTTGTATTCCAATTCTTGAAAAAGAATCAGGACTTAAATGTGGCGTAGATTTCAAAATTGGTTATTCACCAGAAAGAATTAACCCAGGTGATAAAGTACACCGTCTTGAAACAATCGTAAAAATCGTTTCAGGTATGGATGAAGAATCTCTTGACGAAATCGCAAAGGTTTATGAACTTGTTGTTGAAGCAGGCGTTCACCGTGCAGAAAGCATTAAGGTTGCTGAAGCTGCAAAGGTTATTGAAAACAGCCAACGCGACATCAATATTGCATTTATGAATGAACTTTCAATCATCTTTAATAAGATGGGCATTGATACACAGTCAGTACTTAAAGCAGCAGGTACAAAATGGAACTTCCTTAAGTTCTATCCGGGTCTTGTTGGTGGTCACTGTATCGGTGTTGACCCATACTATCTCACATACAAAGCAGAGCAATTAGGCTACCATAGCCAAAT
>JAZNWZ010000011.1:0-7683 GCA_045593645.1 Candidatus Fimenecus sp. | reverse complement strand
TAAGCACGACCTGAAAGAGGGTCACGGATACAACCACCGATACAAGTAGCAGCACCACCAAATGGCTCAATTTCTGTAGGATGGTTATGAGTTTCATTTTTGAACATAAGAAGCCAATCTTGGTCTTCACCATTTACAGTTGCTGTAACATGGATTGAACAAGCATTGATTTCTTCACTTTCGTCAAGTTCAGGAAGAAGCCCGCGTTTCTTAAGTGTTTTTGTACCGATAGTAGCAATATCCATCAATGTCTGTGGACGAGCTGCGGCTTTTTCTTCACCGTAAACTTCTACTCTTGCAGCAAGATAACGCTCATAAGCTTCTTGTACTGCAGGGTCATCAATACGGACATTATCAAGATGTGTTGAGAATGTTGTGTGACGACAATGGTCTGACCAATATGTATCAACAACACGGATTTCTGTAATAGTTGGGTCTCTGTGCTCAGTATCTCTAAAATATGCTTGTAAGAACTTAAGGTCATCAAGGTCCATTGCAAGTCCTTTTTCATCAAGAAGATTTGCAAGGGCTGATTCATCCATACTGATAAAGCCATCAACAGTAGCAACTGTTTCAGGTGCAGCATATTCTACTGTAAGTGTTTCAGGTAATTCAAGAGATGCTTCACGACTTTCAACTGCGTTGATTACATGATTTTTGAATGCTTTAATGTCAGCGTCTGTTAAAGCACCATAAAGAGCATAAACCTTTGCAGTTCGAATAAGAGGACGCTCACCCTGAGATATAATCTGGATACACTGAGCTGCTGAGTCTGCTCTTTGGTCAAACTGACCCGGAAGAGCTTCTACTGCAAAAACATAAGCATCAGGAATATTAACACTACTTGATACATTATCAAGCTGTGGCTCTGAAAAAACTGTTTTTACAGCATATTGGAATAATTCTTCTGTAATATTTTCTGCATCATAGCGATTAAAAAGACGAATATCTTCTAAATTTTCAATGCCAAGCAAGTGTTTTGCTTCATTAAGAAGACCTTTTGCTTCATTATCTAAGCCAGTCTTCTTTTCAACAAATATACGATAAACCATTTAGTATCTTCCTCCATTACACTTAGTTCAAAGCATCAAGTGCACGCTTACCAATATCAGTTCTACGATAAGCACCTTCAAACTTCACGCCATCAGACAAACGGTATGCTTCTTTAATTGCTTCTTCAAGAGAATCTGCAATAGCAGTTGTACCTGTAACACGACCGCCCGCAGTAACAAGCTTGTCATTCTCAAGTTTCGCACCTGCTATATAAGTAGCTTTCAGTGCTTCTTCTGTAAAGGTCATTTCAAAACCTTTTTTATAAGCAGTTGGGTAGCCATTAGATGCTAAAATAACGCAACAAGCGTGCTTATCTGCAAATTTAACCTCTGTATCAGACAAAGTACCATCTGTTGTCGCCATCATAACGGTAAGTAAATCACTTTCGAGAAGTGGTAATACAACTTGTGTTTCAGGGTCACCAAAACGACAATTATATTCGATAACCTTTGGTCCGTTAGGTGTAAGCATAAGACCAAAGTAAAGGCAACCTTTGAATGTTCTTCCTTCCTTATTCATAGCATTGATTGTAGGAAGGAAAATTGTTTCCATACATTCGTCAGCTATTTTCTTTGTGTAATATGGGTTTGGAGCTACAGTACCCATACCGCCAGTATTAAGACCTGTATCGTTATCACCTATACGCTTATGGTCCATTGAAGAAACCATAGGTTTAACAACTTTACCATCAGTAAAAGCAAGAACTGATACTTCAGGGCCTGTAAGGAATTCTTCAACTACTACACGAGAGCCTGATTTACCAAAAATTCCGCCTTCCATCATATCGCGGACAGCAGTTTTTGCCTCATCACGAGTCTGAGCAATAATAACACCTTTACCGAGTGCAAGACCGTCCGCCTTGATAACTGTTGGAATAGGAGCAGTTTCAAGGTAGTTAAGGGCAGCCTCCATATTCTCAAAAACTTCGTATGCAGCAGTAGGAATACCATACTTTTTCATTAAGTTTTTTGAGAAAACTTTACTACCTTCGATGATAGCGGCATTTGCTCTTGGACCGAAGCAAGGAATCCCTTTCTCTTCAAGAGCGTCAACACAGCCTAAAACCAATGGGTCATCAGGTGCAACAACTGCATAATCAATCTTGTTTTCTACTGCGAAAGATACAATTCTTTCAATATCAGTAGCACCGATATCTACACAAGTAGCATCTGCTGCAATACCACCGTTACCGGGTAATGCAAAGATTTCTGTAACATCTTTATTTTCTTTTATTTTTTTGATGATAGCGTGTTCTCTACCGCCACCACCTACAACCATTATTTTCATAATTAACCTCAAAAATTAGTGGTGGAATAAACGCATTCCTGTAAATGCCATTGCAATTCCGTACTTATTACAACAATCAATAACAACATCATCACGGATTGAACCGCCTGGCTCTGCGATATATGAAACGCCGCTCTTTCTTGCTCTTTCAATATTGTCACTGAATGGGAAGAATGCGTCAGAACCAACTGAAACACCTGTAATTGTGTCAAGATATGCTCTTGCTTCTTCTGCTGTGAGTGGTTCAGGTTGAGTTTTGAAGTATTTCTGCCAAATACCATCAGCACAAACATCTTCTTCATTCTTATTGATATAACCATCAATAACATTATCTCTGTCAGGACGACGAATATCATCCTTGAAAGGAAGATTAAGTACTTTTGGATGCTGACGAAGATGCCATGTATCAGCTTTTGTACCTGCAAGTCTTGTGCAGTGAATTCTTGACTGCTGACCTGCACCAACACCGATAGCCTGTCCGTCATAAGCATAGCAAACAGAGTTTGACTGTGTATATTTAAGAGTAATAAGTGCAATAATTAAGTGGCGTTTTGCTTCTTCAGGGAATTCTTTATTTTCAGTAACCATATTTGAAAGAAGTTCTTCGTCAATTCTGAAATTATTTCTACCCTGTTCAAAAGTAATGCCGAAAACCTGTTTCTTTTCCTGTATTGCAGGAACATAATCAGCATCAATTTTTACGATATTATAGTTACCATTTCTCTTGCCTTTAAGGATTTCAAGTGCTTCAGCTGAATAACCAGGAGCAATAATACCATCAGAAACTTCACGAGCAACAAGTTTAGCTGTTGTTACATCACATTCGTCACTGAGAGCAATCCAGTCACCGAATGATGACATTCTGTCAGTACCACGAGCACGAGCATAAGCACAAGCAAGTGGAGAATCGTCAAGGTCTTCGATATCGTCAACAAAGCAAGCTTTTTTAAGAGAGTCAGGAAGTTTTACACCAACTGCAGCAGATGTAGGACTTACATGCTTGAATGATGTTGCAGCAGGCATACCGAGAATATCTTTAATTTCCTTTACAAGCTGCCAAGAATTGAATGCATCAAGGAAATTGATGAAACCTGGTCTGCCATTAAGGATTTCAATAGGAAGTTCTGAACCATCTTCCATATAGATTTTTGATGGTTTCTGGTTAGGGTTACAACCGTATTTAAGTTCAAATTCTTTCATTTTACAATCTCCTTATCCTTATACATTCTTGTTTACAATTCTTGTTTCAACTTCATTTGTTTCTAAATCAATGTATCTAACAAAAAGTGAAACTCTATTGTCTTCATTAAGGTTTTTCCAAATAATATCAGTCATTGTATCAATATCAACATCAGGTAATTCAAGAGTTTTTGGCTCACCTTCAAAGCTTGGAAGTGGATTTCCGTCAGCTTTGTAAGTGTGAATAAACTTAGCTTTACCTGCAAGAGGATTTGTATAAGCGTATGTATATCTCTGGCATGATGAACCATCACCGTCAGCAGACTTAAGAATTGACATAGCGTAATTCATTTCACCATTTTCGTGATGGATAATACCTGAAATACGAGGTGTATAGTTTGGAGCATCATCTTCAAACTCACGAGTGCGAAGTGCCTGTTCAAAAGTCATCTGCTTATCCATAAGTTCATAAATTGTATCTGTCTGGTCACCATTTGTAACAATAGTTTTATTACCAAGAACTCTTACAGGATAATAAATGATAAGATGAGGGTCTGTCATTTTTGACTCATCAAATGCTTTTGTACGCATAGCGTCACCTTCTGCAACAAAAACTCTGTTGCGACTGTTAACGCTTCTGCCCATAATAAAATAAGCAGTAATTGCTTTTTTACCATCAACGCTCTTACCAATGATAATACCTCTGCCATGATACGCGAGAGAATTAAGTTCGTTTTCAAGTGACTTGATTTCCATTTGAAAAATCCTCCGATTATATAATTTTTGTTTTACCGTTTTCTACTATAATTTTGTCATCACAGAAAAGCCCTACTGCTTTAGGAAGTATCTTCCATTCTGCTTGTTCCATAATTCTTTTCTGTAATGTCTCAGGTGTGTCATCATTCAAAACATCAACTGCTTTTTGTAAAATAATTGGGCCTGCATCACATTCAGCAGTTACAAAATGAACAGTAGCACCTGACACTTTTACGCCTTTTTTCAAGGCTTCTTCGTGAACATGTAATCCATAATAACCTTTTCCGCAAAAAGATGGAATAAGGGCAGGATGCACATTTATCATTTTATATTGAAAAGCATCACAGACATTTTCGTCAAGAATAGTCATAAAGCCTGCATATACAATCAAATCTGCCTTTTCTTCAATAAGCAAATCTCGCATAGCACAACTGTATGAAGCAATATCTGCATAATCTTTTCTTATAAGTGTTCTTGTTTTAATTCCGTTATTTTTAGCACGGGTAAGAGCATAAGCATCGGCTTTTGAAGCAATTACACAAGTAATTTTACCGTTGCCTAACTCCCCTCTTTTTTCTGCATCAATAAGTGCCTGAAGATTTGTGCCTCCACCTGATACAAGAACTACAATTCTTTTACTCATTATAAAAGCACCTTCTCGTCGCCTTCAATAATCTCACCGATTACATAAGCATCAATGCCATTTTCTTTAAGAACTGAAAGTGAAAGTTCAACTTCGTTTGCCGGTACTACGATACTCATACCAACACCCATATTATATGTATTGAACATATCGCGTTCAGGAATGTTGCCCCACTTTGCAATAACATCAAAAATAGGAAGGACTTTAACGGCAGATTTATCAATCTTTGCACAAAGTCCGTCAGGAATTGAGCGTGGAATATTTTCGTAGAATCCACCACCTGTAATATGAGAAATGCCCTTTACATTTACTTTTTCAAGAAGAGCAAGAACAGGTTTAACATAAATCTTTGTAGGAACAAGTAACGCTTCAGCAATAGTTTTACCATCTAACTCTTCGCGAGGAACATAAAGTTCAGGATTATTGTTATCAATATCAAAAACCTTACGACATAAGCTGAAACCATTTGAATGAATACCTGTTGATGGAAGAGCAATAACAACATCACCTACAGCCATTTTACTGTTATCAATCATTTTAGGTTTGTCAACTACACCAACTGCAAAACCTGCAAGGTCATAGTCTTCTTCAGGCATTAAACCGGGATGTTCAGCAGTTTCACCACCGATAAGTGCACAACCTGATTGTACACAACCTTCAGCAACACCGCTTACGATTTCTGCAATTTTTTCAGGAACATTTTTGCCGCAAGCAATATAGTCAAGGAAGAATAAAGGTTTGGCACCAACACAAATAATATCGTTAACGCACATAGCAACTGCGTCAATACCGATTGTATCGTGCTTATCCATAAGAATAGCGAGTTTAACTTTGGTACCGCAACCGTCAGTACCAGAAACTGAAATAGGATGCTCCATTCCTGCAACACAGCTAAGGTCAAAACAACCACCAAAACCGCCTACATCATCAACGGAACCCTCATTACGAGTTCTTGCCACATGTTTTTTCATAAGTTCTACTGATTTATAACCAGCAGTAATATCTACGCCTGCAGCTGCATAGCTAGCAGAAAAAGAATTTTTATGTTCCATTTTATATTCTCCTATAAGTTTTTTATTCTTTACCATTCCAACAATAAGTGCAAATTTTGTCAGCCGGAAGTCCTATAGCCTTAATTATTCCATCAATAGATTGGAATTCAAGAGATGTAAAGTGCAATTTATCACAAATAGCACTTCTTAATTTTTTACCGCGTTCAGTAGAAGAATCAATATATTCATCAATATAATTGAACCCTTCTGTCCCTTCTAACTCCACAATAGTGCTACGGGCAATAAGTTCCATATCAGATGTAGCACGCGAGAAGTTGAGATATTTACAACCATACATAATTGGTGGACAAGCAGAACGGATATGAACTTCTTTTGCACCATTTTCATAAAGAAATTCAACTGTTTCACGAAGCTGAGTGCCACGAACAATACTATCATCAACAAAAAGCAACTTTTTGTCCTGAATTAAATCGTGAACAGGAATCTGCTTCATTTTTGCAACTCTGTTTCGTTCTTTCTGATTAGCAGGAGTAAAACTTCTTGCCCAAGTAGGTGTGTATTTAATGAATGGACGAGCAAACTGAATGCCACTTTCATTTGCATAACCAATTGCGTGAGGAGTACCCGAATCAGGAACACCACTTACATAGTCAATATCCTGTGCAACACCATTCTGGCGGTCACACTCTGCCATAATCTTACCGTTTTTATATCTCATTACCTCTACATTAACACCTTCATAGCAAGATGTAGAATAACCGTAATAAGACCATAAAAACGCACAGATTTTCATATCTTTACCGGCTTCACGAAGAACGGTAACATTTTCTGAAGTTAATTCAACAACTTCGCCTGCACCTAACTCTTTATAATCTGCATAGCCGAGTTTTTTATATGCAAAATCTTCAAATGAAACGCAATAACCGTCATCGCGGGCACCAATTAAAACAGGTATTCTGCCTAATCTGTCACGGGCTGCAATAATTTTACCGCTATCAGTAAGAATCAAAATAGATGCAGTACCGTCAATAAGACTCTGTGCATAAGCAATACCGTCAGCGAAATCATCTTTTTGATTGATAATTGCTGCAACAAGTTCAGTTGAGTTTATACCATCATTAGTCATAGCACCAAAGTGGCCACCATTTGTAAAAAGGTATTCCTCAACAAGTTTTTCTTTATTATTGATTAAACCAATAATACAAATTGCATAAAGGCCAAGTTTTGAACGGACAAGCAATGGTTGAGCATCCGAGTCACTGATTGAGCCGATTGCCGCGTTACCTTTCATTTGATTTGAAATATTTTCAAATTTTGTTCTGAATGGTGAGTTTTCAATTTTATGAATTTTTCTTTGTAATCCGATACTATTGTCATAAGCAGCCATACCGCCACGGCGAGTACCGAGATGAGAGTGATAGTCAGTACCAAAAAACACATCTAAAACAGCGTCATTTTTACTGACTGCGCCAAAAAAACCACCCATAAAAATATACCTCTTATGCGAAGAAAAGTTCTGAAAGTGTCATTGGGTCAATGTATTTGCCATCTTTGTAAACACGCATATTACCTGATGCGATTTCGTCAATAAGCATTACATTGCCTTCTGGGTCATAGCCAAATTCAAATTTGATATCATAAAGAATAAGACCCTTTGCTTTAAGGTCGTCAGCTACGATTTGTGTAATCTTCTGAGTCATTGCTTTAATATCTTCATACTGTTTATCTGTCATAACGCCAAGAGCAACAAGA
>JAZNWZ010000010.1:0-2854 GCA_045593645.1 Candidatus Fimenecus sp. | reverse complement strand
CATCACTTGTTGGTGGATGACGCATATCAACAAGTTGAATAACAAGCCTTAAATCACGGTCAGAATTAAAATAGCCTTCCATCATTTCAGCCCATCTATCTTTTTCAGTTTTAGCAACCTTCGCATAGCCATAGCCAGGTAAATCAACAAAGTTTACATTATCAACTCCATAAAAATTGATTGTAATTGTTTTTCCAGGTACAGAGCTAACTCTTGCCAACTGTTTTCTCATAAAAAGCTTGTTTAAAAGTGAACTTTTACCCACATTTGAACGACCTGAAAATGCAATTTCAGGCATATCACTTTCAGGAAGTTGTGCAAAAGTTCCATAAGCTGCTTTAAACTCTGCTTTATCGTATCTCATATAAAACCTCTCTTAAACTAATGCTACCTTCAAAACATCATCTGCATTTGATGCAAAAACAAAATTGATTTTTTCTTTAACTTTATCATCAATTTTTTCTAAATCACTCTTATTTGCTTCAGGCACAATTACAGTTTTAATTCCTTCAATATAAGCAGCCATTGTCTTTTCACGGAGACCACCTATTGGTAAAACTCTACCTGTAATTGTAATCTCACCTGTCATTGCAACTGAAGATTTAACTTTACAGCCTGAAAGAGCTGATACAAGTGCAGTAAACATTGTTACACCTGCTGATGGTCCATCTTTTGGAATTGCACCTTCAGGGAAATGGATATGTATATCCTTTGTTTTATAGAAATCTTTATCCACTCTATATTTATCTGCATTTGCACGAATATAACTAACTGCCGCTTTTGCAGATTCTTTAATAACATCACCTAAAGAGCCTGTAAGTTCAAGCTTGCCTGTACCTTCCATAACAGCAACCTCAACTGTGAGCATTGAGCCACCAACTGAAGTATATGCAAGGCCATTAACAACGCCTATCTTATCTTCTTTTGAGCTATCATCAGGCTTATATTTAACTGCACCTAAATATTTTTGCAAATCTGTATCTTTAACGGTTATTTTACCATCAAAGCCCTTTGCATATTCTACTGCAATTTTACGAAGGACAGTTGCAATAGTTCTTTCAAGAATACGGACACCTGCTTCTTTTGTATATCCACTTATAATAAGCTTCAACGCTTTATCAGTAAACTTTACATAAGATTTTTTAAGCCCATTTTCTTTGATTTGCTTAGGAACTAAATGCTTTTTAGCAATATTAAACTTTTCTTCATAAGTGTAACCTGGCAAATCAATAATCTCCATTCTATCAAGAAGTGGAGCAGGAATTTGGCTCTTATCATTTGCAGTTGTAATGAATAATACCTTACTTAAATCGTATGGAATTTCAAGATAATGGTCAACAAATGCATTATTTTGCTCTCCATCAAGCACCTCTAAAAGTGCTGAAGATGGGTCGCCCTTATGGTCGCTACCTAATTTGTCAACTTCATCTAACAAAATAAGTGGGTTTGAGCTTTTTGCATTTTCAATAGCATCAATAATTCTACCTGGCATTGAGCCGATATATGTTTTTCTATGACCACGAATATCTGCTTCGTCCTTTACACCACCAAGTGAAATACGAGCATAATTCTTATTCATTGCGCGTGCTAATGAACGAGCAATTGATGTTTTACCAACACCCGGAGGGCCTGCAAGACAAATAATTTGGCCTTTAACATTTGGATTGATTTTTCTTACTGCTAAAAACTCAATTATTCTCTCTTTAACATCAGCAAGTCCAAAATGGTCTTCATCAAGAATTGCCATTGCATTTTCAATATCAAGATTATCTTCTGTAAACACTTTCCAAGGAAGGCTAACAATTTTATCAAGATAATTTCTTGCTACTGCAGATTCAGGGCTTGAAGACTGCATTTTCATAAGTCTGTCGCACTCTTTAAAAAGCTTCTTTTCAATATCTTCACTAAAGCCGATTTCACGAATTTTTTCTTTAAATGCTTCAGATTCAGAAATTGCTCCGTCCCCTTCATTCAATTCTTCAGAAATTGCTTTCATTTGTTCACGAAGATAGTAATCTCTTTGATTATCTTCCATTTGCTCTTGAACTTTATTGTTGATTTCTTCTTCAATTTGTAAAAGTTCAATTTCACGAGTTAAAATCACGCAAAGTCTTTCTGCTCGCTTTAATGGGTTTAACTCTTCAAGAAGTGTTTGCTTAACAGAATACTCAAGTGGAATATTTGAGAGAATGAAATCAGTCATTTCATTTGCTTCTTTTCTAACACTTACGCCAATAATTACATCAGGTGGAAGCTTTGGAATAAAATATGCATACTCTTCAAAAATCTTTTCAAGTTTTCTGACAAGTGCTTCTTCATAACTCTTTTCTTCTTTTAATACTTGTTGTCCATCAACTTTATGCAGGATAGCAGAAAGATGTGGATTTGCAGAAGCAAGTTGCAAAAGCTCAGCACGATAAAGCCCAGTTACAACAACACGAAGTGTTTCAGTACCAGGAAGCTTCATTACTTGTTTTATTTCACAAACGACACCTAAAGAATAAATATCATCAATTCTTGGGTCATCACATTCCATATCAATTTGTGCAGAAAGGAATATATTAGTTTTCTTTTCCATTGCTGTTCTGATTGCACGAACGGACTTTTTTCTGCCAACGTCAAAATGCATTGTCATTTCAGGAAAAATTACAAGTCCTCTTAATGCTACCATAGGCATTGAAAATGATTTTTCATTAAATTCATTAAATAAATTTTGGGTTGTTTCCATATTTGAACATATCACTCCTATTTTGAAATTATATTATATAATAAATTGAAAATTACTGCAAGATTTTTATAAAAATATCTTTGATTGTTAAAATTTTACACAATTTTTATTTTTTATGCTTTATTT
>JAZNWZ010000009.1:0-4822 GCA_045593645.1 Candidatus Fimenecus sp. | reverse complement strand
GCGTGAATAGTGTTTACCGAAGTTACCCTGTGATTCAACAAGCGGGTACAAAAGTGCCTCGTTACCTCTTGTAAGACGCACCATTGTTTCATAGATTGCACTGTCACCGTGAGGGTTAAGCTTCATTGTCTGACCTACAACATTCGCAGACTTGGTAAGCTTACCGCCTAAAAGTCCCATTTTATACATTGTATAAAGAAGTTTTCTGTGAGATGGCTTGAAGCCGTCAATTTCAGGGATTGCACGGGATACGATAACGCTCATGGCGTATGGCATAAAGTTGGTTTCAAGAGTATGTGTAATATTTTGAGTTACAACCTCACCTGCACCGAGAATGTGGGCATTTAACTGCTCTTCGGTGATTTCGGTTTCAACCGTTTTCTTTTTTCGTGCCATTCATATCCCTCCTTTTATGAAATGTCTGCAAGGTCAATATACATATGACCGTTTTCTGCGATAAAGTCTTTTCTGCCTTGTAAGTCGTCACCCATAAAGAGTTCAAATTTTTCTTCCATATATGACTCAATACTATCTGGCTCAACTTTAATAAGACGACGAGTTTTTGGATTCATTGTAGTAAGCCACATCATATCAGCATCGTTTTCACCAAGACCTTTTGAGCGTTGGATTGTATATTTTGCGTTGCCGATTTGCTCTAACACATCTATTTTTTCTTTTTCTGTATAGCAGAAATAAGTTTCGTCTTTTGAACGAATTTCATAAAGTGGAGATTCTGCAATAAATACCTTACCCTCTTCAATAATTGTTGGCATAAGACGATGAATCATTGTAAGAATAAGTGTTCTGATATGGAAACCGTCAACGTCCGCGTCAGTACAGATAATAACTTTATTCCATCTTAAATCGTTAATATTAAAAGATGAAACATCTTTACTTTTCTTTGAATTAACCTCAACACCACAACCAAGCACTTTAATAAGGTCAACGATAATATCGCTCTTAAAAATCTTGTCGTATTCGCTCTTAAGACAGTTAAGAATTTTACCACGGACAGGAATAATAGCCTGGAATGATGAGTCACGAGCCTGTTTACAAGCACCAAGAGCAGAGTCGCCCTCTACTATGAAGATTTCACGCTCGCTTACATCTTTACTACGACAATCAACGAATTTTTCAACACGAGAAGTCATATCGTTACCTGTCTGCAAGGTCTTTTTGATGTTGATACGAGTGCTTTCTGCTTTAATACGAGAACGCATATTGATAAGCACTTGTCCGGTAATCTTATCTGCATCAAGTTTATTTTCAATAAAATACACTTCAAGCTGATGGCGGAAGAACTCTGTCATTGCTTCTTGAATAAATTTATTTGTAATAGCCTTTTTAGTTTGGTTTTCATATGATGTTTGAGTTGAGAATGATGAAACAACTAAAATAAGGCAATCTTCAACGTCTTGATATGTGATTTTAGCATCGCTTTTAAGGTATTTTCCGTTTTGCTTGAGATAACTGTCGATTTCAGCCACAAAAGCGCTTCTAAAGGCTTTTTCAGGGGCACCACCGTGCTCCAAAAAGCTTGAGTTATGATAATACTCTTTAACCTGCACCTTATTTGAGAAGCAAACTGCAGCAGTAAGCTTAACCTTATAGTCCTTCATATCTTCACGGTCTCTGCCTATTTTTTCAGTAGACCAGAATTGAACAGAAGACATTTCAGTATCGTTTGCAAGCTCTTTTACATAGTCAGTAATACCATTTTCATAGCAGTATTCAAACGTTTCAAAGCTACTGCCTGAAATTTGATTTTTAAGTATAAATTTAATGCCTTGGTTAACAACAGACTGACGTTTAATTGTCTCTTGATAATACTCAAGTGGAATGTTTATGTCAGTAAATACTTTTAAGTCAGGCTTCCAACGGATACGAGTGCCAGTATCACGCTTGTTATATGGCTCTTTTTGCATTTCACCAACAATCTCACCCTTTTCAAAGTGAAGATTATATTTAAAGCCATCCTTATGGACTTCAGCATCCATATATTGTGAAGCGTATTGAGTAGCACAAAGACCAAGTCCATTAAGACCTAATGAATATTCATAGCTACCGTTTGCATCATTTGTATTATATTTACTACCTGCATAAAGCTCACAAAAGACAAGTTCCCAGTTGTATCTGTCTTCCTTTTTATTATAGTCAACAGGAAGTCCACGACCAAAGTCTTGAATTTCAATTGAGCCGTCAAGAAAACGAGTTATAACGATTTTGTCACCATAGCCTTCTCTTGCCTCGTCAATAGAGTTTGAAAGAATTTCGAAAACTGCGTGCTGACAGCCCTCAATACCGTCTGAACCGAAAATAACAGCAGGACGTTTACGAACACGGTCAGCGCCTTTAAGTTGTGAAATACTTTCGTTACCATAAGATGCTTTTTTTGCCATAAGCTTTTACATCCTTTTCCAAATTTTACATAAGATAAAAAAATAAACCACTAAATATTATACACTACATTTAGCGGTTTAGTCAAGTTTTAAGGTGTATTATACCCCAAGATATTCAATTTAATTATGAGATTTTTTATCGCCTTTGCGCTCTACCTTTGTTTTGTTACCTTTTTCGTCAACTATATACATATTATCAAGCTGACCTGTAAGGCTACGCTTGAAGCTATCAATATATTCACGACGAAGGACAGCCTGCTCTGTTTTTTCTTCTTCAGTAAGTCCTACGCTTTGAGATTTGCGATATAACTCGCTTATTCTATCCATTTTTTTCTGTTCCATAACGCAATTTCCCTTTGTGCAATATTAAAATGGCGGGAGCAAGCCCCCGCCCTTTATTTAGTATAAATGATTTTTATGATTTAGTCAACAAATCATTCAAATGTTCCCGTATTTATAAGCAAATCAATAGCAATCAAATCAAAGCCATCAACAGCACCATCGCCATTAAGGTCTGCTGCTGCAAGTTCTCTGTCTGTTGGTACATATTCCAAGTTAACGATACTCTTGATAAACTCGTAGTCTGTCTCGTCAACTACACCATCGCCATCCAAATCGCCCAACTCAGTCTCTAGCATTGGAATTGACTCTGTTTCTACATGACCACAATCTTCACAAGTACGAGTTTTTGTACCCTCTTTTGTATATGTAGGTTCTTCGATAACCTCCCATTTGCCAAAGTTATGGTCAAGTGTTGGAATTGGTGTAACATCAGTTACTGCATCACAATAATCGCAATGTCTTGATGTACAGCCCTCTTCTGAACAGGTTGGTTCCTTGTCAACTACAACCTCACTTGAGAAAGTATGTCCATTTGCAGGGGTTTCCTCATATTCGATATGTAAGCACTCTTCACACTGATGAGATATCAACCCTGTATTTGTGCAATCAGGCTCTCTAACTGTTGCATCGTCCCCAAATATATGAGTATGGTTATAATGCCATATTGCGTTTCTAATGGAAATATTTTCGTTTTCGATATCATTATAAATTATTTTTTTATCAGATTCTTCGCCTGTAAAATATACATCTGTAATTCTGGAGCAACTTGCAAACGCCCACTCATCAATAGTTTTAAGGCTTTGAGGAAGTGTTACAAATTCAAGAGAATAGCACATCATAAATGCACCAAATCCAATATATGTTACTCCTTCAGGAATTGCAATGCTTTTAAGACTTTCACACGACTCAAAAAGAGAAGGTGAAATTTCTGTTAAAGAAATTGGCAGTCTTACACTTTCAAGTGAAGTACAATATCTAAATACTCCTGTAGCTATATATAAAACACTATCTGGAATTATAACATTAGTTAAGCTTTGGCATGATGCAAAGGCTGAGTCATCAATTTGTGTAACTCCAGACGGAATATCTATACTGCTAAGTGCATTGCAGCCATCAAAAACGCTATCTTTAATATGAGTTATATTTTTAGAAAGTTTTATGCTAATAAGATTTGTACAAAATGAGAACGCACCACTTCCTAACTCATATACACTATCAGGAAGTTCAATACTTAAAAGAGCATTACATTCGTAAAAAGCTTGCTTACCAATATTCTCAACACCATAAGGAATTTTTACATCAGCAAGCACATCACATTCCTTAAAAGCATAGTCGCCAACTCTTTTTACGCTATCAGATAAAATAACACTTTCAAGATTTACAGCAGTTTTAAATGCACTATTACCAATAGATGTTACACCTTTTGGTACAGTATAGCTTTGTGCAGGATTATACGAAGGATAATAAATTAGTGTCGTTTTATCCTTATTGAAAAGCACACCATACTGGTCATTTGAGAAACAGTTATTTTTCTCATCAACAGTTATTTTCTCCAACTTATTGTTTGCAAATGCATTAATAGTCATTTCAGTTACATTTGCAGAAATATTCAAATTCTTAAGGTACTTATTTGCAGCAAATGAATTATCAAAAACAGTTACAACAGTGTCAGGAATTGAATAATCAGTATTTTTATTACCGGCAGGATAAGTTATAAGTGTTGTTTTATCATTATTAAACAGTGCACCAACTGCATCGCTTGAGTAGTTTGGGTTGTTTGCATCAACTGTTATTTTTTCAAGCTTTGAGCAACTGCTAAATGCTTGTTCACCAATTGTTGTTACTTTATCAGATAATTCCACACTTGTAAGACTAGAATTTGTAAATGCTTGTTTACCTATTGAAGTAACACTATCAGGAATTTCAATGCTTGTTAAACTTGAATTACGAAAAGCATAATCACCAATTGTTGTTAGATTTTTAGGCAAAATGATACCTTCACTTAAACCTGCACCATAAAAAGTATAATTATCAATTACAGTTACTCCATCAGGAATTGTTATGCTTTTAAGTTTTTTACA
>JAZNWZ010000008.1:0-6879 GCA_045593645.1 Candidatus Fimenecus sp. | reverse complement strand
TGTCTTGAACTTGCAAACTATATGCTCCAGACACTTGGTCTTTATGAAGATGTTTCTTTCCGTTTCTCACAGTGGGACCCAAATAACAAAGAAAAATACATTGGTACTACTGAACAATGGGAAGAAGCTCAAGGTATTATGGGTAAAATCCTTGACCACCTTGGAATCAAATACTCAATCGGTATTGACGAGGCTGCATTCTATGGTCCAAAGCTTGATATTCAAATCAAGAATGTTTTTGGTAAAGAAGACACACTTATTACAATTCAAGTTGACCAACTTCTTGCTGAAAAGTTCGGTATGGAATACACAGACAAAGACGGCACAAAGAAAAATCCATACATTATTCACAGAACATCAATTGGTTGTTATGAGCGTACACTTGCTCTTCTTATTGAAAAATATGCAGGTGCATTCCCACTTTGGCTTGCTCCTGAACAAGTAAGAATTCTTCCTATTGCTGACCGTCATCACGACAAGGCTTTTGAAATCAAAAAAGAGCTTGAAAAGATGGGTATGCGTGTTACTGTTGATGACAGAAGTGAAAAGACAGGTTACAAGATTCGTGAATCAAGACTTCAAAAGCTCCCATATTGGATTATTGTTGGTGACAAAGAAGTTGAAGATGGCACAGTATCAGTAAGCAAACGCGGTCAAGGTGACATTGGTTCAATGGAATTCAATGCTTTTGCAGATATGCTTAAAAAGGAAATTGAAGATAAAGTAAGATAATTTTAGAGGTGAATTATGTCAACCCCACTTACATTAACGGTTATTACCGACACACATTATTATTCAAAAAAATTAGGCTATACTGGTGAAGCATACGATATTGCTAATGCAAAAAGTGGTGTTTTATTAGCAGAGTCTGCTGAATTACTTGATGCAGCCTTTAGACAAATTGCAAAAGATAAAAGAACTGACATTGTTCTTCTTTCTGGCGATACAACAAGCAATGGTGACTATGATTCTCACCGTGAATTTATCGAAATGCTTCGTGATTTAAAGTCAAAGGGCAAGAGAGTTTATGTTCTTACTGCTACTCACGACTATCAATGGGAAGGTACTCACCACAAATACGAAGGTAGTGAAAGAGTTACTATCCCTGCTGCAAAGCGTGAAGAGCTTTATGATATGTATAAAGAATTTGGCCCTGATGAAGCACTTGCAGTTCACGAAGAAAGTATGTCATATATCATTCAGCTTGCAGATGGATATCGTCTTTTTGCTCTAAATGATGACACAAACAGAAATGGCAAGAGTGGTTTTTCTGATGAGTGCTTTGAATGGATTAAAGAGCAAATTGCAGATGCAAAGGCTAACAACCAATTCATTATTGCTATGACTCACCACCCTCTCATTGCTCCATCACCTATGTATGAAATCATAGGCAAAGGCGATATGATGGGAGATTATGAGTTCCGCCGTGAGCAACTTGCTGATTTAGGTGTTCAATTTATTCTTACGGGACACACTCATGTTCACGATATTGATAAGCACATAAGTCCTAAAGGAAACTATCTTTATGATATTTCTACTGCTGCTACAATTGGCTACCCTGCTACAATCAGAACTGTTGTTCTTGACCCTAACAGTGGCATTGTTAGTACAACTACTGATTTTATTACTGAGCCTGTTAATATCGACACAAAAGGCAAGGATTTACAAACATATCTTGCAGACCAACTTATTGGTATGATTAGAGATGTTATAAAAGCAGCCGGTGAAGATATTGATAAGTTTGCAGATATGGCAACTGCTATAAGTATTAAAAAGAAAGTTAGTTATAAAATTGGTTGGCTTATTAAACCAATCTTCAAATTCATCAACAATCTTAAAATCGGTACTGTTGGTAACTGGACACGAGCAGAAACAGGTCTTAAGAAAGAAGATTATGCAGATATTAAAGACAACAGTGTTGTTGACTTTATTGTAAATCTTGTTCTCAACCTTTATGGCGGAAAGAGTCTTTATTCTCCTGATGATAATGAATACAAAATTGCAGTTGGTCTTTTAAATATTATTGACTCAATTATTAAGGTTTTACACATTCCTCTTAAAAAGCTTATTAAAGTTTCTGATACTGTTAGAGGAATTATTGAGCCTTTGCTTTATAACAGTGGTATTCCTTCATATGACGCTATTTTACCTATTATGCCTGTTTATGAGGGTGATGAGCAAGGCCCTATCCCTCCTGCTCCAGAAAAACCAACTACTGTTAAAGATAGTAAAAAAGGATTACCAATTGTTATAATTGCAATTCTTTTGTTACTTACTTTCTTAATTCCAATTATCGTTATTGGTGTACCTGCTTTTCTTATCGGTTACCTTATTAACGAGCACAAATACAAAGAGTATCTTAAATAATCAACAAAACCACCTTAAAAGATTTAAGGTGGTTTTGTTTTATGCAATTTATAGAAATTTTTATGCATTTTTGTACTTATATTACAAAAAATATGGTCAAAATACAAAAAAACGAGTAAAAGTCGCTCTTTCTCTTGATTTTTTCTCAAAAAAGGTATATACTAATGTTATATATTGAGGGGTTTTCTGCCTTTTTTAGCACATATTTTGGAGGTTTTAATTTTATGAGCGGAGATTTACATTGCCATACAAGATTATCTGATGGTTCTTTAGGTATTGAGGATATTATTACTTTAGCAAAAAAACGTGGTATTGAAACATTGGCAATTACTGACCACGACTGTCTTGCTGGTACTGTCAGAGCAAAGATTATCGGTGCTCGTCAAGGTATTCAAGTTATTGTTGGTGTTGAGCTTTCAGCAACACACGAAGCATCAAATAAAAATGTTCATATTCTCTGCTACTCTCCTGACGCTCCTGATATGCTTGAAGGTCTTTGCAAGAGAAACTCTTTAGCTCGTAAAAAGGCTGCTCATTTTATGATGCTTCAAACAGCAAAGCGTTTTCCAATTACAACAGAGTTTATTATGAAATGCTCAACAGGTTCAACTAACCTTTATAAAAAACACATTATGCAAGCTCTTATTGAATGTGGATACGCAGACAGCTTTAATGGTGATATGTATAAAAAGCTTTTCACAAAAGACAGTGAAGATAACATTCTTGTTACTCCAAAATATGCAGATGTTAAAGAAGTAATTGACGCTATTCATGAGGCAGGCGGTATTGCTATTCTCGCTCACCCAATGATTAATAGTGCTTTTGATATTGTTGAAGATTTACTCGGTTTAGGTCTTGATGGTATTGAAGTTTTCCATCCAAGTGCTAATAATGAGCAACAAGAAGCACTTAAAAAATTTGCTTCAAAGAAAAAGATTCTTATGACTGGTGGTAGTGATTTCCACGGTCTTTATAACGAATATCCTGTTTCTCTTGGTGATTATTCAACTCCTGATGAAAATTTACGTGCTCTCCTTTCATACAAGGCAAAGCAAAAGAGATTACAGAAAAAGTTGCAACAAGCAGCTGAATAATTAAATTTCGGAGGTTTCTATATGCTTTTTGACGATAGCGATGTTAAGATTTTCAATGATAATGACGCCAAAAAAGATACTATAGATGAAGTTTCAATTATTGCAGAAATGACTAAAAACAGAAGCAATGGTAATGTGAGCAAGGCTAAAAAGCTTGGCAAATACCTTGCAGAAATTTTTGTTGATGAGCCACAGCTTCTATCTGACCTTGAAAGTGAAGTTGGCGAAATTGACCGCAATGAAGATATTATGTATCAAATCAAGGTTTTGCTTATCTTCACTGCAGAATACTGCATAAATCACAAGTTGCTCTCTTCCCTTTTATCTCACACAGCCGTAAATGCTTTATACGATACAGTTAAAAAAGAGGCATTTGATTTTTATGACCGTCTTGACGATGCTGCAGAATATAGCTTTTACTATTTAGCAGTGAGAAAAGGTATTGATATTTCTGACAACATTGGTGTTTCATTCGCAATGCTTTGTGGCAAAGAAAAAGACGATTACTACACAAATCTTGGTAAACGACTTTTTGAGGTTGCAACACACGAAATCGAAGGCATTATCAATAATTACGATTTTATAAAATAAAAAACATAGTAAAAGAAAAACAGTTGTAAGATTTAATTCTTACAACTGTTATTTTTATGCCTAATCAACTTAATTATTCTTGGGCGATTGTATCTTTGTACTATTACAAAAACAGAATCTACCAACGATGCAAAAACAGATGTTATAAAAAACACTGGAAAAACACCAAAAGGAATTGCAAACAAAAGTGGTATAAAACTTAAAACCATTATTATTTCATGAACAATTTCAGCTCCACACATTGCTTTTTCTATTTCTTCAAGTGTATTTTTCTCAACATCAAATGCTTCAGGATAATATGTAGGAATATGTTCTTTCCATTTCTTAACTTTTAAAAATTTATATAATTTCTTCTCAAAAGGTTTTTGATTAAACCACTTTGCTTTAGGATTTTGGTTCACAAATTTATCACAAAAAAGTCCAACTAACAATCTCATTGCAAAATGATAAAAGAAAGTAAAAAAAGTAACTCCTAAAGAATAAATAAAAACGCTTTCAGTATATTTATATAAAATTATACTTATCATTGTAATTACAACAAAAACAATTGTTAATCTATGCATTGCTTTTTTCATAACTAACCTCAGAATACAAAAAATGTAGGCGGGCATAAAAACCCGTCCCTACAAACAATATCACTTATAGAGAGATTTTAAGAATGCTATTTCTTTTGCATAGCCATCTAACTCATTTGGTGTTTCAAGGAAGAATGGCAAATCACGAAGTGCAGGATGGTTAATAATTCTCTCAAAAGCCTCTGCACCAATTGAGCCTTCACCAATTTTTTCGTGTCTATCCTTATGGCTTGCAAATGGGTTTTTACTATCGTTAATGTGAATTGCTTTAAGTCTATCAAGACCTATAATCTTATCAAACTGTGTAAGTACACCATCAAGGTCATTTACAACGTCATAACCGCCATCATAAATATGGCAAGTATCAAGGCATACACCCATTTTTTCTTGAAGGTCAACTCTATCAATAATTTCTCTTAACTCTTCAAACTTGCCACCAACTTCACTACCCTTACCTGCCATTGTTTCAAGAAGGACAGTTGTAGTTTGCTCTTTCCAAAGGATTGAATTGAGTAGCTTTGAAATCAAATCAATGCCAACCTCAACCCCCTGACCTACATGGCTACCAGGATGGAAGTTATACATATTATTTGGCACAAACTCCATACGCTTTAAATCGTCAAGCATTGTGTTATATGCAAATTCACGCACATATTCTTTTTCTGCACAAGCATTGAGAGTATATGGAGCATGAGCAAGAATTTTTGCAAAACCATTTTCTTTCATTAAAGCATTAAGTTTTTCTGCATCTTGAGGGTCAATATCCTTTGCACTGCCACCTCTTGGATTACGGGTGAAAAACTGAAATGTATTAGCATTTATAGACATTGATTCAATGCCCATATTATAAAAGCCTTTTGATGATGATAAATGACAACCTATATTTAACATAAATTATTCCTCGTCGTCAGATTCGTATTCGTTTCTTATTTTACGTCTGTAATAAGCTGCTGTAACGAAAAATGCTACAAAAGCACTTAATATTGCTACACAACCTGAAGTTAAGCCGAGCATTAAGTGATGATATCTTTTTGATACTGTGTCATCACTGTTTGTTTCAGTTGTAGGCTCTGTTGTTGGCTCAACTGTTGTTAATTCTGTTGTAGGCTCTTCGGTAGTTGGTTCTTCTGTTGTAGGTTCTTCAGTAGTTGGCTCTTCGGTTGGTTCTTCTGTTGGTTCAACAACTGTAATTTTATAAGTAACTGTATAGCTATTTAACTTTGCAGTTACTGTTGCAGTACCAATAGAGACACCTGTAATTGTACCGTCATTTTCAACAGTTACAACGCTTATATCACTTGAAGTCCATGCAACATTTAAAGTGCCACTTGTTGTAGGATATTTTTTTACAGAAAGCTTAAGTGTTTCACCTTCGCTAATTGTTTTATTTGTGCCACCTGTTGCATCTACAATTCCTTCAACAGTAATTGAGCAGGTTGCAGATTTACTACCTGCAGTAGCAGTAATTGTAGCAGTACCTGCACCCTTTGCAGTAACCTTGCCACTACTGCTAACTGTTGCAACTGCAGTATTTGAGCTTTTATAAGTTACAGTTTTATTTGTTGCATCTGATGGTGAAACAGTTGCAGAAAGCTGTAATGTATCACCTATTTTCATTGTTGCACTTGTTTTATTAAGAGTGATACCTGTAACAGGTTTTACGACTGTAACTGTACCGCTTGATGTTGTTGGTGTATAAGTATTGCTGTCTTTGTCTGTATTTTCATCACTTGAAAGAGTAAGCTTTGATGTGCCTGATGATTTAAGAATTTTAAATGTTACTGTAAACACAGTACCACTTTTTCCACTATACACACCAGAAAAGTTAATAGCAGTACCAGTGTGATTAAGGCTACCAACGGAAACTAATGAGCCTGTTGATGAGCTTACATATTGCAATTCAGATGTATTGTAAGCAAGCGACACATTTGCACCAAAAAGCTGAATAGATGATGAAAGTTTAACAGTAACAGTAACATCACTTCCCTTTTCACCACTAACACTTGAGCAAGTGTATTTTACAGTTTCTGCTGCAGAAGCAGGAATTATTGAAAATGTTGAAAGCAACATTACAAGTACTAATAACAAAGATATATATTTAGACGTAGTTTTCATAATATCTCCTTAAATATTCAATATATATATTTATTTTACAATAATAAGCATTAAAAGTCAATTAAAGTGAGTTGGAAAATAATGAATTGTATTGAATAAACCCCTCAGTCTTTTCTACAAAAAGACAGCTCCCCTTT
>JAZNWZ010000007.1:0-43331 GCA_045593645.1 Candidatus Fimenecus sp. | reverse complement strand
TATGATATAATATTTTTTAATAGGAAGGTGATATTATGCTCTTGTCTATAAATAGTGTTACAAAAAGCTTTGGAGATAAACAAGTTTTAAAAGGAATAAGTTTTTCTACGACGAGTGGCAAGGCTTTAGGTCTTTTAGGTCGTAACGGCGCAGGCAAAACAACTATGATTAGAATAATAATGAATGTTTTTGGTGCTGATAGTGGCAATGTTACTCTTGATGGTGAGCCTATTGATTTTAAGAAAATCAGAATTGGCTATCTTCCTGAAGAGCGTGGGCTTTATCCCAAAAAGAAAATAATGGAGCAGCTTATTTACTTTGCAGCTTTGCAGGGTGTTGATAAAAAGAGTGCCACCCACCAAGCAGACAAGCTTTTCAAAAAGCTTAATATTGAAGAATATAAAAATGTCCGTCTTGATACACTTTCAAAGGGTAATCAGCAAAAAGTTCAGCTTATTGCAACTCTTATTTGCAACCCTGACATTATTATTCTTGACGAGCCTTTTTCAGGACTTGACCCTGTTAACGCTTCCCTTTTAAAAGAAATTGTTAAGGATTTAATTGCAGATAATAAGCTTGTTTTGTTTTCAAGCCATCAAATGAATTATATTGAAGAATTTTGCGATGATATTATAATTCTCAGTGGTGGTCAAATTGCAATTAGTGGCTCAATTCACGATATAAAGAGAAGCTATGCACGAAATATTATTGAAATTAAAACAGAAGAGCCATCAAAAATTGCAGATTATTTAAATTCGGCTAATGCAGAGTTTATTAAGCGAGTATCCACAAACGAAAATCTTGTAACAGTTACTCTCCAAAATGACGAGTGCAAAAATAACCTTTTTGAGCTTTTATCTAAGCTTGGTAATGACGTTGACTCTGTTGCAGTTAAAGAGCCAACTCTCAACGAAATATTTGTATCATTTACGGAGGGACAGATATGAAACAGTTACTCACCGTATTGAAATTTGAATTTCTTAACTTCTTAAAAAACAAAGTGTTCGTTGCATTGACACTTATTGTTGCTATCGTTATAACTGTTATTACATTTTTCCCTCGTTTTAGCAGTATGACAAACATCTCTTTTGGTGGCAACAAGGAAAAAGAAAAACAAACTCTTTTGATTATTGACAATTCTCAGTTTGAAGGCACGGGAGAGCTTTTAAAAACTGCTCTTACAGATTATGAAGCAACTGTTGAAACGGGCAAAACTATTGACGAAGCAAAAAAATATATCAAAGATGGTGATTATGACTCGGCTATTTTGCTTAACTCACCTATTGAATATTCTTATATCGTCAACAATTTAGGCCTTTATGACACAACAGCATATCTTATTGATGAAATTTTGCTTTCAAATTATAAAACTCTTTACCTTGCAAACGCAGGGCTCACTCAAGAGCAAGTTATAGAGTTTTCTTCATTGACAGTTAGTGGCACATCAATTGTAGTTGGTGAAGACCAAACGCAAAGCTTTTTCCACGCTTATCTTCTTATGATGGTGCTTTATATGGCAGTGCTAATTTATGGCCAGCTTGTCGCACAAAGTGTTGCTACTGAAAAAAGCTCTCGTGCAATGGAATTGCTCATAACCTCGGCAAATCCAAAGTCCCTTATTTTTGGCAAAGTTTTAGGAACAGGACTTGCAGGTCTTGCTCAAATTACAAGTTTATTAGGTTGGGGACTTATCTGCCTTATGCTTAACAAAAAATATTTTGTGGGCAATGAAGTTTTTGAAATGTTCTCAAGCATTTCACCATCATTAGTTATTTATACTATTGTATTTTTTGTTTTAGGCTTCTTGCTTTATGCATTCTTAATGGGTGGTATGGGCTCAATGGCTACAAAGCTTGAAGATGTTGGCACACTTACAATGCCTGCTATGTTCACATTTGTTATAAGCTTTGTAGCATCAATAAGCTTTTTAAGTGCAGGCAGTGTGGATAGTACAATTATGAAGGTTTTATCATTTATACCATTCACCTCACCTATGGCAATGTTTGCAAGAATTTGTATGGGCACAGCCACAACAATTGAGGCTCTTATTGCAATTGTGATTTTAATTGTTTCAATTATTGTAATTGGCTATTTTGCAGTTGCAATTTACAGAATCGGAATTCTTATGTATGGCAAGCCACCTAAGTTTAATGAAATTATTAGAACACTTAAAAAGAAATAATTCATAAAAAGTTAAATATTTATATATTTTTAGTCAATATTTATTTGTTATATTTATGACAGTGGTTCACATCTTCTCCACAAAAGATGACTGAACCGTTTTCATTTTCATTCTCCTTTTTAAAAAAAGAGCTCTCAAGAACTTGTCTTGAGAGCTTTTTTCTTTGGTTATAAAGTTTTACGAGTTTTCGTATAGGTAAATATCAAGTGCAAGAGCATCAAATGTGTCAACAGCACCATCGCCATTAGCATCGGCAATAATAAACTGTTCATCACTCAAGGCTATTAAACAAGCACTTGCTTGAATAATCATATCGTAGTCGTCAACATCTATTGCTCCATCTTCATTGACATCACCCAAAATATATTCTTTTGTTTCTACTTCTCCACAAGCAGAGCAAGTCCTTTGCATCTCACCTGTTGAACCTATTACAGCTGATTTTGTTATTGTCCATTCCCCGTGAGAATGTGGCAAAGAAACAGTTACATATTCAAGATAGCCACAGTCGTCGCAAGTGTGATAGCCTGTACCAGCTTGTTTGCAAGTTGGCTCAACCAAATATGTAATTTCGCCAAAATTATGACCTGTCGTTTCGATAGGTGTTACATCAAACTTTTCGCCACAAATCGAACAATGACGCGATTTACTACCTTCTTCTTCACAAGTTGGCTCTTTGTCAACTGTCCATTCACCAAGAGTATGGTCTGTTGTTTCAATAGCTGTTATGTCAAACTTTTCACCACAAAGCAAACAGTGATGTGATTTGCTACCTTCTTCTTTACAAGTTGGCTCTTTGTCAACTGTCCATTCTGTTGAAATATTATGTGATAATGCTGGAATTGTACGAGTTTCAGTTTCTCCACACACAGTACAAGTACGAGTTTGTGAGCCTTCAACACCGCAACTTGGTAGACTTTCTGTTGTCCAGTTACCAAAAGAGTGGTCAAGTTTTTCAATAACTGTTACATCAAACTTTTCACCACAAAGCAAACAGTGATGTGATTTGCTACCTTCTTCACTACAAGTGGGCTCCTTGTCAACTGTCCATTCTGTTGAAACATTATGTGAAAGTGCAGGAATGCTATTGGTTTCAGTTTCTCCGCACACAGTACAAGTACGAGTTTGTGAGCCTTCAACACCGCAACTTGGCAGACTTTCTGTTGTCCAGTTGCCAAAAGAGTGGTCAAGTTTTTCAATAACTGTTACATCAAATTTTTCGCCACAAAGCAAACAGTGATATGATTTGCTACCCTCTTCACTACAAGTAGGCTCTTTGTCAACTGTCCATTCTGTTGAAACATTATGTGAAAGTGCAGGAATGCTATTGGTTTCAGTTTCTCCACACACAGTACAAGTACGAGTTTGTGAGCCTTCAACACCGCAACTTGGCATTTCTACAACCTGCCATTTGTCAAAAGTATGAGTGCCATCTTCAGATAACATTTCGATAACAGTTACATCTGTTGTTGAATCACAACGTGAACAATGTCTTGATTTGCTGCCTTCTGTTGTGCAAGTTGCATCAGTATCAATAGTGAAATCATCTGCATAATCATGACCAAGAGCTTCAACAGAAGGTCCTGTTTGGATTGCACCACAAACACAAACAAGCTTTTGTTGTCCATCAGTAGTACAGGTTGGAGCTGTTATAAACCCCTTAGCTTTAAAACTATGCTCACTTGTACAGTTAATTGTAGCATTTATCAAATATACATTATAATCATCTATTGAAATTCGCCTCCACTCACATTTACTACCCGTATAATTAACTATTGATAATCTGCTACAATAGGTAAAAGCCTCTTTAATTGATATTACACTATTTGGTATTGTTATGCTTGTTAAGGATGTGCAACTAGAAAAAGTAGCATTTTCTATTGATGTTACGCCATCTGGAATTGTTATACTTGTTAAGGATGTGCAGTCCATAAAAGCACCATATCCTATTGATTTTACACCATTTGGTAATGTTATGCTTATTAAGGATTCGCATCTGTCAAAAGCTTGTTCCCCTATCGACACTAAACCATCTGATATGGTTACACTTTTTAAATGCCAGCACGCAGAAAAAGCGCCCCCAGCGATTATTTTTGTACCTGTTTTTACTTCATATGCACCATAAATTGACGTTTTAGCTCGAATTAAATAATTACCAATATAAAGCACACCATTTTCCCAGTTATTATCATCGTTATAATAGGCAGTATCATCAAACACTCCACTACCAATTGTTGTTACACTGCCTGGTATTGTTATGCTTGTTAAGGATGTGCAACCCGAAAAAGCATAACCCCCAATTGATGTTACGCTATCTGGTATTGTTATATTTGTAAGGCTTGTGCAGTCACAAAATGCACACTCATCGATAGTTGTTACGCCATTTGGGATTGTTACACTTGTAAGGCTTGTGCAGCCCATAAAAGCATGGTCTCCTATATTACCTGGTATTGTTACGCTTGTCAAAGATGTGCAACCTTCAAAAGCCCTCCGACCTATAGGCCAACTACCTGATATTGTTATGTTTCTTAAAGCTTTGCAACCAGCAAAAGCATAACTATATATTTGCCCAACACGGCCAGAAATTGTTACGCTTGTTAAGGATGTGCAATTATAAAAAGCAGACTCGCCTATTAATTTTACACTTTCTGGTATTATTACACTTGTTAAAAATATTTCTCCTTCAAAAGCAGACATACCTATTGACCTTATTTCATACCCATCAATCTGTGATGGTATTGAAATGTCTGTTGCAGAGCCTATATAATCCGTAATTTTAGCTGTTTTATTTATTTCACTAATAACACTATAAGTAAAATCGCCACTTGTCAATTCTGCAAATGAAACAATATTGTATGATGGCATCATAGCAAGTATCATCACAACTGCTAAAAATACTGACAATATTTTCTTTTTCATTTTTATACCCCCAATGCGAAGTAAAAAAAAATTATTCTTTTGTCATAATCTTTATGTAACGCTTGAAGAATTTAAGTGCTTCTTCAACACAGTCAAGTGGAAGTCTTTCGTTTGTTGCATGAGTACAAAGTAAAAGCTTTGTATCAACAACAAATGGAGCAAAACGATAAATATTATCACAAACATTTTCATAGTTGTAAGCATCTGTGCCACCCATTACCAAGAATGGTGAAACAAGGTTTTTACTATTAGATGCTTCTGAAAGAGCCTTAATTGTCTTAAATGCTCTTGAATCTGTTGGAGAAACCTTTGATGCTTCTTTACCAACAAGGAATTCAACGTCAATTTTCTTGTTTTTAACACTATCTCTAATGTGTGTTTCAACAGCTTTAATTGTAACGCCAGGCATTGTTCTGAAGTTTACAGTAATTGATGCCTTTTGTGGAAGAACATTGAATTGAGGGCTACCCTCTGCCATTGTTACTGCAGTACAAGTACGAATAAGTGATGCTGCAGGTGGAATTTTTGTCATTATTTTAAGAATGAGTGGTCTTAAAAGTCCTGCATTTACTAAAACAAGCTTAAGTGGATATGCTGCACGTCTGCCTACAAGGCTGATAAGCTCTTTAAGATAATCAGGCATTGATGCCTTAAATTGATGGTTTTCAATATCCTTAATAACATCTGCAAGATGTCCTAAAGCTGTGTGCTCAGGTGGTTGAGATGAGTGCCCACCCTTTGCATTAACGCTAACCTTATAGTTAACGCTACCTTTTTCTGCAATACCAACACCTGTAAGGTTGACATCAAGAAGTTTGCCAAGCTTAACAGGAAGAATTGCGCCACCCTCGTCAAGCACAGAATCAAGGCGTACACCTTGTTCTTCAAAATATTGTGCCATTGCCTTTGCACCGTTATCAGGAGCAGCAACAACCTCTTCATTATGACCTAAACAAATATAAATTGTTCTTTTTGGCACATAACCCTCTGCAATAAGATTTTCAACAGTTTCCATTACAGCAATAAGGTGGTTTTTCATATCCATAGCGCCTCTGCCCCAGATAAACTCACCATCATTTTCACCACTGAACGGAGCGTGTGTCCAATCATCCCAAGTACCGTCTGCAATAGGCACAACGTCTTGGTGTGAAAGCATTGCAATACCGTCAAGTGATGGGTCTGTACCCTCCCACTTAAAAATAAGGCTTGCATCTGCAATCTTTGTTTTTGTCATTGTCTTGTGAATGAGTGGGTAACGCTCTTCCAAAAATGCATGGAATTTGTCAAACTCTGCCCAGTCAACAAGGTCTCTGTCGTAGTTTGAAACTGTTTTGATTTTAATAGCATCGCTTAAATTTGTGCAGTAACGGTCAATGTCAACTGCTACATCTTCAAGTTCAACTACTTCAGTCTTCTTTGGAACAAAGAACAATGCTCTTATCATTGTAACAATGATAAAAAGTGCCAAAAGTCCAAGAATAATCCATAATACTGTCATATCTATTCTCCTTATCAGGTGTTCTTATCAACATTGTGAAATGTTTTTAAGTTTCCTGTTTTATTGCTTCTCTTGTCAAGCTCTGCCATAACATCTTCTACTGAGATTCCCTCATTTGCCATCATAACAAACAAGTGGAAAATCAAATCGCTGATTTCACCAACAGTTTCTTCCTTGTTGCCGTTTTTTGCAGCGATAATTGTTTCTGAGCATTCCTCTCCAACCTTTTTGAGAATTTTGTCAAGTCCCTTCTCAAAAAGATAGCAAGTGTATGAGCCCTCTTGATTATTTGCTTTTCTTTCAAGTATTGTTTCGTAAAGATTTACTAAAGTATCGTTCATATTATTTAATCTCCTTAAAAAAGCAAGATTTACTGCCCGTATGACAAGCAGGGCCAGTTTGCTCAACTTTAATTAAAAGTGTGTCATCATCACAGTCACCGTGAATTGAAATCACCTTTTGTAAATGACCTGATGTTGCACCCTTGTTCCATAATTCTTGTCTTGAACGACTCCAAAACCAAGTGTAGCCAGTTTCAAGAGTTTTTGCCATTGATTCTTTGTTCATATAAGCAAGCATAAGCACCTCGCCTGTGCTTTCTTCTTGAATAATTGCAGGAATTAAATCTGCTTTTACAAAATATTTATCAAGGTTCATTTTGTTGCCTCCTTGATTGCATCAACAAGATTTAATGTGCCACTGTAAATGCTTCTACCACAGATTGCACCATACATATTGGCATTTTTAAGGTCAATGATATTGCTCAAATCCTTAATGCCACCACTTGCAGTAATATTACAAGAAACTGCTTCATTAAGCTTTACTAATTGCTCAAGATTTGGACCTGAAAGCATACCATCACAGTCAATATCTGTAAAGATAATGTACTTTACACCGAAATCTTCCATTCGTTTTGCAAGGTCAATGTAATGAGTATCGCTTTTTTCTGTCCAGCCTTCAGTTGCAACCATCTCATTTTTAGCGTCAATGCCAACTGCAATTCTGTCGCCAAACTCAAGGCACGCTTCTTTTACAAGGTCAGGATTTTTAAGTGCTGCAGAACCGATAATTACACGCTCAATGCCGTTTTGCACATAAAAGTCGATATCTTTCATTGTACGAATACCACCACCGACTTCTACCTTAAGTCCACTATTTTTAGCAACATCAAGGAAAATGTCAGAGTTAATTCTAACTCCGTCAAGAGCACCGTTAAGGTCAACCATATGTATCCATTCTGCACCTGCTTTTTTAAAGTTAAGTGCAGTTTCCATATAACTGTCTGCAACCTTACCTGCTGTTGAGAAATCACCTTTGTAAAGTCGCACACAAATTTTATCCTTTATATCTATTGCAGGAAATATAATCATTTATTATAAAGTCCCCTTTGTAGAGAGAGTTTTGTCTGCTTTTTCTGTTGCAATGCTCATTGCGTGGCCAAAAGCCTTGAAAAGAGCCTCTGCAATATGGTGAGAATTATCACCATAAGGTGCTCTTAAATGTAATGTGATTTTTGCATTTGCTGCAACTGCTTGGAAAAATTCCTTACACATACAAGCATCAAAATCGCCACATTTTTCTTGTGGGAAATATGCTTCAAACACAAGATATTCACGATTACAAGTATCTACTGCACAAAAGCCTAAAGCCTCATCCATTGGAATAAAAAAGCTACCATATCGAGCAATGTTTGACTTATCTCCAAGCACTTCAAACAATGCTTTACCAAGGACAATGCCTATGTCTTCAACAGTGTGGTGGCAATCAACCTCAATATCTCCCTTGCAAGCAACTTTAAGTCCAAAGCCTGCATGAGCAGCAAAGGCAGTAAGCATATGGTCAAAAAATCCAACACCTGTATTAACGCTTACCTCACCACCGTCAAGATTAAGAGTTAAAGAAATGTCTGTTTCTTTTGTTTTTCTTGTCAAAGTTGTTTCTCGCATTTTTATTCCTCCAAAATCTTTTTAAGTGTTTCAACAGTTTTTTCATTCTCGTATTTTGTGCCTGCAGTAATTCTCAAATAGTCGCCCATATTACGAATAATTATACTGTTTTCTTTCATTTTTTCAAACACTTGCTTTGCATTTTTCACCTTCATAAACACAAAGTTTGTGTGTGAATCATATATTCTCTCAATTTTATCACTTTTAATTTCTTTAAGTGCAGAGAAAAGCTCTTTTTTTGACTGTACAACTGTTTTAATACAGTTATCAATATAATCAGAATGTGAGAAAAGCACCTCGCCAAGAGCCTGACTTACAACATTTACATTATAAGGTGATTTTACTGCACGAATTACATTTGTAAGTGTTTTATTTGCAACAGCAAAGCCAAGTCTAAGACCTGCGCTACCCAATGCTTTTGAGCAGGTTTTTAAAATAATAAGATTATCGTAATTCTTAAACTCACCCAAAAGGCTTTCACCCTCTGCAAAGTCCATATATGCTTCATCAAGTACAACAAGAGCATCTGTGCTATTTATAAGCTTTCTAACATCATCTTTTTTAATAATATTTGATGTTGGATTACAAGGATTTGAGAAAATTACTATTCTCACCTTTTCATTGCTTGCAAGTGCAATTACATCATCAATATTAACTTGAAGATTTTCGTCTTTTTGATATTTTACACTTTCACACTCGGCAATTTCAGCATAAAAACGATACATAGAAAAATCAGGCTCAAGAGTTAAAATCTTGTCCCCTTTTTGCAAAAAGGCATTCATAATTACTGAGATTGTTTCATCAGAGCCGTTACCTGCAGTAACACAATCACAAGGCACATTGAAATACTTTGCAAAGCCCTCACAAAGCTTTGTTGCCATTGGGTCAGGATAACGACTAATAGCAGAGTTTTTAAGTGCCTCTGCCATTTCGTTTTTTATATCATTAGGCAAAGTTAGAAAAGACTCGTTTGCATCAAGTCTGATTTCATAAGTGCCACTTATTGGCTCATATGGTGTTAAGTTTTTTACCTTTTCATTCAACTGAAACATATTAGTCCTCAAATCTAACCTTAATAGAGTTTGCATGAGCTGTTAAGCCCTCTGTTTCTGCAAGAGAAACAACCTTATCTTTACAATCTCGAAGAGCATCTTCTGTATAGTAAATAAAGCTTGATTTTTTAATAAAGCTATCAACTGACAAAGGTGAGAAAAATCTTGCAGTACCACTTGTAGGAAGAACGTGGTTAGGACCTGCAAAATAATCACCTAATGGTTCAGGTGAGAAGTTGCCAAGGAATACGCTACCTGCATTATCCATTCTGCCGATATAATCAAGTGGGTTTGCTACACACATTTCAAGGTGTTCAGGTGCAAGACGATTAGCAAAGTCAACTGCTTTATCCATTGTGTTGCAAACAATAATTGCGCCAAAATCTTTAAGTGATTTTTCGATAATATCTTTACGAGAGAGAGTTGCACATTGACGAGCAAGTTCTTTCTTTGTTTCTTCTGCTATTTTTTCACTTGTTGTAATTAAAATTGCAGAAGCGAGCACATCGTGTTCTGCTTGGCTCATAAGGTCAGCAGCAAGGAATTTTGGATTTGCAGTATCATCTGCAACAATTAAAATTTCACTTGGACCTGCAACCATATCAATGTCAACTGTACCGTAAAGAAGCTTCTTTGCAGTAGCAACAAAAATGTTACCAGGACCTACGATTTTGTCAACCTTTGGCACGGTTTCTGTACCATAAGCCAATGCTGCAACTGCCTGAGCGCCACCCATAAGGAAAACTCTGTCAACCCCTGCGATTTTTGCAGCAGCAAGAATATCAGGATTTGGTTTGCCATTCTTTGCAGGTGGAGTTACCATTATGATTTCTTTAACACCTGCGATTTTTGCAGGAATTGCGTTCATAAGCACGCTTGATGGATAAGCAGCAGTACCACCAGGAACATAAATACCTACACGCTCAAGTCCACGAATTCTCTGACCCATTATAACACCATTTTGTTTTGGTGTAAGCCAGCTTTGTTGCAACTGACGAGCGTGGAAATCACGAATATTTTCCGCAGCATCTTCAAGTGCTTTTACAAAGAATTTATCACAAGTAGAAATAGTCTTTTCAATTTCTTCCTTTGAAATTTCAACATTTTCAGGTGCTTTGCCATCAAATTTTACTGTGTATTCGTAAACTGCTTTATCGCCGTTTGCCTTTACATTTTCAAGAATTTCAGTAACAGCAACAGTTACCTTTTTATCAACCTCACCGCTTCTCTCTTTAAGTTGAGCGATTAAAGTTTCTTCATTTTTACCGTCTGCAACGACCATATTTATCATAATCATTCACCCTTTGGGATAACATTTCCTAATTTTTCAAGAAACTCGTCAATTTCATCACGACGAAGCTTCATACTTGCCATATTAACAATAACTCTTGCTGAAATCGGCATAATTTTTTCTACAACCTCAAGTCCGTTTTCTTTAAGAGTTGTACCTGTTTCAACAATATCCACAATTCCGTCTGCAAGGTTTAAAAGTGGGGCTAATTCAACAGAGCCTTCAATTTTTATAATTTTAACATCCATACCCTTGCTTTCAAAATATGCTTTTGTTACATTAGGATATTTTGATGCTACACGCTTTGTGTTAAAGCCATCAAAAAAGTCTGTACCTTTTTTTGTAGCAAGTGCAAAGTCGCATTTACCGAGATTTAAATCCATCATCTCATAAAAGCTTTTTCCGTTTTCAACAATGGTATCTCTACCAACAATACCAATGTCGCAAACACCATGCTCAACATAAGTTATAACATCGGCTGCTTTTGCAAGGACAACCTCATAATCATTAACCTTTAAAATAAGACGTCTGCCCTTGTTTATAAGCTCATCACAGTCAAGTCCCATTTTTTCAAAAAGCTCAACTGTTTGCTTTTCAAGTCTACCCTTTGTGAGTGCAATTCTTAAACTCATAAATTTACCTCACTTGTTTCATTTTCATCAATAATGCAAAGTGTTTTAAAGCCTTTTTTCTTTGCATATTCTTTTGTTTCTTCGGCTGATGTAAAATCTGACATTTCACAGAAAACACCTTTATTTCTTAACTCTTGTGAGAAATTAAGTGCCTCTGTAATGTAATCATCTGCACCCCAAACGATAACTTCAGGTAATGTTTCTTCTTCAACCTCACCATTTGCTATCATAACAGTTGCAAGAGCTCCTGTTTCAATACCAAAGCCGGTTGATGGCATATCCTTGCCAAATTCACCTGCAAGTAAATCATAACGACCACCTGAAACTACTGAAATACCACTACCCTCAAGATAGCCCTTAAAAATAATACCTGTATAATAATTTGTACGATTAACAAGGCTTAAATCGATAATTATTTTATCTGAAAGTCCCATTTTTTCAAGCTGAGTATAAAGCTCTTTAAGATATTCAAGACTTTCTAAGCCCTCGTCGTTAAGATTAATTTGTTTTGCCTTTTCAATAACATCAAGTCCACCAAAATAGCGTGGAAGATTTCTAATGCAATCTGTAACACTACTATTACCGATACTATCAAGAATTTTATTAAGTGAAACAAAGTTTCTGCTCTCAACACAATCATAAATAGCGCTGATTGTGTCTGCATCAACTTTTAAATTATTGCAAAGGCTTTTGAAAAATCCTGCATGGCCAATTTCAAGCTTATACTCTGCTTTTGTACAACATTCAATAGCCTCAACTGCAGTAGCAATAACCTCAAGGTCAGCTCTTATTCCACCAACACCCATAAGCTCAATACCACTTTGAGTTGACTCATCACTTCTGCCTGTCAAATTCTTTTGACGAAGAAAAACATTTTGATTATAGTAAATTCTAAGTGGCAAATCTGCCTTTTGAAGTCTTGTTGAAGCAAGACGAGCAATAGGAAGTGTTGAGTCTGGTCTTAAAACCAAAAGTCTGCCATAAGAGTCAGTAAGGCTATAAAGATTTTCAGGACTATAACCTGAACTTTCTCTATTGAAAACATCAAAGAATTCAATAGTAGGTGTCATTACCTTTTGATAGCCTTTTGATTTATATAATGTTGAAAGATTTTTCTCGGCAGTACGGATTGCTCTTGACTCAAGTGCCAAATAATCTTTTGTACCTTCAGGTGTAATTTTTGAGTAGTTTTTCATAAATTTTTACCTTTGCTTTTTCTTTTATCGCTTTAGCGTGCTAATATGTTACCACAATAAAGTATATATTGCAAGCATATATTTGCATAAATATATTAAAAATTAAAGAACGACATTTGTGCAGTTTCAGGTAAACCTTCCAAAGCACCAACCTCTTTAAGTGCTGTAATAACTGCACTTGACGCACCCGTGCGTGCTTGATAATCGTCAATAGAAATGAAATCGCCATCGCCATCATCTCTACCCTCTGCAAGTCCCTTTGCAGCGTTTTCACCAACACCTGAAAGTGCAGAGAATGGCATACGGATTTTTCCATCTTCTATGTAATATTCAGTTGCACGAGATTTATAAATATCAACCGCCAATAGTTCAACACCACGAGCCATCATTTCGTTAACAACCTGAAGCGCTGTAAATTGGTCTTTTTCTTTTGCAGTTAATGCTTTTCTCTCATTAGGATTACCGCGAAGCTCTGCAAGTCTTGCTCTGACTGCATCTCTACCCTTTAAAACGGTTACAGCGTCAAGGTCGCCACCACGGACAGTAAGATATGCAGTATAATATTCAAGTGGTTTATAAATCTTGTACCAACCAAGACGAAGAGCAGCAATAACATAAGCTGCAGCGTGTGCCTTAGGGAACATATACTTAATTTTACGGCAAGAGTCCATATACCATTCAGGAACATTGCATTTTCTCATTTCTTCTTCTGCACCCTCAGGGAAGCCTGCCTTTGCAACAATACCCTTACGAGTTTTTTCCATAATATTGAAAGCAAGACTTGAGTCGAGTCCCTTGTGCATAAGATATGTCATAATGCTATCACGAGTACCAATAACATCTGAAATTGTGCAAGTGCCGTTTTTAATAAGCTCTTGTGCATTGCCAAGCCAGACGTCTGTACCGTGTGAAAGACCTGAAATTTGTAAAAGGTCGGAGAATGTTTTTGGTTGAGATTCCAAAAGCATTTGGCAAACAAAGGATGTACCCATTTCAGGAATTGAAAGTGTACCTGTTTTCTAACCGATATCCTCTGCAGTAACACCTAAAGCCTCAGGACTTGTTGTAAGGCTTACAATTTTAGGGTCGCAAACATCAACATCCATAACAGGAATACCCGTTGCATCTTCAAGGTGTTTATAAAGTGTAGGAACATCATGGCCGAGAATATCAAGCTTTAAAATTGTATCGTGCAAGAAATGGAAGTCAAAGTGCGTTGTTTCCATATCTGAAGATGTATCATCTGCAGGGAATTGAACTGCAGTAAAGTCATAAACATCAAACTCATTAGGAACAACAACCATTCCACCAGGGTGTTGACCGGTTGTACGCTTAATGCCAGTGCAACCACGAGTCAATCTGTCTTCTTCTGCACGAGTAACAACCTTTCCACGCTCTTCAAGATACTTTTTAACAAAGCCGAATGCAGTTTTATCAGCAACAGTTGCAATTGTACCTGCTTTAAACACGTGGTCTCTACCAAAAAGTTCTTCTGTATATCTATGAGCGTTTGCTTGATAATCACCTGAGAAGTTAAGGTCAATATCAGGTGCTTTATCACCATGGAAGCCCAAGAAGGTTTCAAAAGGAATTTCGTGTCCATCACGAACCATAGGGATATCACAATGTGGACAATTTTTTGGTGGCATATCAAAGCCTGAGCCGTATTCACCGTGAAGGAAGAATTCACTATGACGACATTTTGGACAACGATAGTGTGGTGCTAATGGGTTAACCTCAGAAATACCTGCCATTGTAGCAACAAAGGATGAGCCAACAGAACCACGAGAGCCAACATGATAGCCGTGTGCTTCAGAGTCCCAAACAAGCTTTTGGGCAATAATATAAAGCACGGCAAATCCATTTGCAATAATTGAGTCAAGCTCACGAGAAAGTCTGTCTGCAACATACTCAGGTACGGGGTCGCCATACCAATCCTTAGCCTTGTCCCAACAGATTTGACGGAGCTCATCTTCAGCACCAGGAATTGATGGTTGATATGTACCCTTTGGAATAGGTCTAACCTGCTCAATCATATCTGCAATTTTATTTGTGTTTTCAACAACTACCTCATAAGCAGTTTCTTCTCCTAAATATGCAAATTCTTCGAGCATTTCTTCAGTTGTTTTGAAATATAAAGGAGCTTGCTCATCAGCATCCTTAAAGCCTTGTCCTGCCATAAGAATTGCTCTGAATTGAGCGTCCTTTGGGTCAAGGAAGTGTACGTCGCCTGTTGCACAAACAAGCTTGCCCATACTATCAGCAAGGTGAATAATCTTGCGATTGATATCTTCCAAATCTTCAACTGTTTTAATGTGAGCATACTCATCACGCTCACTTCTAATCATAAACTGGTTATTACCATTAGGTTGAATTTCAAGATAATCGTAAAACTCTGCAATTTTGCGAATTTTTTCTTCAGGCTCATTAAAAACAATACTTCTGTAAAGCTCACCAGCTTCACAGGCAGAGCCGATTATAAGTCCCTCTCTGTGCTTTATAATTTCAGAACGAGGCATAAGTGGACGCTTATAAAAATACTTAACATTTGAAATTGAAATAAGCTTATAAAGGTTTTTAAGTCCAACTGCATTTTGAACAAGAATAATAATGTGGTATCTTGGAAGATTTTTGTAATCTTCATTTGGGTATGTTACATCGTCAATAAGATAACCCTCAACACCATAAATAAGCTTAATGTCTTTTCCGTCCCCTGCTTTCATAGCATCAGGGTAACCTTGTGCAACACCGTGGTCAGTAATTGCTATTGCAGGATGTCCCCATTCTAAAGCGCGTTTAACAAGCTTGTCTGCGCTTGTCATACCGTCCATAGCAGACATATTTGTATGTAAATGCAATTCAACACGCTTTTTCTCTGCATTGTCTTGTTTTGTCTTTTTCACAATTGTATTAACTGCAGTTGCGTTAACTACTGTTTCGCCTGAGAATTTGTCATAGGTCATTTTGCCACGAACAACAACAGTAATGCCATCCTTCATAGCACCTAAGAACGATTCACACTTGCTAACTCTTTCAAAAATTTTAACGCCATAAGAATATGTATCGTCAGTAATATTAAAAGTGATAATGTTGTTTTTACCGTCTTTTGTCAATCTCACATCAAGACCAAAAACATCACCCCAAACAGTAACTGCTCCACTTTCAATATTTACATCACAAAGATTTTGAAGCTGTGAAAGTCTAATAACACTACCATAAATTGGCTTAATTGTTTCAGACTTTAAAAGTGAATTAACATCAATCTTTGACTCTTCACCAAAATCAGGCACAAGAGCACTCATATCACCATCAAGCTCTACAGGTGGTGCATCTACATCACTTGGAAAGTCAGGTGTATAATAAACCTCTGGGCTAAACTCATTCTCATCAATTCTTTTTTCTTTGAGAATTGCCTCATTTTGAGCACGACGAGTTTCTTCATCTGCCTTTGCTTGCATACTGTCAAGAGCCATTTCAACATTAAACTCTTCTTCATCAAAAACAACTTCACAAGCATAGCCAAAAACAGCTTTAATAATCTTCTCAATCTCTTTATCGCAATTTGTATTGAGAAGAATATTCTTGCCACCTTTTTTAAGCAAAATATTAAGTTTCCCGTCTTGTAAAGTGTATTCTGCATCATTAAAATATCCGTTTGCAACAGATACTTTTTCACGCAAAAGCTTAATTACTAAAGGCATACAGCCCTTGTGAAAGCCTTCTCTTGTGTTATAACACAAAATGCATATTTTGACAGCGAGAGCCCTTGAAAGTTCACTCTCAAGAGCTTCGATAATTTTATAATCTATTAACTTATAAGGTTCAATTGTAACCTCAATGGAGTTGTCAGCATGTGAAACAACAAAATTAGTAATATCGGCTACAGCCACATCAAGATATTTTTCACAATCGACAAACTCGCCAAACATCGCTTTAAAGTTTGCCATAATCCACCGTTATATTTTTTCTATTTCTCTTAAAAGTTCTTCTACAATTTCTTCTTCTGCTACTTTTTTAAGTACTTCACCATTTTTAAAGATAACGCCACAGCCATCTCCACCTGCAACGCCTATGTCTGCCTCTTTAGCTTCACCCGGTCCATTAACAACACAACCCATAACTGCAACCTTGATTGGTTTGTTGTAATTTACAAGTGCTTTTTCTATTTTCTCAGCAAGTCCTATTAAATCTATTTTTGTTCTGCCACAAGTTGGACAAGAAACAATTTGAGCACAGTCTGTTTTTATTCCTGCTCCCTTTAAAATATCATAACCTGCTTTAATCTCTGTTACAGGGTCCGCAGTCATTGAAACACGAATGGTATCACCAATACCATCAAGAAGTAATGCGCCAATACCGATGCTTGACTTTACAAGTGCCATATTGTGAGTACCTGCTTCAGTTACACCTAAATGCAAAGGATAATCACACATTTCTGCTACAAGACGATATGCCTTAACCATTTTTTGAACATCTGATGATTTTATTGAAACAACAATGTCATTAAAATCAAATTTTTCAAGAAGCCCAATGTGATACATAGCACTTTCTGCCATTGCTTCAGGTGTTGGTGAACCATATTTTGCAAGTAAATTCTTTTCAAGTGAGCCTGAATTTACACCAATACGAATTGGAACATTGTGAAGACGACAAGCATCAACTACTGCTCTGACCTTTTCGTCATCACCAATATTGCCAGGGTTAATTCTAACCTTGTCTACACCTGCAGCCACACTTTCAAGTGCACAACGGTAATCAAAATGAATGTCTGCAACAACAGGGATTTTTACAGCCTCTTTAACTGCATAAAGAGTTCTGACTGCCTCTTTATTAGGCACAGTTAAACGAACAATTTGACAACCTGCTTTTTCTAATGCTAATGCTTGTTTAACATTGCCCTCTGCATCTTCTGCAGGGACATTAAGCATTGACTGAACACTTATAGGATTGTCGCCACCGATTTTAACAGTACCTGCTGTTACTACTCTGCTTTTTCTACGCTCAATCATTTTAATCACCAACTAAACTAATTTCTGACTAAATTTAAAATATCGTTAAAAGTTACCACAAGCATTAAAAGAAGCAAAAGTGCAATTCCAACGCCGTGCACATAACCTTCATATTTAGGATTTAATGGTTTTCTGCGAATACCCTCAATTAAAAGGAAGAAAAGACGGCCACCATCAAGGGCAGGAAGTGGCATAAGATTAAACACACCGATATTTATTGAGATAAATGACATTATTGTCAAAGCATTCATAAGTCCTGCCTTGCTTTTTGCTGCACTCGCAGTTGCTTCTGCAATTACATTAACAGTACCCACAGGTCCTGACAAATCTGTCATTCCATATCTGCCTGTAATCAAATCAAAAAAGCTTAACCAAACAAGACGAACAATTGACACAGTCTGCTTACAAGCATTGCCTATAATGTTAAATACATTCGGTGTTTTACCAACAATAATAAAGTCATATTGAATGAGCAACTGCTCACCGTCTTTTTCTGTTTTAAACTTAACATCATTAAGCTCAACTAACTCACCATCACGACGGACAGTCATATCAAACACACCGTCATCGCTTCTGCTCATCAAAAAGCCAATGTCCATATCAGAGAAAACTCTGTGTCCATCAATTTTGACAAATTCATCACCTGCTTGAAGCCCACTTTCTTGGCTTATTGCATTTTCGTGAAAGCTATGAATTTGAGTTGTGCCCACAAGAGAGTCCATTGAAAGTACAACAGCAACCATTATGACACCTAAAACAAGATTCATAATTGCACCTGCTGCAACGATAATTATTTTTTGCCATACTTTTTTGCGATGAAAAGCATTATCGTCTTCACTTTCACTGTCTTCGCCCTCCATACTTACATAGCCACCAATTGGCAAAAGACGAAGAGCATACAAGGTTTCACCCTTTTTCTTTTTAAATATGGCAGGACCCATACCCAAAGCAAACTCGTTAACCTTTACTTTAAAGAGCTTTGCAAAGGTAAAATGGCCTAATTCGTGTATTGAGATTAAAAGTCCAAAAAACATTATTGCCACTAAATATGGCCAGACTTTTGCCCAGATTTCCAAAAAATCACTACTTTCTTGAATACTTAATAACTAAGTTTCTTGCTTCGATATCAGCATTATAAACATCTTCAACCGTGTATTTTTCTACTTTTGGCGCATCATTCATTACCCTTTCAACAAGCTCACCGATTTCTAAAAATCCGATTTCGCCCTTACGGAACATAAGATTTGCTTGTTCGTTAGCACTATTTGCAAATGCAGGATAAAGTCCACCACGGCTAATTGCCTCGCGACAGATATTCATACACTTAAAGGTATCGTAATCAGGCTTATAGAATGTCAATGTGCCTAATTTTGTCAAGTCAAGCTCACCTGTTAAGGATTCAATTCTGTCAGGGTATGTGAGTGCATATTGAATTGGGATTTTCATATCAGGAAGTCCCAACTGTGCAATAACTGCATTGTCCATATACTCAACTGCCGAGTGAATAATGCTTTCTCTGTGCACAACGATTTCAATTTTTGAAGGATGAACCGAGAAAAGCCAAACTGCTTCAATAAGCTCAAGTCCCTTATTCATCATTGTAGCAGAGTCAATGGTTATTTTTTGTCCCATACTCCAGTTTGGGTGCTTTAATGCATCTTTTACTGTAACTTTTTCTAACTCTTCACGAGTTTTTCCAAAGAATGGGCCACCACTTGCAGTTAAAATAATTCTTTTTAATGCACGATTTGCAGGTTGACCTTGAAGGCATTGGAAAATCGCAGAATGCTCTGAGTCAACAGGAAGAATATCCACACCCTTTTCTTTTGCTTTTGTCGTAACAAGCAAACCACCTGCAACAAGGGTTTCTTTATTTGCAAGGGCAATTTTTTTGCCACATTCAATAGCAGAAAGTGTAGGTTTAAGACCTGCCATACCGACAACAGAGTTAATAACTGTATCTGCACTGTCTATCTTTGCACATTCGCAAACACCTTCAATGCCTGAAAGTACAGTTATATCTAAATCACTAACACGATTTTTAAGTTCTTTTGCTGCATCTTCATCAACAAGAGCAGCAACTTTTGGCTTAAATTCTCTGATTTGTTCTTCAATTAAATCTACATTAGAATATGCCGAAAGTGCGGAGACAGAGTATCCACACTTTCTTGCTGTTTCAAGGCTTTGAGTTCCAATTGAACCTGTTGAGCCTAAAATACTTAAATTTTTTGTTACACTTGTACTCATTAAATAACAACTCCAAAAATGTTAATAATAGCAAATAATGCTACAAGTACAAAAACTTCACTGTCAAAGCGGTCCATAACGCCACCATGACCAGGAACTAAATTGCTAAAATCCTTAATATCATAATTACGCTTAAGAGCAGAGAAAGTTAAATCTCCACAAACGCCAATAAGTGATAATGGAATTGACATCAAAATTATAGGGAGATAATTGTTCTTTGGTGTTGCAAATACCAAGTTATCGAAAATTGCGTAGAGAATAACATTTGCAAGCACACAACCAAGCGCTCCACTTATTACACCTTCAACGGTTTTCTTAGGACTGATTTTTGGTGCTAATTTGTGCTTACCGAAAAATCTGCCACCAAAGTATGCCCAAACATCACTCATCCAAGCACAGAACATAGCAAATAAAATCAAGAAAAGACCGTGTTCTGTTGTGTAGTTATTTTCAGGGAAGTGCTTGTGAATGTCTCTTAAATATAAAAGTACTGTTACTGCAAGCGGAAGTCCCAACGAGCCTAAAAGCACAACTCCAACATCTGAAAACTTTGTTTTATCATAGCCTATAAGCATAAGAACAAAAAGTGCAAGAACATAAACTGCTATGAGATAAGCAGGCTTTAAATTAAGTGGTAAACTATTTAATAAATAACCATATTCATAATAAAGTGGAACTAATGCTGCAACAACTACACTTAAAACCATCATAGGTTTATTTTGAAGTTTAATAGCTTTATTAATCTCAACAGCAATCATAACACAAACAACAACGCCCATTATAACAAGCAATGGTGTGTTACGGACAGCAAGAGCAAAAACTCCACCTATTGTGCATAAAATTCCAAAAATTAATCTTTGTTTCATATCAAAAATCCTTTAAGAATATTATTCTTATACCCCACCGAAGCGTCTGTTACGCTTTTCAAAATCTCGCAACGCCTCTAATAAATCTTCCTCTGTAAAATCAGGCCAAAGCACATTTGAAAACCAAAATTCTGAATAAGCTGATTGCCATGTCAAAAAGTTTGATAATCTATATTCCCCGCTTGGTCTGATAATCAAATCAGGGTCTGGAAGGTCTTTTGTGTAAAGAGATGAAGAAATCATTTCTTCTGTAATGTCGTCAGGTGAAATCTCCCCACTTGCAACTTTTTGAGCAATGCTCTTTACACCCTCTGTGATTTCGTGTCTGCCACCATAGTTGATTGCAAGATTGAGAATAACATTGTTTTTACTGCTACTCTCTTTTTCTGTATTCTCCATAAGTGCTAAAATGTCTTCCGGAATACCTTTTCTATCACCAATAAAGCGAAGGCAAATGCCTTTTTCTTCATTTTCAGCCTTTCTGTCTTCTGCTTCAAGAAGATACTCACGGAAAAGTTGCATTATTGCATCAACCTCTTCTTGAGGTCTTTTCCAATTCTCAGTTGAAAAGGCATAGAAGGTCATACATTTAACACCTAAATCAGCAGCAAATTCACCGATTTTTCTAAAGGTTTTTGCCCCTTCAATATGACCTTTATATCTTGGTAAATTTCTTTGCTTTGCCCATCTGCCGTTACCATCCATAATGATTCCGATGTGCTTAGGCAAAACTTGAAATTCAGGAATTTTTTTCTCAATCATAATCTTAAAATATGCAAAAAGGGGCGAATTTATCCGTTTTAAGCTAAAACAGATATTTCACCCCGCAAATGCTTATATCTCCATTACTTCTTTTTCTTTGTTTGATGCCATTACATCAATTTCTTTAATGAAATCGTCAGTAATTTTTTGGATTTTTGTTTCTGCATTCTTTTGGTCGTCTTCAGTGATTTCACTGTTTTTCTTCATTGCCTTAATTTTGTCAATACCATCACGACGAATTGAGCGAATTGCAACCTTTGCTTCTTCAGCAACACGGCTAACATCCTTGCAAAGAGCCTTTCTTCTTTCTTCAGTAAGTGGTGGGAATGTAAGACGAATAACCTTACCGTCGTTCATTGGGTTAATGCCAATATCTGATGCTTGAATAGCCTTGCAGATAGGGTTAATAGTTGAAACGTCCCATGGTTGAATGATAAGTGTTCTACCTTCACTAACTGAAACTGCTGCCATTTGTTGAATTGGTGTTGGTACACCATAATAGTCAACTTGAATTTTATCAAGAACAGCCGCATTTGCACGACCCGCTCTCATGCCACCAAATTCTCTTTGAAGTGAATCAAGAGTTTTATTCATTTTTTCTTTCATTGTTTCAAATACTGTATTCATAAATCTATCTCCTTTTTATTTTTCGGTAACAACAACTGTGCCTACATTTTCACCTTTAACTGCTTTAACCATATTTTCAGGTTGTTGAAGGTTAAATACAAGAAGTGGAATATTGTTATCTCTGCAAAGTGATGCAGCTGTGCTATCCATAACTGCAAGGCCCTTGCTTAAAATATCACTATGTGTGATAACATCATATTTAATTGCATCTGCAAACTTGTTAGGGTCTTTATCATAAACACCATCAACATTTGTTGCCTTGAAAATTATGTCAGCACCGATTTCTGCTGCACGAAGAGCTGCTGCTGTGTCAGTTGAGAAGAATGGGTTACCTGTACCACAACCAAAAATAACAACTCTGCCCTTTTCAAGATGGCGCTTTGCTCTGTGGCTAATATATGGCTCTGCAATCTTGTTCATTTCAATAGCAGTTTGAACACGAACAATTACGCCCATTTGTTCAAGTGAATCTGCAAGCGCTAAAGAGTTCATAACAGTTGCAAGCATGCCGATATGGTCTGCTCTTGTTCTGTCCATATCACCACTTGAGCGACCACGCCAGAAGTTACCGCCACCAACAACAATACCGATTTCAACGCCTAAATCAGCCATTTCTTTAACTGCCGAGCAAACACTGTTTACCGTATCAAAATCAAAACCATGCTTTTTATCGCCGGCAAGTACCTCGCCACTGATTTTTAAAAGCACTCTCTTATATTTAGGTTCCATAATAAAAACACCTCCGTGATAATCAAAAACCGATTATCATATTTAATATATTTTACCTTAAAATAGTCTATCTGTAAAGGGTATTTTTAAACAATTTAAGCTATTTATATTGTATATTTTAATGATTGACTTAATTATGTTTTCAAGTTATAATCAATTGGTAAAAGTTTGCCGTTTTGGCAAATCAATTATGGGGGCGTATACATTGAATATTCAAAACATTTTATCTGCTTTCGATATTACAGGCACATTAAAAGAGCAACGTCAAATGACTAACGGTCATGTTAACAGTACATATATGCTTATTTTTGACGAAAATGGTGAAACCAAAAAATATGTGCTTCAAAAGGTAAACACAGTTGCATTTAAATATCCTGATAAGCTTATGAGCAACATTATCGGTATTACAAATCATATTCGTAAAAAGGCGGAGGAAAATGGTGAAGATACTTCTCGTTGCACCTTGAGTTTTATCCCTTGTAAAGACGGCAACTATTATTACATAGACGACGAAAATTCTTGTTGGAGAATTTACACTCTTGTTGACGATGTTTACACCTGTAACTCTATTGAAAACGAAAATGACTTTTACAACGCAGGTATAGCATTTGGCGAATTCCAAAAGCTTCTTGCTGATTACGACTGTAATTCGCTTTATGACACTATTGAGAATTTTCACAACACAGTTGCTCGATTTGAAGCATTGAAAACTGCTATTGAAGAAAATCTTTCAGGCAGAGCCCACAATGTTAAAAATGAAATTGAATTTGCTTTGGCAAGAGAAAAAGATGCTCATGTGCTTGTTGATTTGATAGCAGAAGGCAAATTGCCTTTAAGAGTTACTCATAATGATACAAAGCTTAACAACATTCTTTTTGACAACAAGTCAAACAAGGGCATTTGCATTATTGACCTTGATACTGTTATGCCAGGTCTTTCACTTTACGACTTTGGTGATAGCATTCGTTTTGGTGCAAACACAGCAAGTGAAGATGAAAAAGACCTTTCAAAAGTTTCATTAAGCCTTGCTCTTTATGAGGTTTATGTCAGAGGATATCTTGAAAGTGCAAAGGACTCGCTCACAGACCTTGAAAAAGAACTTTTACCATTTGGTGCAAAGCTTATGACCTATGAATGTGGAATTCGTTTCTTGACAGACTATCTAAATGGTGATAAATATTTCCATGTAAATTATCCAGACCATAACCTTGACCGTTGCAGAACACAGTTTGCACTTGTTGCAGATATAGAAAAGAAAATGAACGAAATGCAAGAAATTACAAAAAAATATTGCTAAAAAAAAGGGACGAATCGTCCCTTTTTTTTAATGAATAATGAATAGTGAATAATGAATAATTAAAGGTCTGCGACGCTAATTTATAAAGCTAACTAATTAAAAGTGTATTTTGCACTCTGCATTCTGCACTTTGCACTTTATATATCGAGTGTAGCAAGGCCACCTTCTGAAGTTTCACGATATTCTTCAGCAATGTCCATACCTGTTCTTCTCATTGTTTCAATAACATTATCAAGTGAGATTTTTCTTGTATCACTCAAAAAGCTTGCAAGATTAACTGCGTTTATAGCTCTCATTGCTGCAACTGCATTTCTTTCAATACAAGGGATTTGAACAAGTCCACAAATTGGGTCGCAAGTGAGTCCTAAATGGTGCTCAATTGCAATTTCTGCAGCATATTCTATCTTGCCCCTTTTAAGACCGAAAAGTTCACCGAGAGCCGCAGCTGCCATAGCACAAGCTGTGCCGATTTCTGCTTGACAACCACACTCTGCACCTGAAATTGATGCATTTGTCTTAATAAGATTCCCTATAAGACCACCTGTTGCAAGAGCTTTTAAAATTTGCTCGTCAGTAAAGCCGTGCTTTAATTGCTCATAATAAAGGACTGCTGGTACAACACCTGCTGCACCACAGGTTGGAGCAGTTACAATTCTGCCACCTGATGCATTTTGCTCACTAACCGCAAAGGCATAAGAACAAACTTCTCTGTTTTCACGAGTTTCAGCACTTTCACCAATATGTTCCATATTATAGAGATATTTTGCTTTTTTCTGCACCTCGAGTCCACCAGGAAGAAATCCCTCATCCTCAATGCCACGCTCAATGGTAGCCTTCATTGTTTTCCAAACAGTTGCAAGATAATCCCAAATATACTCGCCCTCAACCTCGTTAACATATTCCCAAAGGCGAAGCTTGTTTTCTTTACAATAGTCTTTAATATCTTTAAAGGTGCTTAATTTATAAACAATAGGTTCTTTTGCAGATGATGAGCCCTCAAACTCAATTCTGCCACCACCTACTGAAAAAATACGAACAAAATCAACTTGTTCACCATTTTTGAATGCAAACAAATCCATTGTATTTGGATGCTCAATATCAGTTTTAAGATAATCAAACTCTACCTTGCAAGGTGTTGGGGCAAAGGTGTTTTCAATAACGGCATCTGTGCAGTGGCCCTTGCCTGTTTTTGCAAGTGAGCCATAAAGGATAGCCTTAAACTCATCAGCATCTGCATTTTTCTCTTTAAAAATTACACAAGCCTTTTCAGGTCCCATTGTGTGTGAGCTTGATGGTCCACAGCCTATTCTGTAAAGCTGATTTAAAGACTCCATACCATCCATTTTTTCTTTTTGAACTTTAATTTCTTCTGCTTCAAAAAATGTATCCATTGAAACAGAAAAAAGCTTTGCCATTTTATAAAAACTTTCTGCTGACGGTACACTTTCACCATTTTCCCAAGCTATTACAGTTTGCTCATCAGTATTTACTCTGTCAGCAAGTCCAGCATAAGACATACTGAGCTTTTCACGAAGCTCTTTTATTTTTTTTGAGTATATATCGTTTAACATAATTACACCTTAACCTTTACTACAACCTTTTTGCAGGTCATAGCCTTGTTATTTGTTGCAACGCCTGGACAATGTAAATCATTAGGATAAAGCACCATAAAGCTGTTTTCAATAAGAGTTATAGGCTCAGTTTTGCACTCATAAAACCAAACATCATTTTGTGGAATAGCTTCTGTTTCTTTTTCGTCATAGCCTATTGGTGCAACACCGATTAACTCTTCACCTTTTACCATAAACTGAATGTCTATATACTTTTTATGTGCTTCAGCAATTGTTTTTGCAGGGTCAGTATCATAAGACTGTACCATATAAAAAATGTTGTCCCCGTCAAGCTCATATCTGCCTAAATCCATATTCATAAAATCTGTTTTTGCAAGGAATTCAAGTGCAGTATAAACTCTGCCTAAGCCCTCATAATTCTTAATATTTTCTAAAGTGTCAAAAATCATAAAATCACCTTTTGAACTATTTATTTGAAATATTTGCCTGTTTCAGTTGAAAAATTAACTGTTACTGCTTGATTATAAACAAGTGTTGTTTTAGTATCTGCATTTCGTATATACATTACAAAGGTTGCACTTTTAAGTGTACTAAAGGAAGCATTACTAAAAGTTAAGCTTTCACTCATTACCACCGTTGAATTTGCAGGGATATATTCACTACAATTAAATGCAGAATTATCAATAATCTCGCCATTTAAAACCGCACCGTTTGACTCTACAAAAACAGGATATGCATTGTTATTTACAAACTTGTATGCATATTTTTTCTTGCCGTTAACCTCAATAGTTGTAAGATATGCATCAACATTGTTTTGTGAGAAAAGCAAAACCTCTTCTCCATTTTCCCAAGTTGCAGTAATCTCTTGTGGAGTAATGTTTTCATTTTCCATTTCGTGAGTTTGAGTTATTTTAAGCATTTCAGAGCAATATTTATTGCCTTGTGTGTCAGTAATTTCAAACATTATATAGTATTCGCCACTTGTCAAAGGCTCATAAACAAATTCAAGTCCATCGCCTATTGGCATATCACAAACTGTTCCACTTGATGTTTCTTGCCAATCAGAAACACCTGTAATTACACCATTTCCGTTTCTCACAAGTTGGAATTGTTTGTTTTGTGGTAAGCAATATGTTGTCCAAGGTGTTAAATCTAAATTACCAACACGAGCATCTGAAACGAAATTATCATTGCAAGGTACAATGCTACCCATAGTTACATTTTCTGTCAAGGTGTTCAAATAAAGATTGTAACGACAGTTTTGTGTGTTAACATTTACACCATCAAGTGAATTTGAATAACGACTATCGTTCACACTACCCAAAACAGAATATCTTGTAATATTATTTACCGAGTCATTTTCACGAACAACAGGGATAATATATTTGTTGTAATTATCCTTTGCATAGATAATATTGCCATCAAAATCAGCAGTTAAAACACCATTGTTATTCTCAATGCTTGAGCTTGTATAAATTGGTGTGTAAACATTTTCATCGCTCATTATCAAGACATAATATCTTGCCGTTGCAAAGTTTTCTTGTTGAGCCTGGTCTAATTCAAGTGTATATTTATTGATAGTTGAAAGTGTTGGAGCAGGAACTGACACAATAGAGCTAACCTTATCATTTTGAAGCCAGATTTCAGCATATTTCTCTAAATATGATTTGTAATTTGCAAAAAGGCTGTTGCCTGCATAATCATCTTTTACATCTTCATACTGTGATTTATTGAAGAATGGATAATACATGGATAATCCAGAAAGGCCATCTGCCGTGCACTCGTTTGTAATTACCATTTCTTCTACAACAAACTGTAAAATCTTTGCTTCAACAGGATAAACAGTTAATAATTTTTCTGCCATATCCCATACATCAACAAGGTCTGTTTCAACGCCCATATTAACTCTACCTATACCACGAGTATTAGCACGAGCAAACGCTAATTTGTTATAGTCAGCTTCAAGATTATCAAGTGCGACCTTAAAAAGCAAGTCAATTGCCTCTTCTAACTCTTGTGTGAGAGATAAGTCAATGCAAGAAATGTTTGTGTCGCTTTCTGCAATACCAAGTGCTTCAAAATATGTTTTACACGCATTAGAATATGCTGTTGCAAGCTCGTCTAAAACAACCTTTGTATCACTTATCCCAAGATGCTTTAAGAAAGAATAATCCCAACCAAAATATGTAGTTGCTTCTTGTGATGCAACTAAAAAGTCTGCATAGTCAGAAAGCATACAAGCCGCTTCAGCAGATGCCATAAAGCTTGCATCAAAGCCAATCCAAGAAAGCTTGTTTTCACCCTTGAATTGAGAATTATATAACGCATCACTAACTTCTTCAAGAGTCAACTGATTTTCACTATGGTCCCAAATCACGAGAGATATTTCGTCTGCTTTATAATTTTCAAAGCCATAATTCAAAAATTGTGTAAGAGTTGAACTTTCTCCCATTGAAGCAGGACTTAATGTGTTAACTGTGAAAAATCCATTTATATTAAGCTCAGAAATACTGTTATGCTTGCCATCACTTTTATAAACAACAACATTTGACTTGTTTAAGTCAACGCCACTGTTAATAATCTCATTTAAATCGTCTGTTGCATTTTGACTTTTTGCATCAGCACCAAGCATATAAATCAAGACTGTTGCTTTTGCATTTTTCTCACCAAAAAAGTCAAAACCATCTTTGTCTCTTAATTTCAAGTAAAGTGATGGACCAAAAACCATACCAAGAACAAGCCCTGCAACTATAATTACAGAGATGAAAACACTTTTGATTTTCTTTTTTGTCTCAGACTTTTCTTCGTCAGTTTTTCTTGGCTTTTCTTCTTTTGGAGCCTTTTCTTTTTTCTGCTTTTTATGTTTTTCTTTTTTAGGCTTGTCAGCAGACTCCTCTAAAAGCTCAACTTTTTCCTTTTTGTCCATTGTTTTCGTACCTTTACTGAAAAAATTGTTTTTTCATTCTTATCTTTTAAATTATAGCACTATTCGACATTGTTTTCAATGATAATGACAAACTTTAAATAGCGTCTTTTAGAATTTAAGCAATAAAAAATCTCCTATGTCTTATCATAGGAGATTTGTCTTTAATAATTAAACAGCATATTCGTATGTAGTTTCTGCTACAAGTGCGCCATCTTGTTTTTCTGTTACAGAAATAAGACGACCATTAGAGTCATATCTGTTTTCGTAAGTAGTGGTTTCTGTAAAGTCAACTGAACTTACAGCATAATTCCCTGATTCATCAAAGACTACGCTACAGTTTTGACGCACTTGTTTTGTAATATTACCATGTTCGTCAAACTTTTCATCACAAAAATTAAAGTTGTCATTACATGCGTATTCTTCTCTATGAACAGAAGCAATTGCATCTCCATTATATTCATAAGATGCTTTATAAATAGTTTTTGATTCTGGTTCGTCCTCTTCACATAATTCTTCGTAACGTTCACCATTATAATAAGCTTCACAATTGTATTGTGTTGTTTCAGCGATAGAAATTAAATTCCCTTTTTCATCATATTCATAATTTGTTTTTGTTGTGTATAAAGTTGTCTGTTCAAAACTTTCTTCACCAGCAAATTTTTTTTCATATTTCGTTTCAACTTCTGTTTTAGAAACAATATTGTTATTTGCATCATACTCATATTCAACAACAACATCACCTTTGTATATTAGTCTATCCAAATTTTTAAACTCATTATGGTCATTAAGTTTTTCTTGTATTTCTTCTTTACTTAAATCTAAATAATAATGGTTTTCTTCAACACGCACAACATTGCCTTGGTCATTAAAATTGCCACTTATAATTGTTGTATCATCTGCAACTTTTGCTAATTTCATTACGCCTGTTTCATAATACTCTGCGTATATAATATAATCATAATTTTCATCAGATATATCATAGGAAAGGTTAGTTATGCTTTTTAATTTGTTGTTTTCATATAAATACTCTAATTCCAATTCACCTTCGTAATAAATTATTGATATTTTATATTCCTCTTCTGTCTCATTTTTACTATTGACAAGTGAAACGCCATTTTCTTTGCACTCTGTGATTCTACCTTTTTCGTCAAAAATAATTTCAAACAAATAGTTATCATATTCATTACTGTAATGTTCTGTATATATTACACTTTCATAATATCGGATATAAAAGAATTCTTCTCCCCAATGTGAGGATACAAATCCATCAGCAAAATACAAATCTTTTGTTTCATAAGTTTTTAATAATTGTCCATCTTTATTAAATGTAGAATATTTGTTATATATCTCGTTTTTCTCTAAGTTATATTCATACTCGTCTATACGATATTCTCCATCTGAACTATAAGATGTATATTTTTCTTTTAATACTATATTATTCTTGTTGTAAGTAAGTTCACCAATTTCACTTAATGTCCCATCTTCATTATATTCTTTCACTGTTTTAACATAATAAGGTTCTGTTTCTGCAAGTTCATCAATTTTATCAGCAAGAGTTTCAACTGTGGTTGTTGTAGTTTCTTTACCACTGTCGTTTTCGTCTTTTTTATCAAACAAACCAACACCAAAAATTACGCCTAAAACAATAGCAATAACAAGCACAACTGCAATTATTGAAATAACAATAGCTTTCTTTTTCTTGTTATCTACTTTCTTTGGCTTTTCTTCAACAATTACTGTTTCTTTTTCAATAGGTACAACTTGCTCTTGTGGTAGTACAGCAGACACTTCTTTTGATTGTGCAACTATCTCTTTTGGAAATTCATATCCACACACAGGGCAAAATTTTACATTGTCAGCACATTCTTTTCCGCATTTTAAACAAAACATATATCCAACTCCTTAAACAAGCGTTTATAAAATCATACTACTTTTTTATATATTTTTCAACGAATTCAACAGCCTCATTAAAGCATACTTGACTTTTCTTAAAAATTGGCATAATTGCCCAAGCGTGATTACCAATTATTCCGTCTGCTTTAAACTGCTTGTATTCCACACCCAAACGGTCAAAATCTGCACACAAATCAAAGGTTTCGTATTGAAGTTTATCGTTTACTGCCCACACCATAAAACTTGGTGGGAATTTTTCAGTAATTTCAGGCGAATAATACTTTGCATCGTCTGTTTTAAGAAACTCAACAGTTTCTGCAAGAGTTTTGCCTACAAAGGTTGATACCATCATTTTAATGTCAGGATATTTTGACTGTTCCTTTTCTATATCAGTAATACGAGCAAGGTCAAAGCAACCACAAATTGAAACAAGAGCCTTGATTTTCACCTTGTCAAAGTGCTTAAAATTAATGTTCAAATGGTCAAGAATTGCTTTGTTGTTAAGACAAGTTGCCACATAAGAGATATAGTAACCCCCCGCACTCTCACCTGCAATAACAACATTTTGAGTATCAACATTATGCTTTTCTGCATCGTCAAGTACCTTGTCAAGAGCAGTAAAAATCTCTTTTATTTGAGCAGGATAAATCTTTTTTGGTGCCCAAGTGTAACCGATAGAAGCACAATAAAAGCCTTTTTTTGCCCATTCTGACACATAACGATTTCTCATAGGTGTAACACCTGAAATCCAGCCACCACCATGAATATAAATAAAGAGTGGTTTTTTCTTTGAGTCAGAGTTTTTCTCAAAATATGTATAAATTTTCTGTTGAGACTCATCCCCATAACGAGTTACATTATACTGGAGCTCTTTAGGACAAGGACGAGCCGTCAATGCATATACAAGCAATTCTGTAAAGTTATACCAGTATTGCCCAACCTTACCACGAAGATAAACCTTTTTATTCATAAAACCACTCCCCACAGTTTCTAAAATCAGTATAACAAATAAATTTTACTAATGCAATAAAAAAGATAGTGCTTACGATTTCTCATAAGCACTATGTTTTTTCACTTCATCAAAAATATGCTCAGCGACATACAAATTCAAGTTTATATATTTCATTAAGTATAGGATTTACATAAATTTTAATCCAATAAAAGTTTCCATCTTCCGTGTACATATTGTATTCCATACAGGTAAGTATCGTGAATTCACCAATATTGTCCAAATCTATTGGCATACCCAATTTTGCTATAATATCTTCTATTGTAGAGTCATTTGTTATGCCCCAAAATTCAAATTCAGGACCATCTTCACAAACAGCACTTGTTGCTTTATCATTATAAAATTCGACACCAGAAATATAAGCTTTTTCTATAGGCAAATCTTCGTCTTCCATATTAAAAACAGATACTCCATCTATCTCTTTTCCTTTAAAGCTAAAGCCACCACCACTATAACTGCGTGAACTGTTTGCTCCAATATTTTTTGTAGACTCATCTATAAATGCACCAGACTCACATACAAACCCTATTGATTCAAACATCGCAAGGTCTTTACCAAGATTTATTTTTGTATCTTCAAGCACAAGTGGTATATAAGCACCACCCATTTTCTCATCGAAATCAAAAGTGAGAGAAAGACCGTCTGCTTCTTTAAATTCTTTCACATCAATATAGTTTGCCATTAAAGTCATTTGCAACAATGGTAAATTTGAATTTAAATCTTCTTTGCTATATTCAACTTCATCAAAAAGATTATCAAGGCAAAGAATCTCTATTTTTTTAAGAACATTATCCTCAAATGAAAAAGCAATATTATCCAAAATTGAACCATAGCAAAGATATATTCCTTCTGAATAGGAATCTTCCTTAACCTCTCTTAAAATGTTATCTGTGCCATATTTATTTTTAATATCTTCAACTGTGCTTACATCTAATTCAATTTCATTATCAAGTGCAGAATCACTAATCATCATTGCTTCAACAACACGACAATATGCCAAAGGTTGTGGCTTATCACTTTCATTTATTAGGGATATGTTTATATATGCCTCATCAGACTTTACATAAGTTTCAAAAAATCCCCAAGGGTCAATTATTGTGTTATAATCGCTCTCGCTAAATTCAAAACCACTTTCTACAAACTTGTCTAAAGTATCGCCTACTCTAAATGGCAAGCCACCTGCATAGTATGTAGCTCGACCAAGACCATCTTCCCCAATTGCTTTTTGGTCAACTCTTTTAACTTCTGCAGCATCACCTGTTAAAAGGTCGTCTCCTGCACCATTATTACCAATTCCGTTTTTCCCACTACACCCTGCAAAAAGTGTAAGCATAAGGCTTACAATTAAGCAAATTGAAACTATTTTTTTCATATTTTTCTCCTGTATTCACTTAGAACAACTTGTTACCATTCATATCGTAATAACAATAAAAGTTCTTTTGGGTTTCTGTTTCTCTCCAAAATGTGCATTCAATTAAAATTGTATTATCACTATAAGTACAATAAAAACCATCATAGCCTTTATTAGGAATTACAATTTCTCTTTTTTTTCCTGTTTTATCAAAAATTTCAACATACAAATTATCTGTATCTCCACCATACACAACATATTGTCCGTTTTCACCTGATATTTCAAAGCCTTTAGTCTGATTTGGCTCAAAGAAGAAATTACCCTCTGTGTCTACAATAGAAAAATAAAAAGTGCCTTCTGAATTAAAGCTAACACCCGCACTACCGTCTGTAAACTCTGCACGTCTAAAAGAGTTGTCAAACTTTTCATCATTAAGCAACTCACTCCAATCACCTGCATTTGTAGGAACACAAAGCCAATCATCGCCAAAAGTCAAAGTTTTAAGGTCAAAATATTTTCCTGTATTATCATCCTTTGAATGATTAGAATATACATATCCTTCGTTATATGTATCCACTGAACAATACCCCGTAGTATATAAAAATTCGTGAAGTTCTGTAGAAAAATCATATATCATTTCGAACTTATCATTATACACTGCTATCCACTTTGTGCTTCCGTCATAAGTCGTTTCAATCTTTTCAACAAAAATGTAACCATCAGAAAAAGCACCGTCAACTACTGCAACTATATTTGTTCCACCTAAGTCTTCTGCTTTTATAACTTTTTGATTTTTAACATCAAGCAACCAATCATAACGCGCTGTTGGGTCTTTAACCCAACATACGCCATTAGGACTTACCTCCTTGCCATATATTGCCATTATTTCACCCGAAGCTTGATATAAAACATTTCCTTTTTTATCAATATAATTGGTAACAGTGCCTTGTCCTTCTTTGCAAGGAACAATAGCAATTCCGTTTTTAAATTCAGTGACACCGAATGTTGCTTTTGTCATATCAATCTTATCGACATCAACACTTGGTACATCGTCATTCACTTCACCATTAACACCAACTGTTGTTGATGGCTTTTTATTGCTTTCATCATCTGATGTTTTTTCCTTGCCACACCCTGCAAAAAGTGTAAGCATAAGACTTACTATTAAAAATATTGAAATAAACTTTTTCATTTTTCTCTCTCCTTTTGTTTATTAAGAAAAATTTTATCACAACAAATATCGTTTTTTTGTGTTGTGTAAAAAAACGGCTTTATTTTGTAAAAACTGGTCTAAAGTCTGCAAAAAAGTCAAAAAACAGCCTTATTTTGTCATTTTCGGACTATTTTCTATATGTTTTTTATGATAAAATATTTTAGAAAAGAGGGTGAAAACGTGATAAATATTGCAATTTGTGAAGATAACGCCCGCATCTTGACAAGTCTTAAAGAAATGGTCAACAAATTAGTTAAAGAAGAGCATAATGTTTTTCCTTTTTTAAATGGTAATGACCTTTTAAACAGAATAGAGAATTTTCAAGAAGCAACTATCGATATTGTTATTACAGATATTGAAATGCCTGGCCTTAACGGAATTGAAATGGCACAGAACTTTAAAAGGTTATGTCCCCGTGTGCAGTTTATATTTGTTACAAACTATACAGATTACATTCAAGACGTTTTTTCTGTAAATCCAATTCACTACATATTAAAGCCTGCAAGTGAAGAAAAGCTTAACGAAGCACTACAAAAAGCACTTCAAAGCTTATCAGAATATGACAAGCGTGGCATAGGCATTACAAGTAAAAACAAGTATGTGAGAATTCGTTTTGACGATATTAAATATATTGAGAGCTATACTCGAAAAATTATCGTCCACGAAATCGGCAGAAATACAGAAGTACTTATGAAGCTTGACGATTTCCAAAGTCAGTTACCATCTCATTTTGTTCGTACACATAAAAGCTATTGTGTAAATATGAATATGGTTCGTAGCATTGGCAGTAACAGAATTGAACTTTATTCAGGTGAAGTTATTCCTGTGGCAAAGCTTAAATATCCTGAAGTTAAAAAGCAAATTTTATCTTATCTTGGTTCACAATTATAGGAGATTTTTATGGGTTTTGATTTAAGAGCTATACCTTTTTACATATCAATGATTTATGCTATTTGGATGGAATTTTGGACTTTAACAAAGGTCTTAACACCAAAGCTTAAGTTTTATACCACCTGCATAATTGGTTTTATAATGCACGCTGTTGTTTATTTTATCACTACACTTTTTCCACCATTTTTTGAGCTTGTCCCTCAAATAGACACCCAACGCAACATTCGTTCTATTGGATTACTGCTGACAATGATAATATTCATTGCCTTTTTATTTAAAGATAGCGCTTTAGAAAAGCTTAAAGCAGGTGCGATTTTTCAAATTTGTGTGCTTATCTTTGAAGGAATTTTAGTTACAATTTACACATCTATTTTTAACATATCCTTTGAAGAACAAGCCTTTGAATTGTCTTTAGGCGAGCAGACAATTTATGCAGTTATGTGTATTGGCACATATACTCTGTTAAGTTTAGCCGTCCGTTTTGCTTTTAGAAAAATAAAAGTTAGAGTACCTCTTTCAGTAATGCTAACACTCACCGTCATTGTTGTTATGAACTGCTTAATGATGATGTTTATCTATTCAAGCAATTATGCAAACAAAGACACCTTTACAACAATTATTCTCTATCTCTCTCCTGTTACAGTCCTTAGTATGTGTTTTGCACTTTATAAAATAATGATACGTGTCAGCGACAGAGAGCTTTTAAAAGAAAAGTTGTATTGGTTAGAGAGTGTTAAAGAAATTGAGCTTAACTACCATAGTAAGCTTCAAGAAAAGTCAAACGATATTCGTAAAATTCGCCACGATTTCAAAGGTACTCTTGATAGTGTTCTTGTTCTCATAAATGAAGATACTCCACAAAGCAGAGAAAAAGCAAAAGCTCTTCTCAATTCACTTAATGACAGAGTTAGTGCAACAAAGCTTCCTATCTATACAAAGAATCTTGTTGCAAATGCAGTTATAAGTGCAAAAATTGAAGAAGCAAACAAGCTCAACACTAATATTTCAGTTGCAGTCGATTTATCTGAACAAATAAGCATAGAAGAAATTGATATCAACTGTGTTTTCTTAAATCTTTTAAACAACGCTATTGACGCTTGTCAAAAGTTACCTGCAGAAAACAGAAAAATACTTCTTAAGGCAACTATTCAAGCAGGTTATCTTATAATCAAAACTGAAAATCCTTATTTATCCATAGAAACAGATAATAAGGGTAAATTCAAGTCCACAAAAGAAAACAAATCAGAGCATGGATTTGGTTTATCTCTTATTGAAGATATTGCAAAAAAATATGACGGATATTTGCAAATAGACACTTCAAACAACACTTTTACAGCAATTGTATCTTTAAAAGCAGAATAAATGAAAGGTCAGTTGAAAAATCAACTGACTTTTTATTTTATATATCTGTTTACAACAAAACTAATTTTTGGTATTATAAATACATAGTTCAAACACAAGGAGATTGTTATGAAGCTTTTATACGACCAACCATTTTGCAATAAAGAATTCCAATCTGAGCGTAATCGTATTCCTGCACTTTATACTCTTAATGACGGCAGTGTTATGGCAGGTGCAGACATTCGTTATGGGCACGGCTCTGATTCACCTAACAACATTGATATTGCAGTTGCTATTTCAAAAGATGGCTACACAAACTGGGATTATGTAATGGTTAATTATTTTGATGATTACAAGGACACAGTTACATCTACTGATAGTGCATCATTTATTGACTCTGTTATTGCACAGTCAAAAACAGGCAGAATTTTTATGCTTGCAGATGCTCAGCCAACTGAATGTGGCTATCTTCAATGCAAAACCGGTACAGGCTATGCAGAAATTGATGGTAAAAAACGTCTTCTTCTCACAACAGGCAAAAACAAAGACAAGCTAAACACTTTTGCATATTATGTTGGAGATTTTAATGGAGATTATGCTTCTATCTTCACAAGAAAAGACTCAAAAATCACGGAATATTCTGTAGACAGAGAATTTCGCCTTTATAAAAATGGTGAGCCTTTATATGCAGACCAAAAAGGTACAGAGGGTGTTAAAATTCAGCAAAACATCTTTTATAGTGCATCAGAATTCAAGTGCTACAAAACTACATATCTCTGGTTAAGATATAGTGATGACAACGGCAAAACCTGGAGTACCCCATCTATTCCTTCAGAGCAAGTTAAAAAGGATAAGGAGTCATTTTTAGGTGTTGGACCAGGCAGAGGACTTGTAATTGACCACAATGGCAAAGAGAGAATTCTTTTCTGTGTTTATGACAACAACGGACTTTTCAAAGACCCTATTTTTGAAAATGCAAGTGTCATTTATACAGATGATAATGGTGCAACTTGGCACAGAAGCAGTAAAATCAAAATTAAGTCAGGACTTAAGAAAACAAGTGAAGCTCAGCTTGTAAAAATTGAGGGTAAAAACTACTCTGCAATTCGTATTTATGCAAGAAATTTAAGCAACTATATTGCTTTTGCAGATAGCACCGACGGTGGCGAAACTTGGACAGAGTTCCGCGCTGACCGTGCCCTTGAAGGCACAAGAAACTGTATGGTTTCACTTATGGATACAACTAAAAAGATTGATGGCAAGCAAATGCTTCTCTGCTCTGCAGGTGGTAATCTTTTAGCAAGAGCAGACGGACTTCTTCGTGTTGGTGTTACTGAAGATAACGGTGATGTTAACTGGATTAGTACATATCATTTAACACAAGGATTTTATGGTTATTCTTGCCTTACAGAGCTTTCTGACGGCAACTTTGCAGTTTTCTATGAAGATGAGCCATCTCACCTTAAATACACCATTTTCAGCGTTTCTGACAAAGGTGAAATCACAGAAATCAATGGTGAAAACATTGACTTTAAACCAGATACAACACCTAAAAATCAAAAATCAATCGCTCGTAAACAAAAAATTGCAAATCTTAATTTTAAATTAAACAGAATGTAAAAAAAGAAGGTCAGTTAGAAATCCTAACTGACCTTTTATCATATCAACAACTTACCATCTATTTTCAACATATTCACAGAATGTGAACAAGTCTTTTATCTCAAGCTTTGTGCCATCATCAAGTGTTACATCGCCGTTCCAAATACCATACACCTGATGGCAGTTCATTCTGCCAACTTTAAAGTCCACATCAGAATGATTATCAAGAGTAGGTTGCATTATCATATTAAACCTACCGTCCTCTGAAATAATTTTCCAAGGCTCTAAAAATCTGTCTTTTGGGAATTTTTCAACGTCAACTGCACCAATTTTATGGATTTTTCCATCATAGAAAATACAAGTTTCTGTTGCATTGCTTTCATTCCCGATAGCCCAAGTTATTTCAAATCCAAAAAGATGCTTTTCGCCTTTGTCGTCAGTAATATATTGGCTTCCACTACCCCAATACCACACCATTTTATGTATTGTGTTGACTCTGCCCCAGTCTAAAGAGCAAAAAGCCTTTTCCTTTGAGAATTCATAAACATAATCACCAAAAACAAACTTGCCACCACATGGCATACATAATTGTTTTGTTGTCATAAAGTACTTAGTTTCGTCCTCGTCAAAAGGGAAAACGGTAGTGATACTTTCAAGACCTTCAGGTATATCCATTGTTGCAGTAACCTCAACAGGCTTGCCCTTAAACTGACCTTTATACCAAAGAGTACGCTCTGTTTCTTTTGTGTTAAAATCGAACTCGGTTTTACCAATTTTATCACAAAAACGACTTGGAGCATCTGGAATTGAGTGTGAAACGTGCTTGTTAGCACCTGCAAAATATTGAATTGAATCACAAATTATCTCACCAGTTTTTAAGTTAACAAGCTTTGCTGCAACATAACCACCAATGTTGATGTTTGCAAAGCTTACAAGTATTTGCATCTGGTCATCAAAAATGGTATAAAAATCCCATTCCTTTCGACTAATAATGCCTTTTTTAACGTAATCTCTGTTATATTCAAACACATTTTTTCTTGCCCAGCCCTTTGCAAGCAAAGTGCCATCAGGAGCAAGCAACGGAGTTTTCTCAAAGTATTCTGTTTGCTTTGATTTTTCTTTCCAATCCTTAAAAGGTATATATGTTCTTTCTAATTCAATGCTCATATTTCCACCCCAATGAATTATTATAAAAATATTATATCACCAACACAAAATGAAAAGCAATAGTTTGAGGACTATTGCTTTTTTAACTATTATTTACCTTTTACATATTTAAATAGTACTATTCCCTTAATCACCAACAAAAGGAATGCAACCATAACAGCATTCGCCTTTCTTGTTATTGCTAAAAATAAAACTGTCAATATATTTAATACCATTGAAACATCTGTTAAAACCTTATTACTCTTTATGGCTTTTGCTTTTGTCAAAATCAATTTGGTAATGCCCATTAAGATTAAAGCAATAAACAAAATCCAATAAATTGTTTTATTTATTGTTGTCGTTTGAATAAATTCTAAAAGATTTACAGAATAAACATAGCCATCAATTTCATTTGGATAAAGAGGCAGAACAATAAGAATAAACGAGAAAACATCTACCAATGAAAACACCGAATCACACATTTTTCTTATGTTGGACTTGTTTTCAGTTTGAGCAATAGAAATAAGCTTTTCTCCTGATAGCAAATCGTCTATGCTTACAGAAAAATGGTTAGAAATGTCCTTTAACGAATCAATACTTGGGTAGCCTCTGCCCGACTCCCATTTTGAAATAGCAGTACGAGACACGAATAAGGCATCTGCCAATTCTTCTTGCGTAAGACCTTGACTTTTTCTTAAACTTTGGAGTTTTTCGTTAAATTCCATAACACATTCCCCTTATAAATATAAAACAATCCTGCACTTAAAAGACAAGAGCCAATAATATCAGTCAACCAATGCACACCTGAAAGCAGTCTTCCCACTACCATAAATACAGAAAATGCAACTGCAACTATTGTTATAAATCTTTTTAATGTGGTATTTTTAAATCTTTTATTAGATTGAAATACAAGCGTCGGCATAACGCACAACACAAGCAATGTTGTTGACGATGGGTAAGATGCTTCCATAAAACCATTTATAAGAATTGGTCTGTAATTGATTGGGTACATCTCAAAAATCAGATAACACAATATTACTATAACATAATATACGCCTAAAATGATAATATCAAAATCAACTTTTAGCAGATTTTTTCGTTTGATTAACTGAACAAGCCCAACTAAACCAAAAATCATACAAATAAATATTGGTACAAGACCTAACCAATCTGTAACAGTATAAAGTGTCATATTTACACCTGTTAACGAGTGAAACCAACTATTTATCGTTGCAAAACCCATGTTTGTACCCTTTACACCTATGGGTTGCACATCTATTATTAGTATTAATATTGTCCATATTGCAAATGAAATAATAAAAACTATTCCCGATATTAGATTTTTCATACCATTTGTTTTCATATTGTTTGTGTCCTTTCTTTTGTAAAATTACAACTAAACACTAACATAAAACAAGAATAGTATAAAGTATTTTACAGTAACAATCACGATACTTTTCGTGTCATAATAAAAGAAACCCTTAAAAATAAGGGTTTCTTTGAAAATAATCTTTTATTAAACTATAGTTTCTCTTTTATCTTTTTCATTTCTTTTTTGAGTCGAGCGAAGTTCAAATCTTCCCAAAGTGGTACAATGTGACCACCCTTAAGTCGCATTGATGCTTCAAGCATAGCACCGTAATAAGCAACTCTAAAATCAGTAAACGCATTCATTTTGCACTTCTTTTTATATGTTTCATACAAACCATAAGCATCACCCCACATATTGCGAAGCTGGAACAAATCGTATTCTCTATCTGCCCAGATGCTACCACAAGGGTCAATAAATCCTGTCAACTTAAATGTTTTCGGGTCAGCCATTATATTCATTATGTTTAGGTCGGCGTGAATTAGCACAGGTTTTGTGTTTTCTTGTGGTAATTTGTTGAAAAGTTCTGTTGCATCATACAAAACTTTCATCTTTTTATTGCTAAACTTTCCGTTTTTCACCAATTCATTCAAAGCTTTTAGCCAAGGGCCTTGCTTTTCTTTTTGGTAATAATCACACCAACTGTCATAAATAGGATTTGATAACTCACCAAATCTGTCATTCGTAATACTATGCCACTCCAACATACCTGAAATAACTTCGTCTGCAAATTTTTGCTTTTGACTTTTGCTTTTCAATAAAAACATTGGATTTAACACATTTTGTCCTTCAACAAAGGTCATACCTAATATTTCTGTATTATCATCTCGGTATGTAAAAAGCACTTCGGGCATTTCAACACTTGTATTCTCTGCTAAAATGCTTAACTGATAAGTTTCTTCTTGTTGCATCCCTTGAAGCTTATATCCCTTAATGGCAATAACTTCACCATCAGAAAGAGTAGTTTTATAAACTCTACCATAACTACCCCCACCAATAAACTTGAAGCTTGTAGCCTTTTTATTAAGCTTTTCAAAAATAATATCCGGTAAAACTGACATTAAATGCTTGTCGCTGTTATCAAGAAATTTCATTTTATACCACACCTAAGCAATTATAAATACTCATTAAAATATCTTTTTCAAATTCTTTTGCAGTTTATTTTCAATATAACCTTGTGATTTATAAAATTTATGAGCATTTTCTCGTTCAACCCCTGAACAAAGACGAATACCAACTGCACCATTTTCTTTTGCCCACATTTCGCCTTGTTTCAACAAAGCAGAGCCAATACCCATTCGTTTATAATCATTGTCAACCGCAAGTCCTAAACAATTCTTGTATGTATCTATATAAATCACATCATAACTTGTTAAATGAATGTAACCGACAACCTTATTACCAATATTCGCAACAAAAATAACCTGTGTTCTATCATTCAGAACTGATTCAAGATTGTTTCTTTGCTTATCCAAATCGTAATCATAGCCCAAACTTGTTTTATTGATATAATAAATGTCTTCAGCATCAGAAACAATGGCTTGTCTAACAATAAAATCTTGATTATTTTTCATAATTTTACCTCTGTGTTTTTTCAACTTATAAAACTTTCAAAAGTTTTTCTTTCATTCTCTCAAGTTCACACATATCAGGAATATTCTTTTTATTCCACATAATTCTTTTTGGCAACCACCATACCGGACCTTTACCTTTATTTCCGTATTTACCAAGGTCACCACTTACTCGCGGGAATAAATGAAAATGTAAATGAACATCACCGTTGCCAAGACACTCATAATTCATCTTTTCCGCACCAAAAGCTTCTTTTACCGCCTTTGCAACAAGAGTCATTTCATTCAAATACTGTTTTCTAAAATTTTCTTCTAATTCCCACAACTCTGTCACATGCTCTTTGCAGATAAATATAACATAACCATAAAAATGCTGATTCCAACCAAAAATAACATATCCTGTTTCAAGTTCTTTAACAAACCATGGGTTTTTATCCTCTTTAATTTGTTCTATAACCTTACACATATCACAGCTCATTTCATATTCTCCTTGGCAGTATTGATAGATGCAATCAATAATCTCCTAATTGTTCCGCATTGATTATATAAATCTTTTGCAACATCTCTGTCTAAAATATCAGCTTTGACAAACAACTCTATCCAATACTCTGTTTCGTAACATTCTTTTAATGCAATCTGCAATTTTGAAACAAAATCCTTTTTGCCTTGAGCATAATTTGCTTCACGGATATTTGCACCTATACTTGTACCTGAACGTTCAAGTTGATTGTTAGTTGAATAATGTCCTTTAATATTATCGCATGTTTTCATTATCTTCACTGCAAAATCCATTGATAAATCTACAAGCTTATTCTCTTTCATTTTTATCACCAAATACATTGTAACACATTAAATGAAATATTGCTATGCAATATGAAATAATCTTACGATTATAAAATATTTTGTCTTGCGACAAAATGTGAAATAAAATTCGCCACTACAATCATATGCGTAAGCATATTTCATACACGAAGTGTATTTCATATCGCAGATATTTCACTCGCCGAAAGACGAATTTCATTGAAAAAGAAAGACACGCTCTCGCGTGTCTTTCTTTTTCTGGCTCCCCAAGTTGGACTCGAACCAACGACAACTCGGTTAACAGCCGAGTGCTCTACCGACTGAGCTATTGAGGAATATTTATGTCGGCATTACCTATTTTTCCGGGCCGCTTCCAGCCAAGTATCTTCGGCGCGAATGA
>JAZNWZ010000006.1:0-21665 GCA_045593645.1 Candidatus Fimenecus sp. | reverse complement strand
GATTTCATCAGCAGTAAGGTCATCAACATAAGCAAGACCTTTCTGGATAAGCTTAACTGCACATTCATAGATAAAATCAAAATAGCTTGAAGCAAAAAGACACTTGTTCCATTTAAAGCCGAGCCATTCAATGTCTTCCTTAATAGCGTCAACATATTCTGTATCTTCTTTTTGTGGGTTTGTGTCATCAAGACGAAGATTACACTCACCGTTATACTTTTTACTTGTTGCAAAGTTAATGCAAATTGCTTTAGCATGACCTATATGAAGATAACCGTTTGGTTCAGGTGGGAAACGAGTTTGAACTTTGTTATAGACTCCGTTTTCCAAATCTTCGTCAATAAAGTCATGAATAAAATTTGAAACCTTTGTTACTTCTTCCATAATTAACCTTCTATCATATTATCGATTCTTCTCATAACTTCATCTTGTCCAAGAATTTGCATAATATAATACAAATCAGGAGTGTTAGTACGAGAAGTAATTGCTAAACGAATAACTGTTGAAACATCACCAACATGACCTTTAAAAGCATCAGGGTTTTGTTTGTATTCTTTAACATTTGGAGTAAATCCACATTCGCCACAAAGGTCTTTAATTCTCTGGAACCACTCGTCCTTTGAGTCGTTAGCAGAATAAACTGACTTGTATTTTGTGAGAATGTTCACTGCATCCTCTTTGCTGATGTTTTCAGGTAAAGAGTAGTCAGGTGTATAAAGTTCGTTGTAGAAGAAAGCTACATAATTTCTAACCTCTTCCCAACAAGCAATATCTTTTCTTGGCTTTGGATTATCTCTGTCAATGTTAAGGATTGCTTTTGCTTTTTCACTATCAGCAACAAAAAGGTCATAAAGCTCTTTGTCATAATCCTTTGCCCAAGCTACAACTAAATTATAAACTTGTTCATTAGTCATAACAGAAATAACATTTTTTGATACATCGTTAAACTTAACCATATCAAAAAGCGCACCTGATACGCTCATTTTCTTAAGATTGAATGGGAATTTGCTGATGTCCTCTGTTTTGTTTGCTTTTCTCCATTCTTCAAAGTTTGAGTTAAGAATTGTAAGCATATATTCTTTAACAGATGCTTCAGGATAACCCTTTTCAATATAGAATGAAACATTTGCTTCAGGGTCTTTTCTCTTTGACAGCTTCCTCTTGCCACCATTTTCTTCTTTCATAATTGGTGCAATGTGAGCATATTTAACAGGCTTAAAGCCAAGTGTTCTGAAAAGCTCAATATGAAGTGGCACTGACGCAATCCACTCATCACCACGAACAACATGAGTTGTGTGCATTAAGTGGTCGTCAACTGCATGAGCAAAGTGATATGTTGGAATTCCGTCAGTTTTAAGAATAACAACGTCATTCACATTTTCACTCATTTCAATTTTGCCTTTAATCATATCATCAAAAGTGATTTTTCTTGAAATATCACCCATTGAACGAAGTCTAACTGTGTATGGTACACCTGCATTGATTTTTTTAAGAATTTCATCATCACTTAAATCTCTGCATTTTGCATAAGTACCGTAATAGCCTTTGATGTCTTCATTCTCTTGACGATTTCTAATATCTTCAAGGTCTTCAGGAGTACAGAAACAAGGATAAGCCTTGCCTTCCTCCATAAGCTTTTTAGCAAAAGTTCTGTAGATAGGACGTCTTATGCTTTGAGTATAAGGTCCATAGCTACCACTTTCGCTGTCATAACCGTCAACGCCTTCATCAGGAGTAACACCAAAAGCCTTGAGACCGGTTACAATACCTGTAACACCATCTTCTACTTCACGTTTTTTGTCTGTGTCTTCAATTCGGAGCATAAATACACCGTTTGTGCTAACTGCTGTAAGCTTTGAAGCAAAGCCTGCATAAAGACCGCCGAAGTGGAGATAACCTGTTGGGCTTGGAGCAAATCTCGTTACTCTTGCGCCTTCAGGAAGATTTCTTGCAGGATAAAGCTCTTCATAATAGTCTGCATTATGCTCTACATCGCTGAAAATAAGCTCAGCAATTTTTTTGTAATCTGTCATTTTATAACCTCATTATTCAGGTAAAATTGCATTTGTTGTAATATACTTAACGCCACTTGAAATCATATCGTTAAGCATTTCTTTTGTATCAACTGTCCAACAAGCAGTTTTAACATTGTTGTTGTGGATTTTTTGAATAAGCTCAGGCTTACCAAATGCTCTCTTTGCTTCAAAAGCAACGGCGTTGTTGTTTTCAATACATTCAAAAATTGCTTCGTCAGTAATAAAGTGAACAAGAAGCCAAGTTTCCATATTTGGTGAAAGTCTTCTGAATTCACGAAGAACTTCTTTATGGAATGAAATAAGAATAACACTATCTTCAATATCAAAATCACGAATGATTTGAAGAAGGTGAGCAACCTTGCCAACACGCTTGTCCTTAACTTCAATCATAGGACGGATGTTTGCTTCTTTACAAATCTTAATAAAATCTTCAACAAGACAAATGCCCTCATCAGGATAATCTTTAATATTAGCACCATTTGTGTATTTGATTTTTGAAAGTGTTTCTTCATAAGACATTGTCTTAACGTCGCCTTTTTCTTTTGCCATAGATTGAAGCATAAAGTCGTGAATGATTACCCACTTGTCGTCTGTTGTGCAATGAACATCACACTCAAGTGCATAGTAGTTATATTCTGCAGCCTTTTTAAAAGCAGTAATTGTATTTTCAGGAGCAATTGAAGAAAGTCCACGATGAGCAGTAAGGTGAATGCCTTCATGGTTGCCTTCTACTATTTCAGAATATTTTAAAGTAGGTTTTGCAACCTTGTCGCCGAATCTGATTTTTTCATAACAAATCTTTGCGCCTGCAATTGCAGCAGCAGGAATAGCAAGGCCCATAAGTTTTTTGATTGCTTTTTTCATAAAAATCACCTTTCATCCTCAAACTTTTTCAAATCCCTTTAAAGTTTCAAAATATGTTGTTAATCTCTAATATTATACAACAATTCAATTAAAAAGTAAATGAATATTTAAGAAAAAGTGAACAATAATAAGCATAAAGGAGTGAGAAAAAATGCAACAAAATACAACTATTGATGAAAACATAGAATTTCTTAATGAAACCTACAAAAATTCAAAGGCAGGAAGCGAGTCAATTTCTTATTTAAAAGAAAAGGTAGAAGACAAGCAATTATTACAAGAATTGCAAAAAGAGTTAACTGAATATCAAGATATTCAACGAAGAGTTACTGAAGAAATGTCAAAGGTGGGGGCAGTTCCAAAAGAGCAAAGCCCTATGGCACAAATGGGAATGTGGACAGGTGTTCAAATGAACACCTTGCTTGACAAAAGTCCAGATAAAATTGCTGAAATGATGATTGAAGGCGCAACAATGGGTATTGTTGATATGACAAGAAATTTAAAAGAGCATAGAGAAGTGCCAGAAGAATCAAGAAAAATCGGTAGCGATTTGTTGGCAATCGAAGAACGAACAATTCAAAAAATGAAAAGATATTTGACTCACAAATAAAAGCAAAAAGCCGTGCACAATAAAGCACGGCTTTTATGCATTTGCGCTTATCTTATAAAAAACAAAAAACTCCGAAAAAAATTGGAGTTTCTGTTTTTGGTGGAGATGGCGGTAGCCGAAGCTTCGCTTCGTCCGTTGCTACGCAACCTTTCGCATTTATATGTCCTTTTTGCTAACGCAAAAGATGGACTATACGGTTTCGATTACCTTATAAAAAACAAAAAACTCCGAAAAAATCGGAGTTTCTGTTTTTGGTGGAGATGGCGGTAATCGAAACCGCGTCCGAAAATCTATTCCTGAAACTTTCTACGAGTGTAGTTTATCTATTAACATTCCCTACAAGACAGCCGACAAACAGGCATTCTTTTCAGTAGCCTTGTTATGTGTGACGGACTACAAGGCGATTATCCGTTCACATTTACTGCTAAATGACACTCCGTACCGAGCCGCAGTTCTCTCGGGGGAATGCTTGCCGCTAACTAAGCAGCAAGAAGTACTTTTTCGTTTTTGTCGTTTATTTTTATAAACTGTCCGTTTTAAAGTGGTCAGACTCCACTACTCGCTTATCGCAGTTCAAAATCCCCGTCGAAATCCTTTCATCCCCAGATATATAATTATGAATTGCAAATTTATCTCATTCTTTCTTTTATGGAGCGTTCAATTGTTCTTTGAGCTTCTTTTTGAGCAGCAACCTCACGCTTGTCGTAAAGTTTTTTACCTTTACAGAGCCCCACCTGAACCTTTGCTCTACCTTTTTTAAAGTAGATTGAAATAGGAATAAGTGTCAATCCCTCTTGCTTTGTTGTGCCGAGAAGTCGCATAATCTCTTTTTTATGCATTAAAAGCTTGCGAACTCTCATTGGGTCTCTGTTGAAAATGTTGCCGTGGTCATAAGGGCTAATGTGCATACCGTTGACAAAGATTTCGCCCTCCACAATGCTACACCAAGCATCTTTAAGATTGCATTTGCCTTGTCTTAAAGATTTAACCTCTGTACCAACAAGCTCAATACCTGCTTCAAAGCTTTCAATTACGAAATAATCGTGGAGAGCTTTTTTGTTTTGTGCAATTGTAGTATTAGCATTTTTCTCTGCCACAACTATTCCTCCTTGTAAATTGATGAGAAAATTAACGGGACGACGTAAAATCGTCCCTTTTATTATTATAACAAATTTCTACCTTGAAGTGCTCTGGAAAGTGTTACCTCGTCTGCATATTCAAGGTCGCTACCAACCGGAATACCGTATGCAAGGCGACTGACTTTTATGCCCATTGGCTTTAAAAGTCGAGCAATATACATTGCAGTTGCCTCCCCCTCAGCAGTAGGGTTTGTTGCCATAATAACTTCATTAACGCTATCATCAGAAAGTCGAGCAATTAACTCTCTAATACGAATATTGTCAGGTCCAACGCCATTCATTGGAGAGATAACTCCGTGAAGCACATGGTAAACGCCTCTGTATTCGTGTGTACGCTCAAAAGCAGTAACATCACGAGGGTTTTCAACAACGCAAATTACAGAGTTGTCCCTTTTACTGTTACTACAAATGCCACATTTTTCACCTTCTGTAAGATTACAACAAACATTACAGGTGTGAATATTTGTGTGAGCTGAGTTTATAGCATCGACAAGGCTTTTTGTTTCATTATCATCAAGCCCTAAGATATAGTATGCCATTCTTTCAGCAGATTTAACCCCAACTGACGGCATTTTTCTAAACTCTTCTATCAACTTTTCTAAAGATACGATAGCCATAGTTTAACTCCAATTTAATAAATTAGAAACCGAGTCCAGGAATGTTCATTCCACCTGTAATTTTGCCCATTTCTCTTTCCATTGTGTCGTCAGCTTTTCTCATTGCTTCGTTAACTGCTGCAACAAGTAAATCTTCAAGCATTTCAACATCTTCAGGGTCAACAACATCAGGTTGGATTTTAACAGAAACTAATTGGTGCTTACCATTAACAGTAACGTCAATAGCACCGCCACCTGCAGAAGCTTGATATTCTGCTTCTTCACATTCTTTTTGAACACGAGCCATATCGTCTTGCATTTGTTGAAGGCGTTTCATCATATTTGCTTGACCGCCTTGATTTGGAATTCTTGCTTTCATTTTTATTCCTCCTTAACGTTTACACCAAGCTCACGAGCCTTTGAAACAAGGTCAGAAAGTGGACTTTTTGGTGCTTCCTCTTGCTTATTGTTATAAACAGCAAGTGTATAGTTTTTGCCTGTTACCTGAGCAACGGCTTGTTTTATGATTTTTGAATAATCGCCGGTTTTGAGATACATTTCAAGAACTGTAGAGCCTTTGATTAACAAATATATTCCGTTATGCACAAAAGCTTGTGAGCCTGAAAGCATAACAATTAAACTTTTGTCCTTTTCAAAGATTTTTTCAAGAACCTCTGGCCATTGAGTAAATGGTTCTGTGCCAACTTGCTTTGCAGGAACAGTAGCCTTTGGCGGCTCTGCTTTAACAGGCTTTTCTTCTGCTTTGACAACTGGTTTTAGCTCTTCCTTTGGCTTTTCTATAACATTTTCAACCGGTTTTTCTTCTTTTATAGGCTGTGGAGCTTCTGCTTTCTCAACCTTTTCTGCTTTTTCTTCAACCTTTTGAGGAGCAGGAGCAGATTTTACAACAACACCATTTTTAAGTGCTCCCTCTAACTCACTAACTCTACGAAGAAGAGCGTTTATGTCGTTATCAAGGGCAGGTGTGCAAAGACGGATTATGCAAAGCTCTGCAGTTGTGCGTCTGTTAGCGCCTAACTTCATATTAGAAGCAGAACTTGTCAAAATATCAATGCAAGACATAATTGTTGCAAGAGTTGTTTTTTCGCTTTGCTCACGAATAATATCAATTTCACCTTGTGAGCAAACAATCATATTTTCAAAGTTCTTAACCGCCTTTGAAACCATAAGATTTCTGAAATGACTTGTAAGCTCTGTAACAAGACGCTCCATATCGCAAGAGTCGTTATAAAGCTTGTTAACAAGCTCAAGTGCTTTTGCAGCATCCTTTTGAAGAATGCAATCGCAAAGCTCAAAAATATATTCTCTGCCTGCAAGACCTGCACTATCTGCAACTGCAGCAGAGTCAATAATGCCATCAAATGATGAGCAACGGTCTAAAAGTGAAAGAGCATCACGCATAGCACCATCTGCAATACGAGCAATAAGCATAGCGCCATCTTCTGCAAGTTGAAGATTTTCTTTTTTAGCAACCTCTAAAAGTCGCCCAGCAATTTCTTCAGGTGGAATACGCTTAAAGTCAAAGCGTTGACAACGAGAAAGAATAGTTGATGGAAGCTTGTGCACTTCAGTTGTTGCAAGAATAAAGATAACGTGAGCAGGTGGCTCTTCAAGAGTTTTTAAAAGGGCATTAAAAGCACCAATTGAGAGCATATGCACCTCATCAATAATATAAACTCTGTACTTTGCATTTGCAGGTGTGAAGTTTGCTTCTTCTCTTAAATCACGAATATTGTCGACGCCATTGTTTGATGCAGCGTCGATTTCAATAATATCAAGGATAGAACCACTATCAATACCACGACAAATTTCACACTCATTACAAGGATTTCCGTTTTGTGGATTTAAGCAGTTAACTGCCTTTGAAAGAATTTTAGCACAAGAGGTTTTGCCAGTACCACGAGAGCCGGTAAAAAGATATGCATGACTTGTCTTGCCTGATTTTACAGCGTTTTCAAGTGTTTTTGTAATGTGCTCTTGACCAACAACATCAACAAATGTTGAAGGGCGATACTTTCTGTAATATGCACGATACATATTTATCCTCCTTGCTTATTTTGAACTAAATTTAGAAAAAATGCCTTAACTCAGTCATGTGTCGCGTAGGCAGACTGTGGCGCCCGATGCGTTCCGCTTAATGCTGCTCGGTTCCCCGCCTGACATGGTTCACAGTGCACCGCCGCACAGGACCCACGCGGCACACGTCTGAATTAAGGCAAGTATAATTATACTATACTATGCACAGAATTTCAAGAGAAAATATGTAGGTTTTTATCATTGTGATTATAATATTTTTATGATAAAATGAAAATAAGATTTAATTGGGGGGATATGCTTGTATAATATAGTACCGCAGCCTGTGAGCATATTGACAAACAGTAGTCGTAAAGGCTTTACACTACATGCAGGGACAACGATTACAGATTTCTCCTTTGCTAAGGATTTTAAAGAATTTGTTCGTAAACATTTTGATAAAAAAATTCACTTGCACGAAGAAGTAGGTGAAGAAAAGGCGATTGTTTTAAAAATTGATGAGAATATGGAGCACGAAGAAGGGTACAAGCTTCTTTGCGCAGACAGAAGAGTTGAAATAACGGCAAAAACAGAAACAGGACTTTTCTATGGACTTCAAACACTTCGTCAAATGCTTGTTCAAAAAAACGGTAAGCTACCATATACTGAAATTGAAGATTATCCACGATTTGATTATCGTGGCTTTATGCTTGATTGTGGCAGATATTTCTATAAGGTAGAAGAAATTAAAAAAATTATTGACCTTATGGCTTTTCACAAGCTAAATGTTTTCCATTGGCATTTGACAGAGGACCAAGGTTGGAGAATTGAGATAAAAAAATATCCACTGCTGACAGAAAAAGGCTCAGTAAGAGACCATACAAATTTCAACCATAAGTCCCACGGCGGATATTATACTCAAGAAGACATAAAAGATATTGTTGATTATTGTCATCAAAGAAAAATTAAGGTTATTCCTGAAATTGATATGCCTGGGCATATGGTTTCAGCAATTGCTTGCTATTCGCATCTTTCTTGTTGTAACAGAAAACTTGATGTTGCAACACATTGGGGTGTAAAGCACGATGTGCTTTGTGCAGGCAAGGAAAGCACATATCAATTTGCATTTGATGTGTTGGATGAGGTAATAGACCTTTTCCCTGATAAGATTATTCATATTGGTGGAGATGAGGTTGTAAAAATGCGTTGGAAGAATTGTCCTGACTGTCAAAAGGTAATAAAGGATAACAATTTAAAAGACGAGGATGAATTACAACTCTTCTTTATGAACAAAATTAATAGTTACCTTAAAGAGAAGGGCTATTCTTCAATAATGTGGAACTATGATAACTGTGAAAATGCAGAAAATCTCGATTCTGATATTGCTTGGACGGTTTGTGGCTTAAGTAAAAACGGAGATTTGGTTAAAAACGAACTAAAACGAGGCAGACGTTTAATCAACACAAGTTGTTATCCTTATTATTTTGATTTTCCATATGGTTGGAACACCCTAAAAAAAGTTTGCAACGACGATGGTACATTGACAGAAAATGATGGCGACACGTGGGGTATTGAAGCGCAAATGTGGACTGAATATGTGCCAAACTTGGAAAAATTAGAGTTCTTAACTTTCCCTCGTCTTGGAGCAATGGCAGAGAATGCTTGGGCAGAAAAAGGCTATCCATCATTTGCAACTTTTATTCACAAGATAAACGACTATTACAAATATCTTGATTTATATAATGTGAACTATGCAACCGTTAAAAAAGCCTGTCCGTCTTTTATTTATAAACATGCATCATCATTGTGGTTTAAACGCAGAGTTTTTCATTGGCAAGGATTACACAATTTGATAGATGACGCAAAAGCAAAAAAAGAGGCAGAACACTTTGCGAAAAACCGAATAGATAAAAAATAACTACAAAGTTAAAAAGCAACTATTTAATATATGAGGTGTTATACTATGAAGAAATATGTATTAGCATTAGACCAAGGAACAACAAGTTCTCGTGCAATTCTTTTTGACAAAAAGGGAAATATTTGTTACAAAGCACAGCACGAATTCACACAAATTTATCCACACACAGGTTGGGTTGAGCATAATCCAATGGAAATTCTCTTCTCACAGCTTCAATCTGTAATGGAGGTAATGGCTGCAAGTAAAGCAACTGCAGAAGATATTGCAGCAATTGGTGTTACAAACCAACGTGAAACAACAATAGTTTGGGATAAATCAACAGGTAAACCTGTTTATAATGCTATCGTTTGGCAATGCAGAAGAACTGCAGATATGTGTGAAAAAATTAAGGCAGATAAAGATTTGGCACAATATGTTAAAGACCACACCGGTCTTGTTGTTGATGCTTATTTCTCTGCAACAAAAATTAAATGGATTCTTGATAATGTTGATGGAGCAAGAGAGCTTGCAGAAAAAGGTCAACTTCTTTTCGGTACAGTTGAAACTTGGCTTATTTGGAATTTAACAGGTGGCGCAGTACATATTACTGACTACTCAAACGCATCAAGAACAATGATTTTTGATGTTGATAAGCTTTGTTGGGATGAATATTTATGTGCAAAGCTTGGTATTCCTATGGCAATGCTTCCACAACCGGTGCCATCAAGTCAGGTTTATGGTACAGTTGCAAAAAGTGTTATGGGTATTGAGGATTTGGCAGGCGTTCCAATTGCAGGTGCTATTGGCGACCAACCTGCAGCACTCTTCGGTCAAGGCTGTTTTGAAAGTGGCCAAGCAAAAAATACATATGGTACAGGTTGCTTCTTGCTTATGAATACTGGTGATAAGAGAGTTGAATCAAAAAACAATCTTGTTACAGGTGTTGCTTGGGGAATTGGCAACAAAGTTACTTATGCTATTGAAGGCTCTGCATTTAATGCAGGTTCAGTTATTAAATGGCTTCGTGATGACTTACACCTTATAGATTCTGCTCGTCGTTGTGATGAACTTGCAGAAAGCGTTCCAAATGCAAATGGTGTTTATTTTGTTCCTGCATTTACAGGACTTGGTGCACCTTATTGGGATATGTATGCTCGTGGAACAATTGTAGGTCTCACTCGTGGTGCGAATGCTGCACATATTTGCCGTAGTGTGCTTGAGGCTATTGCATATCAAATGACAGATTTGCTTGAAGCTATGAAGCAAGATTCAGACATTGAACTTTCTGAGCTTCGTGTTGACGGTGGTGCATCAGTAAGTGATATTATGATGCAAATTCAGTCAGATATGATAAGAACAAAGGTTAACCGTCCAAAGATGGTAGAAACAACTGCAATTGGTGCTGCTTATCTTGCAGGTCTTGCAACAAAATTCTGGAAGAGCACAGAAGAAATCAGCAAAATTCGTGAAGTTGACAAAGTGTTTGAGCCAATAATGGATATAGAAAAACGCGAAAAGAGATATCGTGGATGGCTTCGTGCAGTTGAACGTTCAAGAGATTGGGTTGAGCATTAAAAATAATGAAAAAAGCGTTTAGAAATTCTGAATGTTATCGTGAAATACCAACTATGACACGGTCTCAGTATATTGAAGAATATACAGAGATAACTGAATGGGCAGAAAAAGAGAGAAAAACAGTAAAAAAATATATACCAATTACCGGTGTTGTAACAGGCATATGGATATTAGTATTATTCATAGCGTGGTTAAATGGTGTTGACGTTATTTGGTATAGCTGGATTTATCATTTAAATTATGGTACAGAAGCAGCATTGTTTTTGCTGATGATTCCACTTATTCCAGCATTTCCATTTATTGCTATTGCTATTCGTCTAAAGCAAATCAAAAAGCACGAACAAAGACGGCTTGATGCATTAGAAGAACGAAAAACCTTATGCATTTCAATGGGTACATATAAGGCTGAAGAATAAGGGTAGGTGTATAGGTTGAGCGAAAAAGAAAATATAGCTGACAGTTATAGCTCTGTCTTTGACCAAAATGTTTCTTATGAAGAAAAAGAAACATTTAAAAATCGTGAATACTTTCATAGTTTTCACGGTAATCAGCTCGATGAGTGGGGAAACAATGTTCTCTACACACGTACACAATTTATAAAAGATTATTCAGATGTTATTGATAACTACAAAAAAGAGCAAAGAGAACAGATAATGTCCATTCTAATGACTCTTGGGCTTGCATTGATAATTATTTTGTTTTCAAAGTTGCTTTCTCTTGTAGGAAGTGGTGTTATTGGTAATGCTTTGGGCTATTTAGGTACAATTATTAGTATTTTTGTAAGTTTCCTTGCACCGTTTTTTATTATTGGCTTTGTAATAAGAATGTTCAGACAAGTTAAAATGAAAAACAGAGCCTTGAGAGTATTAGAAGAACGAAAACAAGAGCATATGACAAACGGCACTTATGATTCAGGTCGATAAGGAGAGTTGTTAATGGATGAAAACAACTTAGCCCCACAAAAAGAAGACATTTCAGAGAAGTATAACGAAATTTTCCAATACAACACAAGCGATTTTGCTGAAGCTGAAATGATGAATAGGGACTATCTTCATCACATTTATGGTGAGGGTATGGAGTCCCTTAATAAAGTTGTGCTTTTAACTCGTACACAGCATTTAAAGAGGGTTGAAGAAACCGAAAAAAGCTATGAAAAAGAGCTTAATTGGTCAAAAAAAATGCTGATAGTGTCGTCAATAATTCTTGGAGTTTGCATAGTGTCAGCATTAAGCTTTTATGCACAAGGTCTTCGCTATTACGATTTGTTTGCAGAAAACATTATTGATGTTGGAACAAGTGCAGGATATGAAGTCGACGAGTTGAGAGCTATGTGGCAAATTTTCGGCTTGTCGGGAATGGCAGGAAGTATCTTTTTGTTAGTTGGTGGACTTCAGTTTTATATGCTTGGTTATGGCAGTATAAAACGTATGAAGAAATTAAAAAAGAGTAGGGAAAAAGCCTTACAAACTCTTGAAGATATCAAAAAAGAAAATATGCTTTTAGGCACATACGATGCCAGTCAATAAAAATAAGAACCCCACTGAATAACCAGTGGGGCTTCCTTTTTCATCTGTTTTTAGAAAACAGAATATAACCTAAATCAATTTGTTGAAGGTATTATATAATAATTTTTATTAAAAGTCAAAGCTTTTAGCGAATTTATATCAGTAATAATTGAAAAAGCAAAGCTAATATGTTAATATTTAAGTATAAACATAAAAAAGGGGAATTTTTATGGGGAATAAAATTATAGTTGCAGGTGGCGGTCACGGTGGTATTGCAGCTGCTATGTTGCTTGCACAAAAAGGATTTGATGTTACAGTTTATGAGAAAAACTCAAAGGATAATATGGGTTATGACTGGACAGATATTTTTGATAAAAAGGGACTTTTAGCAATAGGACTTCCTATTCCTGATAAGAGCCTTTTTAACCTTAAAAATGATGTAACCTTTTATGGTCCATCAATGGAAACTGCACTTACTCAAAACACAGAGGATTCAAGAAAAGAAATTCAAATGGAGCGTAGAGAGATTTATGCTTATTTAATTTCTTATGCTGAAAAAGCAGGGGTTAAATTTCAATATGAGCAAAATATTGAAGAACCACTTCTTTATGGTAACAGAGTTGTAGGTATTAAGACAGATAAAGGTGAATATTATGCTGACCTTGTTATTGATGCTTGTGGTATGAATTCACCAGTTAGAAGAAATCTGCCAAAATATTTAGGAATTCAAAATGATGTTATTGAATATGAGCAATTCTATATCTACCGAGCATTTTTCAACAAAACTGCAGAGGTTAGAGACGACGAAAAATTCAAAATCATTATGCTTCCTAACAACGAATTAGGCATTTCTTGGGTTGCAACTGAAGAAAACCATACAGACGTGCTTATTGGTCGTTTCCATAAGTTTGACCTTGACTATGCAAAAGAGCAAATCGACTTAATGAGACCTACAAATCCAAGCATTGGTACGGAAATTATCCGTGCAGGTAATTTTGCAAATATTCCTGTTCGTCAACCACTTGGCGTTATGGTTGCAGATGGCTATGCCGCAATCGGCGACTCTGCATTTATGACCGTTCCGATTATCGGCTCAGGTATTGCTAATGCTCTTAAAGCTGCAAAAATTCTTGCAGATGCAGTTTGTGCAGACAAGGATATGGCGTTTAGTGCAGAAACGCTTTGGGAGTACCAGAAAAATTACTACAAGGCAATTGGTGCAGCAATGGCACCTATGGCTTGTGTAAAGCTTCTTCTTACTCGTCTTGAAGGTAGTGAGCTTGACTATATCTTTGCAAAAGGTATTCTCAACGCAGAAGATATGACTATTGATGCAGATTCTTCAAGCCTTGGTGCAATGCTTAGTGGTATGACACCTGAAGATATAAAGATTAAGGTGCAAGGACTTATCAATAACAAAGGTGTGCTTAAAAAGGTTGTTGATATGGGTGTGCAACTTGGTAAAGCAACTGTTGTTACAGGTGCAATGCCACAAATCTATAACCGAAAAGCAATTCTCGACTGGGTTGAACAATATAACAAATGCTTTAAGCATTAAAAATACATATTTTTAGGGGTAAAAGGAAATGATTTCAGCAACAGAACTTGAACAACTTAAAACGCTCAGAGCAAAATTAAGAGCAATTGATGCGTATGAATCAACGATTCAAGATGCAAAAAGGGATAAAAATGAGTTGGAAAATTTTAATCCCAAGGATGTAACGCTTACAGCAAAGCGCGATACAGACAATGAAGCTAAATATATGGCAGACCTTAAACAAGTTAAAGCGAAAAAAAACAAACCTATCAACATTATCGTAGCAGTGATTACTGTTGTTTTGATGGTGATTGTCTTTGTCGCTAACTTGAGTGATAATGTTGGTGGCAAAAAAGAAAATCTCCATACACCGGAAATTGTAAAGGAATATAGAGGCACATATTATAATAGTTCACTTTATAAAACCGGCTATCAAGATATTATTCTTAATGTTACTTCGTGTACTGAAGATGGAAAAATAGAAGGAATCTTGAAGTGGTCTGCGGAAAGTGAGATTTTAGGAGAATATAGCTTTACAGGGTCAATTAGAAAAAAAGGTGCCGATGGTTATGTTGAAGCAAGAGTAAAATTTGAGAATTGGATAGATTCGCCAGACTATAGTGGGTATATACCTGAAGATATAGAGACAATTATATTTTCTGAGAACTATACTACTGCTAAAGCTTCTTTTTATGATAGCTTGTATGAAGAGAGCACATATTGTAATGTATATTCAGTCGGTAATAAGACAACAAATCTTGAAACACCAGAGATTGTTCGTTCATACGGAGGAACATATTATTCAACAAGTAATGGTATTACAAAGCACATTGGCGTTATGACAATTTCATCTTGTGATGCCGAGGGTAATGTTACAGGCACTTTTGAGCATGACTCACATAGCACATTTGGACATTGCGACACATATGGAGCATATAATTTTGAAGGCAAAATAACAGAAAAATATACCGATGGTGTTGTCTATCTTTCAATAACTGCAGGGGAAGTAATTGAAGCATCAAATAGCCGTTATACGCCACAATTTGAAGAATTGAATATTGTAATTTGTGATAATTACACCAAGCTTTCTTGTACTCCATATTGGATAAATTGGACTATCGACATAACGATGGACGAATTGATGCCTATATTGGAAAACGAATTAGTAGAAGAAGAGCTTATTGATTTAATGGCTTGGGTAGAAGATAAGTCCTTAACCGAAGAAAATGTGGCTAAAATAAAAGCAGCATTGTCTGATGAAACAATAAGCCAAGGAGATTTATCTACATTAAAGGCAACGCTTGAAAAAGAATTGACAGATGAAGAAAAAAATGAGATATTGACAGAATCACAATCAAGCGTTAAAGAATATGGCGTAAAGTCTATTTTGTCGGTCGCATTTTACTTGTTACCAGTTTTAGGCTTCGTTGTAGCGTGGCTCCTTAGAAAAAAAGTGAACTCTTTAACTGAAGAAGAAAAGAAACAAAGAGACGATTTAAGAGCAAAAGACGAAGAAGCTAAAGCAGAAAATGACCGCAGATACAAGCAACTTGTTGAAGAAAAGAGAGCACAAGCACGTTCGTCAGCAAAAAACTGTGCAGACAAAATTGCAACAAGCCAAAAGGCTTTGGCTGAGTTGGAAGCTGAAGTAGCTGAGTTTGATGTTTTAGGTCCAAAATATAAAAAGAATCTTAACGCTGTTGAGTATATTGTTGATTTATTTGAAAATAGACGAGCTGATTCTATTAAAGAAGCTGTGAATATGTATGAAGCATATGTAGTTGAGCACGACAGACGAGTGATAGCAGAATTTAATCGTCGTCAGGATGAAATTGTAAGGAAATATCAAGCACAGCAAGAGCTTGAAGATTATTGGGCTCAACAAAGACATAATTATAAGCTTCAAAAAGAAGCAGAAAGACAAACAGACGAGTTAAAGCGCATTAGAAAAGAGCTTGAAGACCGCAGATAACAAAACAAAAAAGACGGAGTTTTTACACTCCGTCTTTTTATTTTACTTTTTTGCAAAAAGGTTATTGATTTTTTGGCGAATACTTTCTGCAGATTTTATTAACATTGGATGAAAAGCTTTGTCTTCTTTAAAAATATAGTATAAGTTGTTGTGCTTCTTTTGCATTTAAAAAACTCCTATTTAACTGTAATAAACATCGTAATAATCGGCAATTACAACATAAGAATCATATCTCCAATATTCACCATCAACAAGAGTAAAGGTCTTTTCATCTACACTTCCCTGTCTTAAATTTCTCCGCTGACAGTATTCTAAATACCTGTTACAGCCTTCTTCAAAAGTAAGAGTTTTTGTTGTTTTCATCTTCAATTTTTGCATTGTAAATACCTCACATTTCATATAAAAAATATAGACACATCACGATGGAAAAACTCCAAAATGATGTGTCTAACTTTTTATTTATTAAAATTTACATAATAAGATTTTTACAAAAACTACAAAAATCTTAAAGATGCTTACAAACCCTTATATATCAAGGCTTATTTGCTTGCTTCTTCAACAGCAACTGCACATGCAACTGTTGCGCCTACCATTGGGTTGTTACCCATACCGATAAGACCCATCATTTCAACGTGAGCAGGAACTGAAGATGAACCAGCGAATTGAGCATCACCGTGCATTCTACCCATTGTGTCTGTAAGACCATAAGAAGCAGGACCTGCAGCCATATTATCTGGGTGAAGTGTACGACCTGTACCGCCACCTGAAGCAACTGAGAAGTAGTTTACGCCATTTTCCATAGCCCACTTCTTGTATGTGCCTGCAACTGGGTGTTGGAAGCGAGTTGGGTTAGTTGAGTTACCTGTGATAGAAACGTCAACGCCCTCTTTCTTCATGATAGCAACGCCATCAAGAAGGTCGTTTGCGCCGTAGCAACCAACAGCAGCTCTTTCACCGTCTGAATATTTTGTTTCGTTAACAATCTTAAGTTCGCCTGTGTAGAAATCATACTCAGTTTGAACATATGTGAAACCGTTAATTCTTGAAATAATCATAGCAGCGTCTTTGCCGAGACCGTTAAGGATAACGCGAAGAGGTTCTTTACGAACTTTGTTAGCTGTCTTAGCAATACCAATAGCACCTTCAGCAGCTGCGAATGATTCGTGTCCTGCAACGAATGCAAAGCACTTTGTTTCTTCCTTAAGAAGCATTGCACCAAGGTTACCGTGGCCAAGACCTACGTCTCTTTGTTCAGCAACTGAACCTGGGATACAGAAAGCTTGGAGACCTTTACCGATAACAGCAGCAGCCTCAGAAGCAGTTTTTACACCTGATTTAAGTGCAAGTGCAACACCGAGTGTGTAAGCCCAAACAGCATTTTCGAATGCGATTGGTTGAACACCCTTAACGATGCCTTCAACATCAATACCTTTTGATTCGCAAAGAGCCTTTGCATCTTCGAGAGAAGCAATACCATATTCAGCAAGACATTTCTCGATTTTAGCCATTCTTCTTTCTTTGCCTTCAAATCTTACATCATTAGCCATTTTAGTATCCTCCTTCTCTTATTCTTCTCTTGGGTCGATGTATTTTGCAGCATCTGCAATACGACCGTATGAGCCTGTATTGTTCTTAAGAGCTGTTGCAGCGTCTGTACCGTGACGGATATCTTGCATCATCTTGGCGAGCTTAACGAACTCATAACCGATAACTTGGTCATCAGCGTCAAGAGCCATTCTTGTGATATAGCCTTCAGCCATTTCCATATAACGAACGCCCTTAACCTTTGTTGAGAACATTGTACCAACTTGTGAACGAAGTCCTTTACCAAGGTCTTCAAGACCTGCACCAACAACAAGACCGTCTTCTGAGAAAGCAGATTGTGAACGACCATATACTAATTGTAAGAAGATTTCTCTCATAGCAGTATTGATAGCATCACAAACAAGGTCTGTGTTAAGGCATTCAAGAAGTGTCTTGCCAGGAAGAATTTCAGCAGCCATAGCAGCTGAGTGAGTCATACCTGAGCAACCAAGAGTCTCAACGAGAGCTTCTTCAACAATACCTTCTTTGATATTAAGAGTGAGCTTACATGTGCCTTGTTGAGGAGCACACCAGCCGATGCCGTGTGAAAAACCTGAAATATCTTTAATTTCATAAGCCTTTACCCAATTGCCTTCTTCAGGAATTGGAGCTGGACCATGGTGAGGTCCTTTTTTAACACAGCACATTTTTTCAACTTCATGTGAATAGTTAATCATAATAAATGAAAACTCCTTTCTTTAATTGAGGGAATAATTCCTATCCAAGTAATTATACAATTACTTGTCCAATTTTTCAATAGTTATTTTGACAAAAGATTGACAAAGAACAAAGAAAATATAAGTACAAATGTATTATTAGTAAAAAATCCAATATAATGCAAAAACCTCCCTCTAATGAGGGAGGTGACAAAATCTTTGATTTTGACGGAGGGAGAGAAAGCCTTCTCTGTATTACCAAGTTAATTTAAAGGAACATTCGGCGCTATACATATTTTCCATAGTAATATCATAAAAATCAACAGTTATGATATTATCATCGTCATCCAATCCATAAGCAACAGATGCCGTAGCTGTTTTACCTTGACTAATATTTGTTGTAGATTTTACTGAAGTATCTGGATATAGAGTAAGCGCGTTACCATCATTATCATAGGTTCTGAAATACAAATAACTAACAACAACATCGGTATCAAAAGAAATGTTTTTATATTCATATTCTAAAATAACAACTCGTTGTGGGTTTTCGTCCGCATATTCATTTCTCTTGTCCGTCTCTCTTACACCTGTAAATTTAAGAGCGTAATCTCCACGACTAGTATGAATTGTTACAGTGTCACCCAACCCATAGACTTTTTCGCCATTACTCTGTTGTAAAGTGTCGTTCTGACTACTATTTGTCGGATTCACATCATTTGAATCGTTATCATTCCTAGATATCAAAACTAAAAACAAAATATCAAATATAACGAATATTATAAGAAATGCAATTAAAAAATCTGTCGTTTTTTTCTTCTTTGCACTTATATTGTTTGTATAATTGTAACCACATTCTGAACAATAATTTGCTCCGGAATCATTAATTGTTCCACATTTAGGACGCTTGTTCATAATCATTAACTCCTTAAAATAAAATGTTGCTATTAGAAAAATCGTAATTATAAATGTTTTTGTGACAAAATTATTTTTAGCACTTAATTTAAGTCAAATATATCATTTCAAACTAAAAATGTCAATAAAAATGGGACGCGTGGTCAGCGTCCCTACATTATTTTATATTTGAAAATTCATTTTGCGCTTTGCGTTTTGCATTTTGCACTTACATTGATTCTGGTGTTGAAATTCTAAACATTGTAAGAATGTTTGTAATTACATTCATTACACAAGTGCAAAGGCTAAGACGAGCTTGCATAAGTGATTCGTCTTCAACTGCGACACGGCAAGCGTTATAGAATTTATGGAAAAGTGTTGCCAAATCCATACAATAACGAGTAATCTTTGCAGGGTCATAGTTCTTTGCAGAATTCACAATTTCATCTGTGTAAGATGCAAGATGACGAATAAGCTCAATTTCTTCAGGCGCTACAAGAAGCTTTAACTCGTCCTTTGTGCAATCACGAATTGCAACTCCATCTGCTTCAAGCTTGCGTAAAATACTGTGAATACGAGCATTTGCATATTGACAGTAATAAACAGGGTTTTGTGAAGATTGTTCAACTGCTAAGTCAAGGTCAAAGTCCATTTGTGAGCCAGGCTCTCTCATATTGAAAAGGAAACGAACTGCATCAACAGGAATGTCTTCAAGCAAGTCAACAAGTGTAATTGCTTTACCTGTTCTCTTTGACATTCTAACAACTTCGCCATCTCTTGTAAGACGAACAAGTTGCATTAAGATTACATCAAGACGGTCAGAATCAAGGTCAAGTGCTTCAAGAACACCTTTCATTCTTGCAACGTGTCCGTGGTGGTCAGCACCCCAAACGTCAATAGCCTTGTCAAATCCACGAGTAACAAGTTTATTCTTGTGATAAGCAATATCTGCTGCAAAATATGTTGGATTACCATTTTGGCGAACAAGAACGTCGTCTTTAAGGTCTAACTTGTCAATATCTTCTTGAGTTTTGCCTGCTTTTTTAAGCATTTCAGTTTGAACTTCAATATTCTTATACCAAACTGCACCGTCTTTTTCATAAGTAAGACCTTTGTTTGTAAGATAGTCAATAACTTCTTTTACAGCACCACTGTTGTGAAGCTGACTTTCTTTAAACCAAGTGTCATATTCAATACGGTATTTCTCCATATTCTTTTGCATATTTTCAATGTTCTTTGGAAGAGCAAATTCAATGAGGGCTTGTCTTCTCTCTTCTTCGCTCTTTTCCATATATGCATTACCATAAACATCTGCAAATTGCTTTGCACGCTCTTTAATATCTTCACCATGATAGCTATCTTCAGGCAACTCAACAGCATCTTCACCCTTGAAGATTTGTTGATAACGAATATCAAGTGAAAGACAGAATTTTTCAATTTGGTTACCTGCATCATTAATGTAGAATTCACGCTCAACCTCATAGCCTGCCATATCAAGCACTGCAGCAAGACAGTCTCCAAGAGCACCACCACGAGCATTACCCATATGCATTGGGCCTGTTGGGTTAGCAGAAACAAATTCAACATTGATTTTTTTGCCCTGCCCATAATCACTTCTACCATAATCAGCACCGAGTGCTTTAACGTCAAGCAAAATATCTGCATAGAAATCCTTTGAAAGTGTAAAGTTTACAAAGCCTGCACCTGCAACAGTGCAAGAATCAAAATATGTACCTTCAAGGTCAATATATTTTGCAACTAAATCTGCAATTTTTCTTGGTGCGCAACGGAAAACCTTTGCACATACAAAAGCGATATTTGTTGAGTAATCACCATTATCACGATTTGCAGGAACTTCGATTACAAATGATGGAATAGGCTCTGCAGAAATTTCACCCTCTGCAACAGCTTTTCCAAGTGCATCTACAATAAGAGTATGTAAATCATTAGTTGCTTGTTTTACTAATTTAGACATTTTTATTTCTCCTCAATGTATATGTTCATACTGTTTTCTGATACTAAATCGTTGTTAAAATCTAATGTGTATTTCATTTTCAAAACACAATTTTTGCCATTTCTAAACCAATGCACATTGTTGCCATAAACACCAATTGTCATTGAGCCGTAAGGTGTGTTATAGAAGGTCAAATGGCGCTTGTTGTTTTCAATTGACATTTCAGAACTAAACTGACCTGCTCTTATTATATTGACAGTTGAATTGTCAATAATAGTGATTTTGGTTTCTTGCTTGCCGGTCTCTTCGTTTTCTTCTTCGTATTCAATTATGCTTTTTTCACCGTCGTGTGTAATTGAGCCAACAACGGTCATCTCAAAGTTGTCATCACCATTTTCTGTGGTGCGAATACTAACAATTTTAATTATTGCGTCTTTTTTCATTCTGCAAATTCCTTTTCCCACTTTTCAATGGCAAGAGTACAAAGCTTGTCAATAAGGTCGCTATATGCAATTCCTGCATGTTCCATAAGTTTTGGATACATACTGATGTTTGTAAAGCCAGGCAATGTGTTAGGCTCGTTAAGAAGAATTGCACCGTCTGAATGTCTTACAAAAAAGTCTACTCTTGCAAGACCTGAACAACCCCAAGCCTTATATGCTTTAACTGCTTTTTCCTGAATTTCTTTAATTTTGTCTTCACCTATTCTTGCAGGAATGTGAAGTCCGCTATCTGACTCATATTTTGCATCAAAATCGTAAAACTCATTACAAGGCTCAATTTCGCCAACTGCACCTGCAAATGGTTCGTCATTACCC
>JAZNWZ010000005.1:0-4609 GCA_045593645.1 Candidatus Fimenecus sp. | reverse complement strand
TTAACTTTGTTGACTTGCCCGGTTACGGTTACGCAAAGGTTGCCAGAACCGAAAAAGAACGTTGGGCAGAAATGATGGAGGGTTATTTCAATTCCGACCGTAATATCAAGCTTGTTGTACAACTTGTTGATATGCGTCATCCACCAACAAGTGATGATATTATGATGATGGAGTTTTTACAGTCTGCAGGCTATGAGTTTATAGTTGTTATGACAAAGTCAGACAAGCTTAAAAAGAAGAAAGACTATAACGAAAGACTTGAAAATTCTAAAAAAGAAATGAGCTTTGTTCCTGCAGAAAGAATTATTCCTTTTTCTTCAGAAACAGGTGAAGGACTTGAAACAATAAAAAAATATATTGAGCAATATATAGGAGAATAAAAATGAGCAAAACACCATTTACTACTAAAGAAAAACTTGAAGAAATTGCAAAAGTGTATCCAACTCCTTTTCATCTCTATGATGAAGCAGGTATTAGAAAAAATGCAGAAAATCTTAAAAAAGCATTTGCTTGGAATAAAGGCTTTAAAGAGTATTTTGCAGTTAAAGCAACACCAAACCCATTCCTTATAAATATTTTAAGAGAATATGGTTGTGGTTGCGACTGTTCATCAGTTACTGAACTTATGCTTTCAAAAGCAATTGGTGCAGTAGGTGATGATGTAATGTTTTCATCAAACGATACTCCACCTGCAGAGTTTAAATTTGCAAACGATATGGGTGCTATTATCAATCTTGATGATATTACACATATTGATATACTTGAAAAGACATTGGGCAAGCTTCCTAAAAAGCTTTCTTGTCGTTATAATCCAGGTGGATATTTCTCAATAGCAAATAACATTATGGACAACCCTGGTGATGCAAAATACGGTATGACAACTGAACAACTTTTTGAAGCATTCAAGATTATGAAATCAAAGGGCGTTGAAGAGTTTGGTATCCATGCTTTCCTTGCAAGTAACACAGTTACAAACGAGTATTATCCAACACTTGCAAGAACACTGTTTGAAGTAGCAGTTAAGCTTAAAGAGGAGACAGGTGCTCATATTAAGTTTATCAACCTTTCAGGCGGTATTGGTATTCCATATAAGCCTGACCAAGAGGGCAACGATATTTTTGAAATTGGTAAGGGCGTAGAAAAAGTATATAACGAAGTGCTTGTACCTGCAGGTATGGACGACGTTGCAATTTTCACTGAGCTTGGCAGATTTATGCTTGCTCCTTATGGTGCACTTGTAACTCGTGCAATTAACGAAAAGCATACTCATAAAGAATATATCGGTGTTGATGCTTGTGCAGTTAACTTGATGAGACCTGCAATGTATGGTGCATATCATCATATTACAGTTATGGGCAAAGAAAACGAGCCTTGCGATTATAAATATGATGTTACAGGCTCACTTTGTGAAAATAACGATAAATTTGCAATCGACAGAATGCTTCCAAAGGTAGATATGGGTGATATTATCTATATTCACGATACTGGCGCTCATGGCTTTGCAATGGGTTATAACTATAATGGTAAACTTAAATCAGCAGAAATTCTTCTTAAAGAAGATGGCAATTTTGAGCTTATTCGTAGAGCTGAAACCCCTGCAGATTACTTTGCAACATTCGATTGCTTCGATTTTTATAAAAAAGTTACTGAATAAGTATACAACTATTTAAGATTAGGTAAGTGGATTTATGAAAGACACAGAAATTCGTCAACACGCAAAAGCGTTTGCAGATTATTGGAAAGATAAAGGTTACGAAAAAGGCGAAAGTCAACCGTTTTGGCTCTCGCTTCTTCGTGATGTTTTGGGTGTTGCAGAACCTGAAAAATTCATTCAGTTTGAAGAACAAGTTATGATTGACCATACAAGCTTTATTGACGGTCATATCCCTGCAACCCATGTTCTTATTGAACAGAAAAGCCGTGATAAAGACTTGCGTAAACCTATTAAGCAGTCTGATGGCTCATTACTTAACCCATTCCAACAAGCACAGCGTTATTCTGCAGGTTTGCCATATTCACAGCGACCTCGTTGGATTATTACTTGCAATTTTAACGAATTTCTTGTTTATGATATGGAAAACCCAAAGGGTGAACCTGAACAAATCCTCTTAAAAGACCTTGAAAAAGAATATTATCGTCTTAAATTCATCACAGACACAGGTGACGAGAATATTCACAAGGAAATGGAAGTTTCTATTCAGGCTGGTAATCTTGTAGGCGTGCTTTATGATGAGATATTAAAGCAGTATCGTAATCCCGAAGACCCTGAAACACTTAAAAGCCTTAATATGCTTTGCGTTCGTCTTGTATTCTGCCTTTATGCAGAAGATGCAGGGATTTTCGGCGAACATTCAAAATTCCATAACTATATCAAGTCTTTCTCTGCAAAGGATATGCGAAAGGCTTTGATTGAGTTGTTCAAAATTCTTAATCAAAAAGACGAAGACCGTGACCCTTACGAAGATGAAATGCTTTTAGCATTCCCTTATGTTAACGGTGGACTTTTCGCAGGCGACGATATTGAAATTCCACAGTTTAACGATACAATCCGTGACATCTTACTTCGTCAGGCAAGTGAAGATTTTGACTGGAGCGATATAAGTCCTACAATTTTTGGTGCTGTGTTTGAAAGTACATTAAACCCTGAAACTCGTCGTTCAGGCGGTATGCACTATACCTCTATTGAAAATATACATAAGGTTATTGACCCCTTATTTCTTGATGAGCTTCGTGAAGAGCTTGCCGAGATTAAGGACATTTCTGTTGACCGCACAAGAACAACAAAGTTAAAGGCATATCAAGAAAAACTTTCTAAGCTTATTTTCTTTGACCCTGCTTGTGGTTCAGGCAATTTCCTTACACAAACTTATATTGAACTTCGTCGACTTGAGAATGAGGTTTTACGTTGCCTTTCAAATCAAATCACAATGCTTACAGATTTTGCACCAATCAAGGTGTCAATCGGTCAGTTTTATGGTATTGAAATCAACGATTTCGCCGTAACAGTTGCAAAAACAGCTCTTTGGATTGCTGAAAGTCAGATGATGAAAGAAACAGAAGATATTTTGCATACCGATTTGGACTTCTTACCACTTAAATCCTATGCAAATATCACAGAGGGCAACGCTCTTCGTATCGACTGGGAAACAGTTGTACCAAAAGATAAACTTAACTATATTATGGGTAACCCGCCGTTTGTAGGTATGAAAGAGCAAACCAACGAAAATAAAAAAGATATGCAACTTGTTGTACCATTAAAGAAATTTAAACAAATGGACTATGTTGCATGTTGGTATTTTAAGGCTTCAAGATTTATTGAAAATTCAAATATAGAAGTTGCATTTGTGTCAAGCAATTCTATTGTTCAGGGCGAACAAGCCCTTACAATATGGCCATATCTTTTTAACTTTGAAAAGATATATATAAATTTTGCTCATAACACATTTAAATGGGATAGTGAAGCGACAGAAAAAGCACACGTTTATTGTGTAATTATTGGATTTTCAAAAAATGAAAGAAAAGAAAAAATAATTTTCGATGATAAGCGATTAATTAAATGTAATAATATAAATCATTATTTGACGCCTGCGGATAACATTTTTATTGCAAAAGTTGGTAAACCAATATGTAATGTTCAAGTAATGACAAAAGGTGCTCAACTTATTGATGGTGGTAATTTTGTAGTTGGAAATGAAAATGATTATCAAAGTGTTATAATGAAAGAACCCAACATTGCTAAATATATAAGAAGATATTACAATGCAAAAGATTTATTAAATGATGGTGAGGCAAAATATGTACTTTATTTGGAACAATGCTCACCAAAAGAAATTAATAGTAGCAATTTTATACGAAAAAGAGTTGAAGCTGTGTATGAATTTAGAGCTAATAATGAGAGCCCATCTACCAATGTACTGAAAGATACTCCGTCAAAGTATTTCCAACCACAAGTTCCAAACGGAAAAAGCGTTGTAATTCCTGTTGTGTCATCTGAAAACAGAAAATACATACCTATATGTTTTATGCCAGAGGGAATGGTATATACAAATGCTCTGTTTTACATAGATGAAGCAAGTATATATACATTTGGTATATTAACTTCTAATGTACATATGGCATGGGCAAGAACAGTATGTGGACGTTTAGAGATGCGTTATAGATACTCAAATACTATGGCATATAATACATTCCCATGGCCTAACCCAACCGATGAACAAAAACTTGAAATTGAGAGAACAGCACAGGCAATTCTTGACGCACGAGCATTATATCCCGATTGCTCACTTGCTGATTTATATGACGAACTCACTATGCCAGTTGAACTTCGCAAAGCCCACCAAGCAAACGACAAAGCAGTAATGCAAGCATACGGCTTCAACTACAAAACAATGACCGAATCCGAATGTGTCGCCGAACTTATGAAATTGTATCAAGAATTAACAAAATAAACAAACAATAAAAGATTTTCTCTAATGAAAATCTTTTATTATACTTGTTTTTGGGCATAATGCACAGAAATTCAAAAAAAATATATGAAAATTGCTTGACTTTTATCTAAGAATAAATATAATATAATTATCGCACAAATGTTCGAATGATTAGCGATATT
>JAZNWZ010000004.1:0-2355 GCA_045593645.1 Candidatus Fimenecus sp. | reverse complement strand
TGGTCAGTATCTTCTTTGTCCATACCATAAGCAAGAGCTGCTGCTGTTGGCTCATTTATAATTCTTAAAACATTAAGACCAGCTATTTTACCAGCATCTTTTGTTGCTTGTCTTTGGCTATCACTAAAGTATGCAGGAACAGTTATAACTGCTTGAGTAACAGTTGTTCCTAAGTATCCTTCTGCATCTGTTTTTAATTTTTGTAATATCATTGCAGAAATTTCTTGTGGTGTAAACTTTTTGTCGTCGATAGTAACTTTATAGTCGCTACCCATATGTCTTTTAATAGATGAAATTGTCTTGTCTGGATTTGTGATTGCTTGTCTTTTTGCAACCTGACCTACCATTCTTTCTCCTGTTTTTGAGAAAGCTACTACTGAAGGTGTTGTTCTTGCACCCTCTGCACCAGCCATAACTACAGGCTCGCCACCTTCGATTACTGCTACACATGAGTTTGTTGTACCTAAGTCGATACCAATTACCTTTGCCATAAATTTATTCCTCCTATTTAGGTTTATGTTTATATATTTAACTGATTACAGTTAATTGACTACTTTTACTACTGCAGGACGAATTACTCTATCCCCCATTTTGTATCCTGTTGAGAATACATCTGAAATACTGTTTTCAGGTAAATTCTCATCTTCACCATGCATTACTGCATTGTGAATATTCGGGTCGAATTCATCGCCCTTTGCACCAAATGGCTCAACGCCCATTTTTTTAAGAGTTTCACCAAATTGATTAAAAATCATATCCATACCTTTTTTGAGAGACTCTAAGTCTGTTGCTTCAGCGCTCATTGCTCTCATAAAATTATCATATACAGGCAAAACCTCTGAAATTGTTGATGCTTTGCTATCACCATAAGCTAACTCTTTTTCTTTTTGTGAACGCTTACGGAAATTATCGTATTCTGCCATTACTCTCAAGAGTTGGTCTTTCTTTTCATCAAGTTCTGCAAGAAGCTTATCGTATTCTGCTTTATCAACAGTTTCTACTGCTTCTTCTTGAAGATTCTCTTTTTCTTTGTTCTTTGCCATTTTAATCCTCCAAAGTGTCAGACATTATGTTGCCCACAATCTCTGTTAAATATTTAAGACTTGGAATAAGTCTTGCATAATCAATTCTTGTTGGACCGATAAGTCCTAATGTACCGCTATCCTTACCACTTACTGAATAGTGTGAGAAAATCACGCTTGAATCTTGAAGCTCACGATATAAATTCTCTTTACCAATTAAAATATTAGCATCCCCTTCAGTTTTATGACTACTGAAAAGATTTGTAATTGGCTCACTTCTTCTTAAAAACTCCATAAGCTCATATGCATTTGGATAATCTGAATAATTAAGAAGATTTGATTGACCTTCAAGCAAAAGCTGTGTTTGCTCAGTGAGCTGTGCTAAATCTGAAAGTGTTACAAGAAGTGGTGAAATTGAAAGTGATTGACTGCCTAAAGAAAAAGCAAGAGTTTGAATAAGTGCTATGCTTACTTCACTTGCAGATTTGCCGATAAAATGTTGTGATACAATATTATAGAAGGTTTCAATAATTTCTAAATTTAATTCACAATCTGTTCGGCAAACTCTACTTTTAAGAATACCTGATGATGAAAGCATAACCATCATTGCAGTGTGTGTTCCTAAAGGTACTAATTCAACACGACGAATAACTGCATTGTTATCATAAGGTGTTGTTGAAACAACTGCACAGTTGGTAATCTCTGCCAACACCTGCCCTGCTTGTTCAAGAATTTGCTGTGGCTCACCACTTGCAGAGCTAAGTCTTGCCTCAATAAGTCTTTTTTCATTTAAAGGCAACTCGTATCTATTCATCAAATGGTCAACATAATAACGATAACCTATTTGTGACGGGATACGACCTGCAGAGGTGTGTGGTTGGTCAAGAAAACCAAGACGAGAAAGTTCAGCCATTTCATTACGAATAGTTGCAGACGAAACAGGCATACTTGCAATTTCAAGTAAAGTTTTTGAACCAACCGGTTCGCCTGTTGCAATATAGCGTTCAACTATAGCTGCAAGAATTTTTTCTTTTCTATCTGTAAGCTGCACCTCATCACCACCTTTGTTCGTGTTAGCACTCTCACCACAAGAGTGCTAACTCTATTAATAATATACCCTTATTTCTAAAAAATGTCAATATTTTATTTGTAAATAATTTGTTAAGAAGAAAATAATTTGATAAATTTGAGTTTGCCAGGATGTTTAATATATGTATTCTCGGCTCCCCTTGTCAGGGGAGCTGTCAACGAAGTTGACTGAGGGGTAGTCAAAAATCACTTATTAAAGCCTATCTCTCCCTCCGTCAACGCTACCGCGTTGCCACCTCCCTCG
>JAZNWZ010000003.1:0-11971 GCA_045593645.1 Candidatus Fimenecus sp. | reverse complement strand
GAGTCAGGATAGTAAATTCCTGCAACCATATTCATAAGGGTTGTTTTACCACAACCATTTTCACCGAGAATAGAAAGAATTTCACCTTTATATACATCTAAACTAACATTATTGTTTGCAATAACCTTAGTTCCAAACTTTTTAGTAATGTTTTTTAATTGTAAAATAACAGTTTTGTTCATAACAAACTCCTTAAATAATAAAGGATTTTTATTTTGCTAATCATTCAAGAAAGGCGAAGCACGATAACTTCGCCTTTCCCGTTAATTAAATAAGAATAACATTAAAAAATAAATGATTATTCAGTAATAGCTGTAATACCGTCAATTATGAGGTTGAAGTAAGGAGCTGAACGCTTGCCACTTTCGTTTACAAAAGTAATATCGCCAGCTTTTTCAACAACTTCTGTTTCAGGAATGTAATCGCCTGCATCATCTACGTCAGCAATAAAGCCTGTGAGATGTCCAGAAATCTTTTCAGTTGTTTCTGTGCCCTTCTTACCATCGATTATTGCACTTGCATTAATTACATTACCAAAAGAATCTTTAACAGCTGGGTCAACAGTTACTGTGAATGTTGAGCAGTCAAATACCTTAATTGAACCATCTTTAAGACCTGCCATAACAGCGTTAAGTTTTTCCTGTGTACCTTTTGCTGCTGCAGTACCAAGAGCTGTGATTTCTACAGAACCTGTTTCAATTGAGCCTGTCCAGTCAGTATCAATTGCCTTGTCGTTCTGAACACAATCAATGATGTACTCAAAATATGGTGTCCAATTGATTTTTGAAGCAATAATGAATGTGTTTGGACATTTTTCAACAGTTGAACCATTGTAAGAAACATTAGGAATATTTCTTTCTTCACAAGCTGTAGGAGCACCCCATGAGTCAGCGTGCTGTGAAATCAATTTACAGCCATTGTCGATAAGAGCAAGAGCTGTTGTTTTTTCAGCTGTTTCATCGTACCAAGAGTTTGTGTAACGAACTTCCATTGTAGCATTTTCAACAATAGATTTAACACCAAGGTAGAATGATGTGTAGCCTGAAATAACTTCTGCATAAGGGAAAGCACCAACATAACCGATTTTTGCATTTTCATCAGAAACTTTACCTTCAGCATCACCATAAAGCTCTACAAGCTTCATACCTGCAGCAACACCTGCAAGGTATCTACCTTCGTAGATTGAAGCAAATGCATTGTGGTAGTTAGCAAGTTTTTCTGTGTGAGCTTTTGTACCTGTTGCGTGGCAGAACTCAACATTAGGGAATTCCTTAGCTGCCTTAATCATATAAGGTTCATGACCGAATGAATCAGCGAAGATGAGGTCATATGATTCAGCTAAGTCAGCTGCTTGGTCATAACAAGCTGTTCCTTCAGGAATGTCAGTAACGATTGTGTAATCGTCAGCTGTGAGACCTTTGTTTGCACATGCAGTTTTGAATGCGTCAATGAAGTTCTTGTCATAAGTTGACGAGTCACCATGCAAGCAAATAAGAGCTACTTTGATTTTGTCGTCGTTCTTATCTTTACCACAAGCTGCGAAACAACCTACGATTAGAACAAGAGCCATAAGAACTGCAAGTACTTTTTTGAGATTTCTCATAATTTTTTTCTCCTTTGTTTTTCACAAAATATTTTAACAGCAAATGCTGTTAATTACTGTTTTCTAAAAGTAATTTTACCTGTTTCATCGTCCATAGCATCAACAATAGCCATTGACTCAACACGAATACCTTTTTCACGGAGCATATCTCCGCCACCTTGAAATCCTTTTTCGATAGCGATTCCACAACCAACAAGCTCAGCGCCTGCTTGATTAACAATATCAATTAAACCGATAAGAGCATTTCCTTTTGCAAGAAAATCGTCAATAAGTAAAACTTTGTCGTCTTTATTTATAAAATCTTTTGAAACAATAATGTCGTATGTAGTTTGGTGAGTAAAAGACTCAACTTGGCTTTTATAAACATCACCTTTAATATTAAGAGTTTTAGTTTTTTTAGCAAAAACAAGAGGACAATTAAAGTTTTGAGCAACTAAGCAACCTACACCAATACCAGAAGCTTCAATAGTAAGAATTTTTGTAACCTCAACATCTTTATAGAGCTTTTTAAGTTCTTTACCTATTTCAGAAAGTAAACTTACATCAATTTGGTGATTAAGAAAACTGTCAACTTTTAAAATATTACCCTTAAAAACTTTACCGTCTTTGATAATTCTTTCTTCTAATAAACGCATATATTCGCCCTCTATCATCAATATATGTATTATTATACTTCATTTTTATAAAAAAAACAATGTTTTTTACTTTGAGTTTCGTGGAATTTTTTATTGTTATTTTGGTAAAAATATATAAAAAGATTTCATAGGGAGGAAGTAATATGAAAAAACTTGTATCAATTTTAATTTGCTTGTCTTTATTTATAACAATTTTTAGTGGATGTAGTGTAATTAAAAACAATTCTGACACTGAAAACACAATTCGTTTTTTAAACTTTAAACCCGAAGTTGCACAAGAATACGAGGAAATTGCAAGGATTTATAAAGAAGAAACAGGTGTAACAGTAATAATTGAAACGGCTGCCAGTGGCAATTATGAGCAAACACTAATGGCAAAAATGAGTACAAATGAAGCACCTGCAATTTTTCAAGTAAATGGTCCAAAAGGTCTTGAAAGTTGGAAAGACTACTGCAGTGACTTGTCAAATACAGAAATATATAAACACTTATTAGACAAGCAGTTAGCCTTAACTGAAAACGAAAAAGTATTTGCAATTCCATATGTCGTTGAAGGCTATGGCATAATTTATAATGAAGAATTAACAGACAAATATTTTGCACTCAAAGAAAAAAATACAGAGTATAATTCGATGAATGACATCAAAAGCTATGAATCACTTAAATTGCTTGTTGAAGATATGCAAAGGCTTAAGGACAAGCTTGGTATAAAAGGAGTATTTGCATCAACATCATTAAAAACAGGTGAGGATTGGCGTTGGCATACACATTTAGCGAATATTCCAATTTATTATGAATTTGAAAAAAATAATATTAACTATTCAAGTGGTACACCAAGCGAAATCAGTTTAAATTATAGTAATAATTTTAAAAATATTTTTGATTTGTATATTATCAATTCAGTTGTAGATAGAAAAGTCTTAGGCTCGAAAATAACTGATGAATCAATGGCTGAGTTTGCTCTTGGTCAGTGTGTAATGGTACAAAACGGTAACTGGGCTTGGAATCAAATTTCAAATGTAAAAGAAAATGTTGTCAAAAAAGAAAAAATAAAGTTTTTACCAATATATACAGGCATAGATGGTGAAGAAAAGCAAGGCATTTGTATTGGAACTGAAAACTATATTGCAATCAATTCAAAATTAAGTTCTGAAAAGCAAAAGTTAGCTGCAGATTTCATATATTGGCTGTTTTCAAGTGAAAAAGGAAAAGACTTTGTCTTAAATAAACTTGAATTAATTACACCTTTTGATACTTTTAAAGATAACGAACTACCAACAGACCCATTAGCATTAGAAGTTATAAACTGGATGAATAAAGAAGATGTATACAACATTCCTTGGGTGTTTACAATTTTCCCAAGTCAGAATTTTAAGCAAGATTTGGGTGCAGCACTTTTGCAATATGCACAAGGCACAAAGGATTGGAGTTTTGTAGAAAAAACTTTTACTGATAAATGGAAAAATGAAACAAAATAAAAAAATTACGCCCCGTGTAACAACGGGGCAAAAGTCTCGAAGGGAATTAAATGGAAAAGTATTTAAAGAAACATTTTGCTCTATTTGTATTGCCTACATTAGTAATATTTGTTGTAATCTTTCTCGTTCCGTTTATAATGGGAATTTATTTATCTTTTACAAAATTTACAACTGTAGATAATGCAGTATGGGTTGGAATTGAAAACTATATTCGTGCATTTACTGAAGATGAAAATTTTAAAAATGCACTTTTTTTTACAATTAAATTTACAATTGTATCAATTATTACAATTAATGTAATTGCTTTTTTACTTGCATTGTTATTAACTCAAAAAATCAAAGGTACAAAGTTTTTTAGAACAGTTTTTTTTATGCCTAATTTAATTGGTGGCATTGTATTGGGTTATATATGGAATCTGCTTATAAATTCTATTTTAGGAATTTATGGTCTTGATATTACTTATGACGCTTCATATGGGTTTTGGGGATTAGTTTTTTTAATTAACTGGCAAATGATTGGATATATGATGGTCATATACATTGCAGGTATTCTTAATGTCCCACCGGAATTAATTGAGTCAGCAAAAATAGATGGTGCATCATATGGCTCAATTTTAAAAAACATTATTATTCCAACAGTTATGCCTTCAATAACTATTTGTACTTTTTTAACCTTAACAAATTCGTTCAAACTTTTTGACCAAAATCTAGCGTTAACTGGTGGTGCACCAAATAGAGAAACCTCTATGCTTGCTCTTGATATTTATAATACTTTTTATGGAAGAATTGGTTGGCAAGGCGTAGGACAAGCAAAGGGTGTAATATTCTTTTTAATAGTAGCAATTATAACAATAATTCAACTTAAATTAACTTCAAGAAAGGAGAGCTAATATGAGTAAAATCTTAAAAAGTTTTAATTATCTATTACTGTCATTTTTATCGGTGATTTTTTTGTATCCAATATTTATGGTAGTAATAAATTCATTCAAGTCAAAATTTAATATTATAAGTTCTCCTTTTTCATTGCCTAATGAAGAGACATATGTTGGTTTTGAAAACTATCTTGTAGGCATAGAAAACTCGAACTTGATTGAATCATTTTCAAGAACTTTGATTATAACTGTTGTTTCTACATTGGCAATTATTATACTTACTTCAATGACCGCTTGGTATCTCGTTAAAATTAAAAATAAGTTTACTAAATTAATATATTTTCTTTTTCTTTTTAGTATGGTTGTACCTTTTCAAATGATAATGTTCACATTAACAAATGTATGTTTTCAACTTGGACTTAACAGCGTTTTAGGTATAACTCTTGTTTATGTTGCCTTTGGCTCAGGATTATCAATTTTTATGTTCTATGGATTTATTAAAGGCATACCAAAAGAGCTTGAAGAAGCGGCAATAATTGATGGTTGTGGGCCAGTAAAAACATTTTTCTATATAATTTTCCCTGTCTTAAAACCTATATCAATAACAGTTGCCATTTTAAATGCTATGTGGATTTGGAATGACTTTTTGTTGCCTTATTTGCTTTTAGGTTCATCAAACAAAACTTTATCTGTAGCAATTCAACTTGCAATGCAAGGGGCATATGGCTCAATTGATTGGGGTGGACTAATGGCAATGCTTGTGGTAGCAATTATTCCAATTATTATCTTTTATCTTATTTGTCAAAAATACATCATTAAAGGTGTCATTGATGGTGCAGTTAAAGGTTAGGTGATTTTATGGCATCAATTTTAATGAAAAATATTGAAAAAACCTATGAAGACGGTACAACTGTAATAGAAAATCTAAATTTAGAAATTGCCGATAATGAATTTATAGTATTTGTGGGTCCTTCAGGTTGTGGAAAATCAACAACTCTTCGAATGATTGCTGGACTTGAAGAAATCACAGACGGTGAGCTATATATAGGAAACAAACTTATGAATAATGTTTCACCTAAAAATAGAGATATTGCAATGGTGTTTCAAAATTATGCTTTGTATCCACATATGACAGTATATAAAAATATGGCTTTTGGATTAAAAAACAGAGGGTTACCAAAAAAAGTAATTGACGCAAAGGTTAAAGAAGCAGCTAAAATGTTAGAGATTGAAAATTTGCTTCATCGTAAACCTAAAGCATTGTCTGGTGGTCAAAGACAGAGAGTAGCACTTGGTAGAGCTATTGTGAGAGAACCATCAGTATTCTTGTTGGATGAGCCACTCTCAAATCTCGATGCAAAATTAAGAACAGAAACACGAAATAGAATAACAATGCTTCATAAAGAGCTTGAAACAACATTCGTTTATGTTACTCATGACCAGACAGAAGCAATGACAATGGGTGATAGAATTGTTGTTATGAAAGACGGAATAATTCAACAATTTGATACACCAAAAGAAATATACTACCATCCTAAAAACATTTTTGTAGCAGGCTTTATTGGTACACCACAAATGAATTTTATTGATTGTAAAATTATCAGAACCAAAACAGGACTTTGTGCATCTTTTGATAAGTTTCATTTGGAAATACCACAAAAGTACAACGAAAAACTATCTGTTTATGCTGATAAAGAAGTTGTAATTGGAATTAGACCTGAAGATGTTGATATAATTGAAAACGTAAAAAATGTTGATAATAATGGAACAGTTGATGCTTATGTAGAATTAGTAGAAATGACTGGGTCTGATTGCTTTGTATATGGAAAAATAGGTAAAAATAATATTACATCAAAGACGTCAAATGAAATTAAAATTAAGTCCAATCAGATGTGTTATATGAGAATAGATACAAACAAAATTCATGTGTTTGATAAAATCAATGAAAACCTTATTTGTGATTGACTTTTTAACTAAAAAATAATAATATTATTTTTATAATATTTTGTTAAGGACGATTCTTATGAGAACAAGTGGAGTTTTAATGCATATATCATCATTACCAAGTAATTTTGGTATTGGTACACTTGGCGTTGAAGCATATAAATTTGTAGATTTTTTAAAGGCAAGTGGACAAACATATTGGCAAGTTTTGCCTTTATGTCCAACAAGTTATGGTGATTCACCTTATCAATCTTTTTCAACCTTTGCAGGTAATCCATATTTTATTGATTTTGACATGCTTTGCAATGATGGTTTGTTGAAAAAAAGTGATTATTCAAGAATTAATTGGGGAAATAACCCTGAAAAAGTTGATTTTGAAAAACTTTACAAAAATAGATTTAAGGTGTTAGAAAAAGCATATAATAATTTTGATTTATCAAATGCTGATTATTTTAGTTTCTGTGATAATAATGCTTTTTGGCTTAATGATTTTGCCTTGTATATGGCACTTAAAAACTCTTTTAACGGTAAACCTTGGATTGAGTGGGAAACTGACCTTAAAACCCGTAAAACAGATGCCATAAGCAAAGCAAAAGATGAATTAAAAGATGGAATAGAATTTCAAAAATTCATACAGTATTTATTCTTTGCTCAATGGACAAGCCTTAAAAAATATGCTAATGACAACGGTATATATATTATTGGAGACATTCCCATTTATGTTGCGGGTGACAGTGCTGATGTCTGGGCAAATCCAAAAAACTTTTTGCTTGATAAAGATTGCAACCCAATTGAAGTGGCAGGTTGTCCACCTGATGCGTTTACTGATGATGGTCAATTGTGGGGTAATCCACTTTATGACTGGGAATATATGAAAAATGATAATTACTCTTGGTGGAAAGAACGAATTAAGCATCAATATTCATTATGTGATGTTATTCGTATTGACCACTTTAGAGGATTTGAATCTTATTACTGCATCCCTGCAAGTGCCAAAACCGCAAAAATAGGTGAGTGGCGAAAAGGTCCGGGTATTGAGTTCTTTCGCGAAATAGAAAAAGACCTTGGTAAAATGAATATTATTGCAGAAGATTTAGGTTTTTTAACTCCTGCCGTTAAGAAAATGCTTAAACAAAGCAAATATCCCGGTATGAAAGTTCTTCAGTTTGCGTTTGATACCCCGGAAGAAAATGATTATTTGCTTCATAATTTTACTAAAAATTCAGTAGCCTATGTTGGCACTCATGATAATGATACAATAATTGGTTATATGACTAAAACTGCTCCAAGAAAAACACGAAAACGAGCAAAAGATTATCTTAGACTTACTCGTAAAGAAGGATATAATTGGGGTATGATGAAGGCAATTTGGTCAAGTAATTCTGATACTGCAATCGTAACAATGCAAGATTTGTTAGGACTTGATAATGAAGCGAGAATGAATTATCCTTCAACTGTCAAAGATAATTGGCAGTGGCGTGCAAAATCTGATTATTTAAGTGATGAACTGGCAGAAAAGATTAGGTACTATACTACACTTTATCAGCGTCTGCCAAAGGTGAAAAGAGGAAAAACTAATGTCAAAAATAGTAAATGATGCAATATCACTTGCTAAAAGCAAATATCTTAAATCGCTAAACGAATTAACACCCAATGAACTGCACGATGTAATTTCAACTGCAGTTATGGGCGAAATTGCGAATGATTGGATGAACAGCCGAAACAAAAGGATTCGCGAGAGAACTGCATTTTACTTTTCTGCTGAATTCCTTGTTGGTCGTGCAATTTATAATAACCTCGTATCCAAAAAATTGTATGACGAAGTCGAAACTGAACTTAATAAATACAATGTATCTCTAAACTCTCTTGAAGATATTGAAGATAGTGCGTTGGGTAATGGTGGTTTAGGTCGTCTTGCTGCTTGTTTCCTTGAAAGTGCTGCAACACATAATATCGCACTCGACGGTTATGGAATTCGTTACAAATACGGTCTTTTTAAGCAAGATATACAAGATGGTTTTCAGGTTGAATATGCTGATGATTGGACAAAATGGGGTGACCCTTGGTCGATTCGTAACGAAAATGATGCTGTAGAAGTTCAGTTCAAGGATATGACAGTTAAAGCCGTGCCTTATGATATGCCTGTTATTGGCTATGGAACTGATAATGTGGGCACATTAAGACTTTGGCAAGCTGAATCACTTGTGCCATTTGATTTTGACTTGTTTAATCAACAAAAATATGATAAATCAGTAAATCTTAAAAACCGTGCAGAAGATATTTCTCGTGTATTATATCCAAACGATGATACCTATGAGGGTAAGAAATTAAGACTTAAACAACAGTATTTCTTCTCAAGTGCATCTTTGCAAGATATTATTAGAAAATACAAAAGTATTCACGGTGCAGATTTCTCAAAATTTGTAGATTTTATAACAATTCAATTGAATGACACACATCCAGTTATTTCAATTCCTGAACTTATCAGACTTTTAACCGAATATGAAAAAGTTGATTTTGATAGCGCGGTGGAAATTACAAAAAATGTGTTTAATTATACAAATCATACCATTATGCAAGAAGCACTTGAAAAATGGGATGTAAAGACGATAAAAGACACTATTCCACAAGTTTTAGACATTATCAAAAAGCTTGATAATATGCTTAAAAAAGAGCTTAAAAAGGCTAAAATCGACAAGGAAAAAGCAGTGTCAATGCAGATTATTCAAGACAAGCGTGTTCACATGGCTTATCTTGCGATTTTCTGTTCAAAATATATTAATGGTGTTGCACGAATTCATACCGACATTCTTAAAACTGATGTGCTTAAAGATTGGTACGAGTTGTACCCTGAAAAGTTCCAGAATAAGACTAACGGTATTACGCAAAGAAGATGGTTGCTACTTTGCAATCGCGAACTTTCGGCCCTTGTTACTGAACTTTTAGGAACTGACGAGTGGGTAACTGACCTTGATAAGTTAAAAGAACTTGAAAAGTATGCCGATGACGAGAATGTACTCAATCGTTTTATTTCTATAAAAGAAACAAAAAAACAGCAGCTTGCTGAGTTTATCAAGCAACACGATGGTGTAGAAGTTGATGCTAATACAATTTTTGATATTCAAATTAAACGACTTCACGAATATAAGCGTCAATTACTCAATGCACTTGCAATTCTTGAACTTTATTTTGAAATTAAAGAGGGTAAAATAAAAGATTTTGTTCCGACAACATTTATTTTCGGTGCTAAATCTGCACCTGGTTATGCTCGTGCAAAAGGTATTATAAAACTTATTAACGAGATTGCTAAACTTATTGAAAAAGATAAAATTGCATCAAAATATATCAAAGTTGTTTTCGTTAAGAATTACAATGTTTCGTATGCTGAAAAACTTGTTGCGGCTGCTGATGTCAGCGAACAGATTTCAACAGCAGGTACAGAAGCGAGCGGTACAGGTAATATGAAACTTATGCTTAACGGTGCTGTTACTCTCGGCACTTATGACGGTGCAAACATTGAAATTGTTGAAGAAGCAGGGGAAGACAACAACTATATTTTCGGTGCTCGAGTTGAAGATATTGAAAAGGTAAAGGATTACTATTCTTCAAAAAATCTTTATGATAATGACGAAAAAATCCAAAGAGTGCTTGATGCTCTTGTTGATGGAACTCTTAAAGACGGTAGAACAAAGATTTTCAAAGAACTTTACGATTCAATTCTTAAAGGTGCATCTTGGCACGAACCCGACCATTACTATTTACTTCTCGATTTTAATGATTATGTTGAAACAAAGAAGCGAGTTAATTCGGATTATAAAAACAAAAAGGAATTTTATAAAAAGTGTTGGCTTAATATGTGTAATGCTGGTAAATTCTCATCTGACAGAACAATAAAGGAATATGCAAAAGAAATTTGGCATATCTAAAACTTAAAGCGGACTTTTGTCCGCTTTTTTGTTGCATAATTTATTATTTCAATATATAATAAGTTGATTTTAATTTATAGGTGGTGTTTATATGGATTTTGATTGTGGTATAACAAAAGAAAATCATTGGTTCCGTTATCGTGCGGCAGCAATTATAGTTGAAGATAATTGTGTTCTATTTGCAGGAAATGAAGTAGATGATTATTTTTATTCTATAGGTGGAGGAGTTCATATAAATGAATCATCTGAAGATGCTGTTAAAAGAGAGGTTTTTGAAGAAACAGGCGTTTATTATGAAATTGACCGATTGGCTGTAATTCACGAAAACTTTTTCTATGGAAATGCGTCACATCCTGACAGACTTTGCCATGAAGTAGCATTTTACTATTTGATGAAACCAAAAGGTTCAAAAGAATTACATAGTGACAGTTATACAAATGGTGGATATAAAGAAACTGTTCATTGGATTCCAATTGATGATTTGGACACACATATAGCATATCCTACTTTTATGAAAGAATACTTAAAAACAATGCCGAAAGAAATAGTGCATATTATATTGAATGAGAGAGAATAATTTTGGATAAGAAAATATTAGAACAATATTTAGACCAAAAATTGAATATCACAATTTTCGATGAACTTGATTCTACAAATAATTATTTGAAAAAGTTAGGTTCACAAGGTGAAAAGGAAAATCAACTCGTTATAGCTTTAAGTCAGACAGGTGGCAGGGGAAGAATGGGTCGTTCTTTTTATTCTCCGAATGGCACAGGAATTTACTTTTCTTTACTTTTACATCCAAAATTATCTGCCGAAAAATCACTATTTTTGACGGTAATGGCTGCGGTTTCTGCTGCTGAAACGGTTATGAAATATAATTCAAATGATGTTAAAATCAAATGGGTAAATGACATATTTATTGACGATAAAAAAGTGTGTGGAATTCTTACCGAAGGAGCAGTAAACAGTAATAAAAGACTTGATTACGCTGTTGTTGGTATTGGTATAAATGTAATCGCACCTGAAAACGGTTTTCCCGAGGATATTAAGGATATTGCAACAGCGATTTTCCTGGGAAATAGTGAAGAAAATATCAAAGAAAAAATTGTTGCAGATGTAATCAACAGGTTTTTCAGTATGTATAACGGTGATGATAAGGATTACATCAAAAGATATAAAGATTACTCATATTTAACAGGTAAAGAAATAAATATTATTCAAGGCGAAACTACAAGACCTGCAACTGTAATTGATATTACAGACGATTGTCATTTGCTTGTTAAAAATGAAAAAGGCGAAATTGAAGAAATTTCGTCGGGTGATGTTAGTGTGAGGCTTGTATGAAAAGAAAAAACTTAATTGTAACCTTAACACTTTCTGCACTATTTTGCTCTTTGATTTGTGTTGGTTCATTTATACGATTTCCAATGCCTAATATGATGCCAATAACATTGCAAACATTCTTTGTTTTGCTGACAGGACTTGTACTGCCGGTAAAAGCATCAACCCT
>JAZNWZ010000002.1:0-15460 GCA_045593645.1 Candidatus Fimenecus sp. | reverse complement strand
ATGCCATGGTAATTTACCTCCAAATTTTTAAATCAATTATTTTTTTAAGTTGTTTTTTTAATTATTCAGCAACTGGTGTTGCTTCACCATCTTTGTCAACAATAGCTTGTACTGCACGAGCAAAAGATGCGATTGGTGCGTTGAACGCACTGAGAACTGTAGCGAGCAATACTTCTCTTGATGGAAGTTTTGCAAGCTCTTCGAGTTTTTCAAGGCTGATTACTTCATCATCAAGGTAACCTGTCTTGAGTTTAAAGCTGTTGCTCTTTTCAGCATACTTATTAAGAATTCTTGCTGCTGCAACATAGTCATCCTTACTTGTAGCAATAGCTGTTGTTCCTTCAAGAGCACTGCTCATATCAGCAAGAGATGTACCATCGATAGCACGACCTAAAAGTGTGTTTTTAACAACTGTGTATTCAACACCTGCTTCACGAAGCTCTTTACGAAGCTTTGTGTCGTCTTCAACGCTAATGCCCTTGTAATCTACAACAACACCTGCGATAGACTCATCAATTCTAACCTTAAGGTCAGCAACCTGCTGTTTCTTTAATTCTAAAACTTTCTCGCTTGGCAAACGATTCACCTCCTATTAAATTTAGATACGCTTGCAAGGTAGAGAAAAAATGCCTCCCCTGCTTAAAGACAGAGAAGGCATAGAAACATTTTAAAATAAATGCTTTATATCCTCGGTAGGCAGTGCAGAACTTTACGCAAAATGCACCTACTGTCTTTGGCAAGCTTTATTATATTAACACAACCTTTATGGTTTGTCAATATTTAATTATTCAGCAGAAGTTGTAACTGCTGCGAATTTGTTTGAGTTGATTTTAACGCCAGGTCCCATTGTTGTTGCTACTGCAACTGACTTAATGTATTGACCTTTTGTTGCTGCTGGTTTTGCCTTAACAATTGCTTCCATAAGTGTGTCAAGGTTTTCCTTGAGCTTTTCTGTACCAAATGATACTTTACCGATTGGGCAGTGGATAATGTTTGTTTTGTCAAGACGGTATTCAATCTTACCTGCTTTAGCTTCTGTAACAGCTTTTGCTACATCAGGTGTAACTGTACCAGCTTTTGGGCTTGGCATAAGACCACGAGGACCAAGAACCTTACCAAGACGACCTACAACACCCATCATATCAGGGCTTGCGATACATACATCAAAGTCCATAAATCCACCTTGGATTTTTTCCATAAGGTCTTCTGCACCAACATATTCAGCACCTGCTGCAAGAGCAGCATCAACTTTGTCGCCTTTTGCAAATACTGCAACTCTTACTTTTTTACCTGTGCCGTTAGGAAGAACTACTGCGCCTCTAACTTGTTGGTCAGCATGACGTGAGTCAACACCAAGACGAACGTGAAGTTCTACTGTTTCATCAAATTTTGCAGTTGCGCCCTTAACTGCGATGTCAAGAGCTTCATCTGTATCATAAAGTTTTGTTCTGTCGATAAGTTTTGCACTTTCAACATATTTCTTTCCGTGTTTCATAATTTAATTTCCTCCAAAAAAGTGGTTAATCGGATTTCTGATTTTTCCTCCCACAAGGAGTTATCAGTCAACTACCTTAACGCCCATACTACGTGCTGTACCTGCAATCATGCTCATTGCAGTTTCGATTGTAGCAGCGTTGAGGTCAGGCATTTTTTGCTCTGCAATTTTTCTAACTTGCTCTTTAGTGATTGTAGCTACCTTTGTCTTGTTAGGAACGCCTGAACCACTCTCAATACCGCATGCCTTCTTAATAAGAACAGCTGCTGGTGGAGTCTTAGTTACGAATGTGAATGTACGGTCTGCGTAAACTGTGATAACAACTGGGATAATAAGACCCATATCGTTCTTTGTACGTTCATTGAATTCTTTTGTGAACGCCATAATGTTAACACCATGTTGACCAAGAGCAGGTCCTACAGGTGGTGCTGGTGTTGCTTTACCAGCAGGAATTTGAAGCTTAATGAAGCCTACTACTTTTTGAGCCATTTTTAGCACCTCCAAAATTCGTGGTATGGCGGAATGGACAGCTCTTCCATCCCTCCCACAACGCTTTGACAAAAGCGTCATAAAAAGCGTATTTACGCTAATTACCAAATATAAATAAATTATTCTTCGACCTTTTCTACTTGGTCGAGTTCCAAATCGACAGGTGTTTCTCTGCCGAGCATTGAAATTACTACGCAAACTGAGTTGTTGTCAACATCAAGTTCTCTAACCACACCAATAATGCCTTCAAATGCACCATCAATGATTGTAACCATATCGCCAACTTCATAGTTGATTTCAATGACTTTCTTTTCAACGCCCATTTCGTAAACTTCTTTCTCTGAAAGAGGAACAGGTTTACTTTCTGGACCAACAAAGCCAGTTACACCACGTGTGTTACGAATAACATACCAAGTGTCGTCTGTCATTTCAAGGTCGCCTGTGTCTTCATTTTCAAAAACTGCAACCTTTACCATTACATAACCAGGAAAGAGTTTTCTCTCTACTTCTTTCTTTTGGTCATCCTTGATTTCAGTAACAATTTCTGTTGGTACCTTTACTTCAAGGATTAAATCATGCATCTTACGGTTTTCAACAACCTTTTCAATGTTTGTTGCAACCTTATTTTCATAACCTGAGTAAGTATGAACTACATACCATTTGGAGATATTTGACATTTTTCTCTCCTCCGATTATTTCATAAAGAACATGCTCATCATTTGCTGTGCTGCTGTTGTTGCTACAGCTGTTGTTGTCTCTGCTGCCTTTTGTGCTGCTTCTCTGTTTTCTGCCAATTCTTTAAGCACATTGAGAATTGCTGAAAGACCTGTGTCAAAAGCAAAGATAACAAGACCAACAATTAATACAACTGCGATTACAACAAGTGAACTGTTGAGAACTGTTTTTCCAGTAGGCCATGTGATTTTTTTGCACTCGCCTTTGAAGTCTTTAAAGAACTTTTTAATCTTGTTTTCTTTCTTCTCCTTCTTTTTCTTAGGAGCTTCAGATTTAGATTTTTTAGTTTCTTTTGTTTCAACTTCGGCAGTGGTCTTTTCTTTCTTTTCAGACATTTCACTTACCTCCGAATTACTTTGTTTCCCTGTGGACTGTGTGTTTCTTGCAGAATCTGCAGTACTTGTTCATTTCCATTCTGTCAGGAGTGTTCTTCTTGTTTTTCTTTGTGTTGTAGTTTCTTTGTTTGCACTCTGTGCAAGCTAATGTGATTTTTACTCTCATTTTTCGGCACCTCCGTTAATGTATTGCCCGAAAATCGGCGGACAATTGTGTATAGCCTTCCTCAATAAAAATGGGCACAAAAAAAGAACCCTCTTCTACGAGGTACGGATAGTTTATCACAGTTGTCAATGGATGTCAAGCAAAATTTTCATTTGTTTTTTGTTGTTGTAATTTTTTTGTTAAAATGTATATATAAATTGTATATTATTATATATAAATAACAAATATTAACAAAATTAAAATTTTAGGTTGTTTCTTATTGACTGCTTTTATTTTTTATGTTAAAATTTTCAAGACAAAAAACAAGGAGTGAGCAAAAATGCAAGTTATTAATGTTACAAAACAAAAAACAAACGGCATTGCTATTCCTGTTTCTACTATCAATTGCTTTTTCCAAAAAGCGATTGGTAATATTTCATTTTTTATTTTTTAACGACGGTTTTCCCGTCGTTATTTTTTTGCATTTTTCTTGTTATTAAATATTGAATAATGCAAACTATTATAGTATAATATTTAGTTGATATAAATGAAAGGCTGGTGTGAATTTTGAAAGCGTATGTAATGCTTGAGGACGGTTCTGTTTTTGTTGGACAGGCTGCTGGAAAATTCAAAGAAACTGTATGTGAATTGGTATTCAATACATCAATGACTGGTTATGTTGAGATGCTCTCTGACCCATCTAACATTGGTTTAGGTGTTGTTATGACATATCCACTTATAGGCAACTACGGTGTTTGCCTTGCAGATATGGAAAGTGATAAGCTCTACCCTGCTGCACTTTTAGTTCACGAACTTTGTGAATTCCCTTCAAACTTCAGAAACGAAATGAGTCTTGAAAAATTCCTTATAGAATACAATATTCCTTGTGTAACTGCACTTGATACTCGTGAAATCGTTATGAAGCTTCGTGAAACAGGTTCAATGAAAGCAATTATCACTGACGATATTTCAAATAAAGATACTCTTTTAAATAAAATTAAGGACTTCAAAGTTAAGGCTGAAGAAACAAGATTTGACTCTGTCAGCGTATCTGATGACGGAATTAGGGTTGCATTTGTTGACCTTGGTGCAAGAAAGAGCGTTTCTGAAGGCTTTGCTAAATTCGGCTTTGCAGTAACAAGGTTTGATTCAAATATTTCTGCTGAAGAAATACTTAATGGAGATTTCCAAGGTGTTGTTATTTCAACAGGTGCTGAAGATTTTGATGCTTTTGAAAATGTAATCACTTTAATCAAAGCTCTTCAAGATAAGAATATGCCTATTTTTGCAATTGGACTTGGACACCAGCTTGTTGCTCTTGCAAATAATGGCAAGGTTGAAAAAATGACAAATGAACACAGAGGTTGCAACTACCCTGTTAAATTCTTAAGCAAAGACAAAACATATATTACTGCACACAATCACGGTTACACAGTAACAGAAGCTCCTGCAAATGCTGAAGTTCTTTGTGTAAATGTTAACGACAAGACTATTGAAGGTCTTAAATATGCGAATGCAATCACAGTACAATTTATTCCTGATACAGGCAGAGGCCCTAACACATCATTCTTGTTCAGTGATTTTGCAAAAATGATTAAGGAGGGCAAATAAGATGTTAGATAAAAGCATTAAAAAAGTAATGGTTATCGGTTCAGGTCCTATTATCATCGGTCAAGCTGCTGAGTTTGACTATGCCGGTACACAAGCTTGTCGCTCTCTTAAAGAAGAAGGCGTTGAAGTTGTTCTTGTTAACTCAAACCCTGCTACAATTATGACTGACGGTGATATTGCAGACAAGGTTTATATTGAACCACTTACAATTCCTACTCTTACAAAAATTATTGAAAAAGAAAAGCCAGACTCACTTCTCCCTTCTCTTGGTGGACAAACTGGTCTTAACCTTGCTATGGAGCTTGATGAAATTGGCGTTCTTAAAGCTAATAATGTTCGTCTTATCGGTATTAACGCTGACTCAATCAGAAAAGCTGAAGACAGACAAGAATTCAAAGACACAATGGAATCTATTGGCGAGCCTTGTATTGAATCACTTGTTGTTGAAACAGTTGAAGATGCGGTTGATTTCTCAACAAAGATTGGCTACCCTGTAATTGTTCGTCCTGCTTACACACTTGGTGGTACAGGCGGTGGTATTGCTTATGACGAGCCACAGCTTCGTGAAATCGCATCAAACGGTATTCGTCTTTCACGTGTTAATCAAGTACTTATTGAAAAATGCATCTCAGGTTGGAAAGAAATTGAGTTTGAAACAATGAGAGACTCAAAGGGCAACTGTATTACAATTTGCTCAATGGAAAATATGGACCCTGTTGGCGTTCATACAGGCGACTCAATTGTTGTTGCTCCTGCTCAAACACTTATGGACAAGGAATATTCAATGCTTCGTAATGCTGCTCTCAACATTATTGATGCTCTTGATATTCAGGGCGGATGTAACGTTCAATTTGCTCTCCACCCTACTTCATTCAAATATGCAGTTATTGAGGTTAATCCTCGCGTTTCTCGTTCATCAGCACTTGCTTCTAAAGCAACAGGCTTCCCTATTGCAAGAGTTGCATCTAAAATCGCTTTAGGACTTGGTCTTGATGAAATTTCTAATGCTGTTACAGGCAAAACCTTTGCATCATTTGAACCTACTATCGACTACATTGTATGTAAGTTCCCTAAATGGCCTTTTGATAAGTTTGTTACTGCTAAGAAAACTCTTGGCACTCAAATGAAGGCTACCGGTGAAGTTATGTCAATTGCTCGTTCATTTGAAGCTGCTCTTCATAAATCACTCCATTCACTTGAAGAAAACAAAGAAACATTACTTCTTGACTCATTTATGGCTATGAGCAAGGAAGAAATTTATGGTCTTCTTCCTAATGTTGACAATTTAAGAGTTTACGTAATTGCAGTTGCAATTTTCAAAGGTATTGCTCTTGAAGAAATCCACCACATTACAAAAATTGATATGTGGTTCCTTACAAAGATTAAAAATATTGTTAATATGGAGCAATCTCTTAAAGCAGGTAATTTAAGTAAAGAAACTCTCTTTGAAGCAAAGCGTATGGGCTTTACTGATGCTGTTATTGCTAAAAATGTTGGTACATCAAAAGAAGCAATTAAGCATTTGAGAAAGCTTTGGGACATTACTCCATCATTCTCAATTGTTGATACTTGTGCCGCAGAATTCCAAGCACAAACTCCATATTATTATTCAGATTACGGTATTGCTAATGAAGTAAATCCAAAAACTGACAAGAAAAAGATTATGGTTTTAGGCTCAGGTCCTATTAGAATCGGTCAAGGTGTTGAATTCGACTACTGCTCTGTTCACTCTGTATGGGCACTCAAGAAAGCAGGTTGTGAAGCAATTATTGTAAACAACAACCCTGAAACAGTTTCAACTGACTTTGACGTTTCTGACAAACTTTACTTTGAGCCACTTACACCTGAATATGTTACAAGCATTGTTGAGCTTGAAAAGCCAGATGGTGCTATTGTTCAATTCGGTGGTCAAACTGCTATTAAGCTTACAAAGACACTTAACGATTTAGGTGTTACTATTCTCGGTACTGATGCAGACAGCGTTGATGCTGCTGAAGACAGAGAGCGTTTTGACGAAATCCTTGAAAAATGTGAAATTGCTCGTCCAAAAGGACAAACTGTTTTCACATTAGAGGAAGCACTTGACGCTGCTCATACACTTGGCTACCCTGTTCTTGTTCGTCCAAGCTATGTTCTTGGTGGTCAAGGTATGCAAATTGCTGCTAACGATGAAGATATGCAAGAATTTATGGGTCTTATTACAAGAACTATTGATATTTCTGAACACCCTGTTCTTGTTGACAAATATCTTATGGGTCAAGAAGTTGAAGTTGACGCTATTTGTGATGGCAAAGACATTCTTATCCCTGGTATTATGGAGCACGTTGACCGTGCAGGTATTCACTCAGGTGACTCAATTTCAGTTTACCCTGCAGTTACACTTTCAAAGAAGGTTCAAAACACAATCGTTGATTATTCAGAACGTCTTGCAAAAGCTTTGAATGTTGTTGGTATGATGAACATACAATTTATCGTACTTAATGAAACAGTATATATTATTGAAGTTAACCCTCGTTCTTCAAGAACTGTTCCATATATCAGTAAGGTTACAGGTATTCCTGCAATTTCTCTTGCAACAAGAGCAATGCTCGGTGAAAGAATTGCTGATATGGGATATGGTACAGGTCTTTTCAGAAACAGTGGTTACTATGCAATTAAGCTTCCTGTATTCTCATTTGAAAAAATTATCGGTGCTGATACCTCTTTAGGTCCTGAAATGAAATCAACAGGTGAAGTTCTTGGTATCTCAACAGACTATAATGAAGCTCTTCTTAAAGCATTTGAAGGTGGAAACATTTCAATGCCTAAGAATGCAAAGATTATCGTTTCAGTTCGTGATAAAGATAAGAAAGAAGTTGCAGAAATGCTTAAAGAATTTAAAGATTCTGACTTCGAATTCTATGCAACTCCTGGCACAAGAGAAGCTATTCTTGAAGCAGGTATTGATTGTAAGCCTGTAAACCCTCTTACAGCAGAATCTCCTAACATTATGGATATGCTTAATGAAGGTTCAGTTTCACTTATTATCAATACACCTACTCATGGTCGTATTCCTGACAGAGATGGCTTTAAGCTTCGTAGAATTGCAGTTGAATCAGGTACTTCTTGTCTTACTTCACTTGATGCTGCTCTCTCAATTATGAGAAGTACATTTATTGTTCCTGACGGCAAAATGAGTCTTACAGATATTGCTACTCTCAAGATTTAGGAGTTTTTATGATGAGTAATATTGTTGATTATGCTCTTTTAAATGCAAACAAAGATTTTAATACTCTTCCCTTTTCAAAAATTGATGCTTTGATTTTTTCTCAGCTTGCATATTTGAATTTTGATGGTATTGTTCCTAATTTAAAAAGTCTTGCTCACGGTGTTACATTATCACATATTGCAGAACACGAAAACTATGAAAATCTTTTTCCTTTAGAAAGAACCGCTGAACTAAATAAGAAGCTTCTTAATGCAGTTGCTTATAGCAAGCGTTATGGCAAAATAAAGCTTGATTTTTATCAAAATGTTCTTGATGATGAAAAAGATACTCAATTTTCTGCAGTTACTTTTATTATAAACAACGATTTGGCTGTTATTGCTTTTCGTGGCACTGATGCTACATTTACAGGCTGGAAAGAAAATTGTCATATGCTTTATGATGATAAGCCTGTAGGCTCTCAAGTGCTTAGCGTTCCTTATATTGATAAGGTGGCTCATAAAGTAAGAGGCAAGATTATTCTTACAGGTCATTCAAAAGGTGGAAATCTTGCAATTTATGCAGGTACAATGTGTCACGATAAGACTCGTACTGCTATAAAGAAAATTTATAGTTTTGACAGTCCCGGCTTTACTGAGAGTTTTATTAACTCCCCTATTTATAAAAAAACAGAACGCAAAATTGAAAAGTTTGTGCCACAAGAATCTCTTGTTGGTATGATGCTTAACAACAGTAAAAAATTCTATGTTGTTCAATGTGATGGTGTTGGTGTTAATCAGCACAGTCCATATATGTGGCTTATTGAAGATAATGATTTTATTATCATTGATAAAATCACAACAAAATCTGTTGTTTTTGATGGCACTTTTAATGAGTGGATTCAAAAATTTGAGCCTGAACAACGAGAATTATTTATCGAAACTGTTTTTAATATTATTGAAAAAACAAATGAACAAAACGCCACTACATTTAAACAATGGGGCGATAATCTTAAGGATAACACAGATATATTGCTTGATGCTTTAAATGATTTGGATTTTGAAACAAAAGCCTTCTTGCTAAAGGTTTTCGGCAAATTATTCACATCTGCAACCGACAACATGGTTGCTACACAAAAGCAAAAGTTTAAAAGTCAGTTAAAGAGAATTCCTCGTTTAAAAAATGCTGAAAATAAGGAATAATAAATAAAAAATGTCAGTTCGAAACCATCCTGACATAAAACAAAACTATGGAGTGATAACAAATGAATAAGAAGAAGGTTAATTTTGTAGTGTTGGCAGGAATCATTGCGGCAGCTTATGTTGTATTGACATTTGTAGCAAACGCACTTAATATAGCTTATGGCCCTATACAATTCAGAGTTTCTGAAGTTATGACTATTTTGCCTATACTTACCCCTGCCGCTATACCAGGTCTTACAATAGGTTGCTTTATTGCAAATCTTGGTAGTCCTTATGGTGCAGTTGATATTATTTGTGGAACTTTTGCCACCTTTTCAGCAGCACTTCTCACCTACTACTCACGAAAAATTATTATTAAGAATTTGCCTGTACTTTCAATGTTTTTCCCAGTTGTTGTAAATGCAATTATAATTGGACTTGAAATTACTTTGCTTATGCCAGAAGGGTTTAAGCTTACAGCTTTTTTGATTACTGCTTTTCAAATAGGTTTAGGACAGTTTGTTGTTTGCTATGGGCTTGGAATTCCACTTTATTTTACACTTAAAAAATCTAATTTTAATAAATATTTTAGCTAAAAGAAACCTATCGGTTATTGCCGATAGGTTTTTTGTTGAATATCTAAAAAAAATGTGTTAAAATGATTATGTATATTGAAAAAGTGAGGTTGTTTTATGGCAAAGATTATTGTTGCAGACGATGAACAGCTTATCAGAAGACTTGTTTGTGATTTTCTTAAAAGAAGTGAGCACATAACCTTAGAAGCAGAAAATGGTGCTCAGGCTTTAAAGCTTTTCAAAGAAAACCCTGATACAGATTTGGCTATTCTTGACATTATGATGCCTGAAGTTGATGGTTGGGAAGTTACAAGAGAAATCAGAAAATCATCACAGATGCCTATTCTGTTGCTTTCTGCAAGAAGTCAAGAGTTTGACCAGCTTGAAGGCTTTGAGTCAGGTGCAGATGATTATGTTACAAAACCTTTCAGCCCTGCTCTTTTAATGAAGCGTGTTGATGTTTTACTTAAAAGAAGCTCTGTTACTCACACAGAGGTTAAGAAAAACGGCATTATGGGTCTTATTGTTGACAGAGATGCTCATCAAGTTTTCTTTAATGATGAAGAAATATTATTGACTGCTAAAGAATTTAAAATTCTTCTTAAGTTGATTGACAACATTGGCAGAGTTTACAGTCGTGAGCAACTTCTTGATGACATTTGGGGCTTTGATTATTTTGGCGATACAAGGACTGTCGACTCTCACGTTGCTCGTCTTCGTACAAAGCTTGGTGATTGGGGCAACAAATATCTCAAAACTGTTTATGGTGTAGGATATAAGATTCAGGATAGTGATGAAAATGAGTAAAGACAAGAAGAAAAAAGGCATCAGTATTCGTGTTAAGATGTTTTTTCAAATCTCTGCAATTTTCTTGGCTGCAATCTTACTTATTTTATACATAAACACTCGTTATGTTGGTGATATTTATTTATATAATGAGCGTAACGAGCTTGAAACAATTGCTGAAGAAATTGACGGAATTGACATTAAATCAGGTGTTTATTTTGGCACATTAAGTACCCTTGAAAGTGAGAAAAATGTTTCTATTGATATTTATGATGAAAACGGTGCTCAGCTTTACAGAAGTACAATGAATATTGCTGAATACGGTGGCACAATGACAATTTTAAGCTCTGAAAAAACAAAAGACGGTGCTACAATAGAAACAATTGACATTAACGGAAAGCAATATCTCGTTTTGAAAAAAGAATTATCCTTTGGTGGAGAAATTGAGATTTATAGCTACAAGGGTAACATTGAAGTTAACGCTAATATTGCTACAACATTCACTTGGGCAACAGTTATTGTTATTCTTACACTTGGTCTTATTTTTGTTTTGATTTACACTCGTCGTTTTACAAAGCCACTTATCAAAATGAGTGAAATCACTGAAAAAATGTCAAATATGGATTTCTCTGAAAAGTGCAAATCTCGTTCAAGAGATGAAATTGGTATTCTTTCAGAAAGCATTAACAATCTTTCTGACTCACTTGATGCCACACTTACAGATTTAAGTGAAAAGAATCAAAAACTTCAAGATGATATTGAAAAGAAACAAACACTTGACCAACTTCGAAAAGAGTTTATTTCGAGCATATCTCACGAGCTTAAAACACCTATTGCAATTATCAAGGGTTACGCTGAAGGTGCAGAGTTTATGCTTGATAGCGGCGATGTTGCAGGTGCTAAAGAATACTGTGATATTATTGCAAAAGAAAGCGACAAGATGAATGGTCTTGTGTATGAGCTTCTTGAGCTTTCAAGATTTGAGCTTGGGGACTCCAGACTTGATATTGAGCAATTTAGTCTTAAAAATTTCATTGACGATTACACATCAACTGAAAAAATTGTATTTAATGAAAACGGAATAAAATTTAGTCAGAATATTCCTGAAAGTATTATTTGTGAAGGCGATTTTGTTAAGCTGACAATGGTGCTTAACAACTATGTTTCAAACGCTATTGCCCATGCAAGTGGTACAAAGCAAGTACATATTTATTGCGAAGAGTTTGAAAAAATTGTTCGTGTTAAGGTTTATAATACAGGCGAACACATTGGCAAAGAAGATATTGAAAAGATTTGGAAATCCTTCTATCGTGCAGATAAATCTCTATCACGAAAAGACGGCAGATATGGTCTTGGTCTTTCAATTGTTAGTGCTATTCAAAATCTTCACGAATTAGACTATGGTGTTGAGAATGCAGAAAACGGTGTAATTTTCTGGTTTGACATTAAAAAGGTTAAATAGCATATAAAAAAGGCTTACAGATTATACCTGTAAGCCTTAATTTTTTATTTCTTTTTCTTACCGAAAAAGCCTTTTTTGTCATCATTTAAATTGTCAACATTAAATTCAACTGCAAGTTGTTTAATAAGCTCTGCTTGCTTATCTGTAAGCTTCTTTGGTACATCAACAACAATCTTAACAAGTTGGTCGCCCTTGCCAATACCACTTCTGCTTTGAATACCTCTGTTACGAAGTTTAAACACATCGCCCGGTTGAGTACCAGCAGGAATTGTATATTCAACTGTGCCGTCAAGTGTTGGCACTTGAATTTTACAGCCTAACGCTACTTGCATAAATGAAACGTGTGCTTCATACCAAACATTATAGCCATCACGCTCAAAGAATGGGTGTGGTCTAACATTAACAACAATGTTAAGGTCTCCTGCAGGGCCACCGTTAATACCCTTGTTGCCTTGACCACGAACTGTAAGCACTTGTCTGTCATCAACACCTGCAGGAATGTTAATATCAAGCTTAATGCTCTTTCTGACACGACCTGCACCACTACATTTTTTACATGGTGTTTCAACTATTGTGCCCTTACCATTACATTTTGCACAAGGTTTTGTTGATTGAATTACACCAAAAGGTGTTCTTTGTTGAACAGTTACTTGTCCTCTGCCCTTACACTCTGGACAAGTTTTTGGTGAAGTGCCAGTAGCACATCCATTGCCCTTACACTCATCACAAATTTCAATTCGCATTGTGTCAACTTGTCTTTGACAACCTTTTGCTGCCTCTTCAAACGAAATTGTAACGCTTGCTTGAGTATCACTGCCTCTTTGTGGTGCATTTGGATTACTGCGACCACCACCAAAGCCTCCAAAGCCTCCACCGAAAATAGAGCCAAAGATATCATTCAAGTCAAAGTCCATTCCATAGCCACCATAACCACCTTGACCTGCACCGTAATTAGGGTCTACACCTGCATGGCCAAATTGGTCATAACGAGCCTTTTTTTCGCTGTCCGAAAGGACCTCATAGGCCTCATTTGCTTCTTTAAACTTTTCTTCCGCTTCTTTATTGCCAGGGTTTAAGTCTGGGTGATATTTCTTTGCAGCTTTTCTATATGCTTTTTTTATTTCGTCATCAGATGCAGATTTATCTACGCCGAGAACTTCATAATAATCTCTTTTTTCTGCCATAAGTATCTCCTGATAATAGGCTTATGGACAGACCTTTTCAGTCTGTCCTAAGCTTATGTGATATTAGTTATTGTCGCCAACATCCTTGAAATCTGCGTCATAGTAGCCATCACCATTTGGTGCTGCTCCTGCTGCAGCATCTGTACCTGCACCTGCTTGTGCTTGCGCTTGAGCTGCCTTATAAAGTTCTTCAGAAACCTTATAGAATTGTTGTGTGAGTTCTTCTTGCTTTGACTTGATTAACTCAATGTCTTCACCCTTGAGTGCTTCTTTAAGTGCATCAATTTTTGCTTGAAGGTCTGATTTGTCTGTTTCTGAGAATTTATCTCCGTCATCAGCCAAAATCTTTTCACATTGATATACCATTTGGTCAGCAGCGTTTCTTGTGTCAACTGCTTCTTTACGTTTCTTGTCTTCTTCTGCAAATTTTTCTGCTTCTTGAACTGCTTTTTCAATATCTTCTTTTGACATATTTGTTGAAGATGTAATTGAAATTGATTGTTCCTTGCCTGTGCCTAAATCCTTTGCAGATACGTTTACGATACCGTTAGCATCGATATTGAATGTAACTTCAATTTGTGGTGTGCCACGACGTGCAGGAAGAATTCCGTCAAGGTGGAAAACACCAAGAGTTTTATTATCCTTTGCAAATTCTCTTTCACCTTGAAGAACGTGAACTTCAACTGATGTTTGGTTATCTGCTGCAGTTGAGAAGATTTGGCTCTTCTTTGTAGGGATTGTTGTGTTTCTTTCAATAATCTTTGTGTTAATGCCACCCATTGTTTCAACGCCAAGTGAAAGTGGAGTAACATCAAGAAGAAGAAGTCCTTCAACTTCACCACCAAGAACACCACCTTGAATTGCTGCACCTACTGCAACACATTCGTCAGGGTTAATGCCCTTGAATGGCTCTTTACCTGTAAATTTCTTAACTGCTTCTTGAACTGCAGGGATTCTTGATGAACCACCAACCATAAGAACCTTGTCAATTTGTGATGTTTGAAGACCTGAGTCTGCAAGTGCTTGACGAACTGGTCCCATTGTTGCTTCAACAAGGTCTGCTGTCATTTCGTTAAACTTTGCTCTTGTAAGAGTTGTCTCAAGGTGCTTAGGGCCTGTTGCATCTGCTGTGATGAATGGAAGGCTGATTTGTGATGTTGTTACACCTGAAAGTTCAATCTTTGCTTTTTCTGCTGCTTCCTTAAGACGTTGCATAGCCATTTTATCGTTTCTAAGGTCAACACCTTGTTCTTTTTTGAATTCGTCTGCAAGCCAGTTGATAATCTTTTGGTCAAAGTCATCACCGCCAAGACGGTTGTTACCTGCTGTTGCAAGAACTTCTTGAACACCATCGCCCATTTCAATAATTGAAACGTCGAATGTACCACCACCAAGGTCATAAACCATAACCTTTTGGTCTTCTTCCTTATCAACACCATAAGCAAGAGCTGCTGCTGTTGGCTCGTTAATAATTCTCTTAACCTCAAGACCTGCAATTCTACCTGCGTCCTTTGTTGCTTGACGTTGTGCGTCTGTAAAGTATGCAGGAACTGTGATAACTGCTTCTGTTACTGTTCCACCGATATATGCTTCTGCATCTGCTTTAAGCTTTTGAAGAATCATTGCCGAAATCTCCTGAGGTGTGTATTTTTTGCCGTCAATGTCAACCTTTTTATCTGTACCCATATCTCTTTTGATAGAGATTATTGTTTTATCAGGATTTGTAATTGCCTGACGTTTTGCAACCTGACCTACAAGTCTTTCTCCGTCTTTTGTGAATGCAACAACTGATGGGGTTGTTCTTGCACCCTCTGCGTTTGCAATTACTACAGGCTCTCCGCCCTCCATAACTGCAACACATGAATTTGTTGTACCTAAGTCAATACCTATAATTTTTGCCATAATTTATTTACCTCCAAAATATTATTTAAATTAGTTTGCTACCTTAACCATACTGTAGCGTATTACTTTATCTTTGTATTTATAACCTTTTTGAAATTCTTCTACAATGGTATTATCGCCAACCGAGTCATCGTCTGTATGCATTACTGCATTATGAAGCTCAGGATTAAATTCTTCTCCTACTGCTTTGATGGCCTCAACACCCATTTTCGTAAAAATTTCTTCTGTCTGACGCATTACCATTTCTACACCCTTGTAGTAATCGTTTTCCTTATCCTGAAAAGATGCAAGTGCTCTTTCAAGATTATCGATTACAGGAAGTATCTGAGATATGATATCACATGCGCTGTCTTTGTAAAGCTGCTCCTTTTCCTTA
>JAZNWZ010000001.1:0-11390 GCA_045593645.1 Candidatus Fimenecus sp. | reverse complement strand
ACTCCTCCATCATTCGTTGACGTTACTATGATTGCTCCAAAAGGACCTGGTCATACAGTTCGTTCAGAATATCAGGCAGGTAAAGGCGTTCCTTGTCTTGTTGCTGTTCATCAGGATGCTACAGGTAAGGCTCTTGACAAGGCTCTTGCATATGCGCTTGCTATTGGTGGTGCTCGTGCAGGTGTTCTTGAAACAGACTTCAGAACAGAAACAGAAACTGACCTTTTCGGTGAGCAAGCAGTTCTTTGCGGTGGTGTTTGTGCTCTTATGCAGGCAGGTTTTGAAACTCTTTGTGAAGCAGGCTATGACCCAAGAAATGCTTACTTTGAATGCATCCACGAAATGAAGCTTATTGTTGACCTTATTTATCAAAGTGGTTTTGCAGGTATGAGATATTCAATTTCAAATACTGCTGAATATGGTGATTACATCACAGGTCCAAAAATCATTACTGACGAAACAAAGAAAGCAATGAAGAAAATTCTTTCAGACATTCAAGATGGTTCATTTGCTAAGGAATTCTTACTTGATATGTCCCCTGCTGGCCGTCAAGTTCACTTCAAAGCTATGAGAAAGCTTGCAGCTGAGCATCCAGCAGAACAAGTTGGTGAAGAAGTTAGAAAGCTTTATAGCTGGAACAACGAAGAAGATAAGTTCATCAACAACTAATCAATTACATAAAAAATTAAGAGTACGGAATGAAAATTCCGTACTCTTTTTTTGCTTAAATTTAATTAATCACAGCAAGGGTCTTCTTTTTCAGGAGCAACTACTTTTTCAGCTTGTTTAGTGTTATCACCTAAGCCTGTTATTTCACTGAAAAGCACATCTTTTTTTACAACGTCAACAGTATCTGTTGGTATAATTATTTTTGCTGCTTGACCATTTGCCATATTAACAAGTGCTTCGTATCTCTTAAGCTCTAAAACAGCAGCAGTTGGATTTGCCTCAATAATTGCACGAATACCTGATGCTTCTGCTTCTTTTGCTAAAAGGAGTGCCTTTGCCTCACCTTCTGCACGAGCAATTCGAGCGTCTCTTTCACCCTCTGCTTCAAGTATCATTGCACGCTTGTCGCCTTCTGCGCGAGTAATTGCTGCAGCCTTATGACCTTCAGCTTGTAAAAGTGTTTCACGACGGTCGCGTTCAGCTTTCATTTGTTTTTCCATTGCCTTTTGAATTTCATCAGGTGGAATAATATTTTTAAGCTCAACTCTTGTTACTTTAATACCCCATTGGTCTGTTGCTTCGTCAAGAATAGCAGTCATTTTTGTATTAATAGTATCACGAGATGTAAGTGTGCTATCAAGTTCAAGTTCACCAACAATATTACGAAGTGTTGTTGCTGTTAAGTTATCAAGAGCATTAATAGGATTTACAACACCATAAGAGAAAAGCTTTGCATCATAAATCTTAAAGAAAACAACTGTATCAATTTGCATTGTTACATTATCTTTTGTAATAACAGGTTGTGGAGATGAGTCAATTACCTGCTCTTTAAGAGTGATTTTCTTTGCAATCTTCTCAAAAAACGGAATTTTAATATGTAATCCGGCATCCCAAGTCTTTTCGTATTTACCCAAAAACTCAATAACATATTGATGAGCTTGTGGTACGATTTTTATGTTTGCCAAAACGACTAACAATAAAATACCTAAAATAACTAATACAATTATCATAAAAACACCCCTTAATTATTTTATATTCTTATTTTACAAAATATGACTAATATTGTCAAGAACATGAAAAAAGGCACCATTGGTGCCTTTTATGCTTTATTTTTTCTTTTTATCACATTGATGAACGCAATGCTCACAATCGTTTGCAACAATCATATCATCAACAGTTTTGCCTGCAGGAATAAGAGGTAAAACTCTTTCATCCTTATGAATTGTACAGTCAATCCATACAGGACCATTTGCTTTTTGTGCTTCTGCAAATGCTTGTTTGAATTCTTCAAGAGTATTTGCCTTATAGCCTTTACCGCCAAAGCCTTCAATGAGCTTTACAAAATCAGTTTTTCTATGTGGGTCTGTTTGTGAAAATCTCTTTCCATAGAAGCAACGTTGCCATTGACGAACCATTCCAAGTACTTGGTTATTAAAAATAACCGTAATAATTGGCAAATCATAGCTAACTGCTGTGCAAGCCTCATTAAGATTCATATGAAATGAGCCATCGCCTGTAATATGTACAACTCTTCTGCCAGGGTGCGCCATTTGTGCACCGATTGCTGCACCATAGCCATAACCCATTGTACCAAGACCGCCACTTGTTAAAAATGAACGTGGTGCTGTATGTTCAATATACTGTGCTGCCCACATTTGATGTTGACCAACATCGGTTACATAAATTGTATCTTTTGGTGAGCCCTCACAAATTGCACCTATAAGCTGATGTGGTGTGATTTTTTCTGTTGAGTCTTGTGGAATATAGTCGTCTTTCTTATATTCCTCAAGAGTTGCAAGCCAATCACTATGGTCTTTTTGTTCTACATAATGAAGAAGTGCCATAAGAATTGTTTTAACATCACCGATAAGATAACTGTCAACTGCAACATTCTTATTGATTTCGCTTAAGTCGATATCAATTTGAACAATCTTTGCTTTTTTTGCAAAATGGTCAGTATTAAGAGCAACACGGTCTGAAAAACGAGTGCCGATTGCAATAAGTACGTCTGCTTCATCAATCGCTTTGTTTGTAACATAATTACCGTGCATACCAACGAGACCATAGTTAAGCTTATCACTATAACCCAAAACTCCTGCTGCCATAAGAGTATGACAAGTTGGCGCGCCTGTTTTATTTACAAATAATTTTACAAGTTCTGATGCATTTGCAGAAACAACGCCACCGCCTATTTCAATAACAGGTCTTTTTGCATTATTTATAATTTCTGCTGCCTTTTTAACTTCGTCTTCGTTTACAAAAGTGTTGTCAACCATAGGTGGAACAGGTTTGTTATTAAACTCTGTAACTGCTGCAGTAACGTCTTTTGTAATATCAATAAGCACAGGGCCTTTTCTGCCTGTATTTGCAATACGGAAAGCATCACGAATTGTATCTGCAAGTTCATCAACATTTTGAACCATAAAGTTATGCTTTGTAATAGGCATTGTGATACCTGTAATATATACTTCTTGGAATGCATCTCGTCCAATGAGACCTGAGCCAACATTACCAGTAATTACAACCATTGGAATACTATCCATATATGCAGTTGCAATACCAGTAACAAGATTTGTTGCCCCTGGGCCACTTGTTGCTATACAAACGCCAACTTTGCCTGTTGCTCGAGCATAACCATCAGCAGCGTGTGATGCGCCCTGCTCGTGAGCAGTTAAAACGTGTTTGATTTTATCACTGTATTTATAAAGTGCATCATAGATATTAAGCACTGCTCCACCAGGATAACCAAATACTGTGTCTACCCCTTGTTCTATGAGTACTTCTGTTAAGATTTCTGAGCCATTTAATTGCATTGTTTACACCCCAAGTGAAATTAGTCTTCTGTTGAATTTTCAGTTGTTTCTACTGTTACATCTGCCTCTTCAACTGTTAAATTTTCTTCTGCCTTTTCAACAGATTCTTCTTTACTTTCAGGAAGCTTACCAGTTTCCATAAGTGAGTTAAACTCTTCTTCATTGATTTTTTCAAGTTTTACAAGAGTTTCTGCAAGTAAGTGTAATTGGTCAACATGCTCTGTAAGAATTTTTTCTGTACGAGCATATGCTTCACTTATAATTCTTTCAACCTCTTGGTCAATAACTGCAGCTACACTTTCAGAATAGTTTCTCATATGGTTATAATCTTTACCAAGGAAAACTTCATCATTGCCTGAGCCAAAAGCGATAGGTCCAAGTTTTTCACTCATACCATATTTTGTAATCATTTTACGAGCGATTTCAGATGCTCGTTGAATATCGTTTGATGCACCTGTTGAAATATCTCCAAAAATGATTTTTTCTGCTACACGACCACCTAAAAGTGAAACAATATCATCAAGCATTCTTGATTTCATCATATGAATTTCATCTTTTTCAGGTGTGTAAAGAGTAAAGCCACCTGCCATACCACGAGGTACAATAGAAATGTGTGTAACTGGGTCTTTATTTTCAAGATAATATGATGAAACTGCGTGTCCTGCTTCGTGATATGCAGTAATTTTCTTATCTTTTTCTGTGATTTTTCTTGATTTCTTTTCTGTACCAACAACAACTTTCATTGTTGCTTCTTCAATTTCTGACATTGTAATTGCCATCTTCTTACGTTTTGCTGCAAGAAGTGCTGCTTCATTAAGAAGGTTTTCAAGGTCTGCACCTGTAAAGCCAACTGTTGTAGCAGCAATTTGATGCAAGTCAACGTCAGGTGCTAATGGTTTATTTTTAGCGTGTACTTGTAAAATTTCTTCTCTGCCCTTAACATCAGGATAACCAACTGTAACTTGTCGGTCAAATCTGCCTGGACGAAGAAGTGCAGGGTCAAGAATGTCAGGTCTATTTGTTGCCGCAATAACGATTACGCCATCATTTGCACCAAAGCCATCCATTTCAACAAGCAACTGGTTAAGTGTTTGTTCACGCTCGTCGTGGCCACCACCCATACCTGCGCCTCTATGACGACCTACTGCATCAATTTCATCAATAAAAATAATTGATGGTTGACTCTTCTTTGCTTCTTTAAACAAATCACGAACACGAGAAGCACCAACACCAACATACATTTCAACAAAGTCAGAGCCTGAAATGGAGAAGAATGGAGCGTTTGCCTCACCTGCTACTGCACGAGCAAGAAGTGTTTTACCTGTACCTGGAGGGCCAACAAGTAATACGCCCTTTGGAATACGAGCACCAAGCTTTGAAAACTCTTCAGGTGATTTAAGAAACTCAACAAGCTCTGTAAGTTCTTCTTTTTCTTCGTCAGCACCTGCAACATCCTTAAATGTTACCTTTTTCTTTTCATCATCAGCACGTTTTACTCTCGCTTTGCCAAAATTCATTGCACGATTATTTTCACTGCTGATTGAACTATTCATCTTTTTGAACATTACAAACATTAAGATAAACACAACAATTGTAATGATTGCAGATGGAATAAGGCTAACCCACCAAGAATTTGGTGAACCTGCTTTATAATTTGACTTGATAGGTGTTTCTGCAGTTTTGTTATATTCGCGAACCTGGTCGTGAACATCGGTTAAAAAGAGGTTTACATTTGGTACTGTGTACTCATATTTCTTGTCGTCATTAACAAGCTTATAGGTCATTGCACCGCTATCAAGATTCAATTCATACTCAGCAATCTGATTTTTATCAAACTTTTCAATAATTTGATAATACTGAAGGTCTGTAGTATTAGATTTACCTGTATATAAATAAATTGCACCTATAAATAAAATTGGGATTAAAATATACGGTAAAAATACTTTCCAATTGTTTTTCTTTTTCAACTAAGTTTCACTCCTATTTTTCGTAAACTGATGGTTTTAATGCACCTACAAAAGGTAAGTTTCTATATTTTTCATCATAATCAAGACCATAACCTACAACAAATGCATCAGGCACTTGTGTACCGGCATAATCAGCATAAATATCTGCTTTCCTACGCTCTGGTTTATCAAGTAATGTACAAATTTTTATGCTATTTGGCTTTCGTACTGACAAAATATCTTTAAGATATGCTAGTGTTACACCACTATCAAGAATATCTTCAACTATAAGCAAGTCTGAGCCTTCAACAACTTCGTTATCAAGGTCTTTAATAATTTTAACAACACCAGATGTCTTTGTTCCTGCACCATAGCTTGAAACTGACATAAAGTCAATAATACAAGGTATTTTTATTGCTCTCATTAAATCCGCCATAAAGATTACTGAACCTTTTAAGACACTTACAAGAACTAATTTTTTATCTTTGTAATCTTCGCTTATTTGATTACCAAGACGAGTAACAATTTCATCTAATTCTTCTTCAGAAATGAGTACTTTTTCGATGTCGTTAAGCATTTTTCATTCTCCCATATTTTTAATTTGTAAATATTTTTTTGTTTGATTTGTAATTTTGTATTTTTCAGATACGCCGAAATATTCTGTCCAGACAATTTCTCTATCATCTGTTAAAATCAGCATCTGTGAACGTTTGCTAACAGGTATTTTTTCGTCATTGAAAAGTTTTTTTAAGGTCTTGGTAACATTTCTGTTTTTAGGGCAATATTTATCCCCATCACGCCTATTTCTTAAAAAAACTGCATTTGATAGTTTATCATAATCTATCAAGTTTTGTGTAGTTTTGTTATTAAGTTTTTGTAAATCTTCTTTTAACAAAACATCAAACTTGACATCACCCACAGGTGTTTTGATTGTTTGACTTTCCTTTTGAATTTCAAACGAAAAGTCTTCTGTTATTTTTACATTACCAAAATATAGCAAGTCTCGTTCAACGGTAACCACAATTCCGTTGCCGATATTTGTACTGCCACCTTTTTTGATAATGTTGTCAACAGCCAAAATGTGCTCTCGACTAATATTATTTGCCTTTTTCTCTTTTAAAATCAAAGCAATTACCTGTTTTTTCAAAGCCATATGGCAATTTTTAATTTGAGCACAATCAAAGCCATCTGCACATCTTGATTTTTGAAGAATCTTTTTTGCTTCTTCAACTATAAAATCATTTGATGTTGAAACTGAATCAAGATACTTTAAAAAGGCTTTATCAAATGATGAATTTACTGAAAACAGCACAGGTAAAACATTATGACGAATTCTATTTCTTGTGTAATCGTCAGTTAAGTTTGTGCTATCTGTGATAAATTCAAGATTATTTGTCTTTAAATACTCTTCAATTTCTTCTCTTGTTGTATCAAGTAAAGGCCTTATATATTTATCTCTTTTATAAGGAATTCCGCAAATGCCTTGTAATGATGCACCACGAGTTAAATTCATAATAACCGTTTCTACATTATCATTTAAATTGTGAGCAGTTGCAAAAGCATCACACTCTGTCAATGAGAAAAGTTCATATCTTTTTCTTCTTGCACATTCTTCAAGGCTTTCACCTGTTTTTGATGCTTCTTCTGGAATATTTACCTTATATTCAATAAAATCAATGCCTATTCTTTTACAAAACTCTTTTGAAAACTCTAAATCTCTATCTGCCTCTGCACCACGAATTCCATGATGAATATGGACTGCAAAAAGCTTTTTGATACCTAATTTTTCACGATTTGTTGCAAGAACATGAGTTAGTGCTACAGAATCGGCACCTCCTGAAAGTCCTACACCTACAACAAAATCGTCAACTATCATTTGATGCTCTGATATTGTTTTTAAAACCTTATCTGTCATCTTTTATCCTTTCAAGAGTTGAGAACATTGTGAATTCTGCATTCCAAGCAACATCAACCTTTTCTGTTGAGCCGTGTCTGTTTTTAGCAACAATAACTTCAGCTACGTTTGCTTGAACAGGCTCATCTCCACCGTCTTTTTCACCCTTATTATAATAATCTTCACGGTGGAGCATAAGAACGATGTCGGCATCTTGCTCAATAGAACCTGATTCACGAAGGTCAGTAAGTTGAGGTCTATGGTCAGCAGTTTTTGCAGTATTACGAGAAAGCTGTGAACAAGTTACAACTGGGATGTTAAGGTCCTTTGCCATAAGCTTTAAGCTACGCGTAATTTCTGTAACCTCTTGAACACGGTTATCTGTATGCTTTGTACCTGACATAAGTTGAAGATAGTCGATAATTACACAGTCAACATTTTTTGCTCTTCTTACACGAGCCTTCATTTCAGGAACAGTAATATTTGCAGTATCGTCAAAATAAAGCTCACAATTCACAAGATTTTGTAATGCAAGACCAAGCTTTTCCCAGTCTGCATCAGTAATCTCACCTGTTCTAAATTTATTACTTACAATTCGTGCTTCTGTTGAAATAATACGTTGTGCCAACTGCTCATTTGACATTTCCAATGAGAAGAAAAGCACTTTTCTGCCCTTCATAGCAATATTTCTTGCCACATTAAGAGCAAAGCTTGTCTTACCCATACCAGGACGAGCACCGATAAGAATAAGGTCTGAACGATGGAAGCCACCACCTAAGACTCTGTCAAGATATGAAAAGCCTGTTGGCAAACCCATATACTGCTCTTTTTCTTGAGGGTCAGCACTTGCAAGCTTATTAAGTCTTACTACAACTTCAGACATAATAATATCACTTACTTTTGCAGGTCCTGAAGTGCTTTTACCACGACGAATATCATAAATTTTTTGTTCTGCCATATCAAGAAGTGAGTCTGGGGACTCAGTTCCATCATTAGCTTCTTCAAGAATTTCCTTTAATGTGCTTGAAAGAGTACGAAGATAATATTTTTCAATAATAATCTTTATGTATGACTCTACATTTCTTGTAGAAGGCACTTCATCGGCAATTCGCATAAGATAAGTCTTACCGCCAATATCGTCATAAACGCCTTCTTTTTTAAGTTCTTCAAGCACTACAAGAGGGTCAATTCGCTCACCTCTTGTATCAAGGCTGAGTATTGCACTATAAATTGCCTTGTGCTGTGGTAAATAAAGATGCTCAAGCTTCAACATATCAGAAACTGTTGGAAGGCAAGAAGGCTCCTTTAAAATAGCACCAAGCACTGCTTTTTCGGCATCAAGGCTATAATGCGAATTTAAGCTTTCAGGGGATAAAAAATTGCTATCCATAACTTACTCTCTCCAAAATTTATCAAATGGGATTATTCCCCTACCATCACTGTCATAGTTGCGACGATATTTGTATAAAGTTTAACTTCAATTTTATATGAGCCAAAGTTTTTAATATCGTCCATTGTGATTTTTCTTTTGTCAACTTTAATTTTGAATTGCTTTTCAATTTCTGCAGCAACCTCTTTTGCAGTTACTGAACCAAAAATTTTGCCGTTTTGCCCTGCCTTTGCAGTAATCTTAACGATTTTATCTTGAAGCTTTGATTTAGAATCATTTGCAGCTGCAATTTCCATATCAATTTTATGTTGATTTGATTGTTCGCGATTTCTAAGCTCTGTAAGTGCTTGAGCATTTGCTTCTACTGCAAGTCCTTTTGGAAAAAGGAAATTTCTTGCATATCCGTCAGATGCCTTTACTTTTTCACCTTTTTTACCTAAGCCTTTAACATCTGCTTTTAAAATAACATCCATTTTTTATTCCCTCGTTTCGTTTGCTTTGTCAATGGCAACACTTAATCTCTTAAGTGCTCCTTCAAATGTTTCATCCTCAAGTTGTGCTGCTGCCATTGTTTGATGGCCACCACCACCTAAGAATTCCATTACTATTTGAACATTCATATCACCATATGAACGTGCTGAAATATTTATTGTTGTTCCTGTTTGGAATAATACGAAAGACGCCAAAACGCCATCAATATTCAAAAGCTCGTCTGCTGCCTGACTTGCAACAATTCGAATATTGTCAACATCAAAGTCAACAACACCAACTGCGCAATTCTTATATGTTGCAGCGTTTGTTACAACCTCGCTCTTTGCTTTTTGTGTCTGCATACTATTTGAGAAAAGTTGTTTTACAGCTACAGTATCTGCATTCATTGAACGAAGATATGCTGCTGCTTCAAATGTACGGACGCCTGTTCTCATAACGAAGTTCTTTGTGTCAAGTGTAATACCTGAAAGTAATGCTTCTGCAATCACTTGTGGAATTTCAATATCAAAGTTTATATATTGAATAAGCTCTGTTACCATTTCAGACGCAGAAGATGAGTTTGTTTCATGATAGAAAACAACTGCTTTATTTATATGGTCAACTGTTTTTCTATGATGGTCAATAATAACAGTTGAGTTGACCTTATCGAAAAGCTCTGGATATTCAAGAAAGCTTTGTCTATGAGTATCAACAATTATAAGCAAAGTCTTTTCTGAAAGATAATTATTACTTTCTTCAGGCTCAATCACTAAATCTTCATAACCATATGATTTTAAGTGGTTTAAAAGTGGCATTGCAAGAGTTGTTTTTTCAGACATAACAATTTTTGCATCCTTGCCCAATGCTTGACAAATAACTGCAACACCTGCTGCAGAGCCTAAAGCATCAAGGTCTGCAAAACGATGTCCCATAATAAGCACGTTATCACTTGTATTTACTGCTTCAGCAATAGCAGCAGCAACCTTTCTTGTCATAACCTTTGTGCGTTTTTCAACGCCTTTAGAAACGCCACCAAAGAATTCGTACTCATTCTTTTCAGTTTTAATTGCAACTTGGTCGCCACCACGACCTAAAGCCATATCAAGTGCTTGACGAGCAGATTTTTCACATTCAGGAAGATTTTTGCCTGAACCCACACCAACTGACAATGTAATGCCTACGGTCTTATCGTTATATGTATAAGAACGCACTGTTGAAAGAAGCGAGAACTTATCTTCTTTCATTTTGAAAAACATATATCTTTCTGCAATAACGATAAATTTACCTGTGCCTACTTTTCTTAAAATACAATTAAACTGTGAAAACCAGTTTTCAATAATGTTTTCAATACCACTCAAAATTTCTGTTTGTTGACTTTCTTTGAAATCTCTTAAATACTCGTCAACAGCATCTATATTGATAATAAGCACTGTTGGTCTTGTTTTTTCATATTTTGCTCTATATTGTTTAAGCAAAGTATCTTCTGTGAAATAAAGTGCATAATACTTGCCTTTTTTATAGTTAGCAGTACTTAAATACGCAGTATAACCTCTGCCACCAAATTCACATTCAAACCTTTTATTTTCACTGATAATATCAATGCCCTTGCCTGATGTGAATTGTTTAACATCATTACCGACAATTAAGTTTTCTTCTATGAAATATTTGCTGAAAAGCTCGTTATACCAAACGAATTTTTCATTTTTATCAAAAAGAACTACAGGTAAAGGAAATCTCTTTAAGTTTTCACTATCTGAAACTGCAAGTTTTTTATCTAAATCTTTTACAAGAGATTGAACACGATAAAACTCAACATTTTTAACAAGCATTGCAACAAGCACAAGCACTAGTGTAACTATAAATTCAACTAAACCTACATTACGGTCAAACTTGAAAGCTGTAATGCAACCCATTATCAAGCTCAATAAAACAGCAACAGTTATAACAGGATGTGTTTTTATGAATCCTGCTTGATTTTTAAGTTTTTTCGTTTTCTTTTGTTTTTTTACCTTTGCTACTTTTTCTTTTTTCAAAATAATCACCTACACTGAAGTAATGATTGGAAGTACCATTGGGCTACGCTTTGTTCTATCATAAAGGAAACGAGAAATATCGTCTCTCATTCTGTTTCTAATTGAACTCCACTCAATTCTGCCGTCATATATACATTCATCAACAACTATTTGTGCTACAAGCTTTGCTTCTTC